>CAZJPG010000030.1:0-6619 GCA_964547855.1 uncultured Gammaproteobacteria bacterium | reverse complement strand
CTCACATTGTAGGAGCGAGTGGAGAAAGTGTCAAAATTGCGGGGTACCTGCCATGATCAGCACCAACCGGGAAGTATTACGGGCGACACGCGATGCCATTAACATTTCGGTCGTTCAGCTTTCGAACGTGCTGGCTCTGATCGTCGGATTGCAGCATCAAAGGAATCAGCTGGAAAAGATCCAGGGGCTCAATAAGACGACAGAGCATTTTATGCTGTTCGCCAGTGAGCTTCTGGATACACAGGCCACCGAGGTCTACTCCATGGCTACGCAGACCATGATCTCCATGGAAACCCTCGAAGCGACGTTCGCCCATATCAGCTCGGCCTTCGACAAGATCGAGACTCTGCGCGACAGCGCGCTGGAGCCGATGAAACAGTCTATTGAGCGTATGGACAAAATGATCACCAGCAATGAGGACCTGATCAAGAAGCAGGACAAGGGCAAAGCCGCCAGAGCGCAGCTCAAGCTCGATGTCTGATTTTTTCCGGTTCGAAATTTTTCCGAAATAGGCCTCGGGTTCGTAAAGACCGAGGCTTTCACACTCCTTTTTAAACCAAATTTTCCTTAGGAAAGGGATGAGTAATGAATAAGTTCAGCAGAATCGCAGCGATTTTCCTGATGGTCATCTTCACTTTTGTGTGTGTTGCGCCGACATCGTCGTTCGCCAAGAACGATTCCAAAAAGTTCGATATCGTTTGGTCGATTTATGCCGGTTGGCAACCGTGGGATTACGCGTCGCAGTCCGGCATATTGAAAAAATGGGCCGATAAATATGGCATCAAGATCGTCCTTAAGCGGATGGACTACGTTCCGTCAATTGAAGCCCTGGTTGCCAAACAGGCCGATGGTTGTGTAATGACGAATATGGAAGCGCTGGATATGCCGGCCGCTTCAGGAATCAGTGTAACATCGAGTATAACCGGTGACTTTTCCAATGGCAATGATTGCGGTTTGAGTCGTGATAATTTGACCATTCAGCAATGGAAAGGGCAGAAAGTCTACTTAGTCGAGTTGTCCGTGTCGCATTATCTAATGGCCAGGCAGCTGGAAAAGGCTGGACTTAGTGAGAACGATGTGACGATCGTCAATACTTCCGATAGTGATATTGGTCCGGCGTTTATCGCTGATAAAAACCAAAAGTGCGTCGTGACATGGAATCCGATTGTTATGCAGATAATGCAGACTCCGGGCATAAGTAAAACTTTTTGTTCCTCCGACATTCCCGGTGAAATCCTTGACCTTATGGTTATACGGACTGATGTCCTTTTAGCCAATCCTGAGCTGGGTAAAGCCCTGGCCGGTGCCTGGTATGAAGTGATGTCGATCATGACTCAGCGTGGACCGGCTGCCGACAAGGCTCTTTCTGTTATGGCCGCTTCGGCTGGGTGTTCCTTAACGGAATATAAACAGCAGCTTAAAACTACGGCCATGTTCTACACGGCCAAGGAGGCGGCTGATTACACCGAAGGATCTGAGATCAAGACGAACATGGATCGAGTCAGAAATTTTTGTTTCAAGCATAAACTCTTGGGAGACAATGCTAAGTCACCTGACAAGGTTGGTATAAAATATCCCGACGGCACAGTTCAGGGTGATAAAAATAACGTCAAGTTTATTTTCGACGCCTCTTTTATGAAGATGGCGGCGGAAGGCAAGCTCTAATATCTGATCGTCGGTAAAAGATGCGCGCCGCCCTCCGTTTTTGGATGGCGGCGTTTTTTTCAAAAAAGAAAGGAGACAGTGGTGAAAAAAAATTGGTTTTTTAATCCATTGAGATTGGTTTATGGGTGTTGCAAAGTTAACGCTAAGCCGGATAAGACGACTCGTATTATTCTCCCTTGGTTTTTGTTTGCTATTGCATTGGGAGTGTATGCCTGGTCAGCTCATGTCAGACATAAAGAAAATCCCGATGATAAATTAGTGCCGACTCCCAAACAAATGGTGGAAGGTTTCTCTCGTATGGCCTATGATCCTGACAGTAGTCTGAATGATTCAGGTGATATGGGTGTGATAAGTGATTACGGGCCAAATTCCGTGAGGGGGCACTGGAAGCAATTCACAGTTACTACTAAGCGGGTCTTTACCGATCCGACAGAGTCCGGGGAATGGATGAATCCGAAGAGCAAGGAAATGTGCTTATTGATCGATACTTTGACCAGTACCAGACGTTTCCTTATATCTTTAGTCATTATTTTCTTTTCCAGTTTGTTTCTGGGGTTAATGATGAGGATGCCATATTTCGAACTTCTGTTCTATCGGTTTATTCTGTTTTTCGACAAGACACCACCAATAGCTGTTCTGCCAATACTCTTTATAGTCTTCGGGCTTGATGAGGTGTCGAAAGTGGCATTGATAGTCATAGCAGTGGTTCCAAGTTTGGTGCTGGATCTATCCTTGCGGGTTAAGGCTTATCCCAATGAACTAGTCATCAAATCGATGACCTTGGGCGCCGGGACTTTCAATATTATTTTCAGAACCATTCTACCGCGAGTCTTTCCTGATTTTTTAGACGCTCTGCGTCTGAAATTCAAGGATATAGTGGCCTATCTGCTCATTGGTGAGACTTTGGCGGCCATGGCCGGTCTTGGTTATCGCATCTTCGTAGTGCGTCGTTATATGGCTATGGATGTGATAATTCCCTATGTTCTCTGGATAAGCCTGTTGGCCTTTTTAGCTGATTTAGCGGTCCGGACATATATCAAAAAACAATACCCCTGGTTCAACAAATAAGGAGGTTAGATGAGAAACGATGTTATTCCTCACATGTTGAAATTGGAGTTCGTTTGGCAGAAATATCCGGATAAAAATACCGGAAAGATGAGAACGATAATCAATGATGTCGTCTTGCGTGTCGATCAGGGAGAATTCCTTTGTGTCGTAGGTCCTACGGGGTGTGGAAAGTCGACCATGCTTCGAATGATTCTTGGTTCGGAGACGCCATTCTCTGGAGATGTGCTGGTTGGTTGTAAAAAGGTCGTCGAGCCTAATCCTCATGTTGGAGTGGTCTTCCAGAATTATTCGCTATTTCCAAACCTAACCGTTCGTCAAAACGTGGTTCGCGGTTTAGAGTTTAAGGAATTTCGAATGCTGGAAAGCATCATTCATCCTTTTAAAGTCAGGAAGAAGCGTAACGGAGAGTTCAGGGAGACCTGCGATAGTTATTTGCGGCATGTCGGATTATTGGAGCATGCCGATAAATATCCTCATGAGCTTTCCGGGGGCATGCGGCAACGCGCGGCTATTGCTCAAGCATTGGTCATGAGGCCATCAGTCCTGTTAATGGACGAACCGCACGGAGCTCTCGATGTGGGAACTAGAGAGGCGATGCAACTTTTTATTCTGGAGCAGTGGGAGAAAGAGAAGCAGACGATCATTTTTGTCACCCATGACCTGGAAGAGGCATTATTCCTTGGTTCTCGTATCGTCGTTCTTTCCCAGTTTTGGTCTGAGAATGATGGGAGTCCAGGGAAAGGAGCCAAAATCGTCACTGATATGGCGCTCGATTGGCCGCTTCCTCGTCCTACTAGTATTAAAAACTCCGAAGATTTTAACAGAGTCATGCGGAAGATCAGACGCGACGGGCTGGATCCTAATTTTCTCCAAAAAGTTAAGGAATTCGATCTGACGCACGAAGATGCCGCTTGGTGGCAGACGCTTGAAGGATATAAGCCGTCGGTTCGCGACTGAAAGTGAGCTGGCGGCCTTTCGCTCTTTTTGTGGGTTAATATAAATACCCAAACGATTTGGCCGCCTTATTAAGTCTTTAGACTTTTAAGGCGGTTTTTTTTTATTTGTCGTCCTATTGATTTTTTTGCAGCTTTGTGTTTAAGTATTGTGTTGGCGTATCTTGTTTTAATATCTTTAAAATCAATCAACTTTAAAAGAAGGAGTTGTTTATGTCCAAACATTTACTGGTCTTAGCGGAAGAAGAAAAAGTTGTCGACAAGCTTTCGGGTAAGACATTTATTATCGACAAAGTAACTGAAGCAGATGGGTCGATCCAGGTCGATATGTCATCCGAAGATGGTGAGTCCATAAGCCTGGTCTTTGCCCAGAAGACCGGTGAAGAATATTGGGACGAAGTCAGGAGCGCAGTCGACGATTTCGTAAAAAAGACCGGTGACAAGTTCGTTGAAATAGCGACTGAAATAACCAGTGATCTTGAAAAGCTCGGCGATGCCTTCAGTAAAATGAATATTACCAAGCGGGCCAAGGGCATCATCGCCGATATTTTCGGCGACAAGTAAAAAATGTTCTTTGCAGTAAAGATTAAAAAAACACCGATAGTTTATTATCGGTGTTTTTTATTTTATTCTTCGTCTTGTTCTTTTGTTTTAGCGGCAATGACTATGTCTTTCTTAATGTCTTTAAGTATCTTTGGATTCTGTCGTAAAAAGACTTTCGCGTTCTCGCGTCCAACGCCAAGTTTGTTCTCGCCGTAAGAGTAGGAGTTTCCGCTTTTTTTAATGACGCCGAGTTCGACGCCCAAGTCGATGGCGTCGCCAGAGAGGGAGATGCCTTCGTTATACATGATGTCGAATTCACAAGTGCGGAAAGGGGCGGCTACTTTGTTCTTTACGATCTTAACTTTGACGCGGTTGCCGATTATCTTTTCGGCTTGTTTTATTTGAGCGGCGCGACGGACTTCGATACGAACTGAAGAATAAAATTTAAGGGCATTGCCGCCGGTGGTCGTCTCTGGATTACCGAAGAAGACGCCGATTTTGTTGCGAACCTGGTTAATGAAGATACAGACAGTTTTGGTCTTAGAAATAGTGCCTGTGAGTTTGCGCAAGGCTTGGCTCATTAAGCGAGCTTGTAGACCCATGTGTTGATCGCCCATTTCTCCTTCGATCTCTTTTTGCGGCACTAGAGCGGCCACAGAGTCGACGACCACTACATCGACAGCATTCGACCTAACTAAGGTCTCTAAAATCTCCAATGCTTGTTCGCCAGTATCTGGTTGAGAGATAAGAAGATTCGAAACATCGACTCCGATCTTCTTGGCATAGTCTGGGTCAAGAGCGTGTTCAGCGTCGATAAAGGCGGCGATGCCTCCGAGTTTTTGAACCTCGGCTATTATATGCTGTGCCAAGGTCGTTTTACCAGAAGCTTCAGGGCCGAAGACTTCGATGATGCGTCCGCGCGGAACTCCTCCGACACCCAAAGCTAGGTCAAGTGAGGTGCAACCAGTCGATACGACATCGACGTTTGCGCGCTTGGCCTCGCCGAATTTCATGATAGCTCCATCTCCGTATTTTTCCTTGATCTGTGACATGGCCGCTAAAGCCGCTTCCAGCTTAGCTTTCTTGTCTTCATTCCCCTTGTTGGCCTCCTCGTTGGTCTTTTTTTCTTCAGCCATACCTTTACTAGTTAAAGATTAAAAAATAAAAGGTTAAAATATCGATATAATATTATAGGACATTTAACAATATAGAGCCATATTGACGTGGGGCTTATTTTATTGTAGGTTTTTATATTGAACATTAACAATTTAACACCATTAAAACAAAGGAATAATGGTTTTATAAAAGTTTTTAACAAGAACCGTTGTATTTTATGGTAATAAATCGAAAGTGAGGATATAAATGAGTAAAACTTTAGTGGTAAGAGCAAGCGATTTATCAAAAGTTAAAGATGGATTCACTCCGGTTAGGGTTAACGACGCGGTAATGGAAGTGATTGCGAAAAACGCTTTTTGGGAGGAAAGGAATGAAGAATTGGAGGAAAATACTTCCTTAAGGCAGTTAATCGTCTATTCTGTTATTGTTAATCCTGTCGAGAGAACAGTCTTTGTTTATGAGCGCGCTGATAAGGGTTGTGATGAAGCAAGACTGAGGAAGAAGTTTTCTTGCGGTGTTGGCGGTCATGTTAAAGAAGCAGACGGAAAGGCCTTTCCCTTGATAGCGAGTTTTTTCAGGGAAATAAAAGAAGAGGTTGGCCTAAGGGTTTATTTAAGCGACTTTCAGCCAATCGGGTATATCAGTAAAAGCAAATTGCCCATCGACAAGGTTCATCTGGGGATTTTGAATATTTTTTATACAACCAGGCTGAGATTATCTCCCACTAGCGAAGAATTGAAGAGTGGGTCCATGGTTTCTTTTGCAGAGGCGTGTAGAATTTTTGACGACGAAAGAAATAATGTTGAAGAGTGGTCAAAAATCGCTCTTCCGGTGGTGTTAAAAAAGATCGGGCGTTAGTCGTATTTATTATTAAGTGGTTTCCTGAATACAAGGAAATCGCTTTTTTATTTTTATAAAATAATTCATAGTAAATAATGTTAATAATTTGGGCAAAAACTCTTCGCTTGTTTTAGGTAAATTTTGCCTTTTCTTTTTATATGGCTAATTTTAGCTTATTTTTAATAAGTATTTTTTATGCTTTTTTTGCTTGTTTTACCTCTTGACACTTTTTTTATATTCGTATAATATAAACAACATCAAGCAGAATACAATTTGATTAAGCCGTAAATCCGCATGAGCGGGTGGTCCTGGAAAGGGCCGGAAAACAGGATACGAGTTATCCGTGTTTTTTTTCCGACTTAAAGATTTTGCGAGTTCATTAAAATACTTGGACAATCTATTTCTTTTTGACGCTTGTAGGCGTCAATTCGGAT
>CAZJPG010000029.1:0-8062 GCA_964547855.1 uncultured Gammaproteobacteria bacterium | reverse complement strand
GAGGCGGCGGTCCGATTCCGCCTAGGTCCACCAGGCGGGAGTAGTTCAGTGGTAGAATGTCTGCTTCCCAAGCAGAAGGTCGCGGGTTCGAACCCCGTCTCCCGCTCACATATTAAAATACCCGATTGTGGTCGTTTTAATATATAAAAGAAATGGTCGCAAGAATTTGCTAAAAGGGCGCGTGGCGAAATTGGCAGACGCATACGCTTCAGGTGCGTACGGGGCAACCCATGAGAGTTCAAGTCTCTCCGCGCCCACAAATTCAATTCACGGTTTAAAATTGAAAACCGAAGATTGATTTAACGGGGTATGGCCTAATTGGCTATGGCGCACGCTTCGGGTGCGTGAGGTTCCGGGTTCGAGTCCCGGTACCCCGACAAGATAAAACGCCGGGCTTTCACAAAAGTCCGGCGTTTTGTTATGCTTAAGTAATATGAATGATAAAACAGTGAAAATAGCCTGGTATGGCAAACATTTTGGCGAGGAGCCACCATTGGTCGGAGATAGTGGGGCTGGTACTATATTTTTTTCCGGCTGTAATTTAAAGTGTATTTTTTGCCAAAATTGGCAGATATCGCACGAAGACTTGGGTAAATCATATTCTGTTCGCGAGCTAGCGGATATAATACTTGAATTGCAGAAAAACGGAGCAGTCAATATCGATCTAGTCACCCCAACTCCTTGGCGTTTACAGATAAAAGAAGCCATAGTCATTGCTAAAGAAAAGGGGCTATCGATTCCTGTCGCCTGGAATTCAAATGGTTATGAGTCTGTGGCGGCTATTAATGATATGAAAGGGTTGGTAGATATTTATCTTCCTGATTTTAAATATGGTGACGATGAAGCGGCCGTAAAGTATTCCTCCGCTCCTAGATATTCCGAAATAGCGGACAAGGCCATTAGAGAGATGTATGATCAGGTTGGTAAATTAGAAATCGATGAAAAAGGCTTGGCTAAGAAGGGGTTGATAATCAGACACATGATCTTACCTGGCAATTTGGGCAATACTTTGGCTGTCTTAGAAAAGATAGCGTCCATAGATAAAGACATACATTTAAGCCTAATGAGTCAATATAACCCCGTTTATGGAGCGGAAAAATTCAACGAGATATATCGACGTGTGTCTGAAGAGGAGATCGAAGCCGCCGAAGATTATAAACACGAACTAGGCTTAAATAATGGATGGGTGCAGGAGGTCGATTCTCAAGAAATCTTTTTACCGGATTTTAATTTATCAGAACCATTTAAAAAACAATGAAGAAAACAAGAAAAATTATATTACTTGTCTTTGGTATTATTGTTATTGGCAGCTTTTTGTTTTTAGGGCAATATTTTTTTACTGATACCCGTAAACAAGGAGCTGAGGTTATTTTTCTTGGGCGCGATCTAGCTTTGCATAGCGAGCTTGCTTTGACCGCCAATCAACACCGACAAGGGTTGATGAATAGAAATAAGCTCGACCCAGGCGATGCGATGCTGTTTGTTTTTTCAGATGACCAATTGCTGTCGTTTTGGATGAAGAATACGTTGATGCCGCTGGATTTAGTCTTTGTTTCTTCGGAATTAAAGATCGTCGATATAAAGAAAGACTTTGAGCCCTGTAGAACGTCTCCGTGTCAAACATATCAACCAACGATGCCGGCCAGGTATGTAGTAGAGATGAATGCTGGCTTGGCAGAAAAAAAAGGACTTGAGCTTGGAGATAAGATAGAGATAAACATGAGATAAAAGCCTCGAAAAAAATTCGAGGCTTTACTTTTTTACATTTTTATGTTAATGTTGAGCGTTGTTTTTTAGTCCTTTTACAAAACCAGAAGAAAAGAGGTCGTTGTGATCCCTGAAATGAAGTTTTTGAGGGCTGCCGAAAATCGGGCTACTTTTTTCGCGAGGATAAAACGTCTTTTCGCTCCTTCGGATGAGCGCTACCGTCTTATAGAGAAAGCTTATAATTTAGCCAAGGACGAGTTCAGACATGTATATCGTGAAAGCGGCGAGAGATATTTCGAGCATTTGAGGCGAGTGACTATTGTCGCCATAGACTATCTCTATGTGACCAAGTGGCAGATCATTGTCGCCTGTTTGCTTCATGATATCGTCGAAGATATACCGTCTTGGACTATTGAGAGAGTAAGGCTTGAGTTCGGTGATGAAGTGGCCGTTTTGGTCGACTGGATGACGAAGATCGACAAGGATGTTTATCATGAGCGTTTTGTAAATGCTCCTCGTGAATTCTTTCTGATCAAAATGGCCGATCGACTTGATAATTTGTTGACTCTTTGGGATTGTTCCAGGGAAAAAGTGGCAAGAAAGATCGCGGAAACGGAAAAATATTATCTTCCTTTTGCTAGACAGCATTTGATTTTGGCCCATGAGATAGAAAGAGCCCTGGACGACCTTAAAAAACACCCCAGTCTTTGGGGAAAGAAAAAACCTCGGTAAGTGGCTATAGACGGTTTCGTTATTACTTTTAGAAGCCGTCTTTTTATTTGCCAAATAATGTTTTTGAGGCTAATATCTGAATATGGAAAATAATAATTTTGGCTTCATTTTATTAGATAAGCCGTCTGGACCAACATCTCATGGTATGGTCTCTTTTTTGCGCCGTTTGACAGGAATCAAACGTATTGGACATGCTGGCACGCTCGACCCTTTTGCTTCCGGTCTTTTGATCATGGGCGTCGGTCGACAGGCAACGAAGTTATTAGATAGATTTTTAAAACAAGACAAAGAGTATGAGGCTTTGTTGTTGTTGGGCAAGACTACGGACACCTTCGATCGAGAGGGAAAGGTGACGTCGGAATATTCTGGATCAGAGATAAGTGGTTCAGTGGTTGAAAAAATAGTCAAAGGCTTTATTGGCAAGCAAGAACAAGTCCCTCCGATGTTTTCCGCTAAGAAAGTCGGAGGCAAGAAGCTATATGAATTAGCACGTGCCGGAAAGACCATAGAAAGAAAGCCAGCGAACGTTGAGATACATAAAATAAGTGTTTTGGATTACTCTTGGCCATATCTTAAAATTATCGTCAAATGTTCAAGTGGTACCTATATAAGATCACTGGCCGATGATATCGGTCGATCTTTAGAGTGCGGAGCTTATCTTGAGGAGCTGCGTCGTACTGCGATTGGTGAATATCGAGTTGAAAAGGCTGTAAGACCAGAAGAATTGAATCCTGATAATTGGACTAAAAGCCTTTGGATGCCTTAAAGATGGTTTCTTGCTCTTTGTTGGTTAATAGGGTAAATTGTTTATACTGGGGGATAATAAAAAGGGTGTTTTATATATGAAAAAATATTTAATAAATATAATTTTGGGTCTCTCGTTTTTGGCGATTTTGTTATCTCCAAAGGCAAGTTCGGCTCATGGTGAGAAGGTTCTCTATTTCTTCTATGGAGACGGATGTCCTCATTGCGCTAAGGAAGAAGCATTTTTCGATTCTTATATTATTCGTAAATATCCAGATTTAAAGATTGAACGTTTCGAGGTTTGGAAGAATATGGATAATGCCAGAATGCTTTCGGAAACCGCCAAGAGACTAGGGATTAACACCTCCGGCGTTCCAGTGACGATCATTAGTGATAAGTCGTTCGTCGGCTATCAAAGTGATTCGACCACCGGGACCAAAATAGAGTCCGCTATACGGGAGTATTTAGCAGATGATAATTGCCAAGATTTTGTGGCACCGATAATAAAGTCCGATATTCCGGCCGAGGTTGGGTGTCAGGCGACAAGTACTCAATCCAATGAGTTACCACAAAAGATGAAAGTGCCTTTCTTGGGTGAGGTCGATGTTAAGACTTTGTCATTGCCAATGTTGACGCTTCTGATTGGTGCCATGGACGGATTCAATCCTTGTGCCATGTGGATATTGATCTTTCTTATTAGTTTGCTTTTGGGCATGAATGATCGCAAGAAGATGTGGATACTTGGTTCGGCTTTTATAGTAACCTCTGGGCTAGTCTATTACTTGTTTTTGGCGGCCTGGCTCAATCTCTTTCTTTTCATTGGTTTTATTTTCTGGGTAAGGATCGCCGTAGCGGCCGTGGCTCTTATAAGTGGTGGTTATCATGTTAAGGAATTTTTCACTAACAAGGGTGGAGAATGTGAGGTCGTCGGATCCGATGGCAAACAAAAGACCGTCGACAGGCTTAAAAAGATAGTTTCTGCCGATAAGTTCTATTTAGCTTTGGGTGGTATAATAGCTTTAGCTGCGGCTATGAATTTAGTAGAACTCGTTTGCTCTGCCGGATTACCAGCCATCTATACTCAAGTATTGTCATTGTCGAATTTGCCTCCTTTGCAGTATTATCTTTATCTTTCTTTGTATATAGCCGTTTTTATGGCCGATGATATTATTATATTCTTGGTGGCCATGATGACTTTACGACTCAAGGGCGTGACCGCTAAATATACGCGCATTTCTAATATAGTGGGTGGCATAATAATGCTTTTAGTTGGTATATTGTTGGTATTCAAGCCTGGGTGGTTAATGTTCGGTTGATCTTTTTTACAATATATAAATAATCAACGGACAAGGAAGTTTCCTTGTCTGTTCTTGTAAAAATATGAAGAAATACTCATTGGAGATCGCCGTGTTCCTGTGTGGCGCTTGCTTAATGATCTTGGAGTTAGTTGGTTCCAGGGTGCTGGCGCCTTATGTTGGAACTTCTTTAGTGGTTTGGACCACGCTGATTGGTGTCGTCATGGGGTTTTTAAGTCTTGGTTATTGGTATGGTGGTCGATTGGCCGATAAATCGGTCGATGCCAAGATATTGTCTGTGGTGATATTTTTATCGTCCCTGTCGGTCTTTCTAGTGATAATTACCAATAGCTGGCTTTTGGACTCTATTCAAAAAGGAGTTGGCAATATTTATTTCGGGTCCTTATTGGCCACTTTATTGCTTTTTTCTATACCAAGTTTTTTACTTGGCATAGTTTCTCCTTATGCCGCCAGACTTAAAATGTCTTCGGTCGACTCCTCAGGAAGGACGGTCGGCAATCTTTACGCCTTATCTACTGTTGGTAGTATAGTCGGTACTTTTGCAGCTGGGTTTTTGCTTATACCATTTTTAGGGACGATCAGAGTCTTGTATTTTATTGCTGTGATGTTGATGACGGTCTCTTTGATAGTTTATTCTGGTCGTTTTTTTAAGCTAAGGGTTTTTTTGGCGGTTTTATTGCTGGGTGGCTTAGGTTTGTCTTTGTGGCAAAGTTTAAAGGCCCAACCAGGAAAATTAGTCGATGTCGATACGGCCTACAATAGAATATGGATCAGGCCAGGCACTGCGGTCTCTGGTCGTCCGGTCTTAAGTTTGTTGACTGATCCTTTAGCCGTCCAGTCTGGCATGTTTCTTGATAAAGATGACGACTTAGTGTTTAAATACTCTAAATTCTATCGTTTAGCCGATTATTTCAATCGTGATATTAAAGAGGCTTTAGTTGTCGGAGGAGCGGCCTACTCCTATCCTAAGGATTTTTTGCAAAAACATGGTGCAGCCACCCTGGACGTGGCGGAGATCGACCCCGGGATGACGGCTTTGGCAAAAAAATATTTTAATTTGCCAGACACTGATCGCCTAAACATCTATCATGAAGACGGCAGAGTTTTTCTCAACCGAAATAAAAAGAAATATGATGCGATATATGTCGACGCCTTTAATTCTACGGCTTCGATACCATATCAATTAACGACGCAAGAGGCGGTGCAAAGAATATATGATTCCCTCGACGACAATGGGGTGGTGATGGTCAATATTATCTCGGCCATTAATGGTGAAGACGGAAGATTTTTGCGTGCCGAATACGCCACCTACAAAGAAGTGTTTCCGGAACTTTTCTTGTTTAGGGTGTATCCGGTCGATCCAGCCAAGCATCAAAATTTAATATTGGTCGGTCTTAAGAAAAAATGGGAAGGAGGGCTGCGTCCTGATAGCGCTGAACTCAAGGGGTATATCGATAATCAATGGCGCCAACCGATCAATGTCGATTTACCAGTGTTAACCGACGATCAGGCCCCGGTCGATTACTACATGATGAAGATCTCGTGATTTTAAGAGCAATGTTCGAGAGACCCCTTTAAAAGGGTCTCTTTTTTTGTAAGGCATTGACAAAGTTGTGTGAAATGATCTAATTTAGATAGTTGTCTAAATATCTAATAATTATGTCTTTAGCTAAAACATTTTCAGCCCTCTCTGACCCTACCCGTATTCGTATGTTAGAGCTGCTTAAAAAGAGCGATTTATCGGCTGGTGAGGTCGGTAGTCATTTTAGTATGACCGCCCCATCGATCTCTCATCATTTGTCGGTTTTAAAAGAGGCCGATTTGGTTAGTGTGCGGCGCGATGGCCAATTACAGATATATTCTTTGAATTTGAGCGTTTTTGAAGAAGCCGCCGAGCAAATATTTAAATTTTTAAAGAAAAAATAATCATATGAAAAATCCTATTAAAATCACATTTTTAACTGAACTTTTGTCGATCTTACTTTTAGTTGCTTCTTGGGTGGCAGCATTTTATTTCTATGCTCATTTTCCAGACAGGGTCATAACGCATTGGAATGTTAGGGGTGAGGCCGATGGTTGGAGTGGTAGGGGCTTGGCGGCCTTTCTTCTTCCGGCCATAATATCCGGTATGTATCTTTTGTTTTTGGTCATACCTTTGTTTGACCCAAAAAAGGATCGCTATAAAGAGTTCTCTCGTGTTTATAATGTCTTTCGCAATTTGATCTTGGCTATTATGGTCTTGATCTATTTTGTGGCCTCGCTTAGTAATATTGGGATGGATCTTAATGTTGGGGTTTGGGTGCCTCTGTCTATCGGCGTGCTTTTTATCGTTCTTGGAAACTATCTTTCTAAGGTTAAGATGAATTGGTTCTTTGGAATAAGGACTCCTTGGACATTGTCCAGTGAGACGGTTTGGAATAAGACACATCGTTTAGGCGGCAAGGTTTTTATGGTCTCTGGGGCGTTGATCGGTCTTTCCGGCTTAGCCCCCTTGCCTTTGCGCTTGCCTTTGTTCGTTATTGCGATTATGATGATATTGTTCGGAACGATAGTCTATTCCTATCTCGTATATTTAAGTGAGAAAAAAGGAAAAAAATAATATGGCTTATTTTATAGAAAGCACGGACAATCCAAAGATCAAGAATGTCATAAAGCTCTCCAAGGCTTCGGAAAGACGCAAACAGAAAGTTGTAGTCGTTGAAGGATATAAAGAGGTTGTGGCGGCCATGAAGGCTGGTTTGACCATGGTAGAGATATTTTATTGCAGTGAATACGGCGGTGAAAATCCATCTTTTTTCGGAGTGGATAAAGACAAAAAATTAATCGCT
Organism: uncultured Gammaproteobacteria bacterium; assembly: GCA_964547855.1. Taxonomy (GTDB): domain Bacteria; phylum Patescibacteriota; class Patescibacteriia; order Patescibacteriales; family WJLG01; genus JBAZHE01. The sequence goes on along the minus strand of CAZJPG010000029.1, from coordinate 735 downwards.
AATGTTTCACGCGAAGTATTTGAGAAGATCACATATCGCGAGACCCCTGATGGATATGTAGCATTGTTTATGGAGAGGCTAATTTCTCTGGATAATGTAGAATTGCCAGAAAATCCTTTAATAATGGTTTTGGAAGGAACGGAGAAGCCTGGCAATTTTGGAGCGATCATGCGCACAGCCGATGCGGCTGGCGTTGATCTAGTTATTGTTAATGATCCGCAGCTCGACATCTATCATCCTAATGCCATTCGTTCATCCATTGGCTCGATTTTCGATCACAAGATAATTAAGGCTTCCGTCGAAGAGACTATGAAGTGGTTGAAAGAAAAAGGGGTGACGACTTATGCCACATCCAAAAGGGGAGAAAAGGATTTTTACGAGTTTGATTATAAAGCTGGTACGGCCTTTGTCCTTGGAGCCGAGCATTCTGGTCTGTCGGAACTTTGGCGCGAGGATGCCGATGAATATATCAAGATTCCGATGAAGGGCGTAGTGGATTCCTTGAATCTTTCGGCCAGCGCGGCTATTTTACTGTTCGAGGCCGTCAGACAACGGGGAAAATAGCGAATATTGACTTTTGTCTGACTTTTTGTTAAATTATTCTTGTTGCCCATAAAAGGCAATTTTTGTTTACCGCCCTAAGGTCGACCCATAATAAAAGGGGTGGTGTTTTGCGCCCGTAGTTCAATGGATAGAACACCAGCCTTCTAAGCTGGTTACGTAGGTTCGATTCCT
>CAZJPG010000028.1:0-9587 GCA_964547855.1 uncultured Gammaproteobacteria bacterium | reverse complement strand
ACCTAAAAAAATTTTGCCTTTACTCTATCTATTGTTTAATGTCGTCTTCGATTGTCAAAGTTCTTGAGAAATCAGTGTTCCTGAAAACGACTTTTGATGGTCGCTTTCAAGATACTGTCTTCTGCTCTGTCTAAGGTCCAAAAAAACCGCCTTCTTTTGGCGGTCAGAAAAACGCAAATTACGCGATTGTTCTTAACTGCCCAGTGATTCGGTTTTAATACTGTTTATCATATCCTTTTTATCGCTGTTTTTGCGATGTTTCTTATTATACATCACTATAAATATATGTCAATACCCCGGAAAAGGCCTTTAAAAACACCCTAAATAAATGATTCTTTTAGGCTAATATACAAAAAAATCTATTTAGCTACTTTTTCGCCCTATTACTCCGCATAGTCACCTTTTCCACAATATGAATAAACTGATTATTAAAAATAAAATCGCCCGCATCCCTTAACGATGGCGGGCGATCGATAAAAAGCTACTACGAATCGAAACCCATGATACGCAATTGATTCTCAGCCACTTCCTCACTTATCTCCCCGGAATCGAGCAAATTACGAATGTCGCGTTCGGCACTGATCATGCCATCACTACCGCCAGATTCGATGACGCTTTGTATTTGGGCTATTTTATTCTCGCGGATCAAATTTCCAATAGCGGCGTTACGGACCATTATTTCTCGCGTAGCTACTCTCCCGCCTTTTTTAGCTGGTATCAATCTTTGTGAAATGACAGCCTCTAGGACCATGGAAAGCTGGGCGCGAACCTGGTTTTGCTGATGCGGAGGGAAAACATCTATTATACGATCTATCGATTGAGCTGCATTATAAGTATGGAGGGTGGCAAGAACTAAGTGTCCGGTCTCCGCCAAGGTTATGGTAGCGGCTATAGTCTCTAAATCGCGCATCTCACCCACCATGATAACATTCGGATCTTGACGCAAAGCATGCTTTAAACCAGATTCGAACGTCGGAATGTCGCTGCCCAATTGTCTTTGGACGATAATACTCTTCTTTGATTTAAATAAAAATTCGATCGGATCCTCAAGAGTTATTATTTTACGACTAAAGTTATTATTGATGTAATTTATCATGGCCGCCAAAGTCGTGGACTTTCCGCAACCAGTAGGGCCGGTCATTAATAATAGACCGCGAGTTCCATCCAACAAACTTTTTATAGACTCCGGCAACCCCACACTTTCCAAGGTCGGTGATTCGTTACTAATAATTCTCGCCACCAAAGCAAGATGTTCCCTTTCATAATGAATATTGACCCTAAATCTAGTATCATCCATTTCATGACTGATATCCAAGTCTCGATCCTTTTCCAGGGCCTCCATCTGTCTTTGAGTCAACAATGACGAGACCATCTCCTTCATCTCTTTGTTTATTATCTGTGGGAATTTATTCAACGGCTGCAATTCACCGTCTATCCTCAAGACCGGCAACAGGCCAACGTCTAAATGCAAATCAGACGCCCCCTTGTCGATAGCCACTTGCAAAAGATCATTGATATTCATATTTATAGAGTGATATTAGTATATGAATATTATAACACAAAAGAGCACACTGAGCATAACAACACAACAAAAACTATAAACCTTACTTGATTTATTTTAGAAATTTATTTGTTTATTTTTTATCATAAAACAAATTTCAACACCCCGCCACTATCTTAAAAATTTAAAAGTTGGAATTATCTGATTAAAAATATTTTCATACCTTTTGTTTGTCCCCAAAATCATTTTATCGTTACCAATTGGTAGAATAATCGAAATTTCTAACAAGCCGTTGTCATTATATTCATACTTTATACCTTCAACCCCTCCAACACTTACCAGTGAGCCGGCTTCTTTTAAATCGATAAATTGACGATTAACAAAATCTGGTGTCACTATATTAACCAAAAATGATGGCGTTATTGGGCTTGGTATTTGATTTTCCTCTTTTGAAGCGCCGATTAAATTAAATTTACTAAATGGACTGCCAAAAGTATTTGGATGAAAAGTCCAATCATCTGGATATTGAAACTCAAAACCATATTCTTCATTGCGGTATGTCTTTAAAGTTGAAGTGACAACTTGCAACATTTGAGCAGGAGAAACCGCACTGTCTGGGCCGTCTGAATTTCTAACTACCACGCCTGATTTTTTGTGTTGAGTGAAAAACCAGCCAAAAAAAACGATGCCAGCCAAAACAAAAACAAAGATAATGACAATTTGTTTATTTTTTATCATAAAATTAATACTATAGCTTAAAACTCGTAACCGATTATCCCCTTGCTGGTCGTCAATTTAATTATTTTTAGTCCTGAAAATTCTTGTTTTTTTATTACCAAACCTTCCTGTTTGAACAATGTCGTTGTCTTATCCAGCCTTTTACTATATACGGCCTCAATAGCATAAATACTATCAACGTAAATTGTTTGACTGACAAGCATCTGGGGGGCGGTTAACAAATTCCAAACATAAACAAGATAAGAATCCGGCAAATCAATTATCGCGCCGTCGTCATATTGAATACCTGTTAACTTGGCGTAAGTCAAAACTTTTCCAAAATAGGTTTTGTTAAAAATAAGCTTGGTTGTATGTCCGGCTTCATCATTAATGACATAGCTTCCAGTAGAAGCCTTGTTGACAGTTGTAGAGCTTAAATTATCAACCCCAATGACCGATAAATCTTTAGATTCTGAGTTGGCGGATATTTTTGCCTCTGGCGGAGTTTTATCAATCTTTACTGCAAAATCTTTCTCTGCTTCTTTATTACCACTACTATCAATAGAATAATAAGTGATATTTTTAACCCCCTCTTCGTCAACAAGAATCTGATTATCAGTATTATAAGTCATCCAAGTCAAACCATTATCAAAAGAATATCTGATGGAGCTAGTGCTATTTTCAGCATCAACGGCAGTTAAGATAATTTTTACATCATCCAAATACCAACCATTTGTACCCAAAGAACCTTCAACGGAAATACTTGTCTTTGGAGGATTGATGTCGGTTTCAGCCATACTGCCTCCTTCCACGACCACACCATATCCATTTTGAGGCATATTATCAACAGAGATATTATCAGCCAAAACTATCGAGCCAACATCACTGTAAACAGTAATGCCATAAACCGACCCTATCGGAGCATCTTGGCGCTTAACCGGCTTTATTATATAATTCCCCTGTTTAAGTTTTGGAGAATACACTTCTGTTTTCGGAGTTCCATCTGGCTCTATATCATAAATAGAATAATATAGCTCACCCGGTATTTCATTTAAATACTCTTGTTCTGAAAAAATAGTTGTTGTTGACGTAATGGTAAGTCCATCTGGATCCGTTACGACAAGATCTATTGGCGAGCTGGTGCGAATTATAACTGGCGGAGCAGGATTAGAAACTATTTTTTTGAAGCCAACGAAATTTATTTCTTGTTTTAAATTGTTTTTAGAAGATGATATAATCCCCACCGATCTATTAGCAGCGTGAACTACATCAAACCCACCACTCTCGCCAACATACATTGCCACATGATCCATGTGCCCATCTTGCACATAATCACCATTATCATCAGTTTCAAAATTATCAAAAAACATCACGTCACCAGGCTCAAGCTGCGACTCCTGAACTGGCTCCGTATTGTATCTATACTGCCCATCAGCCCCTTCATACTTAACAAAGTTATCTAAAAATTTTCTTGTTTTATCAAAACTCCTATTATAAGACCAGGCAATAAGACCAGAACAGTCTACACCAATCCCGGTAGAAAAACCCTTCTCCTCCGGATTCCAATACCTGTACCCTGTTTTTATAGTATCGGATGAAACAAACTCCTTTAAATTATAGTCCCAACCTTTTCCTCCCCATAAATAAGGATAGTCTATCAATTCTTTGGCAAGGTTGGCGGCTTTTACACCTATCGTATCCTCTTCATTTTGAATAATAACAAAATAATAAGTGCGTCCATTAACCGAACCGTCGGACAGGAATCCGCCAAAGACATAGATTGTGCCATCAAGCACTTCCGCTCCGGCGCCGGTCAGGGGCACCGGCAATCTCTCCGGCAACTCTTGCCAGTCGTTTACTTCGTTATCGGTGTCTAAAACATAGACCTTGTCGCTGACTATGCCATTGCTGTTTCCACCGATGACATAGAGTTTTTTATCTATGACGGCGGTCGACGCCCCCTTAAGACCGATAGGGAGATTAGGGCCGTTGCGCCATTGATCGGTGGCGGTATCGTATATCTCTAGCGTTGGTAAAGTCAGGGTATCGTTCCAATTCCAACCGCCGACAGCATAAACCTCGCCGTCGATCGCTTCGGCCGAGAACCAGCTACGCCTGGTGGGCATTGGTGATTTAATAGTCCAAGTATCAATAATGGGGTCGTATTGTCGATTATAGCTTTGTCCTTCGTTCGCCCAATTATATCCGCCCAGGACGTACATTTTATTATTAACAACAGCAGAGGCAGAGCCCCAGCCGGGATTAGGCATATTGGCCTTTTCTATAGTGAAGCCGGTCTCCGGATTATAGCTCTCGGTGGTGACGGAGCCATCTGGAACGGGAGAACCGGAAGAGACGGTGATAAGCTGACCGTCGATGGAAGCGGCGGCCAGACCCCAGCGGGCCTGAATAGTAGAGACTTCATTGACCCATTCGTCTTTCTCGCTAGGAGTATACGACTCTATGGCGTTAGTCGGAACATTGCCCCAGGTGTCGCCGCCCAGAGCGTAGATGCTACCACCGACGATAGCCGAAGCCATGGAACCGCGAGGAGTATTCATGATAGCCGAGGAAGTGACCCAGTCCGATGAGGCGAAAGTGGTTTGTGGTAACAAAAAACCGGCCAACAGAGCCGGGAAAAACAAACAAGAAAAAAATACTTTATTCAAAACACTCGCCTGAAAAAAAACTTTTTTCATATGTTTAAAAAATTTATTATATTTAAATACTAGCCTTTTATGATAATACTGTCAATAAAAAACGAACGGTCAAAGCCGTTCGTCTATTCATATCTTGCAATATATAATTCAGTCTAGTCCCAACCCTTCTTCTTTATTCCGGACTCCGCCGCCTGAACTTGAGCTTCCTGCTTGGATGATCCTGTTCCGACAGATACCAAATCATTGGCTACATACAAACCGACTTCGAAGATCTTAGCATGATCCGGACCTTCTTCTTTTAATACTTCGTAATGCGGAGTGACTCCATATCTCTCCTGCGAGAGTTCCTGGAATTTCGACTTTGGATCGAAATAAAGTTCATTCTTCAATATATAATCCAGCTTACACATGATCTTCTCATCGATAAAACCCTTAGCTCCGTCCATGCCCGAATCAAGATAAACAGCTCCGATTATAGCCTCGACGGCATCGGCTAATATATATTGTCTAGCCTTGGAATTCTTGTCTTTCGACTCACCTTTGGAAAGATAGAGGTTGCCCTCTATTTCCAACTCACCAGCGATCGATGACAGCATTTTGGCATTGACCAAACTAGCGCGCCAGTTAGTCAAATCTCCTTCTGGCTTATCGGGGAATTTTTTAAAAAGATCCTCTGTGACCACTAACTCTAAAACTGCATCACCCAAAAATTCCAAGCGTTCGTTGTGGTCAAAAGGAAAATCGTTGTGCTCGTTCAAATAAGAGCGATGCACCAATGCCTGCTTCAAGAGGTCTTCATTCTTGAATGACACCCCTAGCCTCTCTTGAAGCGAAGAGAGATCGTTCATACTCAAAAAAATTGCCAAACTATTGAATTATCGAATTGCCGCCCCCCCTCTTAAAAAACAATTTAATAATTTAACAATCGGACAAGATATGATTTAAGAATTAAGATTCAAGATTTAAGAGCTAAACAAAGGAGCGACTTCTTAAATCCTGTTTCCTAAATCTTAAACCAGTTTATAAAAATCAATCCTGTGGAGTCGGGGCCGCTGGTTCAGCCTCAGCTTTAATAAGCTTCTTATCCTCCTGACCATCCATCTCATTCTTATACATCGCCCCCAAAACACCATTCACGAACTTACCAGAAGATTCGCCTCCGAAAGTCTTGGCGATCTCTATCGCCTCGTTAATGGCCACTTTTGGCGGTATCTCGGCGTCGAATAAAAGTTCATAGGCACCGACGCGAAGTATGTTGCGGTCGACTATAGTGATCTGCTCAAGCGGCCAATCAGTGGCGTATTTCGTTATCAAGCCATCGATCTTTTCGACATTATCCATAACACCCTTGATCTTGCTTTTAACAAAACCGTGATCGTCGAAACCAGGTGCGAAATTATCAAAATCATTTCTGACAAGTTCGTCGAAATCAGTCTCCGCTTTGCGGCCATTGAAATCCCAAGTGAAAAGGATCTGCATGACCATGGTTCTGGCCAAATGCCTATTGGACATAAGTGGAAGTTTTAAAATTTTATGACTTCTAAATCAAAAAACTAAATAAACAAAAACAGCCTTAAGGGTTATTCCCCTTTGGCTGTCTTTTTAACCTTAGACTTAACTTTCAAGCTCTCTCGTCCCTTATAAGTGCCACAAGTCGGGCAAGCGCTATGAGGCCTGACGGCCTGGCCGCATTTTGGACAAGCGTTCAATTTAGTCTTCTTCAAGGCAAAATGAGAACCTCTCATTCTGACTGTGCTTCTAGATCTTCTCTTTGGCGGTACTGGCATACTCTATTAAGTTATCAATTGACAATTGTAATTGACAATTATTATTAGTTACATTTAAAGAATAAACAAAAAACCGGAGAAAGTCAAGAAAATTGACAATGAGACTTAAAAATTGCTAAGCTGACCATCAAAATCGCTCATTCACATCATAAACAATAAACAAAAGTCAAAAACCACAAAAAGGAGGCTTTTCCATGGACAATCGTTACGTAAACCAATTCATCTCCAAAACATTCAGTTACCCGAACAAGCTAAAACTCTGGCAAGAGGTAGAAATTGCTGTCATTAAAGCCAGGGCAAATCTTGGCCTAATAGACAAAACTGTCCCGGAAACGATCGAACAATTATTGAATTCGAACGAAATCGACATCGACTGGTGGATGGCCCGAGATAAAGTCATTCACCATGACTTGAACGCTTTTCTGGACGAACGGCTGCGTTTTATACCAGTCGAGTATCAACATTTCTTTCATGACGGCATAACCTCTTACGACACTGAAGAAGCTCCATTCGCCACCATAATAAAAGAGGCTTTGACAGAAATAAGCTCCTTATATTATGAACTGCAAAGAACTATCGTCGATCTTGCCATGAAGCATCGTTTCACGATAATGAATGGAAGGACGCACGGGCAAGAGGCCGAAATGCAAACTTTTGGCGGACGTTGTCTCACCTGGTTCGTTGACCTCGACTTGGCACATAGCAATTTGATGCAATCGAGTCACGGGCTAAAATATTCCAAAATATCTGGTGCTATCGGAAAATACGGAGCCTTTGAGCCAGAAATAGAAAAAGCTGCCCTAGAAATTCTCGGCTTTGAGCCATTCTATGGCGCGACCCAGATCATGCCACGCATATTATATGCACCCATAGCTCAAAATCTCGGCAATTTGGCGATCGTTTTGGACAAGATAGCCAACGACATTCGTTTAGTAGCTCGAAGTGGAAGACCACTAATGCAGGAACCCTTTGGTAAAAAACAGAAAGGTTCTTCAGCGATGCCTCAGAAAAAAAACACCATCCGCACGGAAGGCATTGAAGGAAACGCGATCATGGCTAAAGGGTATGTAGCGTCGATAATGGACTGCATAAAAACCTGGGAAGAAAGAGCTATCGCCCAATCCCGAGTCGAAAGAGTGGCTTGGCCAGATCTTTTTCATGTCGTGGCCGACTCACTTAAAGTCTTGAATAACGTATTGTCAGGTTTAAAAGTCTATCCAGACAACATGCTCATGGAGATAGTAGAATCACGTGGCGTCTACGCCTCTCCCGAAGCTAAGGAGTTCTTAAAGGTGCGGGTAGCGCCAATGGGTCTGAACTATGAAGACGCCTATCGCATGGTTCAATTGGCTTGCTTCAACGTCTTTGAACCAAATCCAAAAATGATGGAAGTGCGTTTGGCCACCCCCAATTCCTTTGAAATGGCAGCCGAACTCCTTAAGAAGACCGCTGAAATAAGAGAATTAAAGACACCAACAACCTCCATCGAAGACTTTATCGCCAGTTGCTCACTACGCCCTTCGGAAGAGCTGGATATCGACGCAGACACCGTAAATCGCTACAACGACGCTCTGCGACAGATATTCTCCGCTCCTGAAAACAAAACGGAATGGCACAAACTATTTACCCCGGCGCATCTACTGCGACACGAGGCATTCCTTTTTGAAAAAATTTTGCAAGCATAATGCTGGCAAAAGAACGAATAAACCCTGGTCAAGAATACGGCCAGGGTTTTTTATAGCCTATTTTAACTTGACATTATATATAATTTATGATATTTAAAAATAAGCTCTTTCGATCGCAAAAAAACAACAAAAACCAAGGAGATGACTCATGGATAAAAAGAACAACTTCTTCACGACTGATTATTTCAAGCTGGGCATAATACTATTAATCGGATCAGGAGTTGGATATTTTATTTGTGACATATTAAACCATGTCATGATTGGAACTATCACCTCCGTCGTAACTATGATAGCTCTTATGTTTCCTTTTGGCTTCATAAAGGTAAGAAAAATAAAATAATAATTTTCTACCAAAAAAATAAAACCCCGCATGCTTGATAGCGAACGGGGATTTTTTATTTCGAAGATGTTTGTCATTACTCGACGACGATCGTCTGCCCACGAGTCGTTGTATTTCCTCCATGAACCCAGCCAGCGCCATTGATCTCTGTTGCTGAATGGATATGAATGTCCAAGGTGTCGAAGTCACGAAAGAAACTCGTCTTCTTAACTTCATCCATACTGCTCACGATGCATTTTATGTCCAGCCAACTTTTTTTATCACTGGGAACATCGGTAATGAACTTATAATGCCTATAGCCATAATTACAATTAAATGGGAGTGTATACAAGTTATTAGTTCCGGGCTCTCTGACAAAAAAAGTAAATACGCCGCCCTCATGCATTAAGATTCTTTCAACCTCACAAATGGGGGTGCTTATCACCCACGTCTCCGGACCACATTCAGACAGAGAAGCTGTTAACAAAATGCCAGCGAATAAAAAAACAATCGATGTCATCGGCAACAATGACGCTTTCCTTAACGACTTCATAATCTTCTCCTTTTAAAAGGTGCAGTTATCAGGATTAACATCAATAAAAAAAACTAACATTTTTATTAAATAATGTCAATATCACACAAAAACCAACCTAGCCTCGCTTCCAACCTGTTCGAATCCGCTGTTGAACATGAACTAAAAAATAAAACCCCGGAAAATTCCGGGGCGGTCTTCATTCTAGCAACCCTTATCGTCGTCGCGGTCATTCGTCGCCGAATAGCTCCTCATTCCCTTGTCCAGGGTTGGCGGTAAGCATCCCCCGGATGCTTACCGAACACTCGGCGTCGGCCGGCTCGTTCCCTCGCCAACCTAGCCTCGCTTCCAACCTGTTCGAATCCGCTGTTGAACATGAACTAAAA
>CAZJPG010000027.1:0-11617 GCA_964547855.1 uncultured Gammaproteobacteria bacterium | reverse complement strand
TTAAATGTTGGACCGATGTTTTTTATTGTCTGGTGTCCCCAGCCGAAAATAATCATATTTTAGAAAAGTTTTTTAAATTCTTTTTTCCATTGTGGTTTCCCCCCCAAAGCTATGTAAAGAAAAGTGATTTTTATTAATCTTAAGATGGTGACCCAAACAATAAAAGTAAGTAATGAGTACCAAAAAGCTTCACCATATGAACCATGATTATAATATTGATTGGAATAAGAACTGTAGTAAGAATATGGGTTGTTTTCTGACCAAACACCAATCATAACAAATGGCAAAGGTATGTATAAAAATATGTAAAAAACTTTAGCTAGACGAAACCACCATTTTTGTTCCAGAATACTTGAGGTTGTTTGTTTTGATTTTTGTTTATCTAAATTTGAATGTCCGCATTCAGTACAAAATTTATGATTTTCTTTTAATTTTTTTCCGCATTTTTCGCAAAACATATTATTTTAATTAGAATTTAAATAATCAATTATTTCTTGTGGCACATCTGCACCGCCATTGATAGCTTTTTGCAAATATAATCGAGCATTTAGCTGATCTTCTTTGCTCAAATATGCAAGACCAAGCCAATAAGCCGCATATGGATGTTGAGTTAAATTGCTTGTTGATAACAAAGAAATTGTTTGATCAAAATTATCATTAAAGTAGTATGCTAAAGCAAGATTCTGTTTTGAGATTTCGGATTTTTCAGTATTATATTCGTATGCTTTTTTAGCATAAGCTAATGCTTTTGGATAATCCACATATTGTGGAGCTATTTCTTCAAGGTCTATATAAAATAAAGCAATGGTATTATTTATTTTATAATCGGATGTGTTTAATTCGTATGCTTTATTAAAACTCAATATAGCTGAATTTGGTTTGTATTCTAGAAGTGCAATTTCGCCAGAAATTAAATAGTAATCAAAAGAGTCGCTTTTAGTTAAGGCCAACGCTTCCTTAAAAGTGCTCAGTGCCAATTCGTTTTGCCCCTCTGAAGTATATACATATGCCAAATTTTTTAAGGTATTAATTTTGTTTTCCTTAGATACTGCATCTTGACTCGCTTGTTGAAATTGATTTATTGCAGTTTGGCTATCTCCTGAGTCAAAACTCGATAACCCATCATTATTTTTTGTGATTGAATCTTCATCTAAACTATTGTAAACGCCAATTCCTACCATCGCGAGTACTACAAGAATTGTAATGATTCGTCCAGCACTCCACGAACTTTTGTTTTGTGAAACAGCTTTAAATTGTACTTTTGGTGCTTCTTTCTCTTCTTTATTTATACCTGAAAATTTAGTACCACAACCGGTACAAAATTTTTGGCCCTCCCTAAATTCTTTGCCACAATTTTTACAAAACATATTTTTAAATTAATAGAAGTGTTGTAACTAAACCAACGGCGAAATACTGACTACGATAATTTCTTATTAGCTTCATCTTGTTTTCTTTTCACTTCATTCAGGCGGATTGGAGGTTGTTTTTCTCCAAGAATTATCTTGAGTGGGTCAGCCATTAACGGATAAAGATATAACCAGCTAATCGGAGCAAATAATATACACCACAATGCATTTGCACTTGATAATTTTTCAGCTTTTAAGACTTTAACTGAAAAAATAATAAAATAAATCAATAAGCCGGTGTATGGTACAAGCAAAATAACTGCTAGCTCGCTTTCTGATTTGCTTAGTCCACGTATTACAACCATGCTTAAAAAAACAATCCAAAATAGCACTCTCAATTGGTTTAGGTATTTTTTTGCTTCTTCCTTACTCCCAATATTTGTTCTTGCTTGATATTCTTCCATGGTTTCTCTTGCGTTTTCTGTGTTTGTGTTGCTTTTGCTAATTTGTTCAGTTTTCTTTGTTTTTTGGGGAGTCGATAAATTAGCACCAACGTTAGTTCCGCAATGGTGGCAGAATTTTGAATCCTCTTCTATTTTACTTCCGCAATTTGCACAAAACATGGGTTTAATGATTTATTTTTATAAATATATTGTATTCGTTTTCTTCTTACGAATAAAACGTTTTCGTAGCGAAGCAGAGAAAATACCTTATCCCTTTGACAAACAAATAAAAAACAAATTTTTTTTATTTTTTACCCATCAAAATTCCTTATTATAAGGAAAATATTCTTTTAATTGCGTATAACGTGGCGCGCTTGATGCGAAGTGCTCGGATCCGAAGAGCGACAGCGAATTCGGAGACGGGCATTTCGCATAAGCAGCTGTTAGGCGAAGTGTTGCGAGCGAAGCGGAGCAACACGGAAGCCTAGCAGGTGCTGCCAAGCGCGCCACGTTACGCAAAAGAGATGGCTCGCGAGCGTTAGCGGAGCGAGCAACATTTTGCGTAACAAGGTATATGCGAAGTTGCTGTTATTTTGTTAAAAATTAATTTAAATATTCTTTCAAATTTCCGTTCATAGCTTATTATTTCCTTCTTCTTTTAACAAAATCAGCAAGCACTAAAGCTTGCTGATTGAGTCAGTTATTTTAGAGATTGTTTCCTCTTTGCCCAAGGCCCAGGCCATTTCAAAAGGGCTGGGGCTGGCCTTCTCGCCGGTCAGGGATACGCGCATCGGCCAGAGGTAGTCTCCATTGCTTTTGCCGCCCTCCTTGAGGTAGGACATGACTTTTTCTTCCAGAGTCTTAATCTCCCACTCCCCTTCGCTAAGGCCTGCTAGGAACGTTTTGAGGTCTGTGAGGGCCGTTTTAGCGCCAGCAGCGTCGGATTTGCGCCAGACGACCATCGCTGGGTCGAAGTCGAGCTTCTCTTTAAAGAAGTATGTGGTCTGCTCGGTTATGTCGGAAAGTTTTTTCAATCTTTCGCGGGATAAGACAATGACCTTTTTGAGGAATTCATTGCTCTTTTTATTCTCATTGGTCGTCAGTTCGATATTCGACTCCAAATATGGGCGGCAAAGATCGACCAATTCGTCCAAGCTCTTTTGGCGGATATGATAGCCGTTGAAGAAGTCTAATTTTTCTATGTCGAAAATAGCTGGTGAGACGCCGATGTTCTCTGGTTTGAAGAGTTTCTCGGCTTCGGCCAATGTCAGGATCTCATTGTCCCCTTCTGGGTGCCAGCCAAGCAAAAGCATGAAGTTGATCAAGCCTTCTTTGAGATAGCCTTTCTTACGGAAATCCTCTACGGCCACATCACCCTGGCGCTTACTCAATTTTCCGCCCTCCTTATTCATTATTAAAGACAAGTGAAAGAATTTTGGCATTTCCCAACCGAAAGAACGATACAAAAGCGCATTCTTAGGGAAGGATGGCAGCCATTCGGCGCCTCTTAAGACGTGGGTGATCTCCATTAAGTGATCGTCGACCACGGAAGCGAAATGATAGGTCGGTATGCCATCGGATTTTATCAGTACATGGTCGTCCAATTCTTCGGTGTTGAATTTAAGGTCTCCGCGCAATTCTTCATGAAAGGTCACTTCTTCGGAAAGCGGCATCTTTTGACGCACGACATATCTTTCGCCGGCGGCGATCCTTTTCTCGACCTCCTCTTTCGAGAGGTTGCGGCAGCAGCGATCGTAGCGAGGCGGTTTTTTCATAGCTTCCTGATCCTCGCGCATCTGCTTCAATCGTTCCTCGGTACAGAAACAATAATAGGCTTCGCCCTTATCGATCAATTCTTGAGTGTATTTTTTATAGATGTCCAAACGCTCGGTCTGCGTATAAGGACCATAGTCACCGCCGACATGAGGACCTTCGTCGAATTTAATGCCGACCCAGTCCAAAATACTGATCAAGCTATCGACAGCACCCTCGACCTCTCGTTTTTGGTCGGTGTCCTCGATGCGTAAAATAAATTCGCCGCCCAATGACTTGGCGGTAAGATATTCGAATAGGACTGTGCGAAGATTACCGATATGCAGGAATCCGGTAGGAGATGGAGCGAAACGAGTGCGAATTTTAGACATAAGTTGAAATATGAAAATGATATATTGCTATATTAGCATATTTTTTAGAAAAATAAAGGGGTAATATTGACAAAAACAGTGAAAATAAAAGACCGCATCAATTTTTTAGCGATGCGGTCTTATTTTTTCTTGACGAATTCTTTGAATTTTTTTAGGTATAGGCCGGCACTACGGCGGCGAATGAGATGGACCTCGTCGACGAGCTTGTCGGCATCGACCCATTTCCAGGCCGAATGGTCCCAAAAATTTATTTTAATATCGCTGTCTTGTCCGACGAATTCGGCGATGAACAGGCCTTGCCTTTGTCCTTTATAGCCGGTGTGGCGCTGGCGTTGAATTCCCTGGTCTTTCGTTTCTCCCGGTCGTTTGCCGAATGTATAGCGGTGAAGGTCTTTGAAGACGCGTTTAGGGATGAAGCGGTCAGTATTCATTTCCTCCCTTAACTCCCTCTCCCCTGCTTTCAACAAAGCCTCACCATCAGTTCCGCCTTGAGGTAATTGCCAGTGTCCAGGATCTCCTTGGCGTTCGACGACAAGGATCTTATAGTCATTCCCGTCTTTTTTATAAAGCAGACAAGCGACACTAGGGCGATAAAAGAAAGGGTTGATGAATTTTCTCTCGATCAGCCGCAATGGGAATATAATGACAGCGTTTATTATGCGATGTATCCTCTTCGGCTGCTTCATCAGTCGCCAAAGCCACTCCAATCCCAGAGAGCGGAAAATCATCGGGGCTCTTTTTGCTTTTCCGGTTATAAAATCGATGGTTCCGCCGATGCCGATCGCCACTTTTACCGAAGGCAGTTTTGGTAGAAGATGAAAGGCGACCTTTTCTTGCCACGGGCACCCAAGACCGACAAAAACCATCTTTGGTTCTATTGAAGATAATTCCTTGCTAGGAGTAAATTCTTTTTTGCGCTCGACAGAATCTATGGAAAATTTTAAAGACGGGTATTTCTTTTTTAATGATTTTTGCAAATCTTCCTTTGAAGATAGGCCTTTTTCCCAAATAATGAATCCAGCCGCGATGTTTTCTTTTTCACACCACGAAAGAAGGTCTAAAGTTATATCAGAACCAGTTATTCGTTCGATTTTTTTTCCTTCGAGTTTAGCTCCGAGGTGCAGACCAAAACCGTCCGGCAGGGCCAAGTCGGCCTTGTTCAAGATATAAAAAAGCTCCTCGTCATGAGAGGCTTCAAGTATTATTTCCGGGTTGGGCGTAACGATCAAGCACTGACTTTGTCCGCTTAAAAATCCTTTGATCTTTCCTAATACTTCTGGTTTGCTGGTTATTGATACTCCGACGCCTAAAATATCGATTTTTTCCATACCCATCATTATAGCAAGGTCTTGTATTTTGTCACCCCTGATTAATAAAAACCGCCCATTTGGTAATGGACGGACATTTCATTTTTTACATCGCTTAGTGTTATTCATTTTCCAAGAACTTGTGGTAGTTATTTTCCACTAAAAATAGCAACATCATTTCTTCGGCCCTGTTCTTTTTATCTTTCGCTCTAAGCACTAAGTATGTTCTAAATAGTGCCTGTCGACAATTTTCGTTCTTTAAGCCCGCTGCAACTCTGATCCTTCCAATGTCTCTGTCTCCAAGACTCTGTTGGCTATCTAGCCTAGAGTTGATGCGGGCAGCTAATTCATCGCCGGTCAATTTTTCATTTTTCTTCGTCCCTGTCATTTTTACGGCACTCCTTCTTTTGGAAAATGAACAAAAAAGCGCAATTATCATTTAACGCCATTTTTAATATTCTGTCAATACTAAGATGCTGAAAAATAAGACTAAAAAGCTATAGAAAATTAGTGTTGACAGAGCCTTGTTTATAAGCTATATTTTAATTAGCACTCAAAACTAAAGAGTGCTAAAAAAACTTAAAGTCCACTATTTAAAACAATGAAAAATATGTTCAATAAATTCACGACGAAATCACAAGAAGCGATCATTAATGCGCAAATAATAGCTCAAGAATACGGGCATCAAAATATCGAAGCCATGCATCTTTTGGTGGCTCTTTTAGAGCAGGAAGAAAGCTTGGTTAGGCCGATATTAGAGAAGATGACTATAGATCCGGATAATATCCATGAATCGGCCTTGGACGAGCTTGAAAAGACGGCTAAGACGCCTTCTACTAAGCATAATCAGCAACCAAATACACCATTCGGACAAGGCGGAGTCGGCACCGTGTCTGGTACGGCCGAGGCGGCTTTTGTTTTGGAAGGGTCCAAGAAAGAGGCTGATAGCATGAAGGATGAATTCATATCGACCGAGCATATTTTCCTTTCTCTTCTAAACGTTAAATCATCGGCTCAGGATATGTTGATCTCCCGTGGCGTCGATTATAATTCTGTTCAGAAGATATTGGTTGAGCTTCGCGGCAATAAGAATATCACCGACCCGGACCCAGAGGTTAAGTATCGAGTTTTGGAGAAATACACCGTTGACCTGACCGAGTTGGCTAAACAGAAAAAACTTGACCCGGTCATAGGCCGCGACACCGAAATTCGTCGCATTATGCAAGTTTTGCTTCGCCGCACCAAGAATAATCCGGTTTTGATCGGAGACGCCGGAACGGGCAAGACCGCCATAGTAGAAGGATTGGCCCAACGTATCATCTCTAATGATGTTCCAGAGAACCTGCGCAACCGCAAACTCGTTTCGTTGGATTTGGGGGCTATGATCGCCGGCGCGAAGTTTCGTGGCGAATTCGAAGAGCGTCTTAAGGCAGTGCTTAAAGAGATCGAATCCCAGGACGGCAATGTTATTTTATTCGTCGATGAGCTACATACTATAGTCGGCGCTGGAGCCAGCGAAGGATCGATGGATGCTTCGAATATGCTTAAGCCGGCCCTGGCCCGCGGCAAGATCAGGACCATAGGCGCTACGACCACTAAAGAATATCAAAGATACATAGAGAAAGATGCCGCCTTAGAGCGTCGTTTCCAACCGATATACGTGTCAGAGCCGACCGAAGAGGATGCTATCGACATTATGCGCGGTATAAAGGAGAAATACGAGATACATCACGGAATTCGTATAACCGACGAGGCCTTGGTTTCCTCGGTCAAGCTTTCCAGTCGTTATATCTCCGATCGTTTTCTGCCTGACAAGGCGATCGACTTGATCGATGAGGCCACTTCCGCTTTGCGTATGCAGGTCGATTCCACTCCTGAAGACTTAGAGAAAATGAAGAAAGAGATCCGTCGCTTGGAAATAAACAAGATGGGTCTTTCTAAGTCTAAGAATGGGCAGGCAGAGAGCAGGGCCATGACAAAGCAATTGGAAGAGCTTAAAGAGAAAGCGAACCAACTCGAGCTTCATTGGAAGAACGAAAAAGAAGCTATCGCGAAGATCCGCGATTCAAAAAGAAAGATAGACGACCTTAAAATACAGTCGGAGATCGCCGAGCGTCGTGGCGATGACTTAATGAAGGTCGCTGAGATTCGCTATGGCCAGATCCCAGAATTGGAGAAACAAGTCAAAAAGGCAGAAAAAGAGCTTTTAGAGATACAAAAGAATGGCCAGTCTATACTTAAGGAGGAAATTGGCCCAGAAGATGTGGCCAAAGTGGTCTCTCGTTGGACAGGTATTCCAGTGGTTAAGATGATGGAGAGTGAAGCTAATAAATTAGCTAATATGGAAAATGGCTTGAAAAATAAAGTCGTTGGTCAAGATGATGCTATACACTCTATCGCCAACGCGATTCGTCGTTCTCGTGCCGGTATCAGCGAAGAAGGTAGGCCGATCGGTTCATTCCTTTTTGTCGGTCCGACCGGTGTCGGTAAGACGCAGCTGGCCAAGGTCCTCGCCTCTTTTATGTTCGACGATGAGAACGCCCTGGTGCGCGTAGATATGAGTGAATACATGGAGAAGCATAGCGTAGCTAAACTTATCGGCTCTCCTCCAGGCTATATCGGACATGATGACGGTGGTCAATTGACCGAGAAGATCCGTCGTCGCCCATATAGCGTCATATTGTTCGATGAGATCGAAAAGGCCGACTCGGAGGTGTTCAATATCCTTTTGCAACTCCTTGATGACGGACGTTTGACCGATTCCAAGGGGCGCGTGGTCAATTTCAAGAACACTATAGTTATTATGACCTCCAATCTTGGCAATGAGATAATTCGTAAGTTCTCCATTGGTTTTGCTGACAACGAAGGTGCTAGCGCCAAGGAAGTCGACTTCAAGAACATGAAGGAGCAAATTGATGGTAAACTTAAGGAGCACTTCAAACTTGAATTCTTGAATCGTATCGATGACATAGTCGTCTTTAGGTCTTTGGATAAAGCCGCCTTGGAGAATATAGTCGATTTAGAGCTTGATAAAGTTCAAAAGAGGCTTAAGAACAAGGATATTTCCATTAAGATCGGCAATAAGCTAAAGAAGATGTTGGCCGATAAGGGCTATGACATAACCTTTGGAGCCAGACCACTTAAACGCTTGATACAAAACAAGATCCTTGATGAATTAGCCCTTGAGATCATAGAGGGTAAGATCAAGGAAGGAGATAAAGTTACGATAGATATCGGCGTAGAGGATAAAGTCACCATGAACGTCAGATAGATAATAAAAAAGCAGGCAACTCGATGCCTGCTTTTTTATTAGTTTGGAATTATATAATTAATTACGTAATTAATTATATAATTATTCGATCTTGATAAGATGATCTATTTCCAGATCGGAACAGTGAATGAGAAAGTCGAGCCTTTTCCGATCTCGCTTTTCTCGAGTTTCATGCGACCCCCTCCGGCCTCCACTATCTTTTTGGCTATGTAGAGCCCAAGGCCGGAGCCGCCAGGCTTAAATTTCTTAGCTCTTTCCGTGCGATAGAATTTTTCGAACAATCTTTTGTAGTTGCTTTTCTCTATGCCTTGGCCAGTGTCAGAGATATAGACTTTTACGCCATCCCCTTCTTTTCGCATATCGATCTTTACCGTTCCTTTAGTGGTATAAGATATAGCATTGTCTATAAGGTTGTTCAAGACTTGGGATATTTGCGTCGGATCAGTTTTGACCTTTGGCAGTTTTTCTGACTTAGATAGTGATAATTTTACATTCCCAGATTTGATTGCCGATAAAGACGATAAACTGCCAGCAATATCTTTGGTGATCGTAAAGAGGTCGGTTTTGGAGTAATTCATCTTGACGCCCTCGCCCTCGACTGAAAATGCCCGCCAAAAATCGCTCATAACGCCCTCCATGCGCCTCGTCCCCTCCTCAATGAAAGATAGGCCCTTATCAAGCGTGAACGACTTGCTTCTGATCATGAAGACGGAGTTTTTGATTATCGAGATCGGTGTGTTGATTTGGTGGTTGACGACTCGCAAGAATTCGTTTTTTATTTGTAGTAATTTTTCAAGGTTTTCATTTTGCGTCTTTAGTTTTTCGGCTTTGTCTTTTATTTCCTTAGTCTGCTTGAGCACCTTCTTTTCGAGATTCTTATTCAGTGATTTTATCTTTGCGTATAGATCGATATTTTCCATGGATGAGGCTAATTGCGAGCCAATGATATACAGTAGTTTAAAATCACTCTCTGAATACATATCGCCGGATTCTTTGGGTCCGAAAAGCATAATTCCGATCAACCCATTCTTTGTGTTCAGTGGTAATAGTATCTCGACTTGTCGCTTTAAGATATTGTTCTCCTTTCCCTTGGAAACGATCGTTAGATCATGTTCTTTAAAATCGTCTTCGTCTAGTATGCCGTTTTTTATGGCGCACTCGTTCTCCAATAGTCTGTCGGCTACAGCCCTTGAGTTCTTTGCGATCTTAAAACCTTTAACATAGGAAACTATATATTCTCTCGGAGATTCCTTGGTCATTATTATGAAATTGCGAAAATGGAAGATGTTAGTAAAGGTCTTGTATAAAAAATCATAAACCTCTTCCTGATCTATGGACGAGGCTAATTTTTTGTTCATATCGAGCACTACTTCATCCATGTCGTATAACGAATAGAAAAAATAACGATGGGCTATATACGAAGAAAAACGATTAACATAGGGATATAATATGGTGACAAGTATCACAATAATAAAATCACCCCAAGCAGATAATTCTCCCCATAGACTGATCATTCCGACTTTAATACTTACGACCAAAACTACGATAAAAAATATGGAAAAAGTCCTGACGCTCCATCGTTTCATGACCAGCTTTATGTCCATTAATCTGTGGGCGATTATGGCATATGTGGTCATGGCTAGCATTATAAAAGTGAACGCTTGCCCAGCCCAATTGAATTTAAAGAACCCGATCCAGGGAAGTATGAGATTTGCCGCGAACGCCACGTTACTGGAAAGAAAATGTCCAACAAGAATGTATAATGTTTGAGCCTTGGCTCTTTTTTCTGTTTTAAAGTACTTCCAAAACAATTTTAAATAAGAGACACTGAATACTATTATGATATAAGCAAAATATAGTACATATCCTTTACCGAATAGAATTGCCTTTTCGCCGCCTGGGATCACTACTAAATTCTTTATAACTAGGCCTGGTACCGCGGTAATAGCCACGATCACGGCATTCCATATGAATACTATGGCCAACTGCGTCTTGAGGTTAGCTTTATCTCGATAAGGAAATATGCAAGTAAAGAGAAAAAATATAGACGCGATAAAAGTCGGTGCTATATATAAAGCCATGGTAAACGACATTGCCACGGCCTGAGTGGTGCTTGAGCGATATAGCACCATTATCAATATCCAGGAAATTATAGCCAAGATGTGCGTTGAATAAATTTTGGCGTATTCCTTTTTTCCGGAAGAAAAATATATTATTGCCGCCAAGGCTGTATTTAAAATGGCGGTCACTAATAATATTATATTTATTCCGTCCAGTATGATATTCATTTTTATTTTAAAAAGAGAATGGCTTTCGCCATTCTCGGTGATTTTAAAGTCGTTGTAAAACCGGTTTGGCTCCTTTCTCGATCAGTGAAAGCGGTACAGCACAGCAAGGCATGCTCTTAGCTTGATCGACGGAGTAATGCTCTGGAAATGACGGCCAAACGATATCAGCCTCAGCTCCACAAATATGGAATAGCTTTATGCCATTTTTTTTGGCTCTTTCCAGGAATGCATTGTCCGGTGGTGGATAGGCTTCATTTACAAAAATAGATCCAGGAACCATCTGATCGAGGTAGTTGATAAGTCCTTTGTTATCTGAAATCAAGTTCAGTATTACAGAAGGATTTTTTTCCAACTCCTTCGGCCAGGTGCCGTTATCTTCCTTGATGTCGACGACAAAGAAGTTCCTCCCCCTCTTCTCCATCTCTTCGGTGACCATTCGACCAACGAACCCTGCTCCGCCGATCAGTACTATCGGATATTCATCGGATAAATTATTTTCACTGAATATTTTATCCAAGGCGCTGGAAACAACTTTTGCGGTAACTACTGAAAACCTCCTGTTCTTTATGAGTTTCCTTCTGAAAAGTACGCCTGGCAAAATTCCAGCGAAGCTAATATCCTCCACTTCCAGTGAATCCGCTATTGCTTTCGCTTTGCGATAAAGAGACTCCAATCCTTTGGTATTATCGGCCAAGGTCAAATCTTCAGGTGTTTTATCAAAAGAAAATTTTATGATCAATTTTCCGTTGAACACTATCAGGCCCGACAATGCCGGCTTTGACCAATTCATCGCCACTTTTCGAAACCAGTCAAAGGTG
>CAZJPG010000026.1:0-12485 GCA_964547855.1 uncultured Gammaproteobacteria bacterium | reverse complement strand
TCTAATATGTTTTGTGATTATTATATTTTCACATTAGCAAGGATTCAAAAAAAAAGTCAAGCTTACCACAAAACAAAGCCGCAGTCCTTTTTTACGAGGAATGCGGCTTATTCAATGTTTGAATCCAAAATTGCCAATTGTCAATTTCCCATTGCCGATTTAGATAAGGGCACTGGTATCGCCGAGAGGCAGGCCCAACTCCTGGGCTTTCAAGACACGGCGCATGATCTTGCCGGAGCGCGTCTTAGGCAGCTTATCGACGAAGGCTATGTCTTTCATGACGGCGACCGGACCGATAGTCTTGCGAACATGGGCCTTTAGCTCGTCCTTAAGTTTGTCGTCGCCGGTCATCCCCTTCTTAAGGATACAAAAGGACTTGATGACCTCACCTTTGACTGGATCCGGAACGCCGATGACGCCGCACTCAGCCACGGACGGATGGGAGACGAAAGCCGATTCGACTTCAGCAGTGCCGATACGATGTCCGGCGATCTTCAACATGTCATCTGTGCGACCCTGTATCCAGAAATAACCATCCTTATCCTTGAAACCGATGTCGCCAGTAAAATACACACCCTTAATCTCCTTCCAATATGTCTTTAAATAACGTTCTGGGGCATTAAAGACAGTACGAATCATCGATGGCCAAGGATGTTTAATGACGAGATAACCGCCTTTTCCGGCTGGAGCCCTCTTGCCCTTCTTGTCATAAATATCGGCAATGATTCCTGGCAGCGGTTTAGTGGCCGAACCAGCCTTCAATGGAGTGACTGGCAATGGCGAGAGCATATTGCAACCGGTCTCGGTCTGCCACCAAGTGTCCATGATCGGCAATTTCCCTTTACCGATGTGCTTATGATACCATCTCCAAGCCTCTGGGTTGATCGGTTCTCCCACTGAACCCAAAAGACGCAAGGTCGACATTAGATGTTTGTCTGGCCATTCATCGCCGTAGCTCATCATGGCACGAATCAAAGTCGGAGCGGTATATAATATCGTAACTTTATATTTTTCGACTAATTCCCAAATGTGATCAGGATTTGGCATATCAGGAACACCCTCATACATAACGGTCGTGACGCCGGCCATTAAAGGTCCATAGATGATATATGAATGACCAGTGATCCAGCCTGGATCGGCAGTGCACCAGAAAATGTCGTTATCTTTGATATCCCAAACAGACTTCATGGTGCGCATCACGCCGACCGGATAGCCTCCATGGACATGGACCACCCCCTTAGGCTTTGAAGTTGTACCAGATGTGTAAAGCACAAAAGCTGGATCCTCGCTGTCCATCTTGGCGCACTGGCACTCCTCGCTTTGACCTTTTACGAAATCGTCATACCAAACGTCCAATGACGAATTGAAAGCCACTTTCTGATTATTATTCTTGACCACAACGACCTTCTTGACGGTCTTACATTTGGCCACAGCCTCATCTACGACTTTCTTCAAGTCAATGGCTTTACCACGGCGCCAGGAACCATCAGCTGTGAACACGACTTTAGCCTTGGCATCCTGAATACGATCGGTCAAAGCCGAAGCGCTGTAACCGGCATAGACCACGGAATGCATGGCTCCGATCTTGGCACAAGCGATCATAGTGAACGCAATCTCGGCGATATTAGGCATGTAGACGGCCACACGGTCCCCCTTCTTCACACCAGAAGACTTCAAAGCGTTAGCCAGCTTGTTTACCTCGCGCGCGACTTCCTTATACGTAAAGCGACGTTCGCGCCCAGTCTCGTCGATAGAGATTATCGCTGTCTTGTCTTCTTTGTCGGTGCCCAAGTGCTTGTCAATGACATTGAAGGCCAAGTTGGTCTTACCGCCGATGAACCACTTGTAGAACGGTTTCTTCGACTTATCCAGAGCCTTGGTCCAAGGTTTGAACCAGACTATCTCTTTGGCCGCTTCTTCCCAATACTTGATCGGATCTTTCTCGGCTTTACGGATAGTTTTCTCCCATTCTTTAACATTGGCATTGGCCACTACATCCTTGGAAGGCTTATAGACTTTCTGTGACGTCAAAAGGACATCGGTCAGTTCGCGCTGCCCTTTTTTCTTAGCCGCTTTTTTGACGGCTGGTTTCTTAACGATCTTCTTAGCCATAAATTTTGCAATTGACAATTTGCAACAAGCAATTGGCAATCATGAAGATATTTTATTTTCAATTAAAGCGCTTTCTAAGTTCTTTGATATCGACTAAAGATTTTTTAAAAGAAGAAATATTGTTATCGACCCCTTGCGGCAAACGATCTTTTTTTAATATTTCTATTTGTCCCTCTAGCGAACTAATGAATTGATCGAAGACTCTAAGTTCAGGAGCGGACGGATCATCATCTAAATGACCGGAAAGATTCGCTAGAACTTCTTGTAAATCATGCGGCTCTAAAGAAAGATAAAAAGCCGGAACAGAACGTATTTCCTTCTTTATCAAATGTTTCTCTCCGTCGTCTCCATCTTCGAAAGTAAGACCATACTTGATCCTGGCACCGCCTTTCTGGGCTTTGCGGCGAATCTTCTCTTCTTTACGTTCCTGTCCGCCGTGTTTTGTCTCGCCATGAACCTCATCGAAAGCACAGACCACATCGCCCGTCTCCTTGTTAACGATTATATTGTCGACGCCATTTTCATAATCATCATGTTTGGATGAGCGCATGACCACGAATTTGTCGCCCATTACTTTATGAAAAATAACGGTCACGGCTTTCTCTAAAAGAGCCGGATTGGACATCTCTCTCTTTTCGATGAATTTTTCAACGATCCTGTCGGTCAACTCTTGGCCTTCCTCACTCCAATGATATTGATCTTTATAAAACCTTCTCGTTCGATCGTTGGTGGCCGCACTCCATTCCAGCTCTTTATTTCTAGCCATTCTCTCATCATCTCCGATCTCCTCCTCGCCATAAACGACTTCCCATCGCCGAGAGTCCACTGTCGAGTCCTGATTTAAAATATCCTCCCCCAAGTCAGAATTGACCTTTAAGGCCAATTCTCCCATTAGCCGATCAAGTTTCTCTTTTGGTCTTTCGACCTGATTCGGCATTGTTTCGAATGGATTTGACATATTCTTTAACTTAAATTCTCTTGAACAATCTACGTAAACGCCCCTCTGTTTCTGGCCAAGACCTCAAGACGGAATTCAAAGCCACCAACACCCACTTAGCCCGAAAAATGGCAGCAACAAAAATCGATAGACCGCAAAAAATCCAAAACCAATTCTTTTTAAGTTCTTTATGTATTATTTTGTCGCTTTTTTTCTTGACCATAGCAAAATTATAGCAATTATCAGCCAAGCCAGCAATAAAATATTAAGATTAAGATACGACAGCACCATCCTAGGGAAAGCCAGCTCTAAAACAGTCAGCACGACTAAAAAACTCGTCAAAGCGTAAAACAACTCCTCTATCATGCTTTTCGATTCCGAATTCTGAATTCTTAAATAAGTCATATTTCCTAATTATAAAATTAAAAATTTAAGATCGTTTAAAAATTCTTTTGATCTTTTCCAATAAGCTCACCCCCTCCAAATCCACCTTGATATTCTTTATGACCACTCCCTGTCCACTACCATCTTCTGCCCGCAGACCAGGAACTGATATTAAAAAACTATGCTTACCTTTTTCCTTATAAGCATTGGCCAAGTCGAAATCGGCCGAAGCCACAGTCCAATTACCATTTTTTTGCGGCAGATTATATCGGGCAATAATAAAATCTACGCCCTCTTTGTCTGGATCGAATCCCTCACCAGCCTTTTTTATGCGTGGATCGAAATACTGATCAGACGAGAAAGAGAATAATCCATCGCCGGAAACTGTTATACCGTCGGACGGCATCACTACTTCTGAGAATGGTGGCAATTCTTTTTTTGTCTCATACTGCTTATAGGTCTCGGCGATATCGACATTTTCCGAGAAAGGAGCACCTGAAACACGACGCACATTAGCCACACCAAGACGATCGGCTAAAATGGTCATAAACTGGATCTTGTGGCTATTGGTAAATAAATTCCTGCCACAAGAGACTTCCGGGGCCGCAGCTAAGACAACCTTATTGATAAAGGATACCTTGCGCTGCGTCGTCCATATCGACCTTGTCACGATGTCAGAATTAGCCCTAATGCCTATTTTATAAGCACCCTCCGGCAAAGACTTTAAGTGCAATTTATAATTCATGTCGCCACTGCCGCGTCCATTATCCTCTAGAGCCTCTGAATATATCTCTTTGTCATTGTAATAGACCAAAATATTTATCGGATCGGGGTCGGAATTTTCATTCAAATCTCGGAAAGCAAAATTAAAAGACAAGTCTTCGTCCTTGATGTATGTATAAAATTGATAAGCGCCCTCTATTGGTCGGCAAAGCTGAACGGCTGTAGTGGTCGGGCGGTAATCATCTAAAACGAAATCGTGCTTAAAATCATAATCATAAGTAGCTACTTTTTCGTAAGGCGGAGAATCTTTAAGAAAATCTTTGACAGAAGAATATTCTTCATTGCGCTGGAATAACACCAGATCATCATCTACTAAGGAGTGCCAGGAATCGAACAATTCATCGAGAAATCTATTTTGTATGGGCTTAAGGTCATAACTCCAGACACGCTTATCGGCCAACACCCCAGCTTCGATGATCGGACGATCACTTTCGTTCTTAAATTCAACCGTCAAATGAGCCTTCTCGAAACGACGCGGGACAGACAAAGAAAAATAAGCAGGGTCTCCGATTATCTTATTTCCATTTTCGACCCTATCCGATGGCGACAATCGACTAATAAAACCATTATAGCCTTTAAGGTCATAGGAATAGCTTATCTTTCCTCCTGGGACGATTTTCATCCAAGAGAGATAGATGACCACCGCCAAAAGGATCAATATCCAAATAATTCTTATTTTTTTTATAAAGCTAGACATTTTGCATGGAGTATCATGTATAAAATATATTGCTTTAATCTTAATGATTTTAAGCATTATACATAATACATTATACCTTATACCCGCTTCTTTTTCTATTTGACAAAATTTAAAAATATAATTATTAACTATTATCTCTCTAATTTTAATTTACTAAATTTTCCAATACGCCCAAAGAAAACCAGAAAAGAACTTAGCCACAAAAATAAGATACTTTATGCATATTCCAGCCGGCAGAAACCAAGCTTGGGATAATGACGGCCATAAGATAGAAATTGCCGAAGCCGCCAAGCCAAAACCCATTATGAACGGAGCTATCCAAACTGCGAAAAGATTGGCCAGAGGCGCCACTAACGATATTTGTCTAAAGTGCCAAAACAATATTGGTGTCGTTATGGCTTGAGCGGCCAATGTCAAAGCCAAAGTTTGCGACAAGAACTTGATCAGGCGATGGCGTTCGCGATAATATCTCTCAAAAAATCTATCGATAATAGGATAGATATAGATCATGCCCAGCACAGCAGCAAAAGATAACTGAAAACCGATATCAAAGACTAATAACTTAGGATTTATCATCAACATCGCCGCTCCAGAGACGATGAGCGAATGGTCCAACCTACTCAAGCGACCGATATGAAAAGCTAACAACACTAAAAATCCCATAAAACCAGAGCGTACAGCCGACGGCGGAGCACCGGCCAAAAGCACATAAAACAGAAGCATTGGCAGAACAGCATAAAAAGCCTGGCGGCGAGATAAACCGATAGCCAGAAACAAAAAGAAGACCATGCCAGAAAGCAAAGTTATATGCGTGCCAGAAATAGCCACGATATGCGACAATCCGCTTTTTCGAAATTTATCAGAGAGCTCATCGCTTATAACAGCTTTATCCCCTAAAATAAAAGCTTTGAACAACCCAGCCTCCGGTTCATCCAATCCTCGATCGACGGAATCGCGAAACACACGGCGAGCAAAGACGATCGGCCGCCAAAAGAATGTAGTCCAGTGCCTATCATCCCCCAAAATAGATATTCGCGGACGAGAGCAAGTCGAATATATACCCTGTACGGCCAAATATGTGCCGTAATCGAAATCCTCTATCACACCAGGGGGTTCAAGATCGCATTCGACGCTTAACCGCTGGCCATAAGAATACTCTGGCCAGCGATTAGCGGCCACCGCTACCCTACCTTTGACCGCTAATATTCCATTTACCCCATTTCGCGAAGAAGACACTTTTATAGCCGAAGAACTTAAAATCAAACTCTGACTTTTAGGTTTATTTATCGGCTCAGCGGCCACAATGGCAGTAAGCGCGACTTTTTGTCCGTTATAGTGCCAAATGACATTAGTTGAGTCGATGGGCAATGAAATAACGTAGCGCCAAGCCCCTAAACACAGAAAAGCGACCCAAAGACAGACAATGAAAACCCGCCTATTCCCCAAAAACAAAACCGCCGCAGCGAAACAAGCTACGGCGGAAAAAAATAAAAATATATCGAGAGAAACAAAAAAATTAGTTAAAACCGAGGCTAAGCAAATTCCCGAAAACAAAAAGCAACAAGAAACAAAGATAATCCCCCTCCTTTTCATTTATCTTATAATTTTTAATTTTATTTTTGTCTCTTCAAATACGCCTCGATAAACATGTCTATGTTACCGTCCAAAACCGAACGCACATCGGATGTCTCGGCTTCGGTACGATGATCTTTGACCATTTGATATGGCTGGAGCACGTAGGATCTGATCTGCCTGCCCCACTCCGCCTTATGAACCTCTCCGCGCACCTCTTTCTGTTCAGCCTGTTGTTCGACTAATTGTCTTTCCTTGAGCTTAGACTTTAGAAGGCGCATCGCCACCTCGCGATTCTGGTGTTGGGAACGCTGTGTTTGACAAGCCACTGTAATACCAGTCGGTATATGGATTATTCTGACGGCGGTCTCTACTTTATTGACATTCTGACCTCCAGCCCCAGAGGAACGATATGTCTCCAGTTTTATATCGACATCTTTGACGATTATATCATCGACGTCATCGAACTCTGGAACGACATCCACTAAAGCGAAAGATGTTTGACGCATCGCTTCGGCATCAAAAGGTGAAATGCGCACCAAACGATGGACTCCGGCCTCTGATTTAAGATTACCAAAGGCCCATGGCCCGTCGATCTTAATGGTCACGCTTTTAATACCAGCCTCGTTCCCGGGGACTAAATCGAGGATCTCCGCCCTAAAACCCTTGTTTTCACAAAACCTTAAATACATCCTCTGAAGCATCTCCGACCAATCTTGAGCATCGACCCCTCCGGTGCCGGCATGAATAGACAAAACAGCATTATTGCGATCATATTTTCCCGAAAACAAAGCATAGAATTCTAAGTCCTCGAATTTCTTTTCCAATTCGGCGACATTTTTGTCGATCTCATGCTCTAAAGATATGTCATGCTCTTTTTCGGCTTCATCTATCAATCCAGTCAAATCCGAGATATCGCCATCGACCTTATCCCATTTCTCTATTTCTCTGGAAAGATCTTCGGCCTCCTTGCTAATCCTTACCGCCCGTTCTTGATCTGACCAAAGATCAGGATCTTCCATTTCCTTACGTCTTTCGATCAAACGAGCCTTGCTTTCATCCAAACGCAAAACACCAGATAGCTGATCCAGTCTAGTTCTTAATCCTTTCAGTCTGTCTTTCAGATTATCCATACTCGTCTTAATTCTGTGATTTTAAAAAATTATACAATTAAAAATTTATTCTTTTGACATTAATCATCTTCACCCCCAAAAACTCTTCGCCTAAAACTTTGAACCTATCCGCATCTCCGGTCGTAAAAAACTTAATCGACGGACTTTGAGACTCCTCGATACAGAGCTCAGGATGTCTTTTAAGGTAGCCTTCTAAAGATTTAGCCACTATCTCGCCAGAATTATATACTTTACATCCCTTGCCCATCTCTTGGCAAATCTCTTTTTCCAAGTAAGGGTAATGGGTGCAGCCAAGGACCAAGGCCTCGACTTTTTTCTTTTTCAAAGGTGCCAGATATTTCCTTAAAGTCTCTACGGTCTCCAGTTCGTGTTTCCAGCCACTCTCTATCAATGGGACCAACAAAGGCGCAGCCTGACCTATCACTTTCACTTCAGGATTAAGGACCTTGAGCTCTTCTTGGTATATCTTGGATTTTATAGTACCGATCGTTCCGATCACTCCGATCTTGTTCATCTTCATTTTAGCCATAGCCTCGGCCATGGGCCTGACGACGCCCAAAACTCGACGATCCGGATAGTTATCAGGTAACCATTCCTGCTGCAAGCGCCTCAAGGCTAAAGCTGAGGCAGTATTACAGGCAACGATCACCAGACGACAACCTTTTTTAAATAAAAAATCGACCGCCTGAACGGTATATTCATAAACTTCCTCTTTTGTCTTATTGCCATACGGAGAACGGGCATTATCTCCAAGATAGACATAATCGTGCTTAGGGAAATACTCCAAAAGCGCCTTAAGCACCGTCAACCCGCCAACGCCAGAATCAAAAACTCCAATCATATTATTAGTATCAATTTACCAAAAAATCACAAAAAATAAAAGGCTTTATGCACCATAAACTTAAACATTTTTATCAGAATACCACTCAAAGCGACAAACAAAAGAACACACCAGATAAGTGTGTTCTTTTGATATATAAACAGAATAGACGATTAACGTTTGCTCCACTGTGGGGCGCGGCGAGCTTTCTTTAAACCGAATTTCTTACGCTCGACCTTACGAGAGTCGCGAGTGAGCCAACCCTTAGCCTTGAGCATGCCTTTATATTCCTCATCCATGGTAAGCAAAGCTCTTGCTATACCGTGGCGAATAGCCTCGGCTTGAGCATTGGTTCCACCACCCTTGACCAAAACGGACATGTCCATGTCAGCTTCATGACTAGCGGCCTTAAGAGGCTGCATAGCCAACTCGGCTTTGACCTCTGGGAAATACTTTACCAACTCTTTACCGTTGACGATCAACTTACCTTCACCCTCGGTATAGAGTCTGATCTGGGCCACGGCAGTCTTACGACGACCGATAGTGGAAATATACTTACCCTTGAAAGTGACCTCATTCTTAGCAGTCTCTTTCTTGGCAGCGCTCTTCTTGGTAGTGGCGGTTTTCTTAGTAGTAGCCATATTAAAATCCATCGATTACTTAATAATCAATCTCTTCATCATGCCCGGTCTCAATTTGTTGGCCGGAAGCATCTGTTTGACGGCACGCAAAATGACCTCACCCGGATTCTTCTTCAAAACGCTCCACATTGGGATGGTCTTGAGTCCGCCCGGATACTGAGAGGCGCGATAATAATTCTTCTGAATCATCTTCTTGCCAGTGACCTTTATTTTATCGGCATTGATGACCTCGACAGTATCGCCTTCGTCGACATGTGGACGGTAGGTTGGCTTATTCTTTCCGCGCAACAAAGTCGCTATGCGGGTAGCCAATCTGCCTGGAGTCTGACCAGCGGCGTCTATTTTATGAACTTTTCTTTCCATATCTTGTATAAAATTATTACACTAATTCAAGCATCACGACCTTGGCTCCATCGCCCTGGCGAGGACCGATCTTAACGATGCGGGTGTAACCGCCAACGCGCTTCTCATAACGAGATCTCAAGACTTCCATGGCCTTGGTGACAGCGGTCTTCTGCGGCAAATAAGCTATCAATCTCCTCAAAGAGGATAAATCGCCCTTCTTGGCTAAAGTGATCATCTTTTCCACGCGACTCCTAACGGCTTTAGCCTTGGCTTCGGTGGTTTGGACTTTCTCATATATCAGAACACTAGACGCGAGGTTGCGCAAAAGCATTCCTCTTGCCTCGGTCTTTCTGTCTAATGTTACCTTTTTCTTTCTGTGTCTCATACCCTTTGTATAATTAACTTTTCCGTTTTATTTAGCCTTTTTTGCTTTTTTAGCCTTCTTCTTGGCTTTTTTAAGCTCCTCTTCACCCTCCTCGTCGTCTTCTCCTCCTTCCTCGTCATCACCATCTTCGACAGATTCTTCTTTTTCATCGACAACCTCCTCAGCACTTTCAGTTTCCTCGCTGACCTCAACCTGCCCAGAGGTTAAAGCTCCAACCTGCTCCTGAAGAATAACGACTGACTTATCATAAGCATCTTTCGGTGATATCGTTCCATCGGTAATTATATTCAACATCAATTTATCCCAATTGGTCATCTTACCGACACGAACGTTTTCTACCTTCAATCCAGCCAAAAGAACTGGAGAGAAAACAGCGTCCATATCGATATAACCGATCTCGCCTTTCTTGTCATCATCTTCTATAGCTTCGACCGGACGATAACCGCGGCCCTTCGCTACTGTTATCTCCATTTTAAGGAAACCGGCGTTATCGGTGATGTTAGCTATGACCAAGTCTTTACTTACGACCTCTATGCGAGAATCTTTCTTGATATCCTCTGCCTTAACTTCTTTCTTGCCGCGAACTTCAAGTTCAAGCTTTATCTCTTCGTCAGTATCGATCAATATCTTGACCTTCAACTTCTTAAGATTCATTATTATCTCCAAAACATCTTCCTTTACATGTGGCAAAGTGGTGAACTCATGGCTAGCGCCTTCGATTTTGACGCCGACAACTGCTGTTCCTGGTAAAGAAGACAACAGAACGCGACGCAAAGAGTTACCGACCGTCATCCCATAACCGGGGTAGAACGGCTCGATGACTACCGTCGCCTCGTTCGGGTTTTGCCCTTCAAGGAACTCTACTTTGTTTGGTTTGGCTATGGATTCCATAGGATTTTATGCCCTCCTTGTTAATTGAGGGGAGAATTAATTTTATCTGGAGTAGAACTCAACGATGATGTGTGGGTCCAAATTGGACTTGAGATCCTTGGCGGAAGGCTCATGTAAAACCTTGCCGGAAAGATCTTCCAAGCTGAAATGGAGCCAACCAGGTATATCGTTAGTCTTGATTTTAGTGGAAATACCAGCGAACTTCTTGCTGCGCTTGCTGGCCTCTTTGATCTTTATAACATCACCGGCCTTAGTCTTATAAGAAGGGATGGTTACCTTGCGACCATTGACAGTGAAATGACCATGGTTGACCAATTGACGAGCTTCAGCACGTGAAGGGGCAAAGCCCAAGCGATAGACAGCATTGTCCAAGCGCATCTCCAAAAACTGGATCAACAACTTTTCAGTGTTACCGACTTTTTTAGCAGCCTTATCAAAGATAAGTCTGAACTGTTTCTCTGAAAGAAGATACTGCTTGCGAGCCTTCTGCTTTTCAGTGAGCTGCTTGCCGTAGTCGCTCTTCTTGGAAGCTGGTCCCTTGGACTTTGGTCCATGGAATCCAGGAGGGAACGGACGACGACTCATGGCACATTTCGGAGAATCACAACGCTCACCCTTGAGCATTAATTTCTCACCGATGCGACGGCATTGTTTGCACTTTGGATCGATATTTTTCATATTCGGCTATTTGATGAATTACACTCTCCTCGGTTTCTTCGGGCGGCAACCGTTGTGAGGTATCGGAGTGACGTCCTTGATGGAGGTAACATTGATATTATTGGCATTTATGGCGCGGATAGCAGACTCTCTGCCGGTACCGATACCATTGATGAAAACGCTGGCCTCTTTGAAACCAAAATCTTCCTTAGCCTTGATCAAAGCGATCTTGGTAATGATTTGAGCGGCATATGAAGTGGCCTTCTTTGGGCCCTTAAAACCTGCCATACCAGCACTAGCCCAAGAGATGACGTTACCGTTCAAATCCGTGACAGTGACGATAGTATTATTATAAGTGGCCTTAACGAAGATCTTTCCGACCTCGACATTTGTCTTAGCCTTCTTTTTCTTCTTCTTGAATTTTTTGCCAGACTTCTCTTCTTTGCGGCTCTCCAATTTTTTCTTGATATCTTCAGGCAATTCCTCGGTATCGATTATTGGTTTTTTGCTGTCGACGGCATCCATGTCGGAATCGTCGTCAAAATCCAAAGAGACCACCGGCTCAACAGACGGCTGATCCTTGACCTCTTTTTCGACCTTAGCCTCTTCGACGGCTCCGGCCTCTTTGATATCCTTTTTCTCTTCAGTCATATGATATTAGTTCTATTTATCAATAGGATTAGGTCTTCTGAGCAGCTGGTTTTCTACCCGAGCTGGCAGTTCTTCTAACGTTACCGCGAACGGTGCGGCTATTGCGCTTAGTGGTCTGACCACGAACCGGCAAACCCTTGGCATGCCTAAGACCGCGATAAGCTCCGATTTCCTTTAAACGCTTGATATTACCGACGATCTCTCTCCTTAAGTCGCCCTCGACCAAACATTTCTTCTCGACTATTTCTCTGATCTTATTGATCTCCGCTTCAGTGATGTCTTTGGTTCTGGTCTCGGAATCAATCTTGGCCTCGGATAATATATCCAAAGCCTTGGCCTGACCGATACCATAGATGTAGGTCAAAGATATCTTGATCTTTTTTTCGCTCGGAATGTTGACACCGGCTATTCTTGCTTGCGCCATAGTGGTATAAAAGTATTTTGAAAATTATATTACCCTTGTCTCTGTTTATGCTT
>CAZJPG010000025.1:0-14592 GCA_964547855.1 uncultured Gammaproteobacteria bacterium | reverse complement strand
AGTTCAGACTGAGGTCTGCAATTCGACCTCACGAAGCCGGAATCGCTAGTAATCGCATATCAGCCACGATGCGGTGAATACGTTCTCGGGTCTTGTACTCACCGCCCGTCACGTCAAGGGAGCTGGTAGTGCCCAAAAGCTCACATTAGTGGGACTAAGGCAAGACTGGTAACAGGGACGAAGTCGTAACAAGGCATCCGTAGCGGAAGCTGTGGATGGATCACCTCCTTTCTAGGGAGATGGTGATTTCTCCGGTGAGAAATCAACTAGTCGAGCTTTTTTCACAAGTCTCCGCAAGGAGAAACTATGAAGAAGGTGAATTGACGCCTGCTAGCAGCAAAAAGTTTTGATTGTCCAATTGCAAAAGATCGTCTTTTTAAAAGGCGATTTTTTGTTTGCCAAAAAGATAAGAATAAAAAAACCTCGATTCGCTTTTTATGGCGATTCGAGGTTTGATTTCATCCCTTGAACAAACCTGGATGGTGTCGACCAAAATATTCTATGGCCCTGCCCATGCGGTATGTCCAAAAGAGCTCTTTGAAGTCTGGTTCGATCTCTGGGTTGTATCCACAGAATTTTTCCCAGGCGTAATGATGATTGGTGTTGTCGGACATTTCGCCCATCATTTGATTCCACCGTTTGGGAAAATCGGTTGGCGCTTGGTGTTTGGAAAAATTCAAGAATTTTTGTTCTCGAGTAAGACGGTGATGTTTACCGAATCCAAGATTGACCCTGGTCCAATGAGTGTTATACTGCCCTTCGATCTCGGTCAACTGGGCCTGTGCTCTAGCCTCATTCTGTATCTTGAATGAGATCAGTGCGGCGTTGTCCGCGGTATTTGTAATATTTTCGTTTACGAGAATGTTGTTGTGCTTTTTATAATCCAGAATGATTATGGCTTCGTCTGACTTTTTTATTTCGTTGGCCGTTTCAAGATTATAAGATAGAGCCAGTCTTTCATAGTCGCTTTCGAATAATCTACAAATTTTATGGCAACGTTGCCCGTAAAAAAACCTTAATGCCTGGCAGACAGGCCCAAAGAACTGCTGAACCATATATTCACCCTGTTGGGCCATAATGGTTTCACAGATCAAGCACCTGCTGTTACAATTGTTTCTTCCGATGACATGACTATTGGTCATAATAACCACTCCTCGTTTTACGCCTTCATGATCCCTGATGGTTATATTCATGCCAGCCCCCTTGTTTGGTATTTAAAGGAACTCTAGTTTTTTATGTGCAAGAAATACCACAATTAAAGTATGCCGATTTTTGATTTAGCCAAGTCGATTTTATTTTTGGCTATTTTTACCATATCTTTTCCTCCATTTTTCAATATTTCTTCGATTTTTTCGTTGCTTATATTATGATACTTATTTTGGAAGTTTGTCAAGAAGGATTTAACCGTTTCAGCTAATCCTTTTTTGAAATCTCCATATCCTTTGCCGGAGAATTCTTTTTCTAAATCACTTATTTTTTTGCCAGACAAAATAGAATATATAACTAGTAAATTGGATATGCCAGGTTTATTTTCTTTGTCATATCTAACTTCGGCATCAGAATCAGTGGTGGCGCGCATGATTTTTTTCGCGGCTTTTTCTGGGTCATCTAGGAGATAAATGCAATTGCTTTCTCCGCCCTCGCTCTTGGACATTTTTTTCAGAGGGTTATCAAGTCCCATGATGCGAGCACCGGTCTTCAATACTTCGGCCTTTGGTATTTTAAAGACTTCACCGAAATTACTATTAAAGCGCTTAGCTAAGTCGCGAGTGAGTTCGACGTGTTGGACTTGGTCTTCGCCGACTGGAACGACGTCAGTGTCATATAGTAATATATCAGCGGCCATAAGAACTGGGTAATCGAAAAGACCAACACCGACATTTTCTTCACCATTTTTAGACTTGTCCTTGTACTGAGTCATGTTCTCCAAGTCGCTCATGCGAGTGGTTGCGCAGTTAAGTAGCCAGGCGAGTTCGGTGTGCTCCTTAATGTCTGACTGTTTGAAGATGGTCGATTTTTTTGGATCGATTCCGGCGGAGAGATATATCTTCGCTATTTCTAAAGTACGACGACGCAGGTCTTCAGGATTTTGTGGCACAGTTATAGCATGATAGTCGACGACGCAGAATATGCAATTATGATCATCTTGCATTTTGACCCATTGAGAGATCGCGCCAAGATAGTTGCCGAGATGCAAATCACCGGATGGTTTGATGCCAGAGAAAACGATTTTTTTGCCCATAGAAATAGTAGTTATATAATGCTATTTTAAGACAAAAAAGCATTAAAGGCAAGGTTGACATAATATTATTTTCATGGTATCTTCCTCAGAAGCTCTTTACAATTATAGATATAACGAAAGGGGTTTTATGTTTAAGACGGTTCCGTTTGCTTTGGCCAAAAACATGGATAGTGGTGCGTTCAAGAAATATTTCATTTCGGTCGCTATCGCATTTTTTGTCGCGGCGCTTATTATTGAATGGCTGGGTTGGGCAAGTTTCTCTGTTTGGGCTTGGCTTGTCGGTGGGGTGTCTTTAGTGGTTTTCGTGGTGTCGATTTGTTTTGTTAGGAGGCTGTTGTTGATACATCCGATTGCCGATAGGGCGGGTGAAATGAATTTTTTCTTGAGCCTGGATTTTAAAAAACGAGAGCTGATTCGCTATAAAAAGGGTGATGCGGTGATCGTTTCGGGAAAGGAGGGGCTTATCGTCCCTATATCCATTACTGTTGTCGGTGATTTACCATTAAGTGGTAAGATGAGGAAATCGGTCGAATACATAGATTCTTTTAATTTTCCTTTTAATCGGAAGATGCCGGCCTGGATTCCAATCGGAGTGCAGTTACAACTGGTGTTGATGGATGAATATGACGACATGGAGGTCATTGATTTTCTGATTAGTGATTGGTCTGATGGTCGTTCTTATTTTTTGCCCTCTTACAAGGACTATGTCAAAGAATCTTTCAAGTCTTTCATGTTCGATTTTTGGTCGTTATTAGAAGCTTATATTCTTCCTGAGGAGATTGAGAATGACGCTTTTTCTGAAGTCGTAGCGAAAAAAATAAGGACTTTTTTAGTCGATAATTTTTCCTTCTATCGGCTTTCTAATGTCGAACGAATCGGGATATCGCTTGTGTATTGATGTTTTTTATTGCTATTGTTTTAGTTATCCGCGGAGTGTGTTTTTTAATTGAATGTCTTTATAGAAAGGAGTCGTGGATGAAAATGAAAAAAATTGAGCGTAAAATCTGGTTGTTGTGCTTTGGAGTGTTCTTTTCCTTAATAATTCATTTTATCTTGGTTTATCCGATGAAGGGTTGGGAGAGTAATTTATTTTCTATTGCCGCCGCCTTTATTAGAAGCGTAATAGAGATTCCGCTTGTGGCTACTACCTTATTTTGTTTTTATAACTTAGACGATACTCCTTGCACTTCTTCTTCTAAAGAAAAAATTATCGGGATGTTGTTTGGATTTTTTATCAGTTTATCGCTTACGCCCAGCGCGGTCGAAATGGTTTTGGTGGTCGCCAAGTTGACGTCTAGTATGTCGGCTTTTTACGCTTATGTAACAGGTTTCTCGTGTTTAGCTGTTGTTCTTTTTGTGCTTTTTGGTGGTTTTTTTCTGGGAGTCTTCTATGTTAACAGAATAGGTTGTTTTCTGTTTAACATGCGAGAGCGAAAAAAAACATAAAAATTTGAGCTTCACAAGTTTTGAGTCGTTCCAGGGGATTGTCGTCCCTTGGAATTTTTTTTGACAAAACGCCTTATTTTTCCTATTATTCTATAATAAACCCAATATTAAAAATATGACTTTAATACCAACAGTGATAGAAAAGACTGGCCAAGTCGAACGCGCTTATGACATATATTCTCGTTTGCTTAAGGATAGAATAATCTTTTTAGGTGAACCGATCGATGATCATGTCGCCAACATAATCATTGCCCAGCTTTTATTCCTTGATGCTGAAAATCAGGACAAGGACATAAAATTCTATATCAATTCTCCTGGTGGCAGTGTAACTTCTGGTTTAGCGATCTATGACACTATGCAATACATTAAGAGCGATGTTTCCACTATTTGCGTCGGCATGGCCGCGTCTATGGGCGCCTTTCTTTTGGCCTCTGGGGCTCAAGGCAAGCGCTTCGCTTTGCCTAATAGCGAGATAATGATCCATCAGGTGTTAGGAGGAGTCGAGGGACAGGCCTCTGATATAAAGATCCGCGCCGAAAGAATATTAAAAATGAAAGATCAGCTTAATACTTTGTTGGCTAAACACACTGGCAAGGATATTAAGGCCGTAGAGAAAGATACTGATCGTGACAATTTCATGACTGCCGAAGAGGCTAAGAAATATGGATTGATAGACAAAGTCATAAAAAAATAATTATCTAAATTTTTGCGACTATGGCTAAGATCATTAAAGAAAGTGATTTCGACTCCGAGGTTTTAGAAGTGTCTAAAACTAAGCCGGTTTTAGTCGATTTTTTTGCCGAGTGGTGCGGCGGCTGCAAGATCATGGCGCCATTGATAGATGAGTTGGCCGAAGAAGGCGGTGATAAATTCGCCGTAGCCAAGGTTAGCATCGAGGAATCTCCAGCCTTGGTCGAGAAGTATGAGGTCATGTCGTTGCCAACCTTAAAGGTTTTTAAAGACGGAGAGGTCATTAAGACGGCTACTGGCGCTCAGTCCAAACAATCCTTACAAGAGCTCCTAAGTTAGTTCTTGCTATTAAAAAATCCCCAACACCGATAAAGCGTTGGGGATTTTTTAATAGCAGAAAAATTTAAAATCAATAATTCCTACTTCACCATAAGAGCTGCTCCTATGGCTCCTGCTTCCTGTCCTAATTTTGCCTTCATTATCTTTATATCCCTGGCAGCAGGAACAGCATCTTCTAAAGTTTTTTTCATTTCCGGAAGGAAGAGGTCTGAAGATTCTATAACGCCTCCACCAATTATTATTCCTTCAGGATCGAGCAGATTGACTATGTTGGCGCAGGCTATGCCTAGGAGTTTGCCCACTTCTTCGTAGGCTCTTTGAGCTAGTGGGTCGCCACGATAGACGTCGACCGCTAAATTCAAGGGATTGTTTTGGGTTAGTTTTTGATAAGCAGCTTCTAGTGTGGTTCCTGAGAAGGCATCTATCACCATACGGCTTGGTTCGGATAAGCCTCTCTGCCCGTAATAGATGTCGCCATTGTGCCACCATGCTCCGCCTATTCCTGTTCCTAGTGTAAGACCATAAACATTGTCGATCCCAACTGCTTTGCCAAGGGTCGCTTCGGCGCGCAGAAAACATTCAGCGTCGTTGTCGACTTTGGCGATTGGCATGTTCAATCTGTTTTTTAGAGTTTCACCAAGCTTAACCCCGTTCAGTATTTGTAAGTTAGGTGAATCGACGACTTTTTGCGATGTCGGGTCGATTATTCCAGCCACACCCACTCCTATGCCTTTTATGTTTATTTTATCGTCCTGAGCTTTTTTTATCAGTGGTTCTACTAAGGCAGTTACCATTATTAAAAGGTGTTCCAAAGAGTCCTTGGGGGTTCCCAGAGAATAATCGGTCACGGATTTCTGCCCGTCGAAAAGCACGGCCTTCATGTTTGTGCCACCGATGTCTATACCTATGGAATAGCTTTTTCTTTTGGCTGCCATATCGTTTATATTTATATTGGAATTATTGCCCAGTGAATACTTTTCTAGCCTCTTCCCAGTAGACTGGATTATTTTTCACTGTTTTT
This sequence comes from uncultured Gammaproteobacteria bacterium, assembly GCA_964547855.1. GTDB lineage: Bacteria > Patescibacteriota > Patescibacteriia > Patescibacteriales > WJLG01 > JBAZHE01. The sequence continues at coordinate 8,854 of CAZJPG010000025.1, read as the reverse complement.
TCCCAGTACCACCACTCGACTCCCCAAAGGTAGAATTCTTGAAAACCTGCTTGGCGACCAAACTCCAATATTTTTTTGAATTTATCGACATCCATCGTTCTGGCTTTTTCTTTTTCGCTCATTTCGACGTAAGAGACTGGTCCCCATGGTTCCGCTTGCATCTCTATGACTATCCATTTCTTAGGATGAGCGAAAAGAGACACTAGATTTTTTTTGAACATGAAGAAGCTTGGACCGATGGGATAATGGATATACGACTTTGTTGCTTGGGAATAAGTATTGAGATACATGGAAGTACCTAAGATGTCGGCGCGAGAGGCAGCATGGATCCAAAGCGACAATTCTCCAGAGTCGGTGACTATTATCGGTCGTTCATCCATATCTTTGACCATTGCTATCTCTTTGTCAAGGAAATCTGAGCTAAAATTGGGGCATTGTCCAAAAAGGCGCAAAAATGGCTCATTCTCTATTTGCCAAGCGTATATTTGCGGCTTGTCTTTGTAGCGTTCTACCGTATTTTTCATGTAGGACAAGACCTTGTCTTGCATAGAGGCCTCATCCAACGGCTTGACCCAATCTGGTAGGTGGCACTCTGGCCAACGAGGCAAACGATAACCTACGGCCAAGACTATTCTGGCATTTCTCTTGCCAGCTTCGTCAACCATCCAGTCAAGGTCGGAATAGTCATAGTGATCACCGTCTGTTTTTTGTATCTCATCCCAATAAGCTGGAACGCGAATAGTTCTAACTTCTAAATCATCGAGCATGGATAGGTAGTTGTCACGCCATTGATCTCCGACTAGCCATTTTGAGTGTTTTACCGAAAAGGTCGCGCCATAAGACAATTCTTTTTCGTTATAGACGTGGCCGCGGCTAAAAGCCAAGAATATCAGCGTTAGCGCACAGGCGACTATCAATATCCATTTTATCAATTTAATGATATTCATAGAGCGTTATCTACCGGTCCCCGAAGTTATTTTGAGTAGATTATTGAATACAAAAGAAGTTACGGCATAGGCGGATAGTACGATCGCCAAACCAATAACGGACTGGGTTATAGTTTTTTTCGCTTCATCGATTTGGCTCTCGTTCCCGGATGCCGTCATCCATTTAAAGCCAGCTAAGAACATTAGGACTAGAAATATTGTGGCCAGTAAAGTTAGAACTACTTTTATCAATTTAGCTATTATAGTTCTTATATCACTAGGCGATCCGGCCGATTGTCCGAATTGTCCAGGTATATTACCGTCATCGGTCGAGAATCCTTCTTGATTCTGGATGTCAAGAAAGCCTCCTTGAGCTTGAGCGGCCGGTATGGCCATAACGCTTAAAGAAAGAAAAAAGGATGTAATAAAAGCCAAGATAGCAATCTTTCTCATATTGTTTTCTTATGTTATAATTTTACCTTAGATTAAGCCAGCCACTTTGGGTTGGCTTATGGTTAAATTATACCTAGAATTCCCTAATTATTCAATTTTAGATGCTATGGGGTTGGCCGCTAAAGTCGCCTACAATACTATAGTTCAGATTTTAAGCAAGATCGCTACTACGATCTTGGGTCTTTTAGCTGTGGCGGTGATGGCTAGGTATTTGGGTGCGTTCGGTTTTGGTGAATACACGACAGCTTTTACTTTTTTATCTTTCTTTGGTATTGTCGCCGATTTAGGTCTGACCTTAGTAACGGTCCAGATGATATCAGCGCCTGGCGTAGACGAGGATAGGGCGGTTAAGAACCTTTTAGCCATGCGTTTCGTTTCAGCAACTATTCTCTTGGCCATAGCGCCGGTCGCGGCCATGTTCTTGCCTTATCCCTTTGCTGTTCGTTTGGCTATTTGGGCGGCTATCCCTTCGTTTTTGTTCACTGCTTTGAATCAAATATTGGTAGGGGTATTTCAGAAATACCTGTCCATGGACAAAGTCTCTATTGCTGAAACGGCTGGCAGGGTCATTCTTTTTCTAGGAGTTCTTATGTCTGCTAGATATGATTGGGGTCTTTTGGGAATAATGTCATCTATATCGGTCGGTAGTGCCGTTAATTTCATTATTCATCTAGCTTTTTCTTTTAAATATATAAAACCAGGATTCAGATTCGACCTTCCTTTATGGAAGGAAGTTGTGGCTAAGTCTTGGCCCTTGGCGCTGACTATAATTTTCAATTTATTGTATCTAAAGACCGACACCTTGATGCTCTCTTTGATGAAGGATCAGGCTGATGTCGGTGTTTACGGGGCCGCATATAAAGTCATCGACATTCTTACTTCGCTGCCCTTTATGTTCGCTGGCGTGATCATGCCGATATTGACCGCCGCCCACTTGTCCGGTCAAAAGGATTATTTCAAGAAGATACTACAAAGATCGTTTGACTTAATGGTAATGCTGGCGCTACCGCTTTTTATCGGCACTCAATTCGCCGCCGAGCCAGTGATGAGAATGGTCGCTGGTTCTGATTTTTCTGGGTCTGGAACCGTACTTAAGGTTTTGATGGGAGCCGCTGGGTTAGTATTCATAAGCTGTCTTATGTCGCATGTCATGGTATCTATTGGTAAGCAAAAGGAGATAATTGGCTCATATTTTTTTACGGCAGTGACTTCGGTTATTGGTTATTTGATATTCATACCAAAATATTCATACTTCGGCGCTGCTGCAGTCACTGTTTACAGTGAGTTTTCCATAACCGTCTTTATGTTCTATTATCTTTGGCGGTATGCTCGCATCTTTCCGCACTTGTCCATCTTTACAAAAGCCGCCGCCGCTTCATTGCCTATGGCATTGACCTTATCGATGATGAGCCCTATCTATGCGCAAGGTGTTTGGGGGCTTGTCTTTTCGCTGATCTTGTCGTCATTGGTTTACTTTGTGTTCATTTTCGTCTTTGGGGGTATAAAAAAAGAAGATATAAGAATGATGATAAAACGGAAAAGCATATGAAGGTATTAGTATTCAATTCATTTGCGAGCAAGAATAAGCCTTTGGTCCGCTTACTAAACCCCTTGCTTTCGATTGCGGAATTGGTCGTCTTTTCTTCTGACCGCCTTTTTATCACTGCTTTCCCAACGTCGTCTTCTTTCTTCTTTGGTCCACGGAGCGGTGGGTGGAATGACTTAATATTTTTTCTTTTTGCTATCATTTCCTGGCCTGTTTATTGGCTTTGGCTTGTTCTTAAAGCATTTAAACATCGCCCTGGGGCGATTTTGCTTTGCGGGGTCAATGAGAAGATATTACTGACTTTGCCAGCTAAAATAATGAGACTTAAAGTCATTTGGTTGGAGTTTCCAGATCGAAAATATTCAAGATGGTCACCATCGACTTGGTTTTTAGTGGTCTTTTCTAGGATGGCTTCGGTCGCTGGGTTTACCTCGTCTTCTTTGAACGATTTGCTTGCCGCAAAATTTAAAAAAGACAATTTAGTTTTTTTGCCTCCAGCCGGCGAATGGGATTATGCTCGTCAAGACGATCTGTTTTCCGAATTGGCTGTGTCGGAGAAACCAAGATTCTTCTTTAAAAGTTTTTCCATAGGTACTGTTGTCGATTTTTCTGATCGAGGTTATTTTGAATCTTTACTTAAAGCCGTAAAAAACTGCTCCAACATAATTCCCAATATTCGCTTAGTCGTAATTGGTTCCGGAGCGGAGCGCAGGGGATTGAATTGGCTCTCCAAGAAACTTGGCATTGAAAATAAAGTTTGGTTCGTGGGAGAGCAAGAGGACTTGGTAAAATGGTTCGATAGCTTCGATCTATTCTTTTCCTTGACGGCGAAACCCAACCTTTTTGATCTAGAGATGGTCTTATTGTCGATGTCTCGCGGGATTCCGGCGGCGGTATTTAAACATCCTTCATATGATGATTTTATCGTCGATAAAGACACAGGATTAGTTATGGAGACTTTTTCGGCTGGTGAGCTGTCCAAAAGATTGATAGACATCGAGGCCGATAAGAATCTATTGAAGTCGGTCGGCGTTGGTGGTAAAGCATTGATCGAAAGCAGATTTAATCGCGGCAACCAAACAAAAATATTAGCTAGTTTGTTCGAGTAATCAAAGAGCATTTATATGAAATACAAAATCAAGAAAGACTCTGCCGGTCTTCGTTTGGATAAATTTTTAGCGGAGAAGGATGAAAAAATGAGTCGTTCTCAAATACAAAAGGCAATAAAAGAAGGAGTGGTCAAAGTTGATGACCAGATCAAATCCAATCATTACGCCCTAAAAGAAGGGGAGACGGTCGAGATCAAAAAAGATTCCCTAAAGAGCAAGAATAAAAAGGAGAAGATCGATTTTGACATTAAGGTCGTTTTTGAAAACGATGATTTTTTGGTCGTCGATAAACCATCTGGATTGGTAGTCCATGGCGCTCCCTACATAAAGGAAAATACTTTGGCAGATTGGCTAATCAAGAAATATCCTGAATTAAAGAAGGTTGGAGAGGACGAATGGCGTCCAGGAATAATGCATCGTCTGGATAAAGAGGCTAGCGGACTTTTAGTGGTCGCCAAAAACAATGAGACATTCTTCCATTTAAAGAAGCAGTTTCAAGATCGTTTAGTCGAAAAGGAATATTTAGCCCTGGTCTATGGCCAGATCCCAAAGGAGGCCGATTCTATAACCTTTCCTTTAAAACGCGCTTCTACTGGACATAGGCAGGCGGCGGTCCCAACCGGCTGGGATAGTATCGAAGACGCGGGGGATCTTAAGGAGGCGTATACGGAATATAAGGTCTTGGAAAGATTTTTCGGTCACACCTTATTATCTGTGGTGATAAAATCCGGGCGTAAGCATCAGATCAGGGCCCATTTTTATGCCTATGGTCATCCTTTGGTCGGAGACGACCTCTATGGTACCAGAACCACTAAAGCGCTTAATAAAAAATTGCCCTTGGGTAGGATATTTTTGGCGGCTGTACGCCTAGCTTTCAATGATATAAAAGGCGTAAGACAGGAATTTAGTTTGCCGACGCCGCCGGAATTGGATGACTTTTTAAAGACAATAAAATAATCCAAACATATGGCCAAAAACATCAAATCAAATGTCTATTGGGTCGGTAAGACCGATTGGGAGATTCGTCATTTTCATGGCGAAGAATATGTCACTAAAAAAGGCTCCAGCTATAATTCCTATCTTATAAAAGAGGAGAAGACCGTTTTGATTGATACTGTTTGGCAGCCATATTCCAAGGAGTTCATCGCCAAACTCAAAAAAGAAGTTGACTTGGAAAAGATAGATTATATCGTCGCCAACCACGCCGAGATAGATCATTCTGGGGCATTGGGGGAACTTATGAAATTGATCCCTGATAAGCCTGTGTATTGCACTCGTGCCGCTTCAATGTCTCTTAAGGGGCATCATCATGAGGATTGGAATTTTCAAGTCGTTAAGACTGGCGACCGTTTAGATTTGGGTAATGGCAAGGAGTTGATTTTCATTGAGGCTCCGATGTTGCATTGGCCGGACAGCATGTTCACTTATCTAACCAAAGACAACGTCCTTTTTTCCAATGACGCTTTTGGGCAGCATTATGCTAGTGAGTCTTTGTTTGCCGATTTGGTCGATGATTGTGAGCTGATGAATGAGGCGATGAAATATTATGCTAACATCCTAACTCCTTTTTCCAATTTCGTTAGAGAGAAGATCGCTCAAATAAAAGATATGAATTTGCCGATCGATGTCATTGCTCCGAGCCATGGCTTGGTTTGGCGCAATGAGCCAATGAGGGTCATTGAAAAGTATTTAGAATGGGCCAGTGATTATCAAGAGAAAGTCGTCACTGTTCTCTATGACACGATGTGGAATGGAACTAGGGTCATGGCAGAGAATATCGTTGTTGGGTTAAAGGAAATTTTGGGTGAAGATTGGTTGGTGAGATTGCATAGTGTTTCGCGTGGTGACAAGACCGAGATAATAACCGACGTCTTTAGGTCTAAAATGGTCTTAGCTGGGAGTCCGACCGTCAACAGGGGTATTTTGAGTGCTATGGCTGGCATTCTGGAGGAGATCCGTGGTTTGTCTTTTAAAAATAAAAAGGCCGCTACCTTTGGTGCCTTTGGTTGGAGTGGTGAGGGGGCTAGAATCATAGAAGATGGTCTTAAGAACGCCGGTTTTGAGGTGGTATCCGAACCTATGAAAGCGATGTGGGCGCCTGATAGCGAGGCTTTGGAGAAATGCCGTGAACATGGCAAGGGTTTGGCGCAAAGTTTTTTGAATTAGCATCGGTTTGACCTCTCTGGTTTTGAGGGGTAAAATAATTAGACTAAATAAAAAAGCGGATCAATTTATAAATTGGGGCATATTTTGGCAATTCGTTTTTTAAAAGCTTTTTTCGAGCGATTTGCTTGGTTCCGCCGAAGGCGGAAAATCGTGAGAAAAACAGAGCGATGACTCGCCGCCGGAGCGAGTCGAGCGTCTTTTAAAAGACGAATCGCCAAAAGAGCCTTTTTAAAATTATGTCCGTGTAAAAAAATAATTATGTCTTTTAAAGAAAAAGTCCACAAAGTGGAAGGCAAGAAACCTAACAAGGAGATCATGTTCTACAGCTTAAGCACTTGTTTTTGGTGTGATAAGGCTAAAGATTACTTGGGCCAGATCGGTTTGGCTTATGATTATTTGGTCGTCGATGAATTACAGGGCGCCGATCAGCAAGAGGCCATCGCTGAAATATCCAAGTATAACCCACAGTTGTCATTCCCAACCTTCGTTATAAATAATGGCGAGAAAGTCATCGTCGGCTTCAATCAAGCCGAATTCGATGAGTTGGCCAAATAAAAATATGGAAAGAAAAGACATCCCTCAAGAACAGGTCGATGATCTTTATTCCAAGCTTGTGCCGGCAGCCGAAAGAAAAGGGTATAAATTGAATCCGAACGAGGCCGATGCCAAGGAGTTGGTAAGGTCTTTGATCAATGCCCGTAATAATTACGGATATATGTGCTGTCCGTGCCGATTGCCGGCCCATGATATAAAGAAGGATTCGGACATCATCTGTCCTTGTGTCTATCGTGAACCTGATATCGCCGAATACGGAACTTGCTACTGCACTCTATACGTGTCGCCAGAAGTGGCTAATGGAGAAAAGCCATTACACTCTATACCAGAGAGAAGACCTGGACCAGAAGAGAGAATGAAAAAATAAATAGATCGCAAACATAAAATCGCCCTTGTTTTAAAGAGGGCGATTTTTTGTATAAAAAGATGGCAGCCAGATGATTCTGACTGCCACTTGTATTGTGCGACCGGATTGATTATAGATCCGGTTTTACTCTTCGTTTCGTTTCGAAAGATTTGTCCGTGCTTTCGTCAGTAACCGGTGTGAGGATTTTATCCAAATCGATTTTGGGGAATCCAAACATCCGACAGACAAAACCTCGGGGTTCGACCACAAGATAGTCTTTGTATGATCGGCCTCGATCGAGCAGGTCGGTTTGGACCTTCTCGAATTTTCCCAGACCGCGCTCGGCGATATCGATCAGTTTTTTGTAAATTTCCGGATCGATCTTCGGGAAAGATTCGTTCAGCCACAGCATCATGGCTTTGCCACCGGTAGCTCCTTGCCAGCCTTCTACGCCGACTCTGGCCATTGTCGCGACCGCGTCTTTATATTTTTTTCAGCCAGCCCGGCAGTTTCCAGGGGGCCGTAGAATGAATTGGCCATCACGGATTGGTTCTGTTTATAGACCGCGTCCAATTCATTTTCATACCGGCTGCAGGCGTTGTATATTCCTAAAAAATAGATGGCGACACCAACACAAGCGGTGACAATTACACCGAGAAATGCGCCAACGACGATGAGCCATACAGGGACCTTACCATTTTGATTCATTTTCATGAATCACTCCTTTCAAAAGAGGTTTTGTTTGTTTTTTTTGGCTTTTTGCCTTTTACTCGAACTTTTTTACTACGAATGCAAAAATTAAATTCAGAACGATTATCAACAATAAGTTGATGAGGATCATTTTTCCAGAGAGACTTATCTCCCTGGCCAAGTACTCAAGCTCTTTCATTTCCTTTCTTTTCCAGCTTTTGTTGATCTGTTTATTTATTTCGGGAATCAGATTATCGTCGGTCAAGCTCATTTTTCCTAAATTATCTCTTAGGTCATATTCGATATTTGAGGTCGAATTACCCCAAAAATCTATTACTCCTACCCAGTCGATTCTGGGAAAAGACGAGCAACCGATAATGATGGTCAACTGATTTTTGGCGCCGTAACACCAGTAAGCTTCTAGTGCCTGTTTAAAGGACTGATCGTTGGTGTTAACTACGTATAAAATCGCATTGATCTCTTTTCTTGGTCCGAGCCTTCCGTTCATTATGTCCAGAGCTTCCTCGGTTTTTTTCTTCCAAGGAGCTGGCACATCAATGCCGGCGACGATAAGTCGATCGGAGTCGAATGGGCCGATACCAAGAATATGTTCTTTTATGCCAGGAATCGGACGGAGAAGTTTTTCATAACCTGTGACAAGCTTTTGTGATTTTTTATGGATATTATGGCTTGCACCTTTGACATAATTCATCACATACTCCTCGTAGCAAGCGGATATCTCCTGGCTTTTTCCATTGACGAATTTGGTATGAAATTCTCGGCCGTCTCCAACTGAGCATTGCCGGAAATGGGATGATGGGACCTTTTTTTCGTTGCCGAAATTTTTAACCAGTGAGCGATAGTTATGGGCGCTGACACTTAAAGTCTTTCCATTGGAAAGTAAGAGGCTGTAAGCGTCTCCATGATAGTTATCGCAATAAGTTACCGTGTGAGAGCTTGTGCAATTTCCAGAAGTATCCCGAGAATCACAAATCTCTTCATCTCTTTCTGGCAGGTACCCCGCAATTTTGACACTTTCTCCACTCGCTCCTACAATGTGAGC
>CAZJPG010000024.1:0-16202 GCA_964547855.1 uncultured Gammaproteobacteria bacterium | reverse complement strand
GGCAATATCAATTGGAGCGTGGAGAATGTGTCAAATGAAAGGGGTGCACCCCACTTTAGAGCTTTATTACAACGATGAAAACACCTACCCATCGTCGTTGTCGTTCGAAAAAGAGAATCGTGGTGTGTTCAGTTCGAGCAGTGGGGCGGTGTATATGACTAAGTTACCACTTAATCCAGAGTATGTCGGCAGTAGTCAGTGTCCGGTAGGTTTTCAATATAGCTATACGGTGGCCAAAGACCTTGAGGGGTATGACCTAGAATATTGTTTAGAGGGTAGTGCCGGAGGCATTAGCGCCGGTAAACATATCGCAACTCCGGCTGGTATCGATACTGGCAATTGGCAGAATGTTCTAAGTGATATGGAGGAGCAGGAGTCACTGACTGGTCAAGGGGCCATGATCGATAGCATAGATTCTGACAGTGATGGATTGGACGACGATTTAGAGAAAGTGTTCGGCACAGATCCGAATAACCCTGATACGGATGGCGATGGGTATAGCGACGGGAGCGAAGTAAGCAATGGATATAATCCTAATGGCGAAGGCAAGATCGATATTTATTGATGTGGTTATTGAAAAAAATTTTCAAAGTTGATAATGTTGTTTTGTAGATAAAAACAGGGAGCATGAACATTCTTTAAAGGGGGTTGTAATTTGTACCCAAGAAACATCATTGACTGCTTAAGTCTTACCGAAGAGGAAAAGACAGAAACGATCGTCGGCATAGTTCGAGAGAGGCTCGGGATAGGGTCTGATGTTCCAATTGATCCAGAGTTGTTTTTTCAGGAGGGGTTTGGCGCCGATTCTTTGGATCTGGTGGAGATAATGATAGCAGTGGAGGAATATTATGGCGTCGACATCGAAATGTGCAACGGAAAGACTCCTTGCTCGGTTAACGAGCTTAAAGCTGGCTTAAATAAGTCCATGAGTGAGGGCAGATTGCTCTAAGGTGGGACCCTTTGGTAAAGGGTCTCTTTTTATTTGGCATGATTATCGTTTTCAGGCTATAATATTAGTCAGATATATAAAATAAATATAAAACTATGAGCAAACTCAAAAAAGTTTTACTCTTGACCATGCTTTGTGCTATGGCAATGCCTTGGTCGGCCGTTAGGGCGGAAGATGCGATCGATTCGTCTGATCCGACCGAGTCCATTGTGGCTACGGATCAGAATAGTGATGGCATCACAGCTGGTGATATTGGCGCTTCCTCGGCCGATGTAGTGAATAATGCCACTTCTGAAGCCACGGAGGAAGAGACGGTTTCCGGTACTTTGATAGAGATAGGTAATACTACGGCCGAAGAGACCACGGTGGTTGTTCGCGTGACTGAAGATGGCGCCACTCAGGACGTTACTCTCGAAGTTCCTACGACAGATGTCAAGTTAATGACCGATTCAGGAGTCAAGGCCGATCTGTCCGATTGGATAGCTGGCGACCAAATCACCTTCACTGCCAGAAAATATAAGAACAGCGGCCGTCTAGTCGCTGAGATGATCCGTAATCGCTCCTTTAAGGGAAATAATCATGGTGTTAACGGCTGGATCAAGTCGATTAATACTGATAAGAATAGTATAGAAGTGGAGTGGGGAGATAAAGTTTTCACTTTAAGCCTTTCTGATGCCAAAATGGTCGCCGGAGTTAAGAATCCAGCCGCCATAACCGACCTTAAGGTTGGCGATCGCGTGCGTTGTCGCGTAGTCGACGATGGCGATAAGAACAATACGACTTGGAAGGCTAAGATAGTAGTAGTTTTGCGACGCGGTAATGACCTTTTTATGCGCGTGACTCGCTGGGTCATCCCGGCCACGATCGTCTCCTTGCCAACCGACCTTTCTTTGCCGACCACGATCGAAGCCGAAGTGGTCGAATCGAAGTTCTACCAAAGGGGTGATGTTAATAATTTGATCGGTGAACCTGGCACTAGAATATATGTAAATATTTCCTCTAGTACTCAATTGGCTCGTCGTTTTCTGGGTAAGTCGCTTCTTTCGGAGTTTGCGGTCGGTGACAATATTATGATCGTCGGGCGCCGCAATGAAGAGACTGGTAATATCGACGCGGTCGTGGTCAGGAACGATTCGATACAGGCTTTAGGCGTAGCCCAGAAGACCGGACTCGTAACCGCTGTAGATCCTTCGGCCAATACCGTTTCAGTAAGATTGTTACCAGTAGTTAAAGGGCAGGAGACTGTGACCATTAATGTTACTACGGCCACCAAAATATTTATCGACGGCAAGGAAATGACTTTGGGGGATATAGAGATCGGCGATGTGATCAAAGCCAAAGGTGTATATAATCGTCTTTCTAGGACCGTTGACGCTAAGACGATAGGGATAACATCTAAAGATAGGTTTGGCACTATAAAAGAGAAGGCGCAAAATTTGAAAGAAAAAGTGAAGAATTTACTCAAAAAAGCCTCTCAATAATACAAAAGACAAAAAACATCCCAGTTCAAGGGGTGTTTTTTGTTGACAAAATAAGTAAAATATGATATAATATTAGTATAACCTCGAACATTCAAAAAGGAGAAAATAAATGGAAAAAGGCTTATTGCCCTCGCAGTCCAGAATGTTTCACGTCGAAGTAGCGAAACAAATAAAAATGAAGTACACAAGAGTCGATCTAAGGGTCATGAAAAATATGGAATTCGCCGAGGTCCCAACTGGGAAAATGGCGGTATTCTGCCGTCGTGTCGATCTTAATACCAAGGCTGTGTTCATTACAGCTGTTTACACGAGAGATGCGTTCGACGCGCAAAAGATAATGCTATCCCAGGCATATATCATCGACTCAGACTTCCCGCTTTTCGGTGGACCAAAAATGGTGTCCTCGACCAAAAGACCGAGGAGAAAAAAAAGTAATTGGGCCGATAGAGCGCCCCTCCTTTGTTCCATTATTTGATATCAAATCCCGCGCACTTGAGCACCAAGTGGGCGGGATTTTTCTTTATTCCCTAATTTTTGGTGATGTGCTAAAATATTTAAATCACCAATACACCATGGAAAAAGAGGACTTTTCCAGGGCATTTTTTTCTTGCCCCCTAGGGCTTTTAGAGATTCGCGCCAATGAAAACGGCGTGGTCTCTGTTTTGTTTTCTGGGGGAGGGAAAGAGGCCGGCGACCAGGAGTCGCCACATCTTAAAAAAGTGGTCAAGCAGCTAAAGGAGTATTTTTCCGGACGCCGCGATCATTTTGATTTTCCTATGAATTTTTCTGGGACGCCATGGCAGAAAAGGGTTTGGAAGGAACTTTTAAGGATACCTTACGGACAGACAGTTTCCTATTCGGATCTAGCTAAGCGTCTTGGTGGCAAGAATTTAGCTCGCGCCGTAGCCTCGGCCTGCGCCCAGAATAAATTGATGTTGGCCGTTCCTTGTCATCGCGTCATCGGTTCTGATGGCGAGCTCAAGGGGTATTCCGGCGGCTTTCGTCATAAAAAATGGCTTTTAGAATTCGAAGGGCGAGAGAGATAGTTACTTTTTTGGTCACTGTTTCGTTATTTATAAGTGATAAGATAACTAATCAAACCAAAAATCTATGGAACAAAACAAAATTGTAGGTGGTGGCGTCTGGAAGGCTGCTATCGCGGTGATTTTGTCGCTAGGCGTGATCGCCTTGGGCGTATTGGCCATTTTGCGCGACAAGATCATGGAGAACGACAATTATCAGATTTCAGTGACCGCAGAAGGAAAAGCGACAGCTAAGCCGGATGTGGCTAGTCTGACTTTTGGAGTTCAGACCGAGACTAAATCCAGCGTCGTCGATGCGGTAAAAGATGGTAACGATAGAATGAATAAAGTCATATCAGAACTAAAATCATTGAGTATAGAGGATAAGGATATCAAAACGACGTATTACAATATAAATCCTGTTTATAGTTATGATAAGGATACTAGCAGACAAAGACTGGATGGCTATCAGTTAATTCAAAACATAACCGTTAAGGTCCGTAATTTGGACATTATAGGTAATGCTATACAGAAAGCCGTTTCTGCTGGAGCCAATCAAACGAATAATATAAATTTCACGATAGACGATCCAGAGGCCTTGAAGACTGCGGCTAGAGCAGAGGCTATCGAGAAAGCCAAGGAAAAAGCTAAAGAATTGGAAAATGCTTCTGGTGTTAAACTGGGTAAGTTGGTTGGGGTATATGAAGGCGGGTCTTATGATGCCCCAGTCTATTCCAATAACTTCGCTTACGCCAAAGATGCCGCTGGAGGATCGATGGCTGGGTCTGTGCCCGACATACAGAGTGGTGAGATGGAGATCAAAGTTAATATGACGTTGACGTATAAAATAAAGTAAAATAAAAAATACCCCTTTTAAAAGGGGTATTTTTTATTTTATGTTTTTAGCCTTTAGTCTTAAAGAATTGCCTACCACTGATACGCTAGAGAAGGCCATAGCTATACCAGTGAATACGGGATTTAGGAATATTCCCCAAATGGGATAGAGTATTCCAGCTGCTACAGGGATGGCTACGGTATTATAGATAAAAGCCCAAAAGAGGTTTTGTTTTATTGTCCTCATGGTGGCTTTGGCTAATTTGATCGCCTTAGGGACTTTGGCGATGTCCCCCGAGAGGATGGCGATACCAGATGCTTCAATGGCTATGTCTGATCCGGTGGCCATAGACAGTCCGACAGTGGCTTGGGCCAAGGCCGGAGCGTCATTGATCCCGTCGCCGGCGAAAGCGACCTTATTGCCTTTTTCTTGAAGTTTTTTTATTACTTCGTATTTCTCATTTGGCCTTACTTGGGAGATCGTTTCGTCGATACCAAGATTTTCGGCCACAGCTTGAGCGCTGCGACTATTGTCGCCAGTTATCATGACGACTTTAATGCCCATGGCTCGCAATTCATCGATGGCGGCTTTAGATGATTTTTTAATAGTATCGCTTATGCCGAAGAGTCCGGCCGCATGCCCGTCTATTTCTATGATCACCGCTGTTTGTCCTTTGTCATATAAGGCTTCAAGGTTGTTGATGTTCTCGTCGTTTTTGGCTTTACGGATGACGATCTTTTGTCCATCGATAGATGCTTCGACACCAAACCCTTCGATCGCTTGAAAATTTTCGACGACTTTATTATTGGAAGAGTCGTTAGTGTGATCGACTATCGCTTTGGCCAATGGGTGTTCGGATTTGCTTTCGATGGCCGCAGCTAGCGTTAATAAGTTTTTTTCGTCGAAGCCTTCGAAGCATTCAAAGCTTTGCACTTGTGGTTTGCCTTCCGTCAAAGTACCTGTCTTGTCGAAAGCGACAGTATCGACCGACTCTAATTTTTCTAATGATTCCGCGTCTTTAATCAAGAGACCCAAGGAAGCTCCTTTGCCGACGCCGACTATTATGGCGGTGGGGGTAGCTAATCCAAGGGCGCAAGGGCAGGCAACGGTTAGAACGGCGACCAGGGACATGATGGCGTAAGATAGGGCTTGGGAGAATCCCAATGAGCCAGTTCCGATGGTTAGCCATAGTATGACCGACAGAACGGCTATAGACATGACGGCTGGGACAAAAACAGCAGAGACGCGGTCGGCTAGATTTTCAATGGGGGCCTTAGAGCTTTGAGCGTCTTCGACTGTCTTTATGATTTGGGCGAGCATGGTCTCTTGTCCTACTTTCGTAGCTTGAAATTTGAACCATCCGCTTTTGTTTATCGTTCCAGCTAAGACGTAATCCCCGGGGTTTTTATCGGCTGGCAGTGGTTCGCCAGAGATCATTGATTCATCTATGCTTGATCGTCCTTCGATGATCTCGCCATCGACAGGTACTTTGGCTCCTGGTTTGACTATGATGATGTCTCCGACCGCAACTTCGTTTATTGGTCTCTCTACTTCTTGGCCGTCGATCATGACGATGGCCGTCTTAGCGGAAAGATGTAGGAGTTTTTCTACTGCTTCGCCGGTTTTGAGTTTGGATTTTCTTTCTAAATATTTTCCAAAGGAAACGAAGCCGATAATGACGATGGTAGCGTCGAAATACACCATATCAGATGCGCCTATGGCTTTTTTAAATCCTGGAAAGAGGATTATCAAACAGCTGTAGGCCCAAGCCACCCCTGTTCCTATTCCAATCAATGTGTCCATATTGGCTTGACCGTAGCGTATGAAATGCCAGACTCCACCAAGGAATTGCCGACCACTATTAAACAATACGAAGGTGGCGGCGATCATGGCTATGGAATTTATTATTCCAGTATTGGGCATGGGCAAGGCGAAGAATTTATCGGTGATGACCCAAAGGACCCAGGCAAAGGCGATGATGGCTAGAAAAAAGGCTGGTAAGGATTTGGCTTTTTCAGCCTTTAGCTCTTTTATCTTTTTTTCTTGCCTTTCATTTTTTTGATCCTTCTCGCTAGGTATGTCTAAACGATAGCCAAGTTTTTCTATGATTTTATTAAGGTCTTTTAAACTAGTTTTGCCCTCATCGAAGTCTATCTCGGCCTTTTCGGTAGCAAAGCTGACTTCCGCCGAGCGTACTCCTGGAGTATCTTTAAGCATTTTGCCTATGTTGTTGGCGCAATTGGCACAATGCATTCCGGATACGCCCATCTTGTATGTTGGCATATTTTTTAATTTATTTTTTTAAACCGATCATTGGCTGCAGCCGTCTTGAGTGCAGACTCCTTCGGACTCGACTTCTGTCGAAGGAGATTGGCTTTGTTGCCCATCTTCAAGTACGAATTTCCCCCAGACCATTTTCATCCAGCAGGAGAATTTTATTTCCGCTTGGTTGGCAGGCATGAATTTGATTATGGTCTGCGGCGAATTTATTTTGTAGCGCAATTGTTGGCTACCGTTATAGAGTATTATTTCATTGGTACAGCCGGTCACTCCACCATCTTTGATTATCCAGCGTACTGGCAATCCTTTTTTTATCTTGATTATGTTCGGCTGGAAGCCGGAAGAAGTAATGGTCATCTCAACGGTTTGGTATTTGTCGGTCGCGACAGAGTCAGAATAGTATTGATCGGCAGAGACTTCTTTTTTGCCAGTTATTTGGTTTATTGGCTTGCTTATTTTTCTTTGTAATCCAGAATCGGAGAAACCGCGAGCGGCCGTCATTAAACCAAGAGTTAGAACTATGACTCCGGAGACTTTAAGCATATTCTTTATCCTTGATCCGGAAAGCGATGAAATAAAAGATCCAAAAATGAACATCATCGGTATCGTTCCGGCGGAGTATAAGGCCATGGATAGCGCTCCTCTCCAAATACTGCCAGTGGAAAGAGCGTAGAGTTGCATGGCTTGAAGAGGGCCACAAGGCATCAAGCCGGTCAAAAGTCCTATTATAAGAGGGGCTTTAGGTGAACCATCTTTATTCATCTTATAAATGAAGCGAGAAAGAATAGATGGAAGCTTGAGTTTAAAGCCGCTTAAGAATCTTCCGCCAGTCAGAAGTTTTAAGCCCATTACGGTCATAAAAGTTCCAGCCAGTAACAAGAGAAATCCAGAAAAGTGAGGGTTGATCGCCACAGCCGAGCCGAAGAGTCCAAGTAATGCCCCAGATAATGTGTAGGAGATAAAGCGTCCTAAATTATAGAGCCAATGAGATTTTTTGCTTGGCGGGCAGCCTTTTTCTAATTGTTTGGCGCTATAAGCGGCCACAAAGCTGCCGCACATCCCAACGCAATGAAAGGAGGCCAGAAGACCTACGATAAATATTAGCCAGTAATCGATGTTATTGTCGTTTAGCTTGGCCATTAAATAGAAAGCGCCGCTTTTGATGAGGAAAAAATAGACGGCGACGAGCAGTGCGGCCAAGATCAAGAAAGCGATGGGCGAAGCCTTTTTGCTATTTTTTTCTTCGCCGGCACAGTGTGGGCAGGCGGGTGCTTCTTGCTTTTTATTTTCCATATTTTTATTTAGGCTAAATTAGCGATTGGCCATTTTAGTCGTCTTTAATATTTCGTCGATCATTTTTTCTTGAACTTTTTCGTTCTTGCGGGCTACAGCCGATTTGAAACAAGTAGAGAGGTGGTTTTCCATCAATTGTTGGTGGGCCGATTTTAGGAGGCCGATGACCGCTAGGTTCTGTTGCATTATATCGATGCAGTATTCGCCGCCATCGGTCATCTTAACGATCTTGTCTAGAAGCGACCTGGCTTTTTTAAATCCGACCAATGCCGCTTGTCTTTTATTCTTAGATGTTGTTTTCATGGAATTTTATAATTACATTCTAGTCATTGACGGCGCGCTTCTTCGATGCGGCCGGGCACGGTTTCGCGCGTAGCGCGAAGAGGCCGCGAGAAGTAGTAGCGAGCCGCCGCGCTGGGAGCGGCGAGCGGTAGCCGGCGATGACTAGGATGTAATTTTATTACCCACCTTTATATACCTGGGGGGGAGGTATTAACAATTATATAATCATCGGGGATTAGTGTCAAATGGGTAGATTTCTTAAGGTTTTTTTGATAGAATTAATCAGTTGTTAATAAGTCTAACTATGGATTTCAATCAAGAACAAAAAGAGATAATCGATGCTATCGATGGCGCTTATCTAGTTTCGGCTCCGGTCGGCACGGGCAAGACCACGGTCCTGACGGAACGCGTAGCCAAGGCCCTTGAGTCTGGTATTAAACCGGAGGAGATTTTATGTTTGACTTTCACTAATCGTGCGGCCGAAGAGATGCTTGCGCGCATTCGTACCAGAATAAACAATAAAGAAGTCTCTGATAAGATCACGGTCAAAACCTTCCATGGCTGGTGCGCCTACTTCCTTAAGGCCGAGTCTAAGGAGATCGGTCTGTCGCGCGACTTCGCGATATTCGAGGAAGAAGAGCAGCGCGAAACGATGAAGGCCATTCTAGAAAGACATCCAGAGATACAGATTGATGAAGACAAGGAGGCTCGCCAAGTTTCGGAACTGATCGAACGTATATATTCTTGGGAATTATCGAAACTGGAAAAAGAGATCGGCTGCCAAGTTAAGGAGGGACAGGTAGACAAGACGATTGAAAAGATAGCGGTCGAGTACCGCCAGTCTTTGTCGGATCAGCATTCTTTGGATTTTAACGAATTGGTCCTTTTAACTTTGCGCGCTTTGTATTTAAATCCAAAAGTTCGCGATCAATGGATCGCTAAATATCGCTTTATTCAGTTGGACGAATTTCAGGATACTCATCTTTCGGAGTATCTTGTCGTCAAAGAATTGGCTCGTACCCATAAAAATATCTCTTTTATCGGTGACTTGGACCAAACGATCTATTCTTGGCGTGGGAGTCAGCCATTTTTTTTGAAGAAGTTGATTCAAAGCCATTTCCCAGCGGTCAAGGGAATGAACCTCACGACTAATTATCGGTTCGATCCCAATATTTTATCAGCGGTAAAATCTTTTTTGGGAAGTTTTATAAAACCAGAGACCAAAGAACTTAAGACCTTAAAGGAGAATGACAAGGCCGAGAAAGCGGTCAACGTCTTTTCTGGGCATAATTTCGAAGAAGAGATCTCCTATGTGATCGAAAACATAGAGCGATTGAAAAAAGAAGCTCCTGACGAGAGAGCCGTCGTGATTGCTCGCGCCAATTATCTCATAAATAAGACCGCCGAGATCTTTGAAAGGAAAGGAGTGGCCCACATAACGGTCGATAAATACGAATTTTTTCGCCGGCAAGAGATCAAGGATGTCTATGCCTACTTAAAGATAATTTTTAATCGTTTCGATCTTGAATCGGCCTATCGCCTGGTCAAACGTCCGCCCAGAAACATCGGAGCGGTCACGATGAAGGGGATAATCGATCAAAGCACCTCTGGCATTAAAGTGTCTGATTTTTTGAATTTTAAAAATTATAAATATCCTGAACCTTTTTTTGATCTTTTAAATAGGCACGACAAGAGCAGGTTAGTCGTTTTAGATACTGAGACTACAGGCACTAATGTTTTTTCCGATGACATCGTGCAGATATTCGCCGCTGAGGTCGTCAATGGACAGGTTGGTGAGCGCTTCCATTTTTATCTTAAGAACGATATTCCAGTTGGTTTTTCTCAGTCTATTCATGGCCTATCGGACGCCTTTCTTAAAAAAGAGGGCAAAGACCCGAAGAAGATCTTGTCTGACTTAAAAAAATTCATTGCCGGCGATCCGGTCGTCGGGCATAATGTCAATTTCGACCTTACGATGATAATCGAGAATGGCAAGCGTCGCGGGGTGGATTTCGAATTCGCTGAATATTATGACACCCTTGATTTGGCCAAGCGTACAGTTCAATCTCCTAATTATCGACTCGGAACTTTGTCTGAGCTCTTGGGCTTGGCCGCTGCCACTCATGACGCTCAAGACGATGTCGAGGCCACGATCGGACTCTTGGCCGAATTGGTCACGCGGCTTAAATCAAAACAGCCGGAACGCGTTAAAGTTTGGCAAGAGCATTCTGGTAAGTTTTTGAAGTTGGCGACCTTAATAGATTCTTGGCAGAGGATAGTTACCGAGCTACGGCCAGCCGCTATGCTGGATAAAGTTTGGGACGAGTCCGGACTTTTAGAATATTATTCGAACGATCAAGAAGCGAGTAAGCGGGAGAAATCGATCAGTGAATTACGTTCGGTCTTCGAGGAAAAGGACGACAAAGCTAAACGTCCAGAGACTTCTTTGCGCGAATTGATCCACTATGCCGCTCTAGTTAAAGATATAAACTTTTTGGGCCTAGAAAAGGGCAAAGTACCGATCGTCACAGCCCATCAAGTCAAAGGACTGGAATTCGATCACGTCTTTATTATTGGCATGAATGAGTACATCTTTCCGAATGCCAAATCTGATTTGGAGGAGGAGAAGAGATTGTTTTATGTGGCCATGACCCGTGCCAAGAAGCGCATTTATATTACTTATAGTAAATTTAAGGATCAAGGATGGCCGGCCGCCAAGAGTCGTTTTATCGATTATATCGACGAGAAACATGTCAATTTTGAATCTTAGAAGGGGGAGTGTATAATGTATGAGGTATAAAGCAAGATATTTTATTATTTATATTTTTAATTTGATTTTATGTCCCAAGTCCAAGAGATCTTTGACCGCTTACAAAAATTTAAAGGCGAGCAGAAAGAGTTGAAGTCCATGTATCGCGATGCTCTTAAAAATAGTTCTGAATTCCAAAGAGTCAAAGAAGAGTTGGATAAATTAAAAGAGGATAAGAAAGCTATTGAGGCTAAAATAAAAGAGGAGTTCGCTAGTGAATTGGATAAAATGGAAGTTTTGGGCAACGAGATCAAGAATGACAGCCAGGTTTTATCGGACGCAGCCCTGTCTAAGTTAATGAAGGGGGAGAAGGTTGAGATCAAGGACGAATATGATGTCGAGTATGAGCCGATAGTTAGCGTGAAATTCCAAAAGATCAAATAAAAGTTTTTATAGCCTAAATATAAAGAATAGCCCAAATAAAAAGGGCTATTTTTTTATTATTATTAGCATTTTTGGGTGTTTAATCTTGACATTTTTGTAAAAATATGATATATTACCACGATTATAGTTTGTTCTTTAAACTACGAAAACAACAAAAAACCAATATCAACATTGAAAAAGGGGGTTCCTATGGATCAAGAAAAAAACTACGAATTGGAAGCGACCAAGGTCATTTCCAACTTCAAGGATATTTTTCTTGTAACTTTTACCATTATTGTTTCCATTGGCATATTAGTGGCCATTGTGAGCAAAATCTCTTCGGAGATCGGCAAAGGTTCCGGACTGATATCTTCAGCCCAAGCATCCCCCTTAAACGATTCGTTGAAATTGGGGGATGACTCCAAGACGGATACTACAGCGATCGATTCCGCAAGGATCGATAAGGCCATCGGCGAGGTGGTGAAAGAAGCTGAAAGGATTTCAGCAGAAAATCACGACAACCCGGAAGACACGATCTTTTCCGACATTTCGCCGGAAAAAATAGCCAAAATGGCTATGCAGGAGATATTCCGCAAGCATCCGGACGCCGCTATAAATTGCGTCCTTTCCGATCGCCGCCTTTGGTCGCGTGTCCTGGAGGAAGTAGAGATCAGCAACGCCATACGTTGCGGTATCGACGCTCTTCCAGAGATCCAAGACCTTTACGGTCAAATGATCGCAGATTCCTGTATCGTCAAGGATATTGACCCTGATCTGGGAATGGCTGTCGTAGCTATCGAATCACAAGGTCATCGTCGAGCCACAAGTCCTAAAAAAGCCCGTGGATTATGGCAAATAATGATGGCTTCCGCCAAAACTATTTGTCTGACCGTTGGGATGACACCGCCAAAGTCGGCCGAGCAGCTGTATGATCCGGCATTTAACACGTCCTTAGGGACATGGCATTTGGCTCTATCGATGTCAAAATTCGACGGAGATCCGGTCAAAGCGGTCGTAGCTTACGAGATTGGTGACGGAGGAGTCAAGTGGCAGCTTAGGCGCTATGGATCACTGGAAAGAGTTCCTTATTATCGGAAAGTATTCGGAGTTTATTCCGATATTAAGGCTAAAAAAGGTGAGTTTATCGCCAGCAACATGACTCCGGCCCCAGCCGTGACATTAGCCGGAAAATAAGTCGGCAAAGAAGGTTCTTTAAGCCTCATTCGCTTCGTGCGGATGAGGTTTTTTATTTTATCACCTGTTTGTTATGTGCCATAAAGAAGCTTCCGTTCGTCAGAATTGCTTGGTTTTTTCTGAAAGAAAAAAATTCTGACGAAGCGGTAGAGCGAATTTTCGCCGCTGGAGCGAAAATGAGCGTTTTTTTTATGGCACATGACAAACAGGTTGGTAGGAGGGGGTGCAATATGTGTGTACACATTACCAGTATATATTGACAAAATTAGTAAAATATGCTATGATATTAAGATGGTAGAATAATAAACGTACATTACAACTGCCCGATAAAAAGGGCTAAAAAGGAGAAAAAAGTGAAAATCAAGGCAACGAAAAAGAGTATATTCTTTATTTTTGCGGTCGGCTTGTTTTTGGTCGCAGTTCTCTTGCCTGGCAAGGGAAAGAAAGAAGTGGTCATAACCGGCCACATGGCACCGTTAACTGCAGAAGCAGAAAAGAAATTCGATGTCTTTCGGCAATTTGAGGCTAAAAAAGCCGAAGCTCGCCGAATGATGGCTGAAGTCGCAGCCGCGATGATGGCTAGTCTGGTGTCCGCTACTCATACCGTCGAGTGTGCATTTACCAATACTGATAGTGGATATTGGGAAGGAAAAGCCAAGTCGAGAAAACTCGACAAAGTTTATTCCCAGGTGCTCCAAAAGTGGGGAGAGGTAATAAAGGCTGAAGCGACGCAGTATAACGTCGATTGGCGACAAGTTGTCGCGATAATCTGTAAAGAGTCCGAAGGAGACCCTAAAGCCATTAATAAACAAGACGGAAAAGCTTACGGTCTTATGCAGCTTCGCATGACTACCGCTGAATGGTTGCTCCCTGGAGTGACCAAAGAAGATCTGTTCGACCCCGAGTTGAACATCCATCTTGGCGTCATGCGCCTGGCTAAAGCTAAGGAGCTGATGAAAGACGACGCCGGAGCGGTTCTGGCATATCATTTCGGCGAAGACGGAGCCAAAAGATTAATGCTCGCTAAAGACAAAACCGCTGATCAGTCCGATGACTGGTTGTTCGTAAACGCGATCATCAAGATCGCAAATTCCTGATTTTCTCCAAACCATCAACCCTCCCCATTCGCTTAATGCGCATGGGGAGATTTTTATTCAAAGGAAAGATAAAAGATTAAAAATAAAAAATCCGAACACTTGCTAAAATGAGTTAATTAATATAATATTAAATTGAATATTTGGTATTTTTTGTCTTTTATATTTTATTTTTTTGTATATGATTTCTCAAGAATTACGCCAGAAGTATTTTGATTTTTTTAAGGAAAAGGGACATGCGCTCATCAAGAGCGCTTCTTTGATACCGGAGAACGACCCGACAGTGCTTTTTACCACTGCCGGCATGCATCCTTTAGTGCCTTATTTAATGGGGGAATCGCATCCATCTGGTAAAAGATTGGTCGACGCGCAGAAGTGCGTTCGCACGGATGACATAGAAGAGGTTGGTGATAATCGCCACTTGGTTTTCTTCGAGATGCTTGGCAATTGGTCGCTGGGTGATTATTTTAAGCAAGAATCCATACAATGGAGCTTTGAATTTTTAACTTCCCCAAAGTGGCTTAATTTGCCGATCAATCGTTTGGCCGTATCGGTCTTTGCCGGTGATGATGACGCACCATTCGATCAAGAAGCTTTCGATCTTTGGAAGTCTTTGGGTATACCAGAAGAAAGGATCGCTAAATTGCCGAAGAAGAATAATTGGTGGGGCCCAGCCGGCATCACTGGCCCTTGTGGCCCGGATACAGAAATATTTTATTGGGTCGGCGATCAAAAAGATACGCCAAAATCTTTTAATGATGATAATGATCTGTGGGTGGAGGTTTGGAATAATGTCTTCATGCAATATAATAAGAAGGTCGATGGGACTTTCGATCCTTTGGAGCAGAAGAATGTGGATACTGGCATGGGATTGGAGAGAATATTGACGGCTATGAATGGCGCAGAGACAGTCTTCGATACCGATCTTTTTCAGCCGATCATCGCCAAGGTGGAGGAGTTGTCTGGGCAAAAATATGGTGATAATGATAAAAAAGACAAGGCTTTTCGAGTTGTAGCCGACCATATTAGGGCCTCGACTTTCATTATTGGCGATGAAAGGGGGGTCACTCCTTCGAATACCGGTGCCGGCTACATAGTCCGTCGTTTGTTACGCCGAGCCGTGGTCTATGGACAGCGCTTAGGGATAAATAAGTCTCATTGGGCGTCTGAATTGTCAGAAGTAGTGATAGCTAAATATTCCGAAGCCTATCCGGAGCTTTCCGCTAATCATGATTTTATCGTTAAAAATTTCGCCGAAGAAGAAGAGAAATTCGAGAAGACTTTAGAGAATGGACTTAAGGAGTTCACCAGAGAATGCGAGTCATTGACTTGTGAGATCGATCCAGGAGACGATGTTATTATAACCATGCCTGGAGATATAGCTTTCAAGCTCTTCTCTACTTTTGGTTTTCCCTTGGAATTGATCAGGGAAATAGCACACGAGAAGAAGATCGCCATCGACGAGGTTGGTTTTTCCGAAGAGTTCAAAAAGCACCAGGAGCTTTCTCGCACTGCCTCGGCTGGTATGTTCAAGGGCGGATTGGCCGATTCTAGCGAAGAGACCAAGCGCCTACACACCGCGGCTCATTTGCTTTTGGCTGCTTTACGTAAAGTGCTAGGTCCTAATGTTTTCCAAAAAGGCAGCAACATAACTCCAGAGAGGTTGCGTTTTGATTTTTCACACAACGAAAAGATGACCGCTGAACAGATTTCAGAGGTTGAGCGCTTGGTCAATGAGTCGATCGATAAAAAATTGCCGATAACTTGCGAGGAGAGGACTTTAGAGGAGGCCAGGAACCAGGGAGCCATGGGCGTCTTCGATTCTAAATATGGGGAGATGGTCAAGGTCTACAAGATGTGCGACGGGGATGATATAGTATCTTGTGAGATTTGCGGAGGGCCTCATGCCCAGAATACATCCGAGCTTGGTCGTTTCAAGATAGTTAAAGAGGAAAGTTCTTCGTCTGGAGTTCGCCGAATAAAAGCCATTTTAGAGTGATTTTGTAGCTTATATATTGATTTCGCTCGTTTTAGCTAAAATAATTGTTAATTGCCGTTAAATAATCGTTGATTGACGGCCCACCTTGACATCTTTTGTGATTATATATATAATCCTTAATTACAAAGGTAAATGTTAAGTTTTACAACTTAAAAATAAACAAAATTTACCAAAAGTTTTTTGTTTGGTAATTTTTTTTGTTAATGTCGCAAGAAAAGAATCAAGCGATCAATTCCAAGGATTTCATTGAAATGGAAGGTGAAATATTGGAGTTGATGCCTGCTACCAGTTTTCGCGTTGCTATGGATAGCGGCCATGAAATATTGGCTCATTTATCCGGTAGGATGAGAATGCATAAAATTAGACTGGCGGTCGGCGATCGGGTCAAGGTTCAGATCAGTCCTTATGATTTGACCAAGGGAAGAATTACTTTCCGCCTTTGATCACTAAGATAAAAAGAAGACAAGGAGCAGCTTCGATGGGGTCGAGGCCTTCGTTTTAAGTCCAAAATATCAAAAATATACTATGAAAGTCAGAGCCAGCGTTAAGAAAATTTGCAAGGATTGCAAGGTCGTTCGTCGTAAGGGCCGTGTTTGTGTGA
>CAZJPG010000023.1:0-16363 GCA_964547855.1 uncultured Gammaproteobacteria bacterium | reverse complement strand
TCTAATATGTTTTGTGATTATTATATTTTCACATTAGCAAGGATTCAAAAAAAAAAAGTCAATTCTCGCAAAACGAAAACGCCCCGGGCCTTAATAAGCTCGGGGCGTTTTTCTATTGAAAGTCTTTGAAAGTTTAGATCTTCAAATCATCGACCGAAGAGGTGTCGACATCGACATCAGAGGTCGGAGCCGGTCTGCGGTTTCTGCCGCCTTCCGGATCATAGATCTTTAAATTGACTCTGGCGTTGTTCTTAGCGCCGACGATCTTCAAAAGGGTCCTGATCGCCTGGGCGGCCTGACCTTTACGGCCAATGACATAACCCATGTCGGACGGATTGATCTTGAGGGTCAAAAGGACTCCCATTTCATCCACCGTTCTGTCAACCTGGACATCTTCCGGTTTGCTGACAATGGACTTAACGATCATCTCAAGAAACTGCTTGTCTTGCTCTGCCATAGTGTTTGCTTTGTTCTCTTGCGAATAACTACTTACCGTTTTATTCACAAGACTTAATTAACTTAAAAATCAATTCCCTACCCACCTAAATGGTGGCGGGGAATAATTTCCCTATTACATTATCTATTATAGCACACTGGCTGATTTTGTCAAGGTTACAGCTAATATTAGCTGTTTTACTATTAAACAGCCGGTTTTTACTCAGTTTGAGCGGCAGTTTCCTCCACAACTGGAGCCTCCTCGGCAGCTGGGGCAGCGGCCTGAGCGGCAGCCTTCTTAGCAGCCTCTTCCGCGGCCTTGGCCTCTTCAGCCTTTTTCTTGTCGTCATCGCGCTTTTTCATCAATTTAGCGGTGTTAGAGCGACGAGTCTTCATCTTTTTGACCTTAGCGTCAATGACCTTCTTATCAATAAAAAGATTGTTGACGGTAGGAGTAAGCTGAGCTCCCTTATCTATCCAAGCCTTAACTTTTTCAGCCTCAACCTTAAGCTCTTTGGTCTTAACATCGTAAGTTCCTAAAATAGCGAGGTTGCTACCATAGTTATCGCGACTCTTTTCGCAAAGTATCAAACGATAAAAAGGATTGTTCTTGGTGCCGATTCTGGCTAATCTGATAACTAACATTTTGTTTATTCATTATTAAACTACCCAAATATTGCTCGGTTGAATCTTGTTTCCGAAGCGTAGGCAGTTTTCTTATTTATAAAAATAGCCAGCGGGTTTGACTTTTGACGATCCCGCCGCTTTTCATAGATTACCTTAATATTCAACAAAAGTCAAGCATAAAACGACCACCCCCGAAGAAAGGGGTGGTCGTTATTCAACGTCTTGATTATTCTTGAAATCTTACCTATTTTTATCGACATCCATATCTATATCGATAGCTGGAGTAGGAACGGGCAGACTCTCTTTCATTAAAACTGGATGGGGGTACTCATCATAAACTTCTTTTATCAAGGGAACTACCACGCTTCTTATGTAATACATATCCCCCAAATCTCCTTTAACAGGAAATATATATGCTGGGATATATAATTCATCATTTTTGCCAGTGGACTGATCATACCTCCAGTATTGGATGAGGCTTAATTCCGGCGTACCAAGCTCGATAGTCCGCTCATCGCCTCTGCCATCAGGAGAATAATAATATACCTGACCATTGATCCCGGCTTCCTCGGCCATCTTAATTATCCCATCTTTACTGGACACTGAATCATATTCCGAAGACTCGAAGCTCGGAGCTATCGTCCCATTGAAACCAGTCGCGCGCTTTGCCCGAACATCGACACCGACGCTTAAACCCTGAGCTTCTCCTCCTTGTCCTTTGACTTGAGTGCCTTTTATCATTAGAGGATAGACCACGTAAATCTCCTCCGGTAAATAATAATTGTCTTTGTCAGTCGATGATTCATAATAGCCTCGCCAAGAATCCTGTATGACCGGTTCGCCATATCCTGAAACATCTATTCTATATTCCTTAATAAAAGCCTTGGCGATAGAAATAGCTTCTTCATCGGATGGCATGTCGGATATTTTCACGCGGTTCTTTTGCCAACAGGAATCATCGCGGCAATCAGCGCTGGGATTCGGCCACTTATCCCAATTCTTGGACATATAGAAAACATTATTGGCAGGTGAAAGACTTAAATAATAACCATATTCCCTGTTCTCTTTTATGCTTAAGGAGTCGAGCTCAAGACTTTTAAACTTAGATACGTCCAAAGAATCGACATTCATATTATTAAGAGCCGAGATCACCGAAGAGAAATTAGACATAGCCGGAGGCAATTTCTTGTATACCTCGACTTGACCGGTCGGAACCTCAAAATCGTCGCCAGTGTAAACATATTTTATAGACCCTTGCGCCGGAGGCATGACCGAATCGGAGGCGACTTTCGAACTGGCAACACCGCCGCCGCCCATACCTGCGGTGGCAGATGGCAACCGAGCTATTTCCGATGCAACGTTCATTTCGTTCGTCGGCGCAGCTTGAGAAGATGCATTCAACGAATTTTCCACTCCTGATATATATTTCGCATTGTCCTGATTGGCGTTGCGCGCCATAGCTAAAGGCCCGAAAGCGTTTCGACCGACCTTAGTTATCTGATTTGCGATGCTGGGCGAATCATACCCAAGGGATAGACTGTTCTGTTTATAGACAGACATCGATGAGGCTACGACGGCCAGAAGGACTAAAGCGGCCGAAGAAGCGGAGACATAGGACATCATTCGCCAATCCACCTTTGGCCAAGAAAATGTTTTTTTCATATTTTTTGAGCCGACAAGCTCGTCGAATTCCTTCAATACCTTGGCCTTAAGCTGTTTGGCGAAACGCTCGTCAAAATTAGTGTCTGGGCAAGCTTCTGACAACTTAACGACCAAAGCCCTTACTTCGTTCTCTTTAAAAGAAGGGTCGAACTTTAAAAGGTCTTGAACGATTTGATCTATAGTTTCTTTTTTATTTTTCATATATTTAAATTTTTCAATAAAAAGCAAATAGATAATAGTGCCAACCAATCATTGGGCGCGATACGCCGCAAACTTTCCACAGCCCGCTTAAAACTCATCTTGGCCGCCGCCTCGCTTTTGCCGATAACGGCCGATATCTCGGCATAAGACAGTTCATCCCAAACCCTCATTATAACTATGTCTTTATGTTCGGGCTTCAAGCGTTTTAAAAGCTCCATGGCCTGATCATGAAGAATGGCATTTTCAGTCTCTTTCTTATGGGCCCCATCATCGCTCGATTCCTCCCCCTCCAAAGAATAAGCTTCTTTCTTTGTCCTATAATGATCGATTATGTGGTTGCGCGATATTTTTAAGACCCAAGAGAGAAAAGAGCCCTTACTTTGATCGTATTTTGCTATATTCTTCATAATCTTTATGAATATGGCACTTGTAACATCTTCGGCCGTTTCCTTATTTCCGATCCTAAAGTAAGCGAAATCATAGACCTTTTTAACATAGGCTTCGTATAACATGCCAAAGGCGTCGCGATCACCGGCCTGGGTCTTGGCGATCAATTCATTTTCTTGATTCATAAGCGCTCTATTCTTTAAAACGAAATTTATCGCTATAAAGTAACACCATTAATACTATTGTATATCTTAATCAATATAAAAGACAAAGTTAATGCCGGACTGGTTATTTTCCTCTTAAAAAAGTATAATGATTATATGCTGATCGAGGTCAAAAATTTAATAAAGGAATATGAGTCCGGAGACCTTAAGACTCAAGCTCTTAAGGGAGTGTCTTTTAATATAGAGAAAGGTGAATTCGTTTCGATCATGGGACCTTCCGGTTCCGGTAAGTCCACCCTAATGCATATTCTTGGCATGTTAGAGCGCCACAGCAGCGGCACATACAAATTCGATGGGCACCGCGTCGACCATTTGAACGACGACGAATTGGCCGGTTTACGCAACGACAAGATCGGTTTTATTTTTCAAGCCTTCAATCTCTTGCCGCGCACCACTGTCTTGGAGAACGTAAAATTACCATTGCTTTACTCTCGTAAAAAAATAAACGCTGACGCTAAGGCTAAAAAAGTTTTGGAGTCGGTCGGTTTAGGGCACAGGCTCAATTATTTCACTAATCAGATATCTGGCGGCGAACAGCAGCGCGTGGCCATTGCCCGCGCTTTGATCAATGAACCATCAATCATCTTTGCGGATGAGCCGACTGGTAATTTGGATTCTAAATCCGGCATTCAAATAATGGAAATACTCGAAGACCTCAATGACGCCGGCAACACTATCATACTCGTCACACACGAGACGCACACGGCCGAATATGCCAAACGCATCATTCGTATAAAGGACGGCGAGATAACCGACGATTCCGTGGTCGCCCGTCGCCGACGCGCCAAGGAAGGCGGGTTGCTTAAATAAAAAATAAAAAAGAAGAAAGAAAAAATATTTTTATCTTTTCTTTTTTATCTTTTATCTGACACTAGATGTTTGCCCTTCTCTCTTTTTTAAGACAATCGGCCAAGGCTTCCGTAACAGCTCTCCTGACCAACAAGGTGAGGAGTTTTTTGACCATGCTTGGCATCATCATCGGGGTAGCGGCGGTCATAATCATTTTGGCACTAGGAGCCGGGGCGCAAGGACTTATACTCAACCAAGTCAAAAGCATGGGGACGAACAAGATCGCGATCCTGCCAGGCAATGCCGACCCTAACGGTCCGCCAGCCTCGGCCATGGGGATAGTTGTGACAACACTTAAATACGAAGATGCCATGGCCATCAAGGATTCTGAGCAGGTGCCCTATGTGACGGGCGTGGTGGCTTATAACAACTCCACGGAAAATGTTATTTATAAAGACTCCTCATACATAACCACTATTCGTGGAGAGGCTGGTGATTATTTTGAAGTCGAGGGAGGAGAGTTAGCCTCTGGACGCTTCATAACAGATGGTGAAAATAATTCTGCCGCCAAAGTAGCCGTTCTGGGTGATACTGTTAGGCAAGAACTTTTCGGAGATGAAGATCCGATCGGAAAAAGAATAAAAATAAAAAAGAATATCTTCGAAGTCGTCGGCGTAATGGCCAAACGCGGCACGGTCGCCTTCCAAAATTACGATGACATGGTGATCGTTCCCAACCAAGCGCTTAGAAAATCCATTCTTGGTCTGAATTACATAAACTTTATCCGCGTCTCAGTGGATAACGAGAATAATTTACCAGAAGCTGTCGATGCCATAAAACATTTATTGCGCTCCCGCCATAACATTACTGACCAATCAGGCGGAAGCGATGATTTTAATGTTCGCAACAGCGCTGATGCCCTGGAGATGATCAAGGTATTCACCAATGCCCTAAGATTTTTCTTAGGTGCCATGGCCACCTTATCGTTAGTGGTCGGCGGGATCGGGATCATGAATATCATGCTAGTTAGGGTAAACGAACGCACGCGCGAGATCGGATTACGTAAGGCTGTCGGAGCTACGAATTCCCGCATTACACTGCAATTCTTACTCGAAGCGGTAATAATCACTCTTGTGGGTGGAATATTCGGTACTATTTTCGGTTTTCTAGTTTCTTATATAGTTTCGGTGGTCATACGCTATTTAGGGTATGACTGGGACTTTGTCGTCTCACTATTCTCTATTATTCTTGCCATGACGGTATCTATAACGATCGGCTTAGTCTTTGGAATCTATCCGGCTCGCCGAGCGGCTAAAATGGACCCAGTGCAGGCCTTACGCTACGAGTAATTAAATCAAAAAAGTGGACA
This sequence comes from uncultured Gammaproteobacteria bacterium, assembly GCA_964547855.1. GTDB lineage: Bacteria > Patescibacteriota > Patescibacteriia > Patescibacteriales > WJLG01 > JBAZHE01. The sequence goes on along the minus strand of CAZJPG010000023.1, from coordinate 10,669 downwards.
TCTATTCTCTTTCTAAATCAGCTATCCGCTCCATGGCGGCCAATAAAGTCAGAACGTCTCTGACCGCTTTAGGTATGGTCATAGGCATCACCGCAATTATGATCGTCTTTTCGGCCGGAGAAGGAATAAAACAAATACTCAACTCCCAAGTAGAGTCTTTTGGTACCAATATCATTCATACAGAAATCAAAGCTCCGACTAACAAGGCTAAAGGTAACACTGATCACGAAGGAGCCTTGTCGATCGCCATGGGAACACAGATAACCACTTTGAAGCTAAAAGATTTGGAGGACATAGAGAAGCTGCCAAATATCACCGGTGGCTATGGAGTGGTCATGGGACAAGACCTGGCGACATATGGCCCAGAAAGAAAAAAGATAACTTTAATGGGTGTTAGTCCTTCTTATATAAATATCGACAAAAGCGAAATCGAGGCAGGCCGCTTCTTCACCGAGCAAGAAGATAAGTCACTCGACAAAGTGGCCGTCATAGGATCAAAAATAAAAAACGACTTTTTTGGCGATCAGGACCCTATCGGTAAAGAGATAAAGATCGGCAAAAATAAATTCCAGATCATTGGGACATTAAAAGAGCGCGGTGGCGGCATGGGCATGGACTATGATACTTATGTCTACATCCCTGTTCGAACCGCCCAAAAGAAGGTCCTAGGCATCGACTACTTATTATATATGGAGGCTACTTTCAAAGACGCCTCGCAGCAAGACGATACGGCAGAACAGATGAGTGAAATTCTCCGCAGTAATCACGACATCACTCCAGATATCGACCCAGCTACCGGTAAACCGCTACTCAACAAAGATGATTTCAGGACAGTGACTATGGACGAAATGCTTTCGATACTTGGCACTGTCTCGGCCGCTACTACTTACCTGCTTCTCGGAATAGTCGCCATCTCGCTTTTAGTTGGAGGTGTGGGAATTATGAACATCATGTATGTCATCGTCTCTGAACGCACACGCGAGATAGGTTTGCGCAAAGCCGTTGGCGCGCGCCTTCATGATATTTTGGGACAATTTCTTTTAGAATCGGTCTTTGTAACTCTTTTCGCGGCGATCATCGGTATGACCCTGGGAACGGCCATATCCTATTTAATGGCTATCGTAGCTCAAAGCCAAAATTTAGAATGGAATTTTGTTATGCCTATACGGGCCTATGCCACTGCTATAATCTTCTCCGCTCTCTTTGGTGTGGTCTTTGGACTTTTCCCAGCGAAAAAAGCCGCTAATATGGACCCGATAACAGCGCTAAGAAACGAGTAGGAAAAAACAAATAACATTGACAGAAAAGCAAAAAAGAATTATTATAAAATAGTTCTTTTTTTAATCCTAGAATCAACCGACTGGAGAGAATACGATGTCGAAAAACAATGTCGAACTAATGGCCGAACTATCAACGATGACCATCGACGGAGACAATCTTAAACCAGTTCTTTTTATTTTAAGGAATGGTAAAGAGATAAAATCTGCTACGTTCAATTATGGAAAAAGATTAATCCATGGTACGACCATCGATAAAAAAAGTTTCAACTTTTCCATCGATGATCTGGAAAAAATAAAAAGACTCAATAATGAGTCGGGCGAAATAAAAACCGAGGCTAAAGAAAATCCCAAGGCAAAACGCCGAGGAAGAAAAAAACACTAACCAAAAGGGAGGTTCCCAGTGAGTGAAAAAAGTCTTTTGGCAGATGCCGGAGACGATATCTACGATCCTTCGATCGAAAAAGCGGCCGAAATCGCCATTGCCGAAGGTCTTGCACCAGAAGATTCGGATGGATTGGGGGTAAAACATTTTCTCAATCCCCGATGAGGCAATCATCAAAAAATCAAAAACCGCCAGCTGCGAAGCCGGCGGATTTTTTATTTAAACAAAAAAGAGGTGCTTTGAGGGCACCTCCTTAAAATTAAATAATTTTTATCAACTATTTCTTTGGACGCAAATACTTCCTCCCCCTTAACTTTTCCGGAAGGTACTCTTGATCGGCCGAGTCTTCGAGTGGTGTATATTTGTAGCCGCTCCCATAGCCTAAATCTTTCATTAATTTAGTCGGGGCGTTGCGAATGTGCATCGGCACCGGCAAATTACCCAGGGTAGAGGCGTCTTTTTCGGCTTCACCATAAGCTAAATAAGCGTCCACGCTTTTAGGCGACTTGGCTAAATAAACTACGAGCTGCGCGAGATGAACTTTGCACTCCGGCAAGCCTAAATTCTTGCAAGCATCCCAAACGGAAGTAGCCAACATCAAAGCACTGTTATTGGCTAAGCCAACATCTTCTGAGGCGAAGCGCACTAAACGACGAGCGATATATATCGAATCTTCGCCAGCGACCAACATTCTCGCCAACCAATAAAGAGCGGCATCGGCATCGCCGCCGCGCATAGATTTATGCAAAGCGGAGATGATATTATAATGCTCCTCTCCCGTCTTGTCATACATTAAATTCGGGTTAGCGACCACCTCTTTGACCAGTTTATCAGTAACGTTCTTGGTCTGCTTAGAACAAGCCTCTAACAAATTTAAGGCACCGCGCGCATCACCGTTCGAAAGATGCGCGATCAATCCGACGGTGTCATCAGAAATTTTAATCTTCAGTTCTTGAGCGCCGTTCTTTATGATCCTAATTAAATCTTCCTGCCCCAATCGATCCAGGACAATAACTTTCGTACGCGAGAGCAAGGCCGAATTGACGGCGAAGCTCGGATTCTCCGTCGTAGCGCCGATAAGAGTTATAACACCTTTTTCGACATGCGGTAAAAGCGCGTCCTGTTGCGCCTTGTTCCAGCGATGAATCTCGTCGAGGAATAATATCGTCTTTTGCCCTAAGCGACGATTGGCGGCAGCTAATTCCAATATCTCACGAAGTTCGCTCTTGCCAGAGTCGACGGCCGATAATTCCACGAATTCAGCCTTAGTAAGATTGGCAATGATCGAGGCCAAGGTCGTCTTGCCACTCCCTGGAGGACCCCAAAATATCAATGACGGAACCTCATCGGACTCTATGGCCCTATACAAAAAACTGCCATCTTTAATAACCTTCTCTTGTCCGACAAAACCAGAAAGATCCTTAGGACGCAAACGCGCCGCCAAGGGGATGTATGTATAAATATTAGCCTCTTTTTCTGACTCTTTTTTCTTTACCATATCAAATAGATATTACTCCAAAAGGAATGATTTCGCAACTGCCTTAAGTTAATCTACTGATAAAATATAATTGTTCATAAAAATAAAAACACCCTCAAATCATAAAGGTGTCTTATTTTTTATTTTTTGTTTTTTGTTTGCTTGCCGCCCCACTCGAAGATCCTGAATAATATGTGAAAAGTATAACCAGCAATAGCTCCTCCTAATATATCCAATAAAGCCAAGTTATCAAAATTAATTCCCAAAAGCGGCGGCAACCACCAAAACGGATGCCAACCCTTAAGATATAAGATCAGCCCAGCAAGAACGCCAAGATAGGTGCCTAATAAATAAACTGGATTGTTTGTTTGTTTGTTCATAAAATCTTATATTGCCTATTACACGGGCAGCCTAGTATTCATATATCCCTTTCTTTTTTTCTCTGGCATCCTCTCGATGGCGTAGCGCAACATGGTCCTTGGCATCTTGGCGGCATGCTTATCTAAAAAACTTTCCAAAACCTTCTCGTCTCGCTTGCCCATCTCGCGAAGCATCCAGCCGACGGCTTTGTGCATCAAATCCTGCTCGTCAGCAAACAATAAGGCGGCGATCTTCAATATATCTTTAAAATCTTTCTGTCTTATAAAGGAGAAGGTCGCCAAAACGCCGATGCGCCTTTCCCAAAGTTTTTTGGAGGCAACCAATTTATAAACTATCGAACGATCTTTGTTTAAAAGATATTGCCCAACGATATTTGGGGCTGAGAGATCGACTAAGTCCCAATTATTTATTCGGCCGCGAGTGGCGTTCTTGACATACATATTATATACAGCCGTCTTAATCATTTCATCTCCTTTTTCAAAACGACGCACTAATATGAATAAAGCGCTCAAGCGGTGCTCATGAATAGGGCTGTCGAGCAGTTCTTGAATATCGGTCAATGGCAGGTCGAAGTATTTTTTAATGGTCGCACGCTGAACAGGAACCTTGATGCCTAAAAAAATATCGCCCTCGCCGTATTGGCCTTTTCCAGTCTTAAAAAAACCGGACAAGACCTTGGCCTGTTTAGGATCAGCTAGGCTTTTATATTCTCTTTTAAATTCATTTACTGTCATATATCTTAAAGTATACCTGCTTTTGATTTAAAAAATCCACCCCCGCAAGTAACGAAGGTGGATATACCATTTCACAAAAGACCATCAAGAATTCATGGCCGCTTTCAGTGCCAGCCATTCATGCTTGGGTTTCCATATAACTTTGCTGGCATCGACCAATTCGGCTACGACTGGATCGTCTTGTTGATACTGTGGGCTCGGCTTATGGATAAGCGAGATCACCGGCTTGCCACCGAATTCGGTCTTGTCGGAACGATTTACGATGCAGATTATTCCACCAAAGACAGCGCCTTTCGATTCGATCAATTCAATGGCCTTCTCCGTCGTGGAAAAATTATTGCAAACATCCTCGAAGACCATAACGACATCGCCTTTATTGATCGTGTGGCGGTCGGCGACCAACTTTGACTCCTCTTTTAAACCCTGCGATGGATCGGCCAATTTCGTAACTTTCTTTTCGGCAAAGGCCAAACGACAACCCATGTCCTGACTGACCGAAGTGGCAAAGACTATGCCGCCCATCGGCATTCCCAGAATGACATCGGGCGTGCCGCTTTTAAATTTCAAAGCGAGCACACGAGAGAAAGCTGCCCTGATAACAGGACTTTCTTCTGCCTTGGCCACATTGAAGTAGCAGTGGCCGACGTAATTTTTCTCCTCCTCGGCCGGCTCGCCTTTATTTATCTTATACTTACCAGCATAACCGACCAAGGGACCGATATATTCTCCGCCCGAATTCTTCGGTGATTCATAGAAGCCGCCACAAGCGATAAGCGTCGCTACTGGATCGTCAGGCACGACCACGGCCCAAGAAGCCTTAGCTATCTCGGCAGCGGTCAAACTCCGACTTTCTTCCGGACTGACCGTATCAGAGTTGCCCTTCATCATCTGGGCACCCATAACACAATAGGTCGCGCCAAAATTAATGGCTTGTCTGATACCTGTCGATCTGGCCTGCTGTCCTTTTTCCATCCAGTGATCACGAATGCCAGGAACGATGAATTGGAATTTGTAACCGAAAAGTTGTGAGAGTATTTGAACTTCAAGCGGTGAACACACCACCATGTCAAAAGGCTCCACAGGATCATCACCGCCCCTTATAGCAGAATAGGACAAACGAATGGAGGTAATATCCTTCATGATCTTTTGCAAAGGCAACATTCCATAGCGCTGAAGACACTCCTCGACCGGCATATCCGTCAAGACACTAACCAGCGCCAGCTTTGTCTTTGAGCCAAGCTTACGACGCAATTTCAACCATCCACTGGCCGAGACAGAATCACGAACGGTCAAAATATCGATCCCATCATAAGCGGCAATAGTATTGACGTTCGTACCGTTAGTGTCGGCTAATTTCAGATCAAGGAAAATACCGACGTCATTGGCCACTCTGTCCGTTCTGATAAGGCTGGCTCCATGGTAACCGGATCTTTCCGCTATCACTGAACGCAATTTGGAGATAAAATTACTCCCCACGTACGGACCAATATGAACGGCGTCATTCACCTTGACATAGCTTACCATGTCGAATGACGAACGATCAGAAAAAACAGCATGTACCTTGGACAAAATTTCGTCCTGACTTTTTAAACCATCTACGGCTAATATGACTGGACCCATTGATCCTCCTTTATTGGTTTTGGTTGTGAAAAATTAAACTTATAAACGAACGAATTATCCTGATAATGTTACAGTCTTTGCATTTGGTTGTCAATTTGCTCTCAATTTAAACAAAAAAACCAACATATTCGAGGCTTTTCGACTCCTTTCTTGTCTTTTACAAATATGGTATAATTAAATACTGATTATTTTCCTAAAACAAAATAAAAAATCATATGTTCGAAAGGAGGATTAAAAATCTCTTCTTGTTATCCGATGACAAGAAAATTACATTCTTCTACTCCCTGAGCAAGGGCTTAAAGAATGTTTTAAGAATGGCCGAAAGTAGTGACGGCATGCTCTTCAAGCCGACCACCAAAAAACCAACCTTCGGCAAAGAAAAGATCGACAAGAGCTCTGGCCACAAAATATTCAAAGTGGGCAAGGAATATCTCTTGATCCATGAAAACAACAAAAAGCTCTACGGCTCCACGACCAACGACTTGATAAAATGGAAGGCTCTTGGCCAGCTTTCTGGGTTAAAGACGTCTGGCGCCATTATTCCTGACTATTTCTACGACGAAGATCGCGTAATGTACACCGGCGGAAAAAGCATTAAAGTGGCTTATTCTGTCGATCTAAAGAAGTGGCGCACTGAAAAATTAGACATTTTAAAAGTTCGCAGAGGAAAATTCGACAGCGATTGGATAATGCCAGCCGCCGCTTTTATTCGCGATGAAGGAATAGTCTTAACTTATTACGCGTTAAACTCCAAAAAAGTCTTCTCTATCGGAGTAGCTTTGCTCAATAAAGACAACCCAGAAGAATTGATCTGGCGCTCTGAGCATGCTGCTTATACCCACACTGACAACAGTAAAATAAACCCACTCTCGATAATAGAATTTCACAATGGACTCATATTCTATTTTGAGAACGGAGATGGCAATTTGATCTCTGCTTCGCTTCCGCCGTTCGGCTGGTGGGCCGACAAGGTTCCGGCTAAAGAACGCTTAAAAGTAAAGAAATACGAAAAAAATCCGATACTCGGCCCTCGACCAGAAAACCGCTGGGATTCTTTTGGCGTATTCAACCCAACCGTCTTCACTCACGAAGATAAAGTTTATATACTCTATCGTGCCATCGGACATGACAACATATCAGTGGTCGGATTGGCCACCTCTCGTGATGGCTTAACGATCGATGAACAACATGACAGCCCAATATACGTACCGCGCGAACACTTCGAAGGAGGCAACCTCTCTTTTGGAGAGAACGAGGTTCCGGTATTTGGTTCTGGCGGAGGATGGGGAGGTTGTGAAGATCCTAAAATAGTAAAGATCGACGATCGTATATACATTACTTATGTGGCTTTCAATGGTTGGGCCGAACCGAACATCGCCATTTCATCTATTTCGGTAAAGAATTTCATGGCTAAAAAATGGTCCACCTGGACCAAACCAGTCTTGATCACAGACGCCAGCATCAAAACTAAAAACCCAATAGCCATCAAGCAAAGTTTGGCCGATCGTCCTGGATCACAAACTGCCGGAGATAAAAATCCAGCCATACTCCCAGAGAAAGTTAACGGTAAATATGTCGTCTTCCACCGCCTATGGCCAAACATCGTCTTCGACTATGTCGATAGCCTAAACTTCGACGGAAAGACATTTTTAAGAGGATCCAACATCATACCAACCAGACCTGGCATGTGGGATAGCAAAAAGATCGGCATTGGTGGGTCGCCATTAAAGATAAAAGAGGGCTGGCTATTGATATATAACGGCGTCGACAAAAAAGATGCTGGGAAATACAAAATCGGAGCCATGATATTAGATGCCAATGATCCCGCCAAAGTTCTCTATCGCTGCTCTCATCCAATACTTGAACCGGAAGAAGCCTATGAGAATCATGGGCACAAATACGGGGTAGTCTTTGCCGGAGGGTCAGCTATTAAAGATGGGAAGCTATTCGTCTACTATGGTGGATCTGATAAATACTGTTGTGTCGCTACTGCCGACCTTGATGATTTCATAAGTAAACTGAAACATGACGATACTCCGAAACTGAAAAGTGTAAACGTAATAAAGTCCTAAATCCGCTTCACCCCGCCCCAAAAAAGCGGGGTGTTAAATAATCATCGATAAAATAAAGTTTAAATAGACAACCTATGCCCATCGCACAAAGATTCGAATGCAACCCGGTCCTCCTACCCTTGAAGCATCATTCTTGGGAGGCGGAAGAGGTCTTCAATGGATGCCCGGTCCGTGATGGATCGAAGATCCATTTACTCTACAGAGCCCAATCAGCACCTCGATCCAATCACGGAGTGGAGATGAGCGTCTCCTCTATCGGCTACGCCTTGAACGGCTCACGACCGCCGATGAAATTTAAAAATCGAACCCAAATCATTAAACCAGACCAGGACTGGGATAAATATGGCTGCGAAGACCCGCGCGTAACGAAGCTGGGCGATAAATACTACATCTTTTATACCGCCTTATCGATGTATCCGTTTCAAGCGGATGGCATCAAAGTCGGAGTGGCGATAACTAAGGATTTCAAAGAGGTAGAAAAACACCAGGTAACGACATTCAACTCCAAGGCCATGGGGCTTTTTCCGGAAAAGATAAATGGCAAATACGCTGCAGTCCTAACGGCCAACACCGATCGCCCACCGGCCAAAATATCAATCGCCTATTTCGATGAAGAAAAAGACATTTGGTCAAAAAGATTCTGGAATGATTGGTACAAAGACCTCGATAAGCACGCTTTGGTGATACCAAAACGCCCCGAAGACCACATCGAATTAGGCGCTGCCCCAATCAAAACCGACAAAGGCTGGTTACTCATCTATTCCTATATACGTAATTATTTTGCCGGTCATCCGACTTTCGAAATAAGAGCGGCTCTTCTAGATATTAACGATCCTCAAAAAATAATCGGCACCAGTAAGTCAGCCCTACTTGTCCCAGAAGAACCTTATGAGGTTTACGGAAAAGTGCCGAACATCGTCTTTCCTTCCGGAGCCTATATCGAGGGTAATACTTTAAATATTTTTTACGGCGGAGCCGACAATGTCTGCTGTGGGGCGAAATACTATCTTAAAGACGTCATCGAAGATATCTTGTCGACACCGGAAACAAAGTTCTCCCTAAAGCGCTACGACAAGAATCCCATCATTACACCAAACCCAAAAAACGCTTGGGAAAGCAAAGCTACTTACAATGCCGCGGCCATTTACGAAGAAGGACGCTTCCACATACTCTACAGAGGACAAAGCGAGGACAATACTTCAGTAGTGGGCTACGCATCATCACTGGATGGATTCAATATAGATATTAGATTGGACGAGCCGATCTATGTTCCACGAGAAGATTTTGAACAGAAACACTATCCTAATGGAAATTCTGGTTGCGAAGACCCAAGAGTGATACGTGTCGGTGATCGAATATACATGTTCTACACCGCCTTTGACGGCGTAAAACTACCAAGCGTAGCAATAACCTGGATAGACCGCGCCGACTTCATTAGTCATCGCTGGAACTGGGCCAAGCCAATCCTGATCTCACCGGAAAACCTAGCCAACAAAAATGCCTGCGTCTTCCCAGAGAAGATCAAAGGGCAATATGCCATACTTCACAGACTCAATAACGGCATCGACTTCCACTGGCACGACAATCTAGACACTTTAGAAAGAGCGGAGCTTGGAGAAGAGAATGGCTGGGCCCAACCTCGCCAAGGAAAATGGGATAGCCGCAAGATCGGCATCGCCGGACCGCCAATTAAAACCAAACATGGCTGGCTACTCCTCTACCACGGCATCAGCGATGAAGACGGACATTACCGTTTAGGCGCCATGCTCCTTGACCTCAACAATCCAGAGGAGATACTGGCCCGCACCGAAGATCCTATTCTGGAACCAATAAAGGACTACGAATCTACCGGACAAGTGCCTAATGTCGTCTTCTCTTGTGGTGTAGTTCTGCACGACGAAACGATATTCGTTTACTACGGCGGCGGCGACACAACTCTCAACGTCGCCACTATACCGCTTAAAGACTTGATAGACAAATTAATGCACTGTTGCTACGGTTGCTGGTAAAAAATAAAAAACGCCCCGACTTAAAAGTTTGGGGCGTTTTTTTATTAACTAAAATTTTTCAAAACTAGCCTAAACGATATTCAGCTATAGGAAAATATTCGTGGCGATCGCTGCTGGGACGGCTCTCATAAAAAACTATTTTATCCGCGGTCCATTTTATTGATGGAATTTTTATATCAGAGATTCCCTTCTCTTTCCAGACACCTTTAACCCTGCCCAAGGTTATATGAGGGTGCCAATGGCGAAAATCCAAAGCCAAACCAATATCCTCTAATTCCCTTCTGATAACCGACTGGATCATTGCCGCTTCACCGCTCTCGTTCTTAACGTCTACTATTAATATATGAGGTCGCTTACTATTAGGAAAGCCTCCCACTCCAGAAAACTCAAAATCGAATCTTTTAAGAGATTTGGAAATTAAATCTAAAATACCTTTGACCGTCTCGACTAGAGCGTCGTCTAAATCTCCCAAAAATTCGATCGTTATATGCATTCTTGGCTCATCCCCCCAAGACACCGAGGCAGGACCACTAATCGCCATAAGTTTGTTCTGAATCGATAGTGCGGCTTTTTTAACTTCGCTTGGAAGAGGAAAAGCAATAAAACATCTTCTTGTCATATACATATAATATACTACTCTTGGCAACATACTTTCAATGTTTGTTTTAGGAACACACATTTTGCACCTTAGCCAACGCCTCGTTGGGCGTCAGC
>CAZJPG010000022.1:0-18470 GCA_964547855.1 uncultured Gammaproteobacteria bacterium | reverse complement strand
TCGGATATGGGTTGTATGAGGTGGCGTGGGAGACGGAAGGGCAGGTGCAGGCGGAAGTATGAAAAACCTCTTCATTACCATAACTGACCCCAGCCTTGTTCTCAGCAAAAGCACGATAATAATAATCGGTATCACAGGACAAGGAAGAAAGCGTCGCAGAATATGCACCGGTAACAGAAACCAATTCCGACTCCTCTCTATTCTCAATGGTCGGCAATGTCGTCGTCGACAAAACAAAACCTCTGACAACACTATTAGAACGACCGGTACTAGAGATATTTCCGTTCAAGGTCGCTCCAAAAACAGAAACATCGGAAGAAGAAGCGGTCGAAACGACCGGCAAAGATATCGGATAATACAAATAAGGTTCGCCATCATAGAAAGCGTCGAAATAAGGTATGACTATATTCTGCCCCAAGACAGCCACCTGATTATTAGCTTGATAGGTGGATTTATAAGGATTAGTATCCAAAACTTCATAGGTCGAAGTGGCAGAATCGCCGACCTTCCAAAGCTGATTGTTTCCACTATCCTCACCCATGGTCACATAAACACCGCCCTGGTATTCGAAAAATTTCACTTCGCGATCCAAAGACAATCCATACCAAACCGAAGCGTCTAAATCAGCTAACTTCTTAGTCCCGCTAGCCGTCAAATCAGAACTGTAAATATGATAGAGATTATCGGCCGAAGTATAAGTGACAAAATAGAATTTATCGCCTATCGCCTCACCTCCCAGCGCAGATTCAGAGCGGAACATCGTCGGCTCTCCAAGATCATCGGCCACTTTGACGACAGTAGTTCCATCCGTCCTCCATAGATCGACGTAATCAAATTCATCGAAGGCCAGAAAACAAACATCGTCGTTTATCCTGCTTAAAAATGTTGGACTAGAAGATGTTGCCCCGACTATAATATCTGATAGTAACACCGTCCCCTCGGAAGTGCCATCGCTCCTCCATAACTCTCTTCCATTGATAGCGGTAGTAGCTGAAAAGATAATAGAATTTCCTAGAGCGGTAAAATTTGTCGGACTAGATTGGCCATCAGGATTAATATCTTTAACTAGATAAGTGCCACTTCTCGTTCCGTCTGAACGAAACAACTCATATTGGGAATCAGCCGGATTTTGAGCGGCGAAATACAGGATATTATCCATAGACGCCAAAGCCTGCGGCGACTTGGCGTTCGTCGAAGTCACAATATGGGTGCCGACAGTCGTGCCGTCAGATTGCCACAAATAATAACCACTACTCGTTGCCCCAGAAAAATACAAAAAACCGTCCATCTCGAATAATGACGAAACCCCTGAAATAGCCACGACTCTTTCGACACTATTTCCATCATCAGCGACACGCCATAAGCCATTATTGGAAAAATATACACGCCCGTCATAGACACCTAAATTAATACCATATGTCACCTTACTGGTAGTTGCCCCAAGCAATGGAATTGTACCGTCCTCTGTCCCATCGCTTTTCCACATCTCTCGGTCCGAGGAAGACCCATACGGAGTAAAGAATAACTCGTCGCCGACTACGGTGAATTCGCTCCAATCATATACCATCGACCGATTGTCACCACTCTTTAAATTACTTATCAGATGAGTGCCCTCGATTGTGCCATCACTAACCCAGGGCTCAGATCCAGAACCATTATATCCATCATTGAAGACAAAATACATTTTGTCATCAAGCTCAAATAGCTTACCAGAGTAATGCGCGGTAGTATTCTTGACTGCGACCGTGCCACTAGACGTGCCATCTGTCATCCATAGTCCTCCCTTGCCGTCCCCATAGCGATTAAAATAATAAAGTTTATGATTGAAACTCTTAAAAAAACTGAAAACTGCTGGAGTGGACAAACCATCTGAGTCTCTCACTAGAACAGTTCCGGCGACCGTCCCATCAGTCTTCCAAACCTCCCTACCCGTCGTAGCTGTTTCAGCTGAAAAATACAAAGTAGAGCTGCCCACCTCATCGTAAACAATTGTAAAATTACGGGGTCTAGAATTAGCTGTTCCTGTCACTAAATTCAAATCCTTAAAAAGAGCTGTGCCACCGGAAGTGCCGTCGCTGCGCCATAATTCTAAATTGCTATAAGTACTATTAGGACTACCTTGAAAATATAAATAATTATTCCAAGCAATCATTGTTGGACACTCGTTTTCATTACTACAACTCCAAGTCATGGCGTCACTGACCTGTGTCGTGCCGGCAAAAGTGCCATCAGTCCTCCAAAGAGCTGACGAGCCAGCACTAGCGTAAGCGCTAAAATACAAATAACCATTCATTACTGTAAAATTAAACGGCTCGGAATTACCACTCCCAACACGTAAATCCCTAACTAAAGTAGTGCTGGCAGTAAAACCATTAGAACGCCACACCTCTAAACCGGCGACACCGTCATTGGCACGAAAATAGACGTAATTTCCCATAACCGTAAAATATCCGATACTGGAATTGCCGCTAGCATTTATATCCTTAACTAATACAGTACCATCAGCCGTGCCGTCAGTCTTCCAAAGCTCACTGCCATTAGTTCCGTCGCTGGCTATAAATAAAAGTTGTCCATTAACCTCAACAAAAGAACCAGGAGACGACCCGCCACTGCCAGGATTTATATCCTTCAACATATAAGTACCACTTTCGGTGCCGTCACTGCGCCATAACTCAACACCACTGGCGGCAGTGTCGGCAGTGAAATACATAACACCATCCCAAGTATAAAAATGACCTTGGTTAGTAGAAGACCAAATCGTTTGAAAAAGGATTCTATCCCCATTAGAATCTAAAGCGAAAGTCGTGCCGCTATCAGTGCCGTCGCTCTTATACAGATAATAACCAGCATCACTGGACGCAAAAAAAATAAGTCGTACTAGCGACCATACCGAAAGAATTGGAAGAGCTCATTGATCCCTTGCCGAAAGTATTGATATTTTTAATCATTTCTAGGTGATAGGCTCTATCCTCCGCATGAAAATACCACTGAGTCGAACTCGAGATTCCAGCGAAATACTCGCCACCAGTCTCGTAGAAAGCGTCTGAATCCACCTCGATATAATAAAAAGTATTGTTCTCCAAATTCTCATCAGGATCTATGGTCACGGTCGTGCCATCCACAGTCACCTCCGATGACGTCGCCGATATGTCCGCGAAGGATGTGTGGTCAGAAGATCTCTTTATGTGGATAGACCCCGTACCAGCTATCGGAGGAACATCGAAGGTCAATGATAGATTAGTAGTAGACGCCACCATGCTCCCACCACTTTCAGGAGAGAACGAGACCAAAGAAATACCGGCAACCACGGACATAGCCGAAGCGTCTTTACTCGATACTTGATTGAATAAAAAGCTAAAAAATAAAAATAAGGATAAAAATAAAAATCCTATCGCAAACCCATGCTTTTTTGGCATATTTTTAAAATTATAGCTGCATTAAATATATATTTTATCATTTTTACCGCAAAAATTAAAATCGGCCGCTAATTGCGGCCGATTTCTTATATTCCCATCCCTTTTAAGATATCTTTTTGTTTTTTCGACAGACTCTTTGGTGTCTTAACTATTACTTCCACCAAATGGTCTCCATAACCTTTACCATTCGTGTAAGGTATGCCCTTTCCCTTTAATTTAAACACCGTACTGGATTGCGTTCCTTCTGGTATCTTCAACTCGACCTTGCCATGAATAGTCTCAATTTCCACTTTATCGCCAAGAGCGGCTTGCGCAAACCCTATTTCCTTCTTGGTCAAAATATCATAATCTTCGCGCGCGAATTTATCCGATGGCCTAACATTAATATTGATATAAAGATCGCCCATCGAAGCCCCCTTATCACCAGCCTCCCCATAGCCCGACAAGCGAATCCTCCCGCCATCATCGACGCCAGCCGGTATCTTAACTTTAAACTTTACGGTATCGTGCACAGAACCAGAACCATGGCATTTGGAGCATTTCTGACTAGGGATCTTCCCTTCGCCGCCACAAGAACGACAAGTTGTCTCGGTCTGGATCGCTCCCAAGATAGTCTGTTGGACATGACGGACCTTGCCTCTTCCGCCGCAAGCGGAACAAGTCTCGATCTTAGCCCCTGGCTCGGCGCCCGATCCGGAACAATGGTCGCACACGACCTTCTTCTTTAAGGACACTTCTTTTTCTGTACCGAAAGCCGCCTCCTCGAAAGTTATAGTCATCTCCGCCTCTATATCGGCGCCGCGACGAGGCCCGCGTGAACGCGACCCACCGCCAAAACCGAAGATATCACCAAAGCCGCCGAACATATCGCCAAGGTCATCCATGTTTATATTCATGCCGCCATTCTGAAAACCTCCGAAACCGCCATAACCCTGGCCTCCGCCAAAGCCTCCCATATTAGGGCCAGCCGATCCGAATTGATCGTACTGGGCGCGCTTCTGCGCATTGCCCAAAACTTGATAAGCCTCATTGACCTCCTTAAATTTGGAGTCGTCGCCGCCAGTCTTGTCCGGATGATGCTGGTGCGCCAATTTCAAAAAAGCCTTCTTGATATCATCGGCCGAGGCGGACTTATCTACTCCCAATATCTTGTAATAATCTTTTCCCATTTATATATGGAATGTGATGCATGAAATCATACCGCATCATACATTATACTTAATACATTATACGAACTACCCCTTAAATCCTATTTCTTTCTTTGGCTCCTCTGCTTCCTTGATCTCGCCATGCTGTTTTTCATAATCCTTCAAAATACCACTCATGACATTAGTCAAACGCTTAAAATGACCGGGGGTCAAAATTATTTTTCCGACCACACGACCGGTGCCATCGACCAAATTTAAGAATTTTATCAAAAACTCCTCGCGGGCCGTGGCAATCTGCGCTAAATTAGAATACTCTCCGCCAGGTATGTTATCAGAGACTTTGATCTCTACTTGCCCTGGCTTATTTTGATTGTTGTTCTGCATATTTTTAAATTTTTATTTAGAAAAAAATCTCTTTAATTTTTCCATGCTGCCTATTTCATTCTTTAAAACAGCCTCATATATCTCATAACCAGAAATACTTAAACCATTCTCATTGCGGAATTTCTTAAAGCGCAAAATCAATTCCTTGTTCTTGCCATTGATCTTTTCGTTTATAAAACTATTGAGTCTTTTGCGCCGCTCAGCCTCCTTTTTGCCAACAAACCACATATCGATCGTCCAACGCTCGCCATCCAACCTGGTTTTAGCACCCATGTACTGACCATCGGGAAATTCCTGTCCTAAACGCGGATCGTCCCACCGCCCCTTAAGGTAAAGACTTTTGAAAGCATCTTTTAAATAAAGCTTCTTGAATATTTCGAAGATCTCTTTTCGCGAGAACTTCCCGCCTTTCACAACCTCAATATCTATGTCGCCATGCATCATCATGTCCGCAGCATAAGCCCCAGTCAAATGAACTTCGCCATATTTACCTAAATCACCTATCAAGCCAGTCTTCTTTAACAACTGATCGGCCCTAGCTTTATATCTTTTACTTATTTTGAATAATTCCGACATATGCCAATAATTATTTTAATTCTTTAGCCCACCCAAATAACCACCGATCATCCTGCTCAATTTCAATATATTGCCACTAATAGAACTTCTTATCATTAAATTCATAATGTCTTTTGGGCTATTATATTCGGAATATGCATCATCACCCTTGATACCATCTGCGAGTTTTTGAGAGAAAAACCTCATTTTTTCAGCCAAATCACGATTAGCTTCCGTCCCTACATATTCATTCCCAGGACCACGCTTCGCCGAAGCTATCTCTTGATCTTTTTCTTCTTCAGGAAAAGAATCATTGTTTCTTATATACCTATCGAAGAATATTTTTTCCAGTTCGTATAAAACTGATTCGTTCAGACTTTCCATATACTTATTTTTTCCATCGCGGCTAAAGACTGTTAGTCCATTCCGATAATGATACAACCTCTTGTCATTCTCATTGTCCAACAATTGCAAAGCGTTATAAGATTTGGAATGGACGAGTTCGTGAAAAGCAGCGATGGCGAATTTTACCGAACTATCCAACTTAGACAAGACGGCACTATTCTTATCGCAATTCCAGTTACCATGAGAATTATTATCAAATTCGACGACATGAATCCTTTCTAGTGGTATATCATAAAGATCTTCGCCGCCGAATTCGGATAATATCTCGTCGGCCGCTTTTTTGGCAAAGCCTATCAGTTCGATCTCCTTCTCGGTCTTTTCGTGTTCTTTAGGGAGCTTTTCCAATCCTTCTTTTTCCAGCCGATCAAGCTCTGACAGTACAAATTCCTCATTCTCCCCAACTCCGACGACCTTTTTTAAGTAAGGATGTTCAGCGACCACTCTTCTGGAAATATCGTCCTTCTCCTCTGCCGACATATCCAAGTTTTCCGGAAGCTTGACCTCAAAGATTTCCTCCTCATTATTTTCATCGCCAGCTGGAAAAGACTCCATGGGATTGTTTAGCATATTCATACTTTTTTAAAAATTTTTTCAACCTCTTCTTTAATTCCTTCCTTAAAAAAATCACCTATCGAATTAGCCAAATTCTTATCAGCGGCAAAGGCCTTGGCCTTGGCTATCACTTTTTTCCCGATCTCTGGACCAAAACTACTATGCATAATATTCACGTAATCGGATATTTCCGTCTTAAGTCCGTTCTTATAACAATCCTTCATTGCCAATAAGTGTTTTTCCATCTTTTCTGTGTCTTCACCATTAGGGTTGTGTAACTTCGTGACAGAATTTAGAGCTTCTACGACCCCCAGGGATTTCAACAAGACCAAATCGCCAACTATCTTCACCGCTGCATTCTCTATTTTCACGTCCTCATCGAAAAAACTACCCCAAGAAGAAAATATCTTTCTTATTCCACTAGTATACGCTCGATCGGAAATATTATGCGATGCCCACCCCTTTTTAAAATCGTCATCTCGCCAAAAACTCTCCGGCCAAAAATCCTCGCTATGCGTCATTGTTCTTTCGATGCCGCTAGTGTAACGGCTATCTGGATAGGATACACCGGAAAAATAATTCTCCAAATCTTCTGGTTTGAAATGCCCTATCTGGTCGATCGCGAATTTTATGTGGCTAGCTGACAACGGCATATTTATATAACTATAATTTTAGTCTTTTTATTTTAAATTTTAACCCTTAATCGTCCGATTCGACCTCCCTTCTCAAGTCCCGCTCGAATTCTCGCGCCTTCTTCAATAAAACGATATTTATGATCCTTTCCTGTTCAAGCCTTAATCTTTCTATATCTCCTTTTGATGTTCGAGCTAAGCTAGCCGCCGACTCCTCTCTAAGCCAGCAAATCATTAAGTACGCTCCGCCGACCAGTTTGACCAACTCTCCCAATTTTTCCCAAAGCACCGGCGATGGCAAAAGATCATTCACATTATGCACAGACTTTAACCTATTCAACGACATAGCGACCGCCTCCCTAATGTCATTCCATGACCCGAGCCTAAAATCCAACATCGACCGCAAACCTTTTCTCGCATTCCCCAGTTCAGAGCTTATAATTTTAGCCGTCTCTAATGACAACGCTCTTTTGTACCGCTCATCACTCTCTTTTCTGATCTCCATCCTATACCTCTCCAGGTCTTTCAATAAAGTATATTTAAAGCACTGCTGTAAAAAGAACATCGACAAAGCTAAGACCGCAATGACCTTAGTGAATCCTTCATCTATCGAATAAAAAAGCGTGATGAATATTAAAAGGACCAATAACACCGTGACATCCCTGTCCTCGGAAAAAATCCTAAAATAATTTTTCATACGGAAAAATCACTCCCCCTCCTTAATAATAATTTTTCCACTCTCCACCCTAAAAAAGAAGCTGCCGAAGCTATTTAATATTCGACTTGCGGGATCGCTCCGAACCTATCGAAAGGATAAGCTCTAAATACGACTTGACCAACGATTTGCTTCTTCTTTAAGGGACCGAATGCCCTGGAATCCTTAGCTAAGTTCCTATTATCACCTAAAACGAAATATTCATTATCCGATAATTTTACTGGCAACTCATCGTTATAAGTCTTGATGTTCGACGGCAAATAACCCTCCCGCAACTCGACTCCATCTATAAAGACTTTGCCGTCTTCGAAAGAAACCTCCTCGCCAGGCAAGCCGACGATGCGATGAATGAATGTCTGCTTCTCGTCCTTAGGATAAGAATAGGCAACGACATCTCCTCTCTTCGGCGAATACTTCTTCATACTCCTAACATCGACTAATAGATGATCGCCGATCGTGATGGCCGGCGACATGGATTCGCCGCTAGCGAAAAACTGCTCGACGGAATTAGAACGCAACACGAATATTAAAGCGGCAGAACAAGCCGGAATAAGAAGATAACAAAGTATCAAGAAAACCGATACGGCTCCAAGGATCTTTCCGACCGAACGATCGACGAAGCTCTTAGCGACAAGGAACCAGGTTACGGCGACGCTGACAAAAAAATAAAATACCGAAATAATACTATAGACAAAAGTTGGAAGCTTTAAAATATTACCAAGGACTATAAAAAGCAGCCAGATGAACAATAAAATAAGCTCATTCCTTATCGCCCCCCAAGTGCTTATCTGCCCCTTGAGCAAGCGGACAGAGAGCAAGAGAGCGACAGGAAATAAGAACAAAGTCAACGCTAGAATAACGACAGAACCAATGGCAAAAATTAAAACTGAAGTCATATTTTTTTATTTGTTTATTATTTTTATTTTATCACACTACGTTAATCCAAAAAGCGTAAATATCTTTTAGTCATTCGACCATACCCCAATGGACAACCGTCGCCGATTGTCCATTGTCAATTGCCAAATGATTATTTTTTCTCTTCGTATTCGCCTTCGACTGGGCCGTTGTCTTTCTTGTCACTGGAAGCACCCTTGTCGGCCTCTCCACCATTCGCCTGTTCGGCTCCTGGCTGCTGACCTTGAGGTGCCTGATTCTGATACATCTTGGCGCCAATAGCTTGAGCGGCTTGATTCATCTCTTCCATCTTCTTCTTAATGGCCTCGATGTCGTCTCCGTCCTTTATCTTCTTCAAGTCTTCGGCATGATCGTTCAACGTCTTGATATCCTCTTGGGCCATCTTCTCGCCCATGTCCTTGATCATCTTTTCAGTGGCGAAAATTACGCCCTCGGCCTGGTTCTTGATGTCGATCTTCTCTTTCTTTTTCTTATCCTCTTCGGCATGTAACTCGGCCTCTTTCTTCATCTTCTCTACCTCTTCCTTGGACAAACCGGAGGAAGCGGTAATAGTGATGTTCTGAGTCTTACCTGAAGCCTTGTCCATAGCGGACACGTTCAAAATGCCGTTGGCGTCGATGTCGAATTTGACCTCGACCTGCGGCACTCCGCGCGGAGCCGGTGGAATACCGTCGAGCATGAATTTGCCCAAAGTCTTATTGTCGGCAGCCATCGGTCTCTCTCCCTGAACGATGTGGATCTCGACGCTGGTCTGTGAATCGGCCGCGGTCGAGAAAATTTGCGACTTTTGAGTTGGGATAGTGGTGTTGCGCTCGATCAAAGGAGTGGCCACGCCGCCCAAAGTCTCGATACCAAGGGTCAACGGGGTGACATCCAAAAGAAGAATGTCTTTGACGTCGCCCTGCAAAACACCGCCTTGAACGGCTACACCGGCAGCGACCACCTCGTCTGGGTTAACGGTCATGTTCGGTTCTTTGCCAAAAAACTCTTTGACCAATTTCTGAACCATCGGCATGCGAGTCATGCCACCGACCAAAACTACCTCTTCAAGATCGCTGACCTTCAAACCAGCGTCCTCAAGGGCCTTCTTGCAAGGCTCGATGGTCTTTTGGACCAAGTCGCCGACCAACTCCTCCAACTTGGCGCGAGTGACTTTCATGACCAAATGCTTAGGTCCGTCGGAGCCGACGGTGATGAACGGCTGATTGATCTCGGTCTCCATAGAAGAAGACAATTCGATCTTAGCCTTCTCGGCAGCCTCCTTGATGCGCTGCAAGGCCAACGGATCCTTGGACAGATCCACACCATTCTCCTTTTTGAATTCATCCAATATCCAGTTGATGATGCGCTGATCGAAATCCGCACCGCCCAAATGAGTGTCGCCATTAGTGGACTTCACCATGACGCTATCGGCGGATACATCAAGAATGGAAACATCGAAAGTTCCTCCGCCCAAATCATAGACCACGATCTGATGACCATGTTTCTTGTCCATACCATAGGCCAAAGCGGCCGAAGTCGGCTCATTGATGATGCGCTTGACGTTCAAGCCAGCGATCTGACCGGCATCCTTAGTGGCCTGTCTCTGAGAATCGTCGAAATAGGCCGGAACGGTGATGATGGCCTCGGTGATTTTCTCGCCCAAGCGAGCCTCGGCATCAGCCTTCAATTTAGACAAAACTTTAGCAGAAATCTCCTGTGGGGTATATTCCTTGCCAGAAACGATTATCTTCACACCTTCGCCCGCCTGAACGATCTTGTAAGGCATATTCTTCAGATCGCGCTGAACCTCATCGTCATTGAAATGACGACCGATCAAACGCTTCATCTCGAAGATGGTGTTCTCTGGATTAGTGACGGCCTGACGTTTAGCGGCCGCTCCGACCAACCATTCGCCGGACTTCGAGATCGCGACAATGGAAGGAGTGGTTCTCATTCCTTCGGCGTTCTCCAAGATCTTTGGAGCTCCGCCTTCGATTATGGCCATGGCACTATTAGTGGTGCCAAGGTCAATACCTAATATTTTAGACATAAATTTTGTATTACGTATTAAGTATAAAGTATTAGGTGGCCGGAATTTTAAGATCCTTTATACATAATACTTGGTGCTTGATACTAAATCTTTAATAAATCACTTACTTTTTTAACGGAAAAATCATTATAAAGAAAACGCATGGGGCATTATTTCTTCTCTATCTTGATCGTCTTCGGTTTGGCTTCCTCTTTCTTCGGTATAGAGATCTTCAAGATGCCGGACTCTGAAATCGCCGAGGCTTTGTCGCCATCGACATGGGCCGGTAGCTGGATCGTGCGGAAGAATGAACCGCGACGGATCTCTTTTCTATAATAATCCTTATCCTCAACTTCGCTTTTCTTTTCGCTTTCACCCTTGATCGTCAAAACATCGTTCTCAATGGCGATGGAAACCTTCTCCGGATCGATCCCGGCCAATTGCGTTTCCACGATCAGATTGCCTTTGTCTTCATAGACGTCAATAGCCGGGACAAAACCGCCCGCGTCACCGCGCCTAACGACCGGCACGAATTCAGAGAACATTTTGTCCATATCCTCGAACCCGTCGAAGAACGGACTCCATTTGATGATATTCGACATAATAATGATAAGAGATAAATGATGAATGATGAATTTATCAGACATCTTTTCTCTTGTTACAAGTTATTTGTATTTTGCCGATGATACGACATATCTCCTCACAATCATTTTTTATCGACTCGGCAAATTCTTTTTCAAGAATACTACTCTCTCCTAAAAGTTCTAACCAATATTTAGTCTCTCTGGCCTCTTTGTAAGCGATACAAATCTTGGCTGTGAAATCTTTTTTACTCTGCCCACCGATCGCTTCTTCTATGTTGGCCCCAATAGATGTACCGCTTCGCAACACTTGCTTTGAAATAACGAATTCTCTCTTTCTATCGACTAAATATTTATACAAACCAATTATCCTTAACGCAAACTTTTTGCTTTTTGTTTTAATTATATTTTCCCCCTCCATCGTCATTTTAATTTATCATTTATCTCTTATCATTCATCATTCAAAATTCAAGCGCGACGCGTGCGGCACGAATCACTTTTCCGTTCAATCTGTAACCGGCCATAATTTCTTTAACGACTTTCTCCCCTTCGCCCTCGACGGCCTCCATGGTATTTGGGTCGAATTTCTCGCCGACGGTCTTTATCTCTTCCACTCCATTGACGGAAAGCAAATCCTTGAACTGTTTGATCGTCATTTCGACGCCTTTGACCCAAGCGTTATCTTTCTCTTCGGCCGGCAAAAAATCAATGGACATCCGCAAGTGGTCGTAAACACTAAGGAACTCGGAAATAATCTCTTGATTGGCATATTTCACAAACTCTTCTTTCTCCGACACCTGGCGCTTCACCAAATTCTGCTGTTCTGCCAAAGCGCGGAGATATTTGGAATTAGCCTCGGCCAATTCGGCCTCAAGGCGCACGACTTTCTCTTCGACTGTTTCCTCCTCCTTTTTGACCTCTTCTTGTTTAGTCTCTTTTTCTTCGGACATATGGCTAATGAATACTGAATATCGAATTATGAATCGTGAATATTTATTTCCAATATTCAAAATTCATTATTCACTATTCAAAAAATTATTTTATTCTTTTAATTTTCCTAAAACATACTCGACCAAGCCCAAATTCCTCTCATAATCCATCCTCATTGGCCCAACTAGCCCGAACATGCCTGACACATTGCCGCGGCGATACTTGGCTAGAACCGAACCGCAAAAATTACCGAAAGGATTTTCCTCGCCCAAAAGTATCATCGGCTCCTCCTCTACTTTTTCGAAAATGCTGTCGATGATCTCGTCTAAGCGATCGATCACGGCCGAAACGTTATAGACTAATCCGGAATTAGCGAATTCCGGCTGCTGAAATAAATTCGAAAGACCGGTGTAATAAAGATTATTCTTATGAAAGGCCCAGAAAACAGCGGAGCCGGTCAGCGCGGCCAAAGTCTTGGCGGCAGCGCGAAAAGAATCATCACCCTCAAGGGACAAGCTCTCGTCCAAATCCTCAAGTTCGCGATCGCGCAATTTCTTTAATCTCTTTTGGCCCTTCTTCAATTCGTCCAAGAACAAATTATAGGCTTTCTCCGTCGGAACGCGACCAGCGCTAGTATGCGGCTGCATGATATACCCCTCCTCCTCGAGTTCGGCCATGACATTGCGAACCGTAGCCGACGAGCAATCCAGTTTGCATTTATCGACTAAAAAAGACGATCCGACCGGCGAGCCGGTGGCAACATGTTCTTTGACTATGGCTTCGAGTATTTGTTTTTTTCTCCCTTCCATAAAAAATATTGAATTATGGGAATATCGATGTTTTAATTTTACCCTTATTACAAGGGCCATTCGGCACGATCTCGCCATTCATCGACCATCCATAAATATCTTTCAAATCCATTTTATAACTTTTAGCACTCCTATGTCAAGAGTGCTAAAATACTTCGGATAAACTAAGGGTAATTAATGAGTTTTCTCTTATAAGGTCAAGTAACATTATTGAATCATAAATAGAGAATAAAAAATTCTAAAAATTACTTTAAAATTCAATATTCACAATTCACTATTCAAATGACACCCGATAAACAGTTTCTTACGTGATCCGTTATTGCTCCTTGGGCTTACTAAATAAAAAACAGCCTCTTCGCAAAAAAGAGACTGTTTCTATACTTTCGATTTTTCTTATTCTTCGACTATGGCTGACACTGGGCAACTAGAGATAGCGTTGGCACTGCAAGCGCTCTCGGCCAAGACATCGGCCTTACCGTCGGCACCGACGGAAAAACTCTCTGGGCAAACGCCAGCACAAGCGCCGCAGCCCACACACAAATCTTTATCGATCTTCAAAGACATAGTTTTATCTATTTATTAATTAGCTTTTTAGCTTAACAAATAATCCAAAAAATAAAAAGCCCCGAAACGCTGCAAGCAACGTACGGGGATAAAAAAGATCAATCTGAGACGAAGACGGAAATTACCTTCTTCAATGAAAGCAGGCTGCCAGAATTTGATGGAAGACCTTTTATCATCCTGATCAAATCATTTTTCACTGATCGAAGTCCCATCTCTTTGTGAGAAGGTAGAAAAACCTTTATGGCCTTTGCGAGACGATCAATGCAAATCTGTGATGCACCTTGAAGTTCGACCAAGTCAATAGCCAAAACTTTGGCATATTGAAAAGCATCCTTCCTGCACCCAGAGGCTTCTAGGGCTAAAATGAGATTTTTTCTCAAACGGACGTTCCCCAAGGAGAACTCCAAAAGCCGTAAAAAAATCACTTTGGCCCTCACGGGCCGACTACCCTTCAGGCGGGCAAGCCCTTCTTTCTCCATATTTTCGATGGCCAACGACATATTTTTATCCATTATCGTCAGGCTGACATTCTCATCTTCGGTATTTTCTGCCGAACTGGCTAAAGCATTCTCTAGCAACTCCCTGGCTGCCAAAAAATATCTTGCGGCCAGCCAATGGTCACCTTTCCTCATCGAGACAACGCCGCTGGCATTAAGAACTTTAGCGTCATACGGAGAGATTTTCCGAGCTCGCTCTATCAGCGAAGCGCCGGCATCCAACTCGCCTTTACCCATAAGGGAAAATCCTTCTTTGACCAAATCCCGGGCTTCATGGTTGATACTCATACCTTCACCTCGCTTTTTTGTTTTAAAACAGCAATTAAACCCAACCCTCTAAAAATATCTTGGATTTAAGTGACTATATCATTATACATTAATCATTTTTTGTCAATACACCTAAAAAACGCCTATTTTAAGGCTTTCCCTGTATAGGTATTGACAAAATACCAAAAATGTGATAATATTGAGAGATTTAGGATACTTTAGCCTGGAGGGGCAAAGAAGTCCAAAATCACGGACATTGACAAAAAAATACACAAACCACAGCCACAAGGAGGCTTCATGAAATTGTTTTCCAAGAAGTCGTTGAAGTTCGCCGGTCTATCGATTGGTGCAGTCCTCGGAATTATGTCGATCATCGTCGGCGGTATCACCATTATGGCACTTGTTGTCACGAAAGGAGCTCATATGAGCACTATTCTTCATGGAGTTAAAGTCGTCCTGACATACTCAGGCATCGGATTACTCATCGCAGGCTTGGTCGTTGTCCTCGGTTTTCTGGGCTACATGTTCTCCATAAAGAACAAAAAGCCGGAACTGTTCGCAGTACTTCGTAAGAAGTCTGGAATGGACGCGATCAACAATCTGATCGATAAGTTCCCTGGAATTATTTCAAGGTTCACTTACTGGGTCGGAAGCTTAAGCCCTGCAGTCCGTCAGAAAAGACTGATGGAAAAAATCGATGCAGAAAATGTAGAAGAAGACAAAAAAGAACCGGAAACAACATTATTGAGTATTGACCAGAAAAACAAAATCCTGGAAATCGCCAAGAAAAAATTATCAGCAGGAGATTATGTAAAATTCAAGGAAATGCTCCTGCGAGACGAAATTCCACACGGGGATAACAATGAGTATCAAATCAATATCACAAAAACAATTTGGTTGCTCAAAAACGGCGTAGCAACAAGTAACAAATCCAGCGAATTTTTCCCTGAACCGCCTAAAGGAATGGATGTTGAAGATTGGTTCAAAGAGAATATCCGCCAGGATTACTACAGTGATTACCAAAGAACCCTTAACCCAACGACAGCCGAAAACAATGCTGCCGTCGCATCGGAAGATGAGGAGGCAGATCAACATATGCCTCCAACTGAATCCTCTCACTTTACCGACCTCATAGACGAGGATGATTACCGGACAGAACCAACCGAAATCGACGAACTCGATATCGACCCGGCCCTTGAACCGGTGAAAGAGATCGACGAAAACAGTTTCGGTCAAGACCTGCCGGAGGAAGTCCCGGAAACAGCAGTGCTCGAAGAAGAGCCAACAACAACGGCCCATCGCCCAAACCTACACTTGCTGGACATGAACAGCAAATCACCCGAACCCACAAGAGAGGAAGAAGTCGATTCCGACCTACTTCTGACAGATGACATCCTGAAAGGGATGACAATTCCGATGGAAACCCTCAAAGAAGCCAACACTTCTATGGGATACGAGATAAGACATATCCATCCGAAATTGAAAAAAATCATCGAAGGAAGAAAGAAAATCGCAATCGCGCTTTTCCAATCAGGGCTTGGTCGGAATGAAGTACATCAGTATCTCAATGGCAATGGCAAACAACTCGACCCCTCCCGTCTCGTCAGAGACGCTCGAGTTCGCGAAGTTCGCGAAGAAGAAGCCGTAGCATACGGCAACTAAACTTCGCCAGCCAACGCTGACACAAACAGATCTTTCACATTAACCACCCCGGTAAAACGCAAGTTTTACCGGGGTCTTTTTTTGTATTAGCAATAAGTATCAAGTATAACGTATTAAGTATAAAGCCTTATTTATCATGATTCCTCGACTCCGCTTCGCTCCGCCTGCCTCGCCAAGCCATCAGCAAGGCGGACTCGGAATGACAAGTAGTGAGAATCCTATTCCCTATTCCCTATTCCCTATTCATATTTTCCCCTAAAATTAGCCAATTATATTAATATAATATTTTGCTTATATTAGCTACGGTTATAATCTTACCTCTATTGACTTTTTATCATTTTTATGCTATAATGAAATTATAGAGAATAGGATAGCAATACCCTGTTCTCTAAAGGGAAAGCCCTTTAAAACTGAAAACAATCAAACAAAGGAGTTTTTATGGACAAGATGGGATTCATCTTCATGCTAATCAGTATTTTCGGAGCTATCGTCTTTACACCCGTCATCATCATTCTTGTTCGCAAGTTCAAAAAAGAACGAGCGAATCCCGTGCCAACGCCCGCAGCACCTGTTCAACCACCAACCATTGACCCAGCTACGATCGCAATGATCAGAGCGGCAAGCCAAAACGAAGATGATGGTCAACAACCAGTTAACGACATCGACGAACTTGATGAAGAAGGTCTTAAAGGCATCCAAAGGGAAGCCAACGCCCTTCAGAATCAAAAAGCAGCCGAAGAAGAGTCGAAAGCCGCAGCCATGCTCAAACAGTCCAGTGCTGAAATGTTCGGTGCCGAAGGCGTAGCGCTAACAGCACAGGGACGTCGTAAAATACGTCTTGACGAGCAGGAAACTCTGGACAACAGGGAAACAGCCCTTAAAGCAAAGCATCTCGAAGATAGACTTGAAGCCCTGGACAATGAAATCAAAATGGGCAAAAAGGAAATCGAAGAGAAGGCTAAGCTGGCCCGAGAAGGAATTCTCTCTCAAGAGAAAATCGACTTGGAAAAGCAAGCCAAAGCCCTTGATGAGATCGAACGGCAAAAAGCGGTCAAACTTAAAGAGCTCAATGAGCAGGCAAAAATTAAACGAGCAGAAATCGAAGAGCAGTCAAAACTCGACAAACAGGATTTTAAACGTCGCCAGGACAACCAAAACGATGAGCTCTCACTCAAAACAGCCAGAGAAGAATCTGATCGCAGATCAAGAATCAATGCTAAACGTGAACAGACCGAAAACCTCATCAATGATCTGCGGATTAAAAATGCCATGAACGAGGGTAAAAAATCACTCTCATTTGGGCAAGTTATGCTCCGTTGGTCAGTCGCGGCAGTCATGCTCGCATCTATCATTATGATCGTTGGTAAGTACACGAACTAAAAAGGAGTAAAAAAAATGGCAAAGGGAATTTTTGGAACACTGCAGGACTGGACAGGAAGCTTCCTGTTCGACAAAACCACAGAAAACATTCTGTCATTGTTCGGCATCAATCAAAGCAAAAGCGAAAGCACAAACAAAGGAATGAAATCAGGCTTCGGCGGCGTAGGAGACAAGGATGAGGCCATAGTGCTTCTCGGAGACTACAACGCCCTGCCCGAAGAATGGCGCAACGCAACCCTTCAACCAACAACGATCAGTTTGATAGCAGAAGCTTTCCGCGACGGGCTAACCCCCTTACAAAGAGGAAAAATAGAAAAGATCTGCGGACTACGGGAAGACACGATATCGTCAAAGGAATACTGGTTGGACAGAGATGGAAAAAAAGTCGATGAATCGACCCCGCCAGCCGGAGGCAAAGGCAAAGGACCACAAAAGGTGACGAGAGTCATAGAAAAAGAAATGCAGAACCAAACGGGTAAGCATATCATGATTCTATTCTTCGCCATCGGCAACGGTTCAATCGGCAAAAAGCCAACCAACCAGACATATAACGATCCTGAAAAACGCGAAATCTTCAAGAAATCCATTCCCCAGTATCTAAAAAATCGCGGAATAATCCGCGACTTCTCCGATCAGGTCGATGAAGTGGCCAGGGAAGCTGACGAATCAGCCAAGGCGATCTTAAGTCGATTCGGCATACACGGAACGACTGAAGAATTAAAAGAGAAGTCGGAAGACTTCTTGCAAAATGCCAGGTTGAAACTTGAAATGGCTAAAGCCAAAGCAGGAAGACGCTGATTGATTGTTTTCACACTAACCACCCCGGTAAAACGCAAGTTTTACCGGGGTATTTTTTTGTATTGGCAATAAGTATCAAGTATAACGTATTAAGTATAAAGCCTTATTTATCATGATTCCTCGACTCCGCTTCGCTCCGCCTGCCTCGCCAAGCCATCGACAAGGCGGGCTCGGAATGGCAAGTAGCTGGAGCTCTATTCACTATTCACTATTCACTATTCACTATTCACTATTCACTATTCACTATTC
>CAZJPG010000021.1:0-18871 GCA_964547855.1 uncultured Gammaproteobacteria bacterium | reverse complement strand
GGCTGACGCCCAACGAGGCGTTGGCTAAGGTGCAAAATGTGTGTTCCTAAAACAATTCAAAAAAAATAAAATCGCCCCCGTTTTTAAAAAACAGAGGCGATCTATATGGCTTACATTCGACTAGCTTCCTATTTTGTCCTTGTACTTATTATACAAGAATGAAGCGCCTAAAAGTATGCCGCCAAGGGAAATATAGGAGATCATGCGATAACCGGTCTCAAGCTCCGAGGTGTCATAAATAAATACCTTACAGAGAGTAAAGAATAACACGGCAATACCCTGGTAGCGAGAATCTTTGTCCTTGATCAGAAAACCAGTAAAGATCAGTATTAAGGCTAAGATCGCCCAAGCGACAGAGACCGAGTAGCCATCGAATTCTAAGACTATAACAAAAAAGGCTAGAATCGCTGCCAGCCATTGATAGGCAGTGGCAGCCTCCTTGGATAGTTTATCCGAAGATTTAAGTCGCCAGAATATCGAAGCGAGTAAAAGCGAACCAACCGATATTAAATAAGTCACTAAATGATATTTCTCTAAGTCGCGAGTCGGATTAAATTCTAAGAAGAATAAATCATAGGCAAAAACCTTAAACAACAAAGCCGCTCCAACCACTGTCCCCTGCCAGCGGAATTCTTTGAACCGCTCCCCAAACGCGGGCAAGAAAGCTACGAGCAAAAATAACGCACAGAGCCAAATAGTGGTCCAATTCGTATTGCCATCACCTGTTTCCATAATCACCGAGATCGTCAAAAGCATAGTCGGAACGATCGAATAAAAATACGGTGTCACTTTAGACAACCCCTCTTTAAGACTATGGCGATTAAAAGCGATGAATAAATAAGCGGCCAAGAAAAAGGCGGAAGAACCGATGAAAGCCCAAAGTCTAGTCGAACCAGCGATATCATCGATAGAAAAACCTTTTAAAGTGACGTCCACCAAAAGTACTTTACCCAATATCAATATCGCCAACATGTGAGCCGAATATTCCAATGGTCTATATTTTGTTCTTAAGCCGGTGACGAGCATAACCAAGAAGACTACTGACCAGGCCAAAGTGACCATCTCCTTGTCAAACCATAAAGGAATGGCTATAGCCAAAGACGAGACTCCTAAATAGAAATAGGCATGAGACGTGAGTTCTTTCTTGAGATGCCAAGATGTCCAAGCGCCGATTAAGTGGAAAACGGCGAACAAGGAACAGAATAGAACATCCCAATCGCCCCTCCATTCTCGCGACACCAGCAAACCAAGAACGAAAAAGAAAAGCGAATTTATGACATTGGCGGTAACGATTCTATATTCAAGGTCTATATCGTCCTTGGATCTGCTGGAAAGTATTAAGGATTGCAAAACATAAACCAAGAAAAATATCGACAAGAAAGACATGGCCAAGATATTGGCATCGCCATTGTCGGCCCGCCAAAGGCTATATGAGATATATGTACCAAGGACTCCACCAATACTGATCAGCGGCCATTTCTTATAAGCGGCAGTGACTACGAGCGCGACAGTCAATATCAGATCGTAGACCAAGACCATACTCCCAAAATCACGATTCAAAAGACAAGTTAAAAAACCAAGGAAAAAAGCTTCGGCAGCGATCAACTGAGAATTGTCGCGTATCGACAAGAAAGCCGCCAAACCAGCGACCATCACCAAGAATATTATGTCCATCGTCTGGCTCATGCCTAAAGCTACTCGATAATCGGTAAAGGCATAGGCAGCGTAAATGGAAAAATACATCACCGCCAAACCGCCACCGACCAAAACCTTCCCCCAACTGGCGAATTTTTTGAAACGCGCGGAGAATTCGCCGGCGATCACCAAAGCGATACCAGAGATGACACCGATCAATATTCTACCGGCATAACCGATAAGATTATTGTCGTTGACGTATTTTATGAAAAACCCGATACCAATGACCAAGGCTAAAATACCAAGACGAGAGAATAATTTGATACCGATCTTCTCTTCCCAATGGGCGTCCTTGTTTTTCTTCACTGGTTTGACTGGCTCCGGATCTAATGCGACCATAGCCGGCATTGCCTCAATAGAAGGTCTTGGGGCCGTTTCAGCCGCCGAAACACCGACATTTCCCCCTATTTTTTTCAGAGATTCGATGATCGCGCGATTCTGCTCCTTAAGCTCGTCGATCTGTCTCTGTAAAGAATCTAGATTTGTCATATATTTTTTACTAAACACGCCAAGACTATTTAAGTCATGGCGCGTATTTCAGCTCTAATTTGTCCTCACTAATAGAGATATCTGGGTCAGAATGATCCTTGTTCGAATACAAGAAATTTTTAACACCCTTTATCTCACGATTTACTATATTGTCCAAAATCACACCTGGTACCCTTATTTTACCCAGCTTAGCTTTTGTCACCTTTAAATATAGACCATTACCACCTTTTAAAACCTCTAATTCGACCGCAAAATCACCTTTAAACATATTAAGCATGGAATAACCACTAACGGCTATCGTTCCCGGCTTAAGGTCAACCTTTAAATCACGGACTATACTGCTAGTGGCCGAATTATATTCTTTTTGGGCGAAATAATTCAATTCGTCTTCGGTCAGGGTAAAGTTTTTCTCATTATCGAACAAGGGAGTGATGTCGTTCTTCTTATAGGCTTCTTTCCAAACCTTATATTCTCGCTGCCATTCATCGGCGCTTTCTTCCGGCAAGGCCGCATCGATCTTTTCCTCGTCAGTTCGCTCCGGCGCTTGGCGCGGCTCGACTATCTTGAATAATTTACGGCCGACAGCAATGATATCGCCGAAACCAAAGGCCGAGGCTTTGACCGGGGCGGCCAGGCAAACGGCTAAAATGGCAATGACGACGATATTGCGCATAAGATGATATAAAATAGACAGTCGATATTAATAGTCGCGCAGCTTTTTGATCAATTCGTCCTTCTTGATCTTCTCCAAGGCTTTAGCCTCGATCTGACGAATACGTTCACGAGTGACATCGAACTCTTGTCCGACCTCTTCTAAGGTATGAGCGACGCCATCGACGAGTCCGAAACGCATTTCCAATATCTTTTGTTCGCGTGGTGATAAGTTGGCCACGATATTTTTGACGTAGTCCTTTAAAAGTTTTAAGGCGGCGCTGCGATCCGGGGCGACGTTCTTTACGTCTTCGATAAAATCCTCAAGCACTGAATCCTCGTCATCGTCACCGACCGAAGTTTCAAGTGAGATAGTGTCCTGGGATATCTTCATGATATATTTGACCTTGTCCAAATCCTCTCCCATTTCTGAAGATATTTCTTCTGGCAAAGGTTCGCGACCAAGGTCTTGGACCAAACGGCGTTCGACCTGTTGGAATTTATTGATGGTTTCGACCATATGCACCGGAATACGGATAGTGCGGGATTGGTCGGCCAAAGCGCGAGTAATGGCCTGGCGGATCCACCAAGTGGCATAAGTCGAGAATTTATAACCCTTGCGATATTCGAATTTTTCCACGGCACGAAATAGACCGATATTACCTTCTTGGATCAAATCCAAAAGTGACAGGCCCTTGGCGCCAGCGAATTTTTTAGCAATGGAAACAACGAGACGCAAGTTGGCCTCGATGAGCTTTCTCTCGGCGGCGCGCTCTCCTTTTTCTTTGCGCTTGGCCAATTCTATCTCTTCTTCAGTGGTCAGCAAAGGCACGCGACCGATCTCCTTAAGATACATCTGAATAGAGTCAGAGCTTAATTTCGACAGGTCGACAGCGGCGGTCAAACTGGATTTTCTTTCCTTTTTATCCTTGACGCCTTCGACTTTCTTGGCGGCCAAATCGGCCATATCAAGAATACGTCCAGTGTCTTCGACTATCTGAATGCCAGCGGACTCCAAATCGCCAAGCATGATCTCATAATCATAAACATAATCCTCAATGCTTGGGAAAAAATGAAGTATCTCGGTTTCGGTCAAAAACCCTCTCATGCGCCCTTTGTTGATGAGACTCTTGATCTGCTCTTCGGTTGGTTTTGGGGCTAGTGGTTCGACTACTTTATGCTCTGTGTTACTCACTGTTTTACTTGTTACTGGTTTTGTTATTTTTTTAACGGACTTAACAGGGGCCTTTTTGTGGTCCTTAACGCTTTTAGCCGGTACTTTTTTGGCCGGCTTGACCGTCTTTGCTGACGGCGAGGTCTTTTTCTTTTTGATCATTTTGTCGATCTTGTTTTTCGGTGGCGTCAGCTAAAGGCAGGATTGAACCATACCCGTCAGCAGCGTTATGAAAAACAAGAATGATTAAGAGACTATCGTCCTTTGTTTAAAAATGTGACAACGGACGGCAGTCACCTAATTCTCGTCCAAATTTATACGGCGCTCCTCTTTTAAAGCGGCTAACTCCTCGAACAAACGGGATGCGACTTGTTCATTACCATTTCTCTCCTCCTCGGCTATCATTCTTTCTTTTTCTTTACACAAAGATGAATAATACGCCTCTTTAAGAGATTTCAAGGCTAACACCATTTCTTCCTTAGCCTCGTCTAAGGTAAAATCGACAAAATCGCGATCGGCCGAAATAGCCAATTTTTCCAAAATTTTCTCATTTCCAGGGGCTTGTCGCAACAACCAGTCTCGAAAAGATGCGTAATCAAGCCATTTTTCGCCATTCTCAGCGAACTGGCCTCCAATTACGTCATTATAATACATTATCAAATTCCTGTAAAATACCTTATTATCGGCTCCAAAAATATGGTCGATCATGGCCTTGTCCATGGCATAACTCATTAAGGCCGGGAAACGGACCACTAACGACAAAAAGGTCTCCGAAAGCCTATCTTCGCGCGTCGAACGCGTTGGCTCTTCGGTCTTCTCTGGCTCTGACTGCATAGTAGGCCTTTTCTCTTTATTCAAGGCGGCCAACAAAGTGTCGCGCAAGGCCCCCTCCGAAACATTCAACTCCTCAGCTAGTTTCTTAAGCCAGTGATCGCGCTCGATCAAATCGCGCATTCGACCTATTACCGGCAAAATTAATTTAGCGGCCTCACGCTTCCCTTCCGCTTCTTTTATGTTCATAGCGGCAAAGGTCTTGTCGAAATAATATTTCATCACGTGCTTGGAGTTTCTGACCGATTCTTTCCAGGCCTCTACGTCCTTGCGGATAAGTTCGTCGGGGTCCTTGCCCAATGGTAAGGTTATGACCTTAACATTAAATTCAGCTGCCATGGCCTCGCGAATAGCGCGATCGGCGGCCATTTGGCCAGCATCATCCATGTCAAAACAAAAAGCTATGTTATTAGAATAACGTTTTATAAGTTTAAGCTGTTCCTGAGTGAAGGCCGTACCAGATGAGGCTACGATATTCTTGAATCCAGCTTGATGGGCACTAATGCAATCCATTTGTCCCTCGACGACTATGACATAACCGGCCTCTTTAATAGCCATCTTGGCTTTGTCCAATCCGAAAACGACTTTGCCCTTGCTATAGAGCATGCCCTCCGGACTGTTGACGTATTTACCCATGATCTCGGTCTTCTCTTTCTCTGGCGAGACACGAGCAGTGAAGGCTACGATGTTGCCATTGACGTCGCAGATCGGGAACATTATGCGCCCGCGAAAACGATTATAGAAAGAGTTGCGACCTTCTTTGCGTGAAGCCAAGCCGGCGGCAAAGATCTCGGCATCCTGAAAACCTTTCTTGCGCAAATGATCCATTAGATCATCCCAGGAATCCGGCGAATAGCCGATCTGCCAATCGATAGCCGTCTTCTCGGCCATTTCTCTCTTATTGAAGACATAGTCGCGGGCAGCGGTGGCCAAAGGCGAATCCATTAAGGTTTGATGATAGAAGATAGCGGCCGATTCCATGATGTCCAAAAGTCGGTTGCGCTTGCTGGAGACTTCCGGATTTTCTCTCTTAAGAGTGACTCCTGCCTTCGGGGCCAAAATACGCAAAGCCTCGACGAAAGACACGCCCTCCATTTCCATTACGAAAGATATGACATCTCCGCCTTTGTCGGTCGAGAAGCAATGCCAGATCTGTTTGTCCGGTGAAACGTAAAAAGACGGCGTCTTCTCACGCTTGAATGGCGAGAGTGCCGAAAAATTCATACCCACCGCTTTTAAGCTAGGTACGTATTCGCGAATGACATCGACGATGTCTAATCTTGATTTTATTTCATCGGAAACCTGCATCCTTCTATTAATTTATCTTTAAAATTTAGAATCTGTGATTCGACAGCCTTTTTAAAAGACGTTCGATTTTTTCCAGCGAAAAATCTCACTCTGTTTTTCT
This sequence comes from uncultured Gammaproteobacteria bacterium, assembly GCA_964547855.1. GTDB lineage: Bacteria > Patescibacteriota > Patescibacteriia > Patescibacteriales > WJLG01 > JBAZHE01. Next base: position 12,623 of record CAZJPG010000021.1, on the reverse strand, counting down.
CCGATTTTCCGCCAAGAGGCGGACCAAGCAAAATCGTCGAAAAAAGCTTTTAAAAAGGCCGATCGAATCACTGCTTCCTTCTTTAAAACCACACCAGAGCTCAAATTAGAAGCCAAGCAACTTGCTTAAAAAACTTTTTTTCTCAACCTCGCCATCCGTCGGCAACGTAGCCGATCCTGGACCATTCTTCCTATCTTCTTGAAATTCCTTTGCTAACTGTCTTTCCCAATCCTCTCCATTAGGATTCAAATTTTCACGGCCAGTCTGTCCGGAAGCGGCGAATTGACGAAGCAAACCCTTTAGGCGTTCGATCTCCCCTTCGACGACCGGACCATCGTGTTCGGCGTTATGGGCATGATCGGCGCCTTTATAGCTAACCTGCTTCTGATCGAGATGAAGGTCGAAAGTTATCTTATCGGCCGATTCCTCGAAGTATATATGGAAACGCGGATAGTGGTCGCGCGAGAAACGACGCGAATAACTAGTTTTACCAGTATGATAACTGGTTATTTGACCATAGCCGGCCCGGCGCAAAAAAAAGTCCGGATCTACGGCAAATCTGTTCTTATTGAGAATGATTTTCATATCTTTATTATTAGCTAAAAACGGCCAAAAGTCAACCTAAATTCAGTGGGCTTCTTTTAGCAAAAAGATTTGGTTTTTACATAAACTCCAAAAATAAAACCCCTTCTTGAACAAAGAAGGGGTCACCTAAGGAAAGTTTAATGTTACGGTAATAGCTCATAGCTATCCTGATTAAAATTTTCGATCGCCTCGATAAGCTTGTCGATAAAGACTGCGAATTCTTCTTTACGGGTATAGAGATAAAAGCCATGCTCACCGTCAGGCAAGAGACCACATTTTTCGCTGGTTGCCGCTTCGACGAAAAACATCATAAAACTCATTATACTAGCGGCATCGGCCTTGGTTTTGCCATCAGCGGATCGAAAAAAAACTTTGTTGAACATGTCGCGTCTATCTATTCCAGCACGTCTCATTTCATTGACGACCACGCAGGAAAATTTTGTCCCCATTAAGTCGGGTGAAGGAAAACGACAAGTCTTCTCATAATAGAACTGGTTAGAGTCTTTCGACTTCTCCCCCATGACACCTCCTTTAAGGCTTCGCCGATTCAATCGTCATATTTTACCATTGTTTGGATAACATTAACTATGACGTCGACGGCTTTTTTGTACTTTGCATTTTCAGTGTAAACAATAATATCCTCATTAAAGGTAGCGGCCAACATCAATATTTCAAGAGGCATCAAAACATCGGCCTCGCTGCCACTAGAAGGACATTTCATAAAGACAGTTCGAGACGGTACTCCTATTTTTTTAGCTTCTTCGCTAATAAGCCTGCTTGGGCGAGCATGGAGTCCTTTTTCATTGACAACTTTGCATCTCTTATCATAATAACCCATCAAACACACTCCTTTCTTGTATCTTCGGGGCATTATCCATGTGTAATGTACTTGAAAAAATTTTACCACTTTTTTTATTTTTGTCAAGGATAGTCGACGTAATAAGTCTTGAAAAGAAAATCCTTATCGGTCCAAGGAGCGGCATAATAATGGCCGAATGGATAACCAATAGACGACCAATGATCCTTCGCTATACCGACCAACGTAATATTGCCAGGCCCGGACAACATGAAAAAATGCTGCTTACCAGGATTGACCTGAATAGGTTCAGGAAAATCGATCTTTGTGAAAACCACCGAACTATAACAAGGATTCGATATCCATGGATTGTCGGCGCACGGCGGGAAAGTATTCTCTCCTACAGAAACCTCCCCCAATAAACTTTGACCATCGAGCGAACAATCCCAATTAGCCTCCATACTGTCAGTGAGGTCTAAGTCGCCCTCACATAAACGCAAAGTGAAGCCGCCATAACGCTTACCGAATAAAGCTATAGCACTGACATTGTCCTGTGATGGCACAAAAGTTTGAGCGACTAAAAATTGATAATTGAACGGGTAATACATGTGCAGCCCCATAGGATTATCTGTGGGTGAAAAATCTTGATCGACATACTCCTCCATCTCCGGTGGCGGCAAAGGAACATCGACTTCGGCAAAATTAGAAATATCAGAGATGTTATAACCATTAAGAGTCTTGATCGCGAAACAAAGAACTTTTCCGGCCGGTAGGCCGCCGAGTTTTATACTCTCCATCTCGCCAACATCGGACGGCGACACAGAGGTTGCGACTCGTTGAGCGTTGTCCCAAACAAAATCGATCGAACAATCAGAAACCTTTTCCACATAACGAATGTCGTAATTAGCCGAATCAAGGATTTTTCCATTCTCCGGAGATGTCCAAGATAGCACGACCAAAGACGCTCTTGTAGAAGAAGCTAAAAGATCAGAGATCGCTGCAGGCTTCACGGCAGAGAAGTCATTTGGCTCTCTTATGGAAAGGGAATTTTGCGGATCAGACTCTATCTTTAAAACGAAAGCATCTGGTCCATCATATGAATTGCCGGCCCACCTCTCTGTCAAAAACAAGCTTTTAAGAGTCGACTCGGCCGAAGCCTTGCGCTCGGCGACCGTAAATTTGGAAACACCAAAACCGCAAAGAGCTTCGCCAGAAGAAGCGACCTCTCCGTAAAAAACATGGTCGACTTCATTGGCCGAAGCATCGATCAGCATTAGGCCGCCACCGGAATCGGACAATCCCCAATTAGCGGTGTGGCGATAGTCTGGTTCTACGGGTAAAGAATAGGCATTAGCCGCTAAAAGCAAAAATCCTCTCGCTGGGATATTTATCTGTGGCAATCCGGAACCGGTACGAGCCAACCAGGAGCTGCTAGCCGATGACGACTTCGATAAAAGCTGCCAACCAGCCACATCGATATCGTCTTCATTAGGATTATAAAGTTCGACAAATTCATCATAGGCACCAGCCGGACCACGGGTGGCGAATTCACTTATCAAAACACGTTCTATCAAAGGAGTTGACTCGGACGACGTCGCAGTCGTCGAGGCGACCGTAGATGTCGGCAAAGACAAAACTATCGAAGCCGATGAAGACGACACACTGCTCGGGGCGTACGAGATCCAAGAATAGACGACTTTCTCACCATCGCCATCGCTCAATAAGAAATCATCGGGGACAATATCCAACCAAGCGGTCGATGTGCCCAGTATCGGTATTTCCGACAGAAAATAACCATCAACAGAGGAAGCGTCATCCACCTCCAACAGCACCCTCACTAAACGATCAGCCGTTATGGCAGTATCACCGCTCTGCCGGTCGGCCAAACGGAAATACTTGAAAGAAGGCACTGCAATGACAGCTTCCTCAGTCAATGGCCCGACCTCTGGAGTCGGGGAAGAAGAACCGGAACCGCTTGATGGCGGATAATGTACTAAAGGCAATATGGGCCAAGTATTAGTAGATGAAGAAACTTCCGTCTCTGTGCTTGTCGCTATCTCTACAAGACCGCCACCAACCTCTTTGGCTAGGCCCTGGGAACTAGAAGCAAGACCAACACTATCCCCTGCTTCATGATTTAAGGATTCAACTGGTTTAGTACTCGTCGGTATTTTTTCTTCCTGCTTATTGTCTATTTTTAGCGGCTGGATCTCTTTTGCCTTTACTTCTGCAACAGGCTTCTTATCGACGACTACATTGCTTTTAACTGGTCGATCGATAACCTTAACGCTTTCTTCTTCTTTAACGCTTATTTTATCCTCCTCTATAGCTAAAACTTCCTTAGCCTTATTCATCTCGGCGATATACGGAGAGACGCCAGAAGAGCCATCACCCTTAACTGGAATGCCTTTAGAGGCAATAGAAGCCTCACCCACCCCTTTCAAGAAGTCTGGAAGAGCCTGTTTCAAAGAATCGATCGCCGAAGCCGTGAACGAGGAAACAGAGCTCCAAGCCGAGGCCAGGGCCGACTTGGTCTGGGAAGCGGCCGATGCGATATTATCACCTATCTCTTTAGTCTTTTCTTTGGCGCTAGTTATCTTTCCACCAGATATATTGTCAGCGTAAGCGATATACACCCAGGACGGGGTTTTACCCCTAATCTCTTCAGCCTCAAAAGAGCTGTGAAGATTTATGTCCACAGGAACATCTTTCAAAACATTCTTTTGTAAATATTGAGTGTAAGGCAAGAAGAAATAACGATCGCCATCGACGATCTTGCCTAGGGCATAACCGTCTTTCTCGAATTCGCGTCTGGATATTTTGGAGAATTCTAGGGTTCCAGAAAAAATATCCAAAGTATATGGATTGGCCACATCACCGCTGTCATTGTCTAGGCCGTCAGGAGTTATGTCTATGAAGTATTGGTTGGAGTTATAAACAAAATCAGTAACCAAAAAATCGCCATCAAAACCAAGACTTTCATAAATCTTTTCGGTCAAACCAACACAGGTCCATTGCTTGTCGCCAGGACCCTTTTGGCTCTTGAACTCAAAGTCATAACCTATTTGATTTTCTTTAAAGAAAATAGCTATTTTTTGCACCCTTTCCTCGAACTTTCTTTGTCCAATGCTTTTAATCTTCTCTTCTCTGCCGCTTGGAAATCTAGCACCAACCAAAATCTCGCCTTCCTTGTCATTGATGAAGTACTGAGACGGCGTTAGCTGGACTCCGTTCGGCACAGCCTCTAAGACCATATCGACGCCATCGATCTTGCCAACATAAAGACCGGCGTGACCGCAATTTATCCTTAATTTAGGCAAAGTACTGGAAGCATCGCCACTAAACTCGACTAAATTATACTGACCGCCATAACCATAAAGCCTACCTTGAGCCGAAGTGCGATACAACAAGGTTCCAACTGGCATGGCCATTGCCTTTTGAGAACAAAAAAACACCCCCACCATGACGGCAGTGAATGTTATTGTGCAAAAACAAGAATACCCCCTCCTCATAATATTCTTCTATTTTTAAAATTTAATTAGAATAAAAATCTAAAGTTCCTTTTAATTTTTCATACTCATCATCCGGTAAATCAACAACCTCATGATCAATATTCATTTTTTTTAATTCATAACTAGCGTCACTTCTTATTATCTTATTCAATGTCTCACTAGAACTAATATCTTTCATTAAGTTAATATATTTCTCTAAGTTGACCTGTTTATAATACCAAAGCTCTGTCATCAGCTCATTCTGTATCCCTGGATGCACGCCATCCTCATAAAAAATTACTTTTAGACGATCAAAAAAATCTTCTTTATAGAACTCTTTATAAATAAGGCAACCATTCATGGAGTTTAAAATATGCCTCTTAAAATCCAACGCTTCGCTTGTTTTTCCACTTTCACCCTCGGACATAGTTAAAAGAATATCGCAAACAGCAGCATAATCTATATTTTTATGTTTTGGAATTGGATTTTCTTTTGTGCCGTCAAAATCAGCCATTATATTCTTTAAACTTGTCATCGCCCGCTTGCGCTCCTCATAACTCTTAGACTTATCCTGGGCCACTGACAAAAGATTAGAAATAAAGGTATCACTAGCCGCCGCATCATCCGGGAAAGATGACAATATTTGCGACTTGACCTCAATGCTGCCATCAGGCCTATTAAGATAATCCAAAAGAGCTTTGGGCATAGTTATCTGATATGCCTGATTCTTTTCTTTTTTTGAGTCCTCGCAAGAACGTATCAAACTGACAAGCTCACGACGATAATCAGAACTCTTACTGTCCCAAGCGATCTGTTCGAGCATTAACTTGCCGACACCTTTTTCGTAGCCGTTCTTCTCCATCTCGTCCATTATCATCTTCCTATAAACTATCTTTTCTCCCAGGCAATTATCACGACAACCAATGCCAGACCCAAGACCCTCCATTTTCGCCAAAGCGATCTGAGACCTTTGTGGTTCCGGGAATTTCAACCACCAACTGGAAAAACCCACGGCATAGATAAAAACGCTTAAAACCACCAGCGGCAGTAAAACTATAACGCCAGAGATCAAAACGACTTTAAATATTTTTTTCATATGTTTTTTAAATTATAATCTCTAAAATACCGCCTTCTAAGACATCACAAAAACACCCCTCTATATGTCTTTAAAAAATAAAACCGACGGCCCATTATGGCATGGGGACGTCGGTAGAGGTCAAATTTTCGTTGGTCGTTGAAATATCTTGAGAACTTGTAGTCATTTTTTCACCTGGCAAAGCAGGGGCTGTCATGTCGCCGACGGTAGAAGTCGCTGTCGATTCATCGATCATAGGCTCGTTCTGCCGTATCGGAGAAAGGAAATATCTTTTACCTTCCTGGCTAACATACCAAAGATATCCTCCACCCCAAGCCTGCTTGAAGACTTTGCCCTTCTGCTTGTCGGCGAAAGACTGGTCTATCGGCAAATCGCCCTCACCAAGAGGATTGAAGTTTCCAGATAACTCGGCCCGGTCGCTATATCCATCACCATCGGTATCGGTCGAAGTAGCGCTAGTGCCTAAAGCCTTTTCGGCCTCGTCTGGTATGCCATCGCCATCAGAATCATCACCTACTGGCCAAATATCTGCCACAGGGATCTTCTTTATATCATTTTCACTAATACCAGCTGCCACGTCGGCAATATTCAAAAAAGTGGAATTCACTCTTTCATATCTAACTATGGCCTTCAATTTCTCGTCTACAGCTTTAGAGAGCTCGTCGATTTTCTTTGCCAATTCAGTCTCTGCTACCGTCAAATCTCCAGACAGTTTTTCTTTTTCCGAACCTAAATTCATCTTAAGTTTTTCCAAATCAGCGGTCTTTTGATCCAAATCACCCTGAACCATATCAAGCTCCGAAGACTTAGTCTCTAAACTCCTTTGTGTCGTAGCCATCTGAATCAATAGATTCGAATTATCCATATAGACCTTGATGATGGCGGCGATCATTCCGCAGAAGACCAATATCAATATCACGTAGAAGAACCAGCGCTGATAACGACGAAAAGAGATCTCCTTTTTGACCTGCTCTTTATGAAAGACTTCGGTCCCGCATTCCGGACATTTGGTGGAATCGTCCGGTATTTGCTTTTTGCAATTTAGGCAAATCATACTTGGTTTGAAGTATATTGTGTAAAGTATTTTATTATACCATATTCCAAACGATGCAGGAAGTGATAAAAAAATATCATAAAAGCGAAAGATATTAATCCTTCGCTTTATAATGATAAATACTTTGAACTATTTGTACTACCGATTCTTAAGTTGCTTGATGAATTGGTCGACATCCTCGCGCAAGGACGGATCGAGTTGAGCAGCGACGTTAGCGGCCTTCTCGGCACGATCGATGTTACCGACGTTGGCATAGAGTAAAGCCAAATTCTTCCAAACTGTCGGATCTTTCTGACGGAAATTGACCAACTGTTCGTAAAGCTGAACGACCTTGTCCAAATCTTCCTTCTCTGAATAATGATTAATAGCTTGAACTATGACGCTCTCGACGGCCAACATATCCCCTCCGCCATTGGAAAGACATTTATCGAGCTGCACATACCCCTTCTCTTGCAGACCAGCTTTGTCCGTCTCGCCCTCAAGTCCGCTCTTGATAATATATATCTGACCCAACTGACAGGAAGTTTCGTAAAAATTAGGATTCATTGGCTCGGCATATTCCAAGGCTGATATAGCCTCGTCCACACGCCCTAAACCGACCAAAAACTGAGACTTTACGAAATATAGCGGTATTCTATTAGGGCTGGCGTCGATCGAGTCCTGAATCGATTCTAGGGCCTTCTGGGCATATTCCTTTGACTTATCCTTGTCTTTGATAAGCTTGGCGGCAGCGTCGTAAGTCCTGGCTCGCTCCATTTGCATCATGCTGTCATGAGGATTGTATTTAATATTCTCCTCAGCCAAAGATATGGCGAAATCAGTCACTTCTTGTATTTGCTCGGCTTTTAGCTTGCTGATATCGGAAATGCGCCCAGCATAAGACTTAAGGAACATGGAGCGTCCATCGCGATCCAAAACAGTATTCTTAGATAAAGCCTTTTTGTATATCTGATAACCGGTCATGAATTGCCCACCACCAATGGCCTGCTGCCCCTTGATCACGCCGCTAAGCATGTTAAAGACGGAAATGTTGTAGTTGAACATGACGAACAACATCAAAGCTCCAGCCGCCACATAGGTATATATCTCTTTGTTGACCAGCTCTTTTTCACCGCCAATGGACAACAAGGCCTGGGAGTTGCCGTCATTCTCGTTGCTATTGGTTATCCAGTGGGTGTAGCCCAAAATGCACATTAAGCACAGATAGGTCACGAAAGAATCGAACACGACGAGATTTTGAACGAAGTAAGCTACGTAAAGTGAAGACCATAGGGCGAATTCCGCGCCTCCGATACGTCCACGACGAAAGGCCTTGATCAAATAGAAACCAACAAAACCAAAGATCGACAAATAAGTTATAATACCGATCAAGCCAGTGGTCGAAGCGATGTCGATAAGATTGTTATGAGCGCGATCGAAGTAGGTTTCGCCGCGGGAATAGTCGTAAAACTTAGGATCGAAATATTTGTCGAAAATAATGGCATAATTACCATGGCCAACGCCCATCAACGGATGATTCTTGAAATCCTCCCAAGCTCCGCGCCAAGAGATCAAACGCGTCTGAAAGGTATTCTTCTGCAAGGAAATGTTATCCAAAATTGATATCTTCGGGAACGACGGATTGTTGATATTAGTGTAATACATCACAATAAAACCAATGCCGAGTACAAGAACGATCCAGGAAGCGATGCGCAATTTCTTTATCTTATTGGTAACACCATACAAAAAGACAAAAGTCATCATGCCGACGCCGACGCCGACGAAAGCTCCGGAGGTGTCGGTCTTCTTAAGCACAAAAAGAAGCAGAGGCAAAATCAAAAAATACAACCATTTAACGAGATTATCCTTCCTCTTGGCCAGGTGATCGAACAAGAAAAGCGTAAAAACAAACCAGATACCGAATATCATATAAGCCGCAGTATAGGCATTGTTACCGATCGTACTCTTGGAATCATTAGTTCCTTTCAAAGCCACGATCAAGGCACCGGCCAAAGCTACAGCAAAAAGCAATTTCCAATCCTTGCGGTCACGGAATACGGTTATAGTGACCAAATACAAAATCGCAAAATGTAAAATATGAAAAGCTCCCAACATTCTCTCTACGTCACCCCACATGCTCAGGTTGAAGTCGACAGAGATAAAACAAGAAGCCAATAAAGCGGCAAAAAAAGCGAACAAACCCCAAGTGACTAAATTCTTCGTTCTTTGTCCGGCGAACTTGCCGAACGGATTCCATTGCGGGAATTTGATGATGAATGCCAACCAGATAACAAACAAGACCTCCATTAAAATATTGAATGGGATCTGCTTAGAGGTTATGAACGGGAAAAGCAAGTTTGGTAACACTAATAAAACGCAAGCGAACGAAGCCAGTGCACCGATCTTAAGTATCCATAGATAGATTTTCTGGGACATAGTTTTAGCGGTTAACGATTGACAATTATAGTTTGGCAATCGGGAATCGGCTATTAAAAATATCAAAAAATAGTCCAATTTTTATTCTAAAATTGGCTAACCTTATTTTAACAAATACTCACAGCAAGTCAATTTTCGCTGTTTTTAGTGTAATTATAATTTACTTGGACTTAATTTTTTGTTTTCTAACCAAAACTAACTAACAAAAATGGTTCTTGTACTTTTTTTAAAAAAAGTACCAAAAAATCGCTCGCGGCAAAAAATTCGGGCCCTCCATCTATAAAGCCTAGTAAAATCCCTATACTTGTCCGTCGGATTACCGACGGCCTTCAGACAACGGGATTTTACACGGCTTTTACGACTTCGGCCTTATCCGAATTTTTCGATGCTCGCAACAATAAAATAAAATTCTTCTTCATTATAGCGAGCTTAGAAAAATCTCCGTTAAAGAACGAGCGTGAAAACCGTGCAAATTTTCGTTGTTTGAGCCCCGACGCTTTTGGTCGGGGCGAGTATAGAAAATTTGCTAGGTTTTTCAGTGAGTGATAGGAGATTTTTCCAGTGAGCAGTTTTTGCGCCACTTTTTTAAAAAAGTGGCAAAGGAGTATGGCAAAAAACTAAATAAAAATAATATAATCTTATTTTTGACTTTAAAAATAAAAGACCGCGCCCGGTTAAGGGCGCGGTCTTTATGAGTTTTAAAGTCGCTCACTCGACATACTTCTCAAGATCTTAACTAGTTAGACTAGTTAGTGACCTTAGTTCCGGTGAGCTTGTTGGTAGACAAGTACAACGGATACTTAGCGGAAGCGTCAGAGGAATCCAACCAAGTGAAGTTGCTAGTATCAGCAGTAGTACCATCGAGGTCGTTCAAATCGACCTGGATAGAAGCGGCGTTAGCAGTGGCGGACAAACCAGTGACGTTAACCTTGACAACGTAGTAAGCAGTGGTCTGCTTAGCTAACTTGTTGTCGTTGGTCCAACCAGAGATATCGAACACGGCAACTGGGCCGGAAGAAGTAGCAACGGAAACAGCAGAATCAGTTCCACCAACCTTCTCGATGGAGAAAGCGGTAGCGCCGACGCTGATACCGGAGTAGTTCAAATTGACCCTAACAGTGTTCAAAACAGTCTTAAGCTCATCGCCATTGGCCAAGGTGTTAGCGGTGTTGTCAGTGGTAACCTTGATGATGGCAATATTGTTGCTACCAGCGGACAAGGCGTTAGAGACAACAGCTCCGCCTCCATTGGAGACCAATTCAACTGAAGAAATTCTGCTAGCCAAGACGCCGGTATTCTTGGAAGAATCGGTGCCATAAGCAGTAGAACCATCAGTAGCGTAGCAAACGTAACCAGAAGAACAGGTAGCAGCGGAAGAAGAAGCGCGAACAGCGGTCAAGGTATCATTAGAATCGACGCCCTTGGCGACGAGGTCAGATATCCTGAACTGAACGGTCTCATCTTTCACACCGACCAAATTATTACCGATTGGGTTCAAAACGCCCTTGAGGTAAATGGTCTTAGCAGACTGTGGGATAACGAGGTTGAGGTCCTCAACCAAGGTCTCAGCAGTAACATTGGAGATTTCCTTCAAGACGGTGGTCTTGTCGGAATCAACGATCTGCAACTTAGAGAAGATCTTGTTGGCGTTGGTAGAAGAAGCGGAAGAGCCATCCAAAACCTGAATTCTCAAGTCCTCGATGTTGATGTTCTCGTTAGAACCGCGCAACTTAATGGCAGCTAACAAGCTGGTAGAATTTCCAGCGACCTCATAACGATCCTTCATGGTGTCGGTGTTGGAATTATCCATCTCAACCATGAGAGAACCAGAGCCAACGATCTCTACAGTTCTATTGGAGTCAGCTCCAACTTCGAAAGCAGAAGAAGTGGCAAGAGATTCGCCCTCGGTGACATCCTCAGCGGAAATATCAACGATACCCCACTTAGTGGACTCGCCATCCAAAGAGTTGTCATTGACCAAATCGATGGTCACGTAGTACTTAACCTCCTCGCCCTTAGGAACGTTGATGGTCAAACCGTCAAAAGTAACGGCCTCGGTCGAATCGACCTTGGAACCAGAAACAGTCTTGATCGGAGTGGTCTCGCCGTCCTTATAGAGGCGATACTGGGAGATCATAGCACTGGAAACAGCTGTGCCACCATTGGCATCCTCATCAGCGATAACGACGTCGGTAACCTTCAAAGCGTCAGTGGAGTTGGCCTTGAAATTCAAGGACAAGACCTGGACATTGGAAGTACCAATAACGGCATTATAAGAAGAAGACAAAGCGTTGGTAGAAACAGTGATGGCTGGAGACTGAACAGTGACAGCAGTCAAAGACAAAGTGCTTGGAGTAACATCAGTAATACTGATGGAATCGTCAGCAGCATCCTTGAAAGTCAAATCACTAGCAGAAACAGAAACAGCATAAGTAACACCAGTCAAAACGCGGCTATCAACATCGGCGCGTACAACTAATTCCTTAGTAACACCAGACTTGAGGTTTAAATCAAGAGAGGTGTTGCTATATTTACCACCACTAAGAGTCAAGTCATAGACATTGCCAGTGGCTTTATCCATAACCTCGACATTCTCAAGGTTACCAGTAGTAGAAGTACCGGTAACAGCGATAGTAACTCCGAAAGTAGAAAGGGTAACGTCAGTGCCGGTTGTTGGAGTGACCTTAATGGTACCCAATTCGACATTGGCAGTATCCTTGCGAACCTTGTCGTTAGCGGCATTCTCCTTAGCCAAAGCGATCTCTCCAGAGTTAATGGTCAAAGAAGTGCCGGAATAAGAACCAGCGACCTTGGCGTAGGTACCATAGTTATTACCCATGGCGACGACGTCGGAAGTGCTGTCCAAAGAAATAGTGACGGTCTTGGTGGCACCATCAACGATGTCAGCCTTGACGTCAAATTTCTTATCCTTGTTCTTCTCCAAGACGTATGGAGTATCGAAGGTGAAGGTAACGAATTTATCCTTCAAACCATTGGAGGAAGCGACCTTTGTGCCAGAGAGATAGAGACCCATGTTCTCAAAATCATCATCGGCAGAAGTGCCAGCAGACCTCTTTAAGGTGATGGAATAAACAGTGATATCCTCAGTGTTGCCATTAGACAACTTGATGGAAGCCAAAGTGGCACCCATCTCACCCAACTTAGGATCGGTGACTGAATTGCCAG
>CAZJPG010000020.1:0-20178 GCA_964547855.1 uncultured Gammaproteobacteria bacterium | reverse complement strand
TGCTCACATTGTAGGAGCGAGTGGAGAAAGTGTCAAAATTGCGGGGTACCTGCCACTATTCCATCCTTTTAATTGTTTTTCTCTAGCTATTGCCGATCCTGGATTGCTATAAATTTCATAATAAACAAGATGATGGCAAGAATATTTTTTTGTAAAACCATCAGCTAAACCATCTTTATGTTCTAAAACTCTCCTAATAAGATTATTAGTTACACCAATATATAATGTCCTTGAATTGCTGGACATCATATAAACATAATATTTATACCCCTCCTTCATAAAATCATGATTCCTCGACTACGCTTCGCTTCGCTCGGAATGACAGATAGCAGGACTTCTATTCCCTATTCCCTATTCATTTACCTATAGACCTCTACCCCGCCAGAAACGTCCTTAATGCGAATTCCATGGCGCTCGACTTCATGACGCAAACGATCCGACTCTCCCCACTCTTTTTTGTTTCTTGCCTCCTCTCTTTCCTTAAGAAGTCCAAAGACCTGCTTATCCTCTTTTTCTAGAACATCAAGACTGATCTCAGAGAAGACCTTAACCTCGGAATCACCAGAAAGGTCGATCTCGGTCGTTTCCTTTATGCGCTTGACCTTTGACATCTCTTTTATGTTCAATCCTAAAACTTTATCAAAATCAAGAAGCGTAGCCAGCTTATCGGCCTTGTCCATCTTCTTATTGCCTAATGCTTTCAAGACGACAGCTAAAGCCGCTGGCGTATTAAAGTCGTCCGTCAACGCATCTAAGAATTCTTTTTTATATTTTTCATCTACCCTACCAACGGACTCGCCAAGTACATTTACCTGATTATAAAGATACATCAATGAATCCTCTGCTCCCTCTAAAGCCTTCCAAGTAAAATTCTGCTTGGAGCGATATTGTGCCGACAGAAAGAAATAACGCAAAGCCAAAGGCGTAAAGATTTTTTGAGAGACCTCTGCCAAAGAAAATCCCGTGCCCTTGGATTTAGACATTTTCTCGCCTTCATAATTCAAGTGCTCATTATGCAACCAGTAATCGACGAATTTCTTTCCATTAGCGGCCTCCGACTGAGCAATCTCATTAGTATGATGGACTGGAACATGCTCGACTCCTCCCATGTGAACATCGATGGTGTCGCCAAGATATTTTTTACTCATAGCCGAGCACTCTATGTGCCAACCGGGAAAACCTTCCCCATTCTTAACTAAAGAAGACTTAAATGGTGATTTCCAGTATTGCAAAGCCTTCTCATGAACACCAGCCTTAAAGAACCAAATCGCGAAATCGGCCCTATTCTTCTTTTCTGGGTCAGAAACATCGCCCGCCCCCTCACCGGCTTTATTTTTGTCTAACTTCTGACCGGACAATGCCGTATAGTTTGGAAACTTGGAGACATCGAAATATATGGCCAATGGCGTAGCATAGGCGAAACCCTTTTTAAGCAAAACAGCCACCATCTTTTGCATCTCTTTGATGTGTTCAGTGGCACGCGGTGTCTTCCATGGCTTCTTAATGTTCAAAGCCGCCGTATCCTCATCATAGATGGCGATATATTTGGCCGCTATCTGATCCGGAGAAACTCCTTCTCGCTTGGCGCCCTTTTCCATTTTGTCATCGCCCTCATCCTCGTCAGAGGTTAAATGCCCGACATCGGTATAATTGCGCACCATCTTAACTTTATAACCACAATACTCGAAAGTCCTGGCAACGATATCAGCACAAAAACTGCCGCGCAAATTTCCGATGTGCTGGGTCCAGTAGACGGTCGGACCGCAGTAATAAAAAGTCGCCACCCCCTTCTTTAAAGGCTCGAACTCGCGCTTTTTACGAGACATTGTGTCGTACAAAACTATCTTTTCCATATATTTATGATTATTACTATTATAATAAAGGAAAAAACCACTTCTATCAAGGAAGCGGTCTTTTATTTTTCTTATATCCTTATTTTTTCTTTTTTTATCTTTTTCTTGTCATTTTACCCCGTCTATTTCCGTCACTCTAACCTGATGCGTCTTGCCCGAATTATCTTTATACAGCACATAGTATTCTATAGATTCTGAAAACCTCTTTAGATGCTCGATGAATCTTTCGTTAAAGGCCACGAAATAATCAAGGTCGATCTTTTCAAATCCGCCACCCGGAACGATTAGGGTACGGCGACCAGCACCGATCCTTTCCGATGTCGGGCGTATTCTTAGTTCAAAATTACTTTTGGGGAACTTTATTAGCAGCTTCGGCTGATCAATCGCTCCACTACCATAAGAGACATTGACGAAATCGGCGAACAAACGAAAAACGAAGGTAACATCCTTGAGCGAAGAATATGGACGCTTAGCCAAATCTTTTAAGGATGATATTTTAAAATTATCGCGCTTAGCGGCTACCGATGCGCGCAAATACACCTTAGCTATACGAACATTAGCCGTGACCTGACGGCGCATTATTTTAACGCTTTGATAGGTTAGCCAAGCATACACAGCCGTAATGACGACCAAAATTATATTAGCGTATTCGTTGATCTTTTCGATCATATTCCCCTTGTTTTTTTTATTCTAAATCTATCACTGTCTTAGCATTCTTATTATAACACTCTTTGCTCACTGAATCACAAGCACAATCCTCTGCACTATAAGCGGCTCGGGTGTCATACATCATCGTGCATATCTGAGGACGTTCGTACTTATCGGCATATTTTTTATTGATGCAATTTCTAGGATGACATTCTGATGGCTTAGGCAAGCAATCACTATCCTCGGAACAGGCCTGCAAATCGTACTCCTCACCATTTTTATTTTTAACTACGAATTTTTCGATCACAACGTCTTTGCTTGGGTTTACGGTAAATACCACCTCAGCATTAAAAAAGTTCTTTCCGTCGTCATACCCCACAAAGGCGGTGCTGTCGGAAATAATATTAACTTCGGAAACGCTTAACACGCCATCATTAACGTTGTTATTGGGAGCCAACGAAGAAATATTATCGCTTATATATCTTTTAACTAAGTCCTCATCGCTTAAATCATTACTCGCCTCACATGGTTCCTCCCAATTACGAAGACATTTCCCTTTGGCTTGGCACCAAGAATAACCAGCCCCAATAAGACATCCGCCCTCATCACGATCACCACCTATTGGTCTCATCATATCCTCATGAATACGCGTCATGTCCTCATCGTCGACGACATGACGCCTAAAACCGCTGCGATCGATAGTGGAAAGCAGAACCATGAAAGCCAGGGCGATCAAAACTAAAAGAAAAATAGAAGCTACAGCCAAAAAGAAATTTTGGTTGCTGGCAGCGACGGCCCGCCTAATGGCCTCCGCGCTCTCCTTGTTTTTTTTAGGCATAATTTTGTTGAGTTCTTTTGTTTTTTAAATTATAGCAAATAACAACAGTCATTGGCAAAGAATTGGCTAAGCTAAAATAATACTGTTTTAGGAACACACATTTTGCACTCTCTCCAACGCCTCGTTGGGCGTCAGCCCATCGAGGGCGATATGTTCTAAATTATTATAATAATCATTCCATTTTTTGATAGCTCTCTCCAATCCTAATACGGTTTTAAATTCTCGTCCATCATACAGCATCTCCTGATCGGTCCGATGGCTGCGCTCCACATGTCCATTCTGAGCTGGCTTACCCGGGTCGATGAGGTAGTGAATAATATTCTTGCTCATTAGGAATATATCCAGCTGATGCAATCTCGGGTTAGTCGGGTCGGCCGATTTCTGGTAGCCGGTATAGCGATTGGTGAAGCAGCTGCCGTTGTCCGTTTTTATCGCCCTGATTTTAAATGGCGCGATAGCTAGTAATTCAGTTGCGAATGATATGGCCTCCTCGCTGCCCATATTGTCGTATATCTTCAGATATCTCCACCTGGAGGCGCAATCGATGGCTGTGAACTGAAAATAGCGCTTACCCTTGATTCTATTGGGCACATATTTGATATCTATCTCCACCAAATCGCCCTTGGCTAGCGGTACTTTTAAATATTTATATTTCAATTTCCTTGTCCGATATTTTCTTACTAACCCTTCATTTTTAATTATCTTCCCGATCGTCCGGTCATTGATCGATATCTTCTCCTTTCTCAATTTGTAGTTCAGCTTCTTGGCACAGAGCTTGGTCTCTTTTCTTAATTCAATTATTCTTTCCTTGATCCTGATCGGGGTCTCGTTGGGCTGGCTCTTGGGCCTGGTTGATTTATTATCGAGTCCGGCTGCGCCGGACTCTCGAAAACCGGCTAGCCAGTATTTTAAAGACCTCTCGCTGAACGGACAGACTTTGGCCATTTGCTTGATTGTCAGATCTTTATCCAGGATGGGCTTAATCCATCTCATCTTCTCTTCTTGGGTCGATTTTGGCATAGCTTTTGACATATGCCCCCAGATTAGCAAAAAGTGCAATATGTGTGTGCACATTACCATACTATATTGACAAATATGGTTTTTCGTTATAAATTTGCACTAGCACAAACAGTGCTGGTTCTTTTTCAAACTATCAACCCTCCTGCCATGAAAGGAGATTCTAGATGAGATGCGTAACATTCAAAAATGGCAGAATGAACGAGGGCATCGGTGTGAGAAGCATAAACCCTCAAACCAAGGCCATCGTCATTGGAAATACTGGCATCGGACAAAAATCGATCTTATTCGATCAAGACAATCCGCCTCCGATCAAGGGTAAAAAGATATATTCAGTGGCTCAACCGGAATGGTCATCACTCGAATCGAATAGTGCCATGCTTATAAGCGCCCCTATCAATGGCGGACCAAACAAACGTCGAAACAATAAAACATTGTTATCGCTCTCTACCTTTTATAATTTCTTTCAAAAAGGAGAGCCAGCGCATTTTGGCGGAGAATGGTCAGTGATAAAAGGAAATCCAAAAGTACTGGCTCAGGTAACTTTTGAAAGTGATGATCTTTGTTGGTCAGAGGCCCTGATCGTCATGTCTCCTAGCGACATGATTAGCGTCACCTATCACAAAAAAGGAGTTAAGTCGTTTATACTAGCCTACGAAAAAAATCACCGCCATCAGCATTTATCCTCTCATGACAGTCACTATTACATTACTACGATCAATGTCGACAGTCATCCGAAAAACGATAGAGAAAGAAGGTTGAAAAGAAAAATAAAAGAGGCCAGAAGAGCCTCGTACAACGGAAAAGATTTCTAAAAAAAAATTATCACTCCCCTCCCAGCTTTATTGCGACGAGGGGAATTTTTTTTCTAGCTTATACAAAGTGAAGGCACCACCGACCTTTTTTATCGGAACTATTCCTAAACCGACCTCTTTAAGACGGCGCTCGTTAAGATACTCAATATCCTTTTCAGGCAGAGTGAAATTATAATAATATATTGGGGCATAACCAGACAAGAGACGATACATGCCATTCAAATTTTGATCATCGAAACCAGCCACTATGACCCTTCTTGCCGGAAATAAAACCTTATCATGGTACTTTGTGATCACAACGGAGTTGCTTTCAGTCAATGCTAAAATATCACGATACTCTTTGATGGAATTTTCATGATTAAGCTGTGCGAATGACAAGCCCTCTTTGGAGCCAAAAAAAGTAAAACAAGCGCAGACATAAGCCAGAACAATGATAAAAATAGCTCGCAGGGCCGTAACGGAAAAATCCTTGCCCGGTTTGCGCCAAGAGATAAATGATCGCCAAAAGCCGCGCGAACCTATATTAAAGTCATGATGCTCTCCATCTTCGCGAGCAAAGACCGCCCAAGAAAAGCGCAACAAGAAGAAAGCGGCAAAAGGCATAGCTCCAAGATATACCGGCAACCAATAACGGGTATAAGAATTTCCAATAGTTATGTCATTAGGGTCAGGATTGTCATTGAAGCGCCACGAACCATAATACAAAACTAAAACGATACTAGAGAATAACCAGGACAAAATAAAGGCCCAGTGTCTCTTCTTGTGCTTCCAAAAACGCAAGAGAAACAAAATAAGGCCCAAGACCGACATCCAAAACAACCAAGAGAACATCTTAATAAAATAATCGTTAAAATTCTTGGTGGCCTTATCAGGATTTAGACCAAAATAGAATACGCTGGACTTTATCTTTTTAAGAGGCTCGATCACTGAAGAAACATTGAAATGCTTTACACTATCCGCCACTGCCACCGACTGCGTCGCGATAGACGATATGGAATGATTCATCTCAGTATAGCCACCGCGAGTGAACCCGCCATAAAGGACGTCATTCCAATACACCTGCGGCAAAATTGCCAAGGCAGCGAAAGCTATGAAGATAAGCGGTTTCAAGATACCGCATTTTTTTATATTCAAAAGCCAGAGCAAACCTAACACAGGCAAAACCCAAATAGCTTCAGAGGCGCGAATAGTCAAAGAATAGCCGATCAAGAATCCGGATAAAGCCGATATCATGAGTCCACGCCAGTTCATCTCCTTTATTTCTGACCAGCGCCAAGCCAAAAAACGCGGAACTTTGCGCCTCTCCATGGCCAAGATAGAGAAATATAGCCCAGCTATCAAAAAATCAATGAACAAAACATTATGAAAAAAGCTGCGGACGGAATAATAAAAATAGACTGGGAACATCGCCAATAGAAAAGCCGAAAAAAATGCGGCATTGCGCCCAAAAACTTTGCGAATCAAAAGGTAATAGAAGAATATACCAACCGAAGCGAAAAACGGCGTAAGATATGGCAAAATCGCAGGAGAATACCAACTAGCTAAATTACCGTATAAAATCGGTAGTCCAAGGAAAGACACTGGCTTAACCATGCCATCGTCGCTACGCATGCTGCGCGGATAGACTATATCACCGACCTTTTCGTTCAACTCCTCATAATAGAACAGCTCCCCCGTCTCAGCGTATTGTTTAGAGAAAAAATAATTAGCCGTCTCGTCTGGCGACGACCACTTTATCAAGTCTGGTTCTTGAACCGATCTTATATAGACTGAGCCGGCCACGAAAAAACCAGCCGCCAACAAGGCCACCGCGATCTCCTGCCAATACTTTTTTGTCCAGTTCAAAAACCTCATAACTGGCTAGACTTTAACAAAAAAAGCCGATTTTCGCAAGGAAACGGCTTTCTGCACAAAAGAGCTTTAAAAAGATCGGTGTTTAATCATTATTCGACAAGTCGCCAGTCTCCAAACCAAAGACTTTGCCTGGATCGAGCTTGCTACCGCCTTTAGGAAAAAGAACGGTTAAGCCAATAAGCGGCATGTTAAATATAACACGACACTCGCCGACACATTGCGGCTCTACAAGATCGAGATTGATCGTGATCTTGTCTTCGCCACGATATTTCTTCCAACCTTTTTCAGCCATGATCGCCACCCACGGACTTGTAATGACCAGGGTTCTGTCTACCACTTCAATCTTACTTATCGGACCTCGATAGACATCATTGTTTTCATGACTTTCGACATCCCCACCGACAAAATCGACACGCTTCAAAAAATCATCAAAGACCATAACCCTATCCTTTCAAAAAGGTGAACCGTAAAAGAACTGAAAATCATAAAAGAATACAACTATACAAGCCGCTTGTCAAACACTTCGCTTTACAGGATCTTTTTGTTAAAATGAATGATATGAATACAAAGACAAAGATATTTTATTTATTTTTAGCGGCCATTTCTCTGTTCGCTATTTTTGGCTCCGCAACATACTACCTATATTCTCTAAATAAGGTCGGAGTGGCTTTAACCGTCATCCTGTCCGTGGTCGGACTATTGCTCTTCTGGAATACTCTACCAAAAAACAAAAAAGAAAGATCGAAATTCAACTGGAAGGCCATGCCTTGGTCGATTCCTTATTTATCGTTTTTTTTATTTTCTTTTTTCTTTTTATTCAAGAACGTTACGACCGACGCGATAACTTCACCTTGGGAAACCATGCCATCGTTATTCTTCGCCTCATACATCTTGGCCACAGCATCACTGATCCTGACGATAAAAAAAGGATCTTTGGTCGGACTATTTATATCTTTACATTATTTCCTATCATTCTCTGTTTTATGGATCGTTTTCAAATACGGCTATGGATACGATCCATTCATTCACCAAGCCAGTCTAGAATTAATAGACAAACAAGGTTTTATCGAGCCAAAGAAATTTCTCTATCTTGGCCAATACTCGCTTGAGATCATCGCCCACAAACTGTTATTCTTACCGATCGACTTAACCGACAAACTTTTAGTACCGGCTATAGCCGCCCTAACTTTACCTAAGGCAATTAGTTCTCTTTTTAAAAGGCTAGCTCCGCTCTCGTCGCCCATCATCGATCATTTGGCGTTGATATCCTTACTTATTCTTCCTTTCTCCATTTTCACCATCACAGTACCGCAAAACCTAGCTTACCTGTTTTTACTCCTCTCACTTTTCATTGGCCTTGGTTTGAAAGAAAAAAGCGGCACGATACTATCCGCGCTTTTAGCTTTGGCCGCCTTTTGTTCCCACCCATTAGCTGGCATACCGGCCCTGACCTGGGCTGCGACCTTGATCACAGAACGACATATTAAGGGCTGGAAAAGAACGGCCTCCTTGTCACTTTGCGTACTCATGGCAGTGGTGGCAGTTCCCCTGGCCCTCTATGCCTCACAAAATGGCCAAGGAGGCGGCTCCGAGGCCCCCACGGTCATAAACGCGTCTAATATATTACAAGGGCTCTCAAGACAAGAAGGCGTCATCCTTAATTTCATAAACTTCTTCTCTTATTACCAAAATTTCTATCTCTTAGTGTTATTTGTCATCGGCCTGATCGTGGTTGTCGCAGAAAGAAAGAAAAACCAGGAAATGGCCTTAGCCGGAACTTTTGCTTTGGCCCTTTTAGCCGCTTTCATTATCACCAAATACTTCGTCGACTTCAGCGCCTTGATAAGCTATGAGCGCGGAGATTATTTAATTCGCATACTAACAGAGGCTTTTTTATTTTCTTTACCAGCCATAGCTCTCTTATCGCTAAAAATCATCTCATTAATAGAAAGACAAAACCATTTCATAAAAACATCGCTACTCGCCTTTTTGATCTTAGGCATCGCGGCTTCCATGTACTGCTCCTATCCACGCAAGGACAACTATTTCAATTCCCGCGGCTTTTCAGTTGGTCATGGCGATTTCGAGGCAGTAAGGGCAATAAAGAAAGATGCTGGGAAAAATACCTACGTAGTCCTCTCTAATCAACAAACATCCGTTGCCGCCCTAAAGACTTTCGGCTTCGATCATTACCTCAAAAAAGAACAGAACGACGAACCGATATATTTCTACCCTATCCCAACAGGTGGACCACTCTATCAAGTATACCTAAACATGGTCTATGATAAGGCTGGAAGAGATACGGCCAAAAAAGCATATGAACTTACTGGTGCCGGAACGGTGTATTTCGTATTAAGTAAATACTGGTGGGGATTTGACAAAATCAAAGAAGAGGCTAAAATAAACGCTAACAACGTCTTCGAAGTCGACAATGGCAATATTGTGATCATAAAATTCCTCTACTAAAGAAAGGAGGTTTTCATGAATGGTGACAGTAGCTGGCTTCAAGAAATGATCGACCGCTCTTTCAATGCCGAAGAAAAAGGTGCAAGTCGGCCAAAAAGCAAAACGACTCGTGTCTTAAGCCAAGACCAGCATCGTGAGAGATTTCTCATGGAAATGTCCGGCGTAGAACCTCCTGTCAAGGTTAAAGCCGAACTTGGCAACGAACTCGAGGTAGTCGATGGACGCGGACACTGCTTCTATATCGACACCGGTGACTTCTTAAGGCCATAAAAAAATCGCCCCCTTCATTTTGTAGGGTGGCGATTTTTATATTGATCTTATTTTTTAACTTGATAGCCGGCAGCGACCCAGGCATCATAATTGCCGAACAAACGATAGACCGTACCGAAGCCGGCTTCGACCATTCTCTGCGCCCCAGACCTCGAGCTTGAATCGTCGCGAGAATAAACAAGATAGGTCGTTCCTTTGTCCAATTTATCGAAGTATGAGTTAAGATTATTATCTCCGTCGAGTTTATAATTGACCGCCTTTGGCAAATGGCCGCTTTCATAATCGTTCGAGACATCTATCACGGTCAATGTTTTATCCTCGTCCATGAACATTTTTGCCTCTTGAGCCGATATATCCATGAATGGATTTATCGACATTATCACTGTTGGAGGGGTTGGATCCGGTCTTTGTTCCACTTTTTCGACTTCCCGAACCTGGCCCCCTTCATTATTGGACACGGAGTCATTAGTTTGAGATGTTGGTTGTTGTTCCTCTTGATAAGAGACATCTTGAGGCGGGACCGTCTCCCCTCCCGACTTGCGCTGTTCAGAGTCAGCCGGAACTACAGATCCCTTACTGCCACACCCAGATAAAACGACTAACGACAAGATTAGAGCGAAAAAAAATAATACTTTTTTGTTTTTCATATCCATCAAATTCTTTTTAAATATTTAAGTATGGCGAAAGCGATGAATCCGCCAGCTATGGCCGTGGCCAACTGGCTCCAAGACATCATTATCGCAACCTTGCCGGCCAACTCCTTCTTCATGATCAAGCCTATTATTAAATTGGTGTTGAAATAAAGAAAAAGATATTTAACGCCAGCGCCCATAACTACCCCAAACCAATATCCAGTTATTTGATTCTTGGCGCTTTTGTAAAAATACTCGATCACAAGAACAAAAAGCGCATTTGAGATCATTATAAAAGGAACGACCGGGGCCAAGGCCGAAGGCAGAAGACCCCCAGCCAAAGCCATTAAGCTTGGTATCAAGCACAGCAAAAGAGCCGACCTCACTCCTATCAACAATAAGGCGATTATCAACAAGGCATTCACCATGGGGCCGGTTATCCATTGGATGTGAATGAAAAATGGAACAACAGTAGCCACTCCGGCTAAAACCAAAAATTGCGCCAGTGCCGTAGCCCTAATCTTTACTAAGGCCTGTTCTTTGAAGTAGGCCATATTCGAATGTTTAATTTATAACGACGCTCTTGGCTTTTATCGCGTAAAGACCATCGATCTTCTTTGTTAGAGAATTTATTTGGGCTATCGTACCCTCAGCGACCAACACGATCACTCCGGGGCATTTTTCCGAACAGAGAGGCGCTAAATTAATACCAAAACGAGAGCGAATTATATTGCCGGACTGCGTAAGCAATTCCTGCAATTTAACCGCATTGTTGTGGCGATCATTGGAAAAGATAGTGATCGTTCCAATGTGTTTTTTTGTGGCCATAGATTTTTTAATAACTCCTTTTTTTATATTTAGTGTGCACGACCTTATGATTCAGCTTATTCTTTTCCATCCACTCCACCGCTTCCATTGCCGGTTTGTTCTCGTATGATTTCCTTAATTTGTTCTTGAAGTCGATCTTATACAAAGCTTCTATCCTCTGTTTTCTTATATCATCGTCGATCGGGAACGGCTGTCCGCCGCCGCCAATACAGCCACCAGGACAAGCCATGACCTCTATATAATCATAATTATCGATATCAGCTAAAACCGGCTTGATATTGCCTATGCCATTGACCACAGCGATACGTAATTTCTTGCCAGCGACTTTGACCGTAGCGGTCTTTATACCATCTAATCCGCGAGCCTCGTTATAATCTATCTTGCCGATACAAGCCTTAGTCTTCTTTCCGCAAGCGAAATAAGAAGCGGTACGCAAAGCCGATTCCATAACACCACCAGACCCACCGAATATAACCGCGGCGCCAGTGAACTGCCCAAGAGGATCGTCATTCTTTCCTGGTTTTATGCCAGCAAAATCTATATTATTCTTTTTGAACATGAAAGACAGCTCGCGCGTAGTAAGGACATGATCGATCGCATAAAGCTTACCGATCTTCATTTCCGGTCTCCTGGCCTCGAATTTCTTGGCCGTGCAAGGCATAATAGAAACGATTTCTATCTTCTCCGGCTTAATGTTCATTTTCTTAGCCCACATAGTTTTGACTATACCGGCCAAATGCATATGTGGAGAACGGGACGTAGTCAAATTCGGTATCAAGTCCGGACGATATAACTCCACATAATTCACCCAACCAGGACAGCAAGACGTGAACATCGGCAACTTCGGACGTTTCTGCCCTAAACGCTCCAAAAGCTCTTTGGCTTCGACAATAGTCGTGAAATCGGCACCAAAATTCACATCAAAGACATAATCAAAGCCCATCTTGCGCAAAGAAGCCGTTATCTTACCGGTCGCATCCTTACCATAGGGCAAGCCAAAATCCTCACCAATGGCCACGCGGACCGATGGAGCGAATTGAGCGATCAATATTTTGCCGCTTTCCCTTTTGTCTTTAAGCATCTTTTCGACCTTATCGACCTCATATTGCTCTTGAGCGGCTGAAACCGGGCAATGGATAGTGCATTGACCGCAAAGTATACATTTAAATCCTTCCTTTGATCGTGGAGTTATTTCCTGTCTATGGCCCTTGCCGGAAAATTTAAGATAGTCTATATCCTGCAAGAGAGAACAAGCATCGACGCAATTACCACAATCGATACACTGCGAGCCATCGATCTCTACGGCATTATGGAATTTATATGTCTTGCGCACAGCCTTGCGATCGCGAAAACGAGTCAATTTCAAATTATATTTCTTAACGGCATCAAGTAAGGGACATTCGAAGCGCCAAGGACAAGTCGCGCATTTCTCGACATGCTCCGCAAAGATCAACTCTAAATTCATATAACGCGATTTTTTTACGCGTTCAGTTTCAGTCTTTACTTCCAAGCCTTCATACACCTTAGTAGCACAAGACGGCATCAATCTCTTGGCACCTTTTATCTCGACGCAACAAACACGGCAATTACCTTTGACAGGAAAATCTGGATGCACACAAAGATGCGGAATATCGATTCCGTTCTTTTTTGCGACATCCAAGACTGTCTGCCCTTCGTCGGCCTTATAGGCTTTACCGTTGATCTTTATGTTTATTTTCTTCATGCTTATGAAGTGATTACCTTAGATTAATATTTTACAACAAAAACAGAAAACAACCAACCTCATGAAGAGATTGTTTATCAGTTAAACGAAAAATAAAACCACAGTCCCATAGCAGGGAACTGTGGCGAGGCAAAATATCTCTAAAATCGAAGCAACAAAAAAACTTCTCTTTTCCGAGGGAAGTTTTTAATGGAGAGATTATTTCTTCTTTTTAGCCGCCTTTTTTGCCAACATCTCCTTCTTGATCGCCAAACGCTTTGCGGTCTTATGAGATTTAGAAGCTGGTTTTCTACCGAAGGCGCTTAATCTTTTAGCCATAAAATATTTTAATTATTAGATATCATTAGCATAACTAAAAAAACAACTAAAATCAACTGTCTCTCCCTTGACTGGAGACTGTGTTGTCAGAAATAACTACAACTTCAATGAATACAATCGAGCGATCTAAAAATTCATCAAATACTCGATATCACCACTTAACACACCACCCCCAACCTCTGTCATCCAGCCTAATTTCTCATAAAGTTCCAATTTTTTGAGGATTAGCTTGTATTTAACCAGTAATAATTTCTTCTGGACAACGGTCAGATGATAGTCGATCTTTTCGAAGACGTCGCCAAGTTTCTCGTCGCACCAGGCCTGGCCTTTTTTGGCGACGCAATTTGCCATGATGCCGTCTTCGACGTCCTGCCTCTTCTCCTCCCTTTCGGCGTTCTTGTCCAGATATCGTTGTATGTCATTCAGGTCAGCGACCAAAGCGTCCTTGGCCTTCTGATTCAGATACCCCTCCGAATTGGCGCGGGTTATGTCGGAAATGGTTCCAGCGATGGTCGTAATGATTTCGAATGAAACTTCCTTTTCGGCCAAGTTTCCGGCCTGGTCACGAACAGCGACCTTGACCTTGTGCTGGCCGATTGGCTCCTTGAACAGGTCGATTTCATTCGAATCGATCGTCTGGCCGTCGAAATATATGACTTCCGAACCGTCTTGGAGCCCAGATACGGAATCATCGGCCAGATACTCGACATTCAATTTGGCATCATGACCCACTTCCTGTCCGTCTTGGGGCATGATCATCGTTATGTCCGGAGCGGTCTGGTCTATTTTGATCATCACCTCTTTCATCTCCTCCTTGTTCCCAGCCTTATCCACAGAGCGATATGTAAGAGCATACACTCCGTCGATGAACAAAACGATCTTGTTGGCATATTCTAGCCAAGTCTCGCCGCCATCCAGACTATATTCGGTTTTGAGGATGCCGGAACCGTCAAGACCATCATTGCCGGACAATTCGATCTCGACCGGAGACACATAATATCCGCTGCCTCCGAGCTGGCCGGAGACAGAAATGGTTGTGGTCGGATTGCTCATATCAAACGCTTCTGCGTTAAATATCTCAATATTATCACTACCAGATACTTTATGTTCAATCATTACCCCAGGAGCAATTTCACCAGTCAATTCCTCAGAAGTATATATACCAGAATTCGGATCTATACGACGAGCATATATTTTATATTTTTCATCAACATCACCGCCTAATTCCCCGGCCACGTCAGGGTTAGCCTCTAAAAACTTTTTATCATCATAAGAAGAGACCACGAAATGACACTGATTTCTGTACTCTTCTGGGATAAATATCCACTCCCTCGAACCTTGACCATCGCCAATTGTTTCTGCTTCTGGTATGTCAATTTCGTATTCACCTGTTTCATAATTAACCCCCACATGGCGTCCGTCATCGCAATAAAGATGAAGATCCAGATCTGGCTCTAAAACATTATCTAACGACGGTGCTCTAAAAATAAAATTTAGCATATTAGGATACTTTTTCATTTCATTATCGCTCCTAACACCAAAGGAAATCGACAACAATAAAATCATATTCAAAGCCAGTAAAGAAAAAATTGTCACTGGAATCAATATGCTTACTCTAAAAAACCAATTAGGCTTTTTTTTCTTTTGAAGCTTAAAATAAATAATGGCGAAAATAAAGATCGTAATAATAGATATTAAGGCTCCAACAAAATACCCCACTCTCAGCGCGATAATTATCTTTTTTGAATCCTTTAGCAAGCCATTCTCTCCAAAGATATAACTATAATCACCATCGATTTTATTGTCGGCATCGAAAAATTCCAATGATTTTTTTAGCAAAGACCTTAGGGTGTTATCGGTATTAAAAATTACACCATAATAAGCAGTTTGTACGAAATTAGGATTAAAATCTTCTATCCGAGCTTCGATTTGATATTTGCCATCGTAAAACCTGTCATTGCCTACTCCTATCCTTAATAAATTTTCAAAATCTAAAAATTCATGATCAGTACCAGGCTTAAAAACACCATTATTAATCGCTCCCTCTATAATATCTCCATTTCCAGGAATACCCATGTGCCTATCGTAACTAAAAGGGGCACCTTTTTCGTCATATCCATACTTTTCAGTTCCTTTTTCATCTACATAGTACAACAACAACGCCTTATCATTTGGCAATGCCGAATCCCAATTGCCAAGGGATTTATTTCTGGCCTCAAAAATATAATATTTGGAGACGTTTTCATTCTTACTATCCTCTAAGTTATATCTAAAAATTTTACTTTGTCTATCGTATTGTTCCAAGGAGTCTATCCAGTAAGTTCCATAATCCGACTTAGCACAAACTTCGTAACCATTCCACCCTAAAAATTCTTTTAAATAAGAAGATAATAACGGTGGATTGTTAAAGTTAGTATATAAATCCGCTTTACCCATAACATCCCAACCATCGACATTTCCTTCTCTGCCATACAAATCCGGTAAAAAAGTTTTGTTTGGCTCGGCAATCAATAAATCCCCCAAGACATGGGATATCTCGTGTACCCAAAAATATATCCCGTCATTCTCTGCGATCACCACCTCTTTTTGCCTAGTGACGGCTGTCTTTAAAGTTTTTTCTTTATCAACCTGAGATGAATAACCAGAATGAACAGCAAAAAGCACATCATGCGCTCTTTCACCCCTTAAATCTGTAAACGTTACTACAGAAAACACATTATTTAAAAACTCCCTAAGACCACTATTGCCGACATATTCTTCCTCATTTTTATCAACTTGATACCACTCGTCTTCATTATCATAAATATCGAACTCCAAATCCACCAAACCTCCCACGCACTCCCCCTGCTCGTTCATCTTTCCAAAGGAATTCTCACAATGATAATCCTTAACGCAATAAAGAAGGTCTTCGTAATACTCTTTGTCGTGGCCATTCTGATAGGTTTTTTCGGGGATTAATTTGCACGGCTGAGCGGTAATTGGTGTCGACAAATGCTTAATGTCCTTGGTCTCAGCCAAAACAACTGCGACCTTAATTTTTTCACTTTGACCGATTTCACCATATGGCTTATCAGCAGAATACATTCTCAACACCTCATCATCGCTCATAACACCTGAGACGAAGAACATGTCGTCAATATCGCCGGAAAAATTACAAACAGAACCACAATAATAATTTTCTCGATAACCAATTCTAACCATCTCTGGTGGTGTTTTTGGTGAAATAAAAAATGACTCGCCCTGAAAAACTCCATCCACAAATAATTTCATCGAATGACTGTATGATCGTGGGTCAAAAACGCCAACTATATAATGCCACTGCCCATCATTAATAGGATTGATTGAGTCTACATAAAACCAATGTCCATCACTTTCAGCCACAACTCTCGCAAAACCACGATTTTCCTCTATGCCAATGTGGGATGCTGGAATTTCATATCTTCCTATTTCCCAACCAAACCAAACCAAACGCGCCCCTGGATCACTTGAATCGGTAGCCCTGACCCAAGACCCAATACTCAGTCCGCTCGAATAATCCATCAAATTCGTCCGTGGCTGATCAAAAACATCATCAACCTTCTTAAAATTGACCGCCGAAGAGAATCTTCCTGAAACATAACGAGGATTTGCCTCTCCACCGCCATAAACGTTATAGCCCCACGCAAGGTCGCGACCACTCACAACTTCATCCACCCCACTTTCGTCAAAACGATAATATGATTGGAGCATTAATTCAGTCGATGACGGAGTAACTATCTCCGACTCATATGGCTGGCCGGAAAAATAAATAGCACTCATCTCTTCAGAAGAAGCTGGACTTGATCGGAGCCAAACATCATCCATTGACCCATTAAAATCATGAGAAACATCTGCCCATGGCAAAAATCTTTGAGACAGCACAGCTCGATTAATAACGGTTAAATCGATCGGTCTAATTGCACTCTTCTGCTCTTTCCCATCAACATACAAGGTCAACTCATCAGAGCCATTGGAATAAGAAAAGGATATAAAATGCCAAGCATCGTCATTCACTGCAGTGTCGGAGGAAATATTAACCCAGTCATTTCCGTTTCTGCTTGTAAGCTGCATCTTGCCTGAAATCAAAGAAATTACAATTCCATTACCGGGATCGCTCCCGTAAGAATTGGATGAAAACCAAAAAGCATCCTTTGAATCATTGGATTCTACAGACGTTTTCAACCAAAACCCTCCAGAAAATCCATTAGCGATTGAAATTGGACTTGCCAACACGCCACCTGCCCACACTCCGCTACCATCAAACTTCAAACCAACATCGAATTTTCCTTGACAACGAATTGGGTATTGGCTTCCACCGCTATAAGAATCGTAGTACCATAGAAAATTATTACCTTTGCCGGAAGAATCTACTAACACAGCATCACGAACCTCGTCCATATGAAGAACCAACTCATCATATTCCGACGCCAATGTCATAGTTGGTCTTGAGAACAACAAAAAACCAACCATAAAGGTTGGCACGAAAAATGAAATAAAAAAAACGCCAGCAAAAAACCTTAAATTGCAAAATGCTTTTTTCATATTTTTATATAAATTAATCATATTTCAATATTAACCATTATTTATAAAAAAGTCTATTTGAATTTTAAACGATCAAAGACAAGATAGTAAACTTCCACATTTACATTCACAAAATAATGCCCTATAATTAATCTAGGCTAATTTTAAAATAATGCCTTTAGTTTTGTCTAATCTATGAAACAAAATAAGAGTTTGCCTGTTTTTTACTTTGGAGCATTAAAGAACAAATGGAACCAGTTTGCCGAAAATGACCCCCTTTGGTCAATTCTAGGAATCGAAGAAAAAAGAGGAAATAAGTGGAATTTAGAAGAATTCAAAGAGACTGGAAGGAAAGAGATTAATAATCTGATGCAGAAGATAAAAGAACTGAAGCCGGAACTAAAAAACGGAAGAGCACTCGATTTTGGTTGCGGCATAGGCCGATTAACACAGCCGCTGTCCGGACTTTTTGAAGATGTCCACGGGGTAGACGTTTCAAAAGTAATGATAGATTTGGCCAATAAACACAGCGCAGCGCCTAACGTACATTATCATGCCAACGAAAAAAATGACTTAGGCATTTTTCCGAACGACTATTTCGACTTGATATATTCCAACATAACATTGCAACACATGAAGAGAAAGTGTGCCGTAAAATACATAGAAGAATTTTCCAGAATATTGAACAATGGGGGCATACTAGTCTTTCAGGTGGCAGGGACTCGCCTTGATGGAAAAAATGATTTTTTCGAAAGAATCAAAAATATCATTAAAAACTTAGTGCCTTTTTTTGTATTAGATGCCTACAGAACTAAAAAGAATAAAAAAATGCACATGGACATCCATGGAATGACCCCGGATGAAGTCAAAAAAATCACCACCCCGCTTGGCCTCAAAATAATAAAAACCGAGCAAGACAACATAGTTGTGACTTGGACAAGCAACATCTATTTTCTCTCTAAATAGAATTCACTCAACTATTAGCCTAAAACTTTAAAAAAATTCCGCCTTTACCGGACGGAACTTTTTTTATTTGAATATCTTGCAAACTTTAGTATTACTTTAGTATTAGGGTCAGGTCTTGTTTTTGTATTAGGGTCAGGTCTTGTTTTTTGAATTTACTTTTCATTTTTATTATTTGATAATTTTTCCACTATTCTACTTACAGTTGAATAATGTAAATTCAAATACTCTCCTATTTCAGTTTGGGTATATCCATATTTCTTGAATGATTCATGGATTAGATAATTTCTATCTACTATTTCTTTTTTACCTTTAAAAATTTCTTTCAGGGCTGGCCGACCAGCAAAACGCTCTTTTTTTACGTTTTCCCTTGATTCTTTATTGCCATATCTTTCAACCACTTCCCTGGCAAACTGCAATGACCCGAGTATTAATCCCGAGCGCAAGTCATTCCAAACTTCTTTATCATCTATCTTCTCATGAAGATAGCCATTGTATTCTTTTTTAGCCAGAGCTTTATTGTCATGAAAAAAAGAAAGCGTCTCGTCTACATGGACGCAACCGCTTTCTTTTTTAAGTCCCATTATTTCCTTATGGCTAGACCACGGCCAATCCATTGGAGATCTAACCAATTTAGCCTTAACAGGATTAAGAGTAATATACCTGACTAGCACGCCTTGGTAGCCAGCATCTTCAACCAAAATTGATTTAAATCTGCCTTGGAATATATGCCCAAATTGTTTATGGCGAATATTATATTTTTGGGTATAATCACCATTCAACTGCCTCATCCCTATCGATAGATTGGGGTCAACTGTTTTTATGAACAAATGGTAATGATTGGGCATCAAACAATAGGCATATGAAATCCAGTTATAGTCCTCCATAACCTTTTTCAACTCTTCCAAAAACAACAAATAATCACCGTCGTCTTGGAAAATCCTGTTTCCGCCATTGCCCCTGGAGGTAATGTGATACATGGCACCTGGATATTGGATTCGTAATGGCCTGGACATGAGACTTAAATCTAACTAATCAATTATTTTATACTTAAATCATATCAGGATTAAATTCAAGATACAAGACCTGACCCCAAAACTAAGTAATCCAGGAGTGACCGTCAATAATTTCTTTGGAAAAATCTATTCCAGTAGCCTCTGGGTATATCGTCATCTCTCCTGAAAGACCAAACGGATCAAAATATCTCAGAGGGTTATTGGTTACATAACTGTAGCTATTTAACTCTTGCGGATCAACCAAAATATTGGATAATTTCTTGCCGTATTGGCTCAAATTACCAGCCATATTTTTTACCATCGGGTCTTGAGAAGTAAACCGCCCATGATTCCCCGACTGGTACTGGCAGGTACCCCGCAATTTTGACACTTTCTCCACTCGCTCCTACAATGTGAGC
>CAZJPG010000019.1:0-22931 GCA_964547855.1 uncultured Gammaproteobacteria bacterium | reverse complement strand
TTTGACATATGCCCCTAGATTAGCAAAAAGTGCAATATGTGTGTGCACATTACCTTTTTTACTTGACAAAAAACGAAAAATATAATACACTATTTAAAGATAATAATTTTATGTTAGCTTTAAGATTACAACTTAATCACATGTCCCCGAAGGGCAATTCGACCGTTGGTTATATCAACGGAGCTTGTCTTTGTCCGACCGAGGCTGTGTTAAGTCAATCCTTCATCTAATATATATTATTAAGAAGGGACTAGAAATAAGACCATCTCGGCCAGACAAAGAAGGCCGAGTTTTTTGTTTGGATAACGTTCATTACAAAATATTTTTAAAGAAAGGAGTCCTATTATGGACAAACATCTACTGGAGAGGAATTTAAAACTCTACCAAATCTTCGAAACCTGTCGTGAGCCGATCTTCTGGGGACCGATAGTCATCCTCTTCCTCAACAAGATGGCAAGGATGAGTCTGCCGGAAATTTTCTTCATGGAAAGCGTGGTCATAGCCATGCTAATGGTGTTCGAAATACCGACCGGCGCATTGGCCGACCTTCTGGGAAGAAAAAGAACTATCTTCATCGGATCGCTTTTTTTAGTGGCCGACACAGCATTCTTCGCTTTCGCCACTTGTCCCTTAATGGCTTGGACCGGGAACATCCTTTGGGCCATCGGCTTCTCGCTCATCTCCGGGGCCGACTCCTCGATGCTCTACGACACATTAAAGGTCTTGGGGCGCGAAAAGGAATACAAGAAGATCCAAGGCAAGGCAGTGTCATACAGATTTTTCTTGATGGCGATAACTTCGCTGATCGGTGGATTCTTGGCCGACATCAACCTGCGCCTTCCGGCGATACTAGGACTATCGACAGTGATAATAAGCTGCGTTGTCGTATCGTTTTTCTTCGAGCCGCCAGTCGTCGAACGCAAGAAAAAATATGATTTTAGGGAGCACCTAAAAATAGCTAAAGATTCTTTTTCGATCTTCATAAAAAACCCGAAGGTCAGATGGCTCATATTCTTCTCTGCTGTTCTGGCGACAACTTCAAAGCTTTGGTTCTTCACTTACAACCCTTACTTCGAATTGGTCAAACTACCGCTGCCGATGTTCGGAGTGATATTTTTCTTTTTGAACATCATCGCCGCTTCATCGAGCTTCTTCGCTGACAACATTCACAAGAGACTAGGCAGTGTGATGTCCGCGGTCGTGATGGTGGCCTTACTTGGCCTGCCGATCATTGCCATGGGCATGTGGCCCATAGCGCCATTCGCCTTTCTAGTGATGATGCAAAACTTCGTGCGCGGATATCAAAAACCGTTCATCGAACATTTAATGCATGATCACATATGTTCTAAGACGCGAGCTACAGTAATGTCGATCCAGTCTTCTGTCACCAGTATCGGGCAAGCCATAGGGCTAGCCTTAACTAGTTGGTATTTAGCGAAGTCGTCCTTAACGTCTTTCTTGGTCCTACTTGGAATCTGTGCTCTGGTCATCGGCCTGACCTTCGCCTCAAGATTCCATCGTACCTTCGAGACTCGATAGAGCCTCTCCCCCTTCAATGTCAAAAACTTTGAAGGGGGCTTTATTTGACAAAAAACCGCATAGTGCTAATATTAACGATATAAGAAACGGCGATTGCCGCGCCTACCAAGCGCGGGTTAATTCCTCTTTTCAAGAAGAGCTAAGCCGTTAAAAAAAGAGCCCTTCCAATATATATTGAAAGGGAAACCGGGTGGAACCGCGGGATCGCGAAAACGACCTCGTCCCAGTGAGCCAATCTTTTGGCGCATTGAGACGAGGTTTTTTTATTAATTGACTTATAAAAAGAAAAATATATGTCTAACGAAAAACAACCAATCGAGATCGTTCGTCATTCGCTGTCGCATGTTTTGGCGGCGGCGGTGAAGGAGCTTTATCCTGATGTGAAATTCGCCATCGGGCCAGCCATCGACACTGGCTTCTATTATGATTTTGATTTCGGCGACACCAAGATCAGCGACGAGAACCTCAAGGAAATAGAAAAGAAGGCTAAGCACATCTTGAAACAAAACCAAAAATTCGACCACATCGATATGTCCGTCGACGAGGCCATAACCAAAGAAGATAAAAATGGACAGTTATACAAAAAAGAATTGATTGAAGATTTGAAGGCGGCTGGCGAGACCAAGGTCTCATATTATACCGTTGGCGACTTCACCGACCTCTGCAAAGGGCCGCACATAGAGAACACTAATCAAATCAATGCTGACGGCTTCAAACTAGACAAGCTCGCCGGTGCCTATTGGAAAGGAGACGAGAAGCGCAAGATGCTCACTCGTATCTATGCCTTGGCTTTCTCTACCCGTGAAGAATTGGATACTTATATAAAAAATCGCGAAGAAGCGGAAAAGCGCGATCACAAAAAACTCGGCCGCGAACTCGACCTTTTCTCTTTTCACGAAGAGGCCCCGGGTTTCGTCTTTTGGCATCCTAAGGGAATGATCCTTTGGAACGAGTTAGAGGCATTAGGCAAGGCTCTGCGTAAAAAACACGGCTTCACCGAGATCAAAACTCCGGTCATGGCCAAGGTGGGAATGTGGCACACGTCCGGTCATTGGGAGCATTACAAAGACGACATGTTCTCACTCGATGTCGATGGCGAGCAGTACTGCGTAAAACCTATGGACTGTCCATTCAACATTAAAATATATCAGACCAAGATGCGCTCCTACCGCGATCTACCGATTCGCTATACAGAGATCGGCCGCGTCTTCAGGAACGAAAAGTCCGGACAGCTCAATGGCTTATTCCGCGTACGCGAGATCACTCAAGACGATTCCCATATACTACTGACAGAGGGACAGATAAAAGACGAGATCATGAACCTTCTTGATCTGGTCTTCGAATATTACGGCATCGTCGGACTTGAGCCGAAGTTCTTCCTCTCCACTCGTCCAGATGATTACATCGGAGATCTTAAAGATTGGGAGAATGCGGAAAAAGATTTGAAAGAAGCCCTTGATGGAAAAAATATCCAATATGGATTAAAAGAAAAAGATGGTGCTTTCTATGGACCGAAGATCGATGTCAACATCGAAGACGCCTTGGGTCGTTCTTGGCAGGTGGCGACCATTCAGCTGGACTTCCAGATGCCGGGACGCTTCGGCTGCGAATATATCGCCTCGGATGGCCAAGCTAAAGTTCCAGTCATGATCCACGCCGCCGTCTTTGGATCGTTCGAGAGAATGACCGGCATGTTGACCGAACACTTTGGCGGCTCTTTTCCGATTTGGCTTTCACCTGTTCAAGTCAAGATATTGCCGGTAGGAGAAGGTCATGTCGAGTTCGCCCGCGACTTAAGCACTAAATTCTCATCTCAAGGAATAAGAGTCGAGGTCGACGATAGCGCCGAGACCGTCGGCAACAAAACCCGCAAAGCCGTCAACGAAAAGATTCCTTTCATCCTCGTCGTCGGCGACAAAGAAATGGCCTCCGATAAACTAGCCGTGCGCGAAGGCGGCAATCGCGAGACCATCGAGATGTCATTCGATGAGTTAGTGAAAAAAATACAGGATTCAAGACCAAAGATATAAAATTCTCAAGTAAGAAATAAAAAACGACCGCTGGCCTAAAAAGCCGGCGGTCGTCGTTTATTGAAAGATCATCGATCGGAATTTCCTACATTGGATAGAAACTCCTTTAAAGCTCGAAAGGCTTGTCCGCGCGGACTCAAAGAATTCTTCTCTTCGTCCGTCATCTGGCTGAAAGTCTTATCGAATCCTTCCGGCTTAAAAACGACATCATAAGGCAACTTGGGTCTGGACACCAATTCTTGCTGACGCTCCCTGGTTATTTTGCCATTGATGCGACCAGTGAATATCCGTTCCTCTCCATCAGGAGAGATCAAAGCCAAGGCGGTCTCGAAATAAGCACCGCGCTTCTCGTCCGCCAGATCACCAAGCTCACGCAAAACCTTCTCCGCTTTTTCCTCGCCAGTCGCATTCTCACCGGCCCAACGAGCAGAAAAGACTCCCGGAGCTCCGTCTAAGGCCAAAACGCATAATCCAGAATCGTCGGCCACTGTCCATTCTCCGGTCCGCTTGGCCACAAATCTGGCCTTAAGCAAAGCGTTGCCGGTAAAAGTATCTTGGTCTTCCACCGGGTCCTCCATAACACCAGCCTCTTTAGCGCTCAAAATCTCCCAAGATAAGCCTTGTAAGATTTTTCTCATTTCGTTGATTTTGCCATCATTATGGCTGGCGAATACTAATTTCATATAGAGCCTCCTTAAAAATTATTGAGCCATAAGGATTATAGACTAAACAACCAATATTAGCAAGTCTTACCTAAAAATATTGAAATTCGGCCATAACATAACCACTTAATAAAAGCACTCATTATTGACAAATGGCCAAAAAAACAATATTTTATAAGAACTTGAACTTCGTACATTTTCAACAAAGGAGAAAAAATTGGAGGAAAAAACTAAGCATCTCTTAACAGAAGATGCGAGCAAGTGGAGGCCGATAATGCCTTTTGTCATCCCCGCGGCCACGGCTTTCATTTTTGGCACCCTAATGACCATAGTGGCCAGGGTCTGGGATAGACCTTTTTTACTGGAATGGATACATCCCGACATACTGCTCGATATTTCTGTCGGCCTGGTCGTTGGCGTCGTCTATTTATTGGCGACGATCATTTTCAACGTCAAACAAAGCGACGATACCATGCATTCGGCCATAGCCTTCCTGATCAGCGCCATCCCCATGATGCTTGTTTGGAATGTTTATTCCTATAACAGCTTCAACTGGTTATCAGGATTGCTAACTCTGGCCGGGTTCATCGTCATGAGTTTTGCCGGAGTAGGGTTGTGTTTCCTTTGCATGTTGATCTTTCTGATCGTAACCGAAAAACAACCACAACAATTAACGTGGTGATAAAAACAAAAAAGACGGCTATAACAAAGCCGTTTTTTAAATCCCAAAAACATTATTACGCTTGACAAAATAGCTAAAATAAGTATAATAAAACGTTCGCTCATTAACAATAAAAACTTCAAAGAAAGGACCAAAAAAAGTGGTAATAGACATTCATGTCCATACTTCGAACCACAATCTCTGGAATCTGCATACTAAAGATGCCAGCATCGCCGAGCTGAAACGTTTGGCAAGAAAATACGATATCGGCCGAATATATTTAATGGCCACTTATTTCCCTCTCAAGGGAACTGGACTTAATAATTTAGATCTATTCAACAGAATAGACGGCATGGATTTGTTCGGTTGTTTTGGCAGTATAAATCTGGAAGATCTTAATCTGGCCGCCGGAATCTTAGAATTAAGATCGATGGCTAAATTAGGATGGATCGAGGGCATTAAACTTTATCCGGGATATCAAGACATCATATTGTCAGACGTCAGATTCGATCCGGTATACGAGTTAGCGCAGGAATTCTCTTTGCCAGTGGCCGTTCATTTAGGCGAGCTGCATCATTGCTGCCCGAAAGATTCGAGAGAAAAAGGAGAATCACGCTGCGAAAAAAGTATTTGCCCGCTCGATGATCGTTTTGATCTTTCAAGACCAGAACAACTATCTTGTGTCGCGCGCAAATTCCCGAACGTCAATTTCATCGGTTGTCATTTGGCCAATCCGTATTTTTCCGAAATGCGCCAAGCAATGACTGAATGTCCGAATATCTTCACCGATATCTCCGGACAATTCGTCTCCGGCAGCGATGAAGACACGCCAGAATATCGACGATACATCGTCGGAGAAATAAAAGAATTCCTAAAACTAAATGGCGGTCCGGAACGAATTATGTTCGCCACGGACTTTCCGATCCAGTCATATCAAGACACTCTTGAAATAGCTAGATCACTGAACCTAAAATCCGAAGTGGAAAGAATGCTTCTTATGGGCAATGCTCAGAAACTTCTGCCACGTTCAAAGAAGGGAAGATCATGAAGAAAAAAATGAAGGTCCTAGTGACCGCCGGAGCGACGACCGTACCGATCGACCAAGTCCGGGCGATAACAAATATCTTTAAGGGCCGGACAGGGACCAAGATCGCCGAGCATTTCTATGAATCGGGATATAATGTAGTATTACTAACCTCCAATCCCGACCTGGTTCAGAAAAAAACCGATTTGCCCGTCATCCGTTACAGAACATACGACGACCTGTATTCCGCGATGCAAAAAGAAGTAACCACGGGAAACTACGACATCATCATTCACTCGGCTGCGGTCAGCGATTACTATGTTAACGGCGTATTCTTCCAGGATAAAAAAGGAAAGCTTCAAGTGGTCGATAACACAAAAAAAATGTCTTCCGAACACAAGGAGCTTTTCTTGCGGCTGGCGCCAACGGAAAAGATCATCGACAAGATCCGAAAGGAGTGGGGATTTAAAGGCTACTTGGTAAAATTCAAACTGCAAGTCGGTATTACTGACAACGAATTAAGAGCTATCGCCGACAAAAGCAGAATCGACAGCCAGGCCGACATGATCGTCGCCAACTGCCTGGAATGGTCAAATTACCGGGCTGAGATCAGAACCGAAAAATCGGTCATACCGGTCAAACGCGCATACCTGCCAAGAGCAATAAGGGAGGAGATAGAATCATGAACGTTATTCTTGGAGTCACCGGCAGTGTGGCTGGAATTCTAACGCCAAAAATGGCTGGCGCCCTGATCGACGCTGGACACGAAGTAAGAATCGTCGCCACTACACCTGGATTGTATTTTTTGCCCGAAGGCACTAAAGATGATTTAGAGGTTCCAACCTCTGAAGGAACAGCCAAAGTCCAAGTTTTTCGAGACAAGGACGAATGGCCGGAAAGTGGATATCACAAAAAAGACCCCGTCCAACACATCGATTTCCGTGAATGGGCTGACCTCCTATTAATCGCTCCGCTTACGGCCAACACCTTAGCCAAGATCGCCAACGGCATCTGCGACAATTTCCTGTGTTGCATCGCTCGCGCATGGATCAAGACAAAACCAATGGTATTGGCCCCGGCAATGAACACGGAAATGTGGGAAGACCCCATAATTTCCGAACACTTAAAATCATTGCCGAATCGCTTTAAAAAACATGGGATCGTCTATCCGGTCAAAGGCAATTTGGCCTGTGGCGGAGTCGGAATCGGACCTATGGCCCCGATCAAAGACATCGTTTCAATGGTCAATTACCTTAAGAAGTCTTAAAAGACAAACCACCAAAAACGCGAAAGCGCTTTGGTGGTTTTTAAATTGCTAAAAATAAAAAACGCCAGCGAACTTGTCGCTGACGAATTTGAACAAAAAACTTTTCACTACTCGGTCGGGATCGGATAGTCGCCCAAAGCCTCATAATCCTTTTGCCGTAACTTCCTGGCAGAGGCGATCAATTCATGGATAACGACCGATAAGCATGCCAATGCCAATATCGGAGCGGCCCATCTTGTAAGGGCAAAGATTACCGACATGTGCAGCATCGCCGGTCCATCTTTTGGCAGAACGATAAAAAAACTAATGATGAACATGGCAGCAGAAATAAGAAAATATGCAGTAAAATCCAGGATCGGCATTCGCGCCTTTCTGCCAAGGATAATGTTGACCATCGGCAAGAAAAAAGAACATGCGAACAAGAGGCCCAGCGAAAACAACACTTCTACTTCACTCATGACAACTCCTTTTTATGATTATTAGTTTATCGACGGGGTATCGGCCAAACGCCGTTGCGATACATCCGATACCTGACATTAAAATACCATTCGTGATATTCACCGTTCTGAGCGCTTTCATCGGCCGCTCTCGTCAGCTCCTCGCCAAAGATCAAATACCTATCTTTAATGAGTTTTTCTCCGACAGGAATAAAATGATCAAGCCCTCCAAGCTTCGACGCTATTCTGAATTGCAAAAGCATAAGAAGCTCGCAACCGCGCCAATTGACCAAAAATTTATCCAAAAAATCGGCTTTAGCGGCTCGTATCATGGAAAGTGCCAACTCCGCACCCTCAAACACCTCTTCCCGAGACAAAGTTCCAGGGAATTCCTTTTCGACATAATCGGCCAAACGAACCTTGAGTTCGTCGATTTTAATTGTGGGGCCAACT
This sequence comes from uncultured Gammaproteobacteria bacterium, assembly GCA_964547855.1. Lineage (GTDB taxonomy): Bacteria > Patescibacteriota > Patescibacteriia > Patescibacteriales > WJLG01 > JBAZHE01. The sequence goes on along the minus strand of CAZJPG010000019.1, from coordinate 14,858 downwards.
TCTTCAGCCATTTCATCCCCCTTTTGAAAAGTTTTTCGTTTTAAAAGAACACCATAATAATGACCTAAAACATAAAAAAAGTCAAGCTAAAACAAAAACCGCACCAACCAAAGCTGGTGCGGGACAAAAGATATGATCTTTCAAAATTATTCCAATACCGGAGAATACAACAATTTCCAAGACGAAACCACCTGATCGATCATGACTGGCACCATTTCATTTTCAGCTTCACAATTCTTAACAGCAGGGTCATTACCATCATAGACCGTGCAAGAATTCACAGTTCTTTTTACCAACCTCAAAACGACGCAACGATCACTAGAATTGGGTAAAGGCTTAGTATAAAGATAAGTAGTATAAATACTGCCAGCGGCACCCTCTGACCATTTTTGCAAACACATATCACCTTCTCTGGCTGGAACGGCGATGCGCTGGCAAAAATCCGCCACGTCTTCATAACCAGGCTCGACGGCGCAAGGACACTTAGCCGCAAAATCGCAAGCCACTTCATTCACTTTAGGATTCTCGACGAAATAATCCTCAGGATAATCGAGCGAATAATCCACGCCTTCTATGTACTCCTTAGCCACTGATGTCGAAGTCGACTTCTTATCGGCCGCATTAGACTCGGAATCAGTATTGTCATTGGCCATCATCAGAAAATAGATCTTCTTTGCTTTCATGTCATAGACCTCTATACCAGGTCCGCCAGCCTTCAAACCATTGTCTTCCAAATATTTTGAGAACGCCGGCCAAACTTTCATAGCACCAAAAACATAAGAAAGCATATTACGGATCGGAAACTCAGCCACATAATACTCACCTTCTTCCAAAGTCTTAAATTTTATTTTGTCGCGATTAGCCTCGATCTTTCCCATATCTTCAATGGTTATGATCGAACCGACATCGCTTTTGAGCTCATTCTCTGGCGTCGTCTTCGGATCACTATAATAGATACCGATCCCGTCCGTCGAACTAAAACCGGCAGCACGCATCTTATCATCAAGTTCTTTCATAGGCTTAGCCACTCCGGAATATGGGCCGACATATTCAACATAAGCGATAGTATAAGGACCCTTCTTTTCTTTGACTATATCAATCTTTTGAAACATCCCCATGTAAAACATGAACAATAACGCAACTGCGACGATGAGCACGACAATGATAATTGTTTTTTTCATATATTGAATTTATTTTTAAAATGATCCACGCCACTTCTCATAAGGGAACACAAAAGATCATTAACGCAACCAAGCGGCGATTACCTTTGAAAACAATAAAGCACCCGCAAAAAAAGCCAGCAACAACAACTTGATCTTCATGCTTAATGGGCCAATCTTTCGACCGCTTCCCGCCATTTCTGTCGCCATTCTCAAACTGCTAGCCGCCTCTTTCTTCGCATTCTTTTGATTCTTCCATCCGAACCTTTCGATATAAACACTGGTCGACCGCTCTATAATCTGCTCCTTGTTCATGTCCTTGGTCGTCAAAACTCCGTTCTTATAACAAAACTCACAATAAGAATCATTCTTCGATCCGTCGACATTAGTGCCATGAGATAATTTTCCATCGACCAAAGGCAGACCGCAAGATTTACAAAAATCAGGAATATTCATAAGCACTTTATTTAGATTTTATAACGCACACCTTAAAGCACCACCAGCGCCTGATGACATGTTCGATAGAGAATAATATCATCAGCCAGCCGCTTACAGTGTGGAGTTCGCTCCATTCCCTTAAGCCAGAGATGCTCGACAAGCCGGCGTCGCGCAGCAAAAAAGGCGCGGAAGACACGGCCACGACCAAGAAGGAAGCCAATAGCAACCAATTATTGATCTTTTTCAAAGTCGACAACCCCAGCTTCTTTAACTTAACAAAAAGTATCAAAACGGCCTGTAAAATAAAAAATAATATAGTCATCGGCAACAACGAAGAACCCTCCTCCTCTTGTCCGCTCCGAACGATATTGCCATTCGACTGCTCGGAAGAATTACTGACCGGAGCTTTAGCCGTCTCGCTGTAGTCGCAGTAATCATTGCCGTTCTTATCAGTATAAAGACGACACTGACCAGGGGCCGGATCGTTAGTGACACCAAAAGGACATTCGGTGGCCAAAACCGGAGAGGCAATAGCGATTAACAACGCCGACAAAAAAATAATTTTTTTCATAACAGACAATTAATCCCAGCTAGAGAAACTTTCGCCGGACAATGGTATTTCCGGGCCCAAGAATTTCGGTTGGGAATGAAATATAATATTTAACATGGCTTTAGTCCTGGCCAAGCCCTCGCGAAAATTCAAATACTTCTGCCCGACATAAGGCTGCATGTCAGCACTGACACCATATGTCTCCAGACCCAATTTGCGGCCAATGAAAACGGCGCGCGGCAGATGAAAATCCTGCGTGCAGACGATCAGCGACTCGGCTTTAAAGACATCGCGCGCGCGATATAAACTGTCATAAGTATCGAAGCCGGCGTGATCTAAAAAGATATCTTCCGCCGATACGCTATTCTTCAAAAAGAACTCCTTGGCCGCATTGACCTCGTCATAATTCTCTTGGCCATGGTCACCGCTCACTAAGATCTTTTTAACTTTTCCTTCTCTATACAAACCTAAAGCGACTTTGGCTCGATCCTCGAAGATCGGACTTAGGTCGCCACTTTGATAGACTCTGGCACCAAGGACTAAAGCAGTCTGAGCGTTCGGTACATCATGTAATCTATCGCTCCCCTGATAAATATATCCTCGGCTGGAGCCTAAGATTATTTTATCGGAAACAAAAATAAAGACTACGACAACGATAAAGACGACAACAGATATCTTAACTCCTTTAAAGAATATTTTCTTAAAAGTCCCTTTTTTCATATTTATTCTTTAATCTTAAGCCCTAAAAGACTGGCGAAATACACGGCCTGCAAAGGATCAACGGTCAAATTCTTAAAATTACTGATGTCCATCATGACGCCGTTGACGTTTGACCCTCTTAAGTCGACACTATAAATCTTAGACTGCGAAAAATCGGCATCAGTAAGATCGCAGCCGGAAAAAATAACTTTATTCAAATCGGTCCCCTGAAAGCTGGCACCACTCAAAACGCAATTATGGAATTCGACTTCTTTGAAATGGGCAAAGGAAAAATTAGCCAGATCGATCTTACAATCTTTGAATTTTATATACTTAAGCTCACCCTCGGAAATGTCTAGACCGGTCGCCTTCGAAGCTGACATAATGCCGCCCTTCAAATACCCCTTTTTCAATTTCGTATTAGAAAAATTGCATCTCTCCAGTTTAGAATCGATAAGTTCAAAATCGACGATCGTCGAATTGAGCAAAGTCACGCCGACAAGCGCCGAGGATTCGAAAGACACATCCTCCGATTCTATGCCTTCCAAAAAGACATCCTTAATTCTATTCTTCTCGTTGCTCGCCCCGTCCTTGAAATAATCATTTTCCATAATAGCTATTTACTCCAATCACTTATGATAATACCCTTTCCATGCTTTTTAACCACTACCTTCTGCTTTTCTTTCCAGCCAAGCTCGCGGACGATCTCGATCGGCAAAGTCACACAAATACTCCCGGAATTCCCTCCAGACTTAGATAATTTCCTAATATTCCTATCTTCCAAGTTTCTTCGCGGCATAAAAATTATATAATTAATTACGTAATTAATTATATAATTATTCCAAAATTACCACAAACAAGCGAATCGACCGCAAATAAAAGCGGACAATGAAGAAAATTGACAGCGTACAAAAAAGAACGTAAATTAATAGGCTGAAAGAACGTTCTTTAAACAATACGAATTAATTCACAAACCCTATCCTAAGGAGGACAAAATGATCGAATTGATCATTATCATCGGCATGCTCATCTGTAATCTGATCATCGTCGACCAATGGGCGCGATTCGGACTTCTCGAATCGACCATCCGTTATCCATCGAACAGGAAATTAATGACGGCAGCTGTCGTTGGAGCGGCGATCTTCGGTTTTAGCGGAATATTGAAAAAATATGCCGGCGTCGAATTCAATTATTTAAGGGAGGATATGTTTCTAAGAACTGGTCTCTTCCTCTTCGGAATACCAGCTGGTTGGTATCTACTTAGAAGAGTTCCGGCACAACTAAGCGATCAAAGGCTATACGACAAGACCATAGCCAGAGTCAGATACTGGACGTTGCAATATTACAAACCAGGAATATCGCTCGGCCAAGCGAATCTATTAGCCAGTTTTCCAATGGCAGCATCGGCACTAGTCACCTTCGACAAACTGATAGAGGGTCAAACGGCATTCATGTCCAAGCCCGCCAACAAAAAGAACGTCGCCACCGCTCTCGAAGAGAAGGCCTTGCTTTACCGAATGATGAATAGATTCGATGAGGCTCAAGAAGCCCTTGAAGGATCGCTGAAGATAGTGGACGAATTAATGGAAGAATTTCCTGAAGACTCGGACTATGGCATCTTAAAATCACTGGTCTTATTCCGGCAGGCCGAGGCCTATCACGCCTCGGGAACGGATCTGGAAAAAGCCAAAAGACTCTATCAAGAATCGATAGACCTTAATTCCGAGCATAACTCCGGCCAAGATTCGGCTTTAACCATACGGCTACTGGAGCAATTGTCATAAAACTCGTCTTCAACAAAAGCCCTGCGACACAATATTGTCACAAGGCTTTTTTATTTCGATCGATCAATCACAAAATAAAAAACTTATGGGTTAGAATCAGCTAGCAATATTGACTCTTTCTTGAACTCGACATCTTTTAACGCCACTTTCTCGTTGACCTTTAAGGACAAATCGTTTATTCCGAGAAGTTTTATACCAGAGAGCTCGCGAACACGCGACAAGGCGACATAGCCCATGCCGCGCTCGAATGTCTTCGACAGATCGATCTCGGCCGCGTCCAAGCTCATGCCCTGGCTCTTATGGACGGTGATCGCCCAAGCCAAACGCAACGGCAACTGATTTATACTCGCTATTATACGATCATCCTCCTCGACGACCCAGCTGGTCCGATCGACCGTTATCTCTAAACCAGACGTAATTCTCACTACCGGGCGGCTGTTCTCATCGAAGCCAACGACTTGACCTAAAGTGCCATTGACATAGCCTTGGTCAAAATTATTCCTAATGAACATGACCAAGGCCCCTATCTTTAGGCCCAACTCTTCTTTGGCCAAACAACTCTTTTTCAAAAAATTCACCAGATCCTTGGGGCCGCGCGAACTCATACCATAATCCTTGCGCTCGCCGGCTATCTTGTCTAACTCCCACTCGTTCACGGCGTCGACATCAATATTATGAGTATAGAGCCTAACCGGTTTTATCGGGCCATTGAAAGCGGCCCCCATCCGAGAACGCAGAACATTCATCTCTTCGCCTCCGGCCTTATTCTCTCTAATCTTATCTAAAATCCCACAAAATACTGAATCGCTCTGGCGATATTGCTTGTCTAGATAACAAACTTTGACGTTCGCCTCTTTCCAAGAATGGGCCTCATAGGCGAAACGCGGCTCATTTTCCTGGTCTACCGGCGGCAGCTGAAAAAAATCTCCACACATAACTACTTGCAGACCGCCGAACGGCATAAAGGGATTTTTTACATAACGGCAGATCGCATCGACAAGGTCCAAGCGCCCGGCGTCGATCATGGATATCTCATCAATGATCAAGACCTTGGCACTTTTTATCCTTTCTCTCTTCTCCTCATTCTTAACGATCTTCTTCAAATCCTTCTCGCTCATAAAATCCTTTATTCCCATGCTCGACCAAGAATGGATCGTCCTGCCGCCTAAATGCGTGGAAGCGATCCCGGTCGAGGCAGTGACGCCGACCGGTATCTTTTCCTTTTTGAGATATTCGATGAACTCATTCAATAAAAAAGTCTTACCCGTTCCAGCCGAACCGGTAAGAAAAACATTGGCGCCAGATTTTAAAATTTCTAAAGCTTTATTCTGATCCATGATTTTATATTCAAGATGCAGCGATCTCTGTCGTATCAAATAAGACTTTTTATGACTTTTAAGATTTCTGGAAATTCCGAAATCTTAAAATGGCCATTAGCATTATCGCAGACAGTGAAATTCGCAGATGGTAATTTTTTCCTGTATTTATAGGCTTGTTCCAGAGGAACACAGGGATCATCGGAAGAAAAGAAAAAGTGGATATTCTTGCAATTTTTTTCCAACAAAGACAAATCGCTTTTCAACCTAAAACCGCCAACCAAATCCTCGTCCGGTAATGAATTGTCGAATGGCGGCGCCACCAAAAGCACGGCCTTGATCTTTTTAGGAAAAACATTCTCCGACAAATATTTAACCAAAAATATCCCACCCAAAGAAGATCCGATAAAAATCGCTCCATTCTTTAATAAAGGAATATACCGCTCAAAATAGACCTTCCAATACTCATACTTAGCATTATCCGCCAAAGGCATTTTTGGCTTTATAATGTCACATGACCTGCCGAGCGCTCTTTTCAAATGATCCTCATGCCATCTCTTGCGATCCTCAAGCTTCACCTCGGCATTTTTCAAATATTCCAAATACGCCTTCCCGCTTCGAAAGGTATTGCCGCCATGGATGAAAAAAATTTGTCGTTTTTGCATATTTAAAATTTTTAAGACACTAAATTCAACGCTTCAAAAAATTATTCAACACAATACCCAAATCATAGATATCGATCTTCCCATCGCCGTTCATATCCAAGGAGTCGAGAGTGCCTTGCTTCTCATGAAGTTCATAGATGATCTTAAGATATTTGCCCAAAACGATTCTAGGGATATCATACATCTTTTCCTTACCATACCACTCGAAAGGATCGCGTCCGCCCTTTTCACAATTACATCTCTTACAAGCCTTAACTTGATTATCTATTGTGTCTATTTCGATTTTAACCCTAGGTATTATATGTTCCCATTCCAAGCATTCTGTTGAACCGCAATAGGCGCAGACATCGCCTTTTTCAAAAAACTTTTTATTCTCACGAAGGATGCTCGACGGGCAAATACTTCCATCTCTCAATTTTTTGAACGAGTGCATGACAAAACCCCAAGCCTTGCGGTCTCCGACTGTACTGCCAGCAATAAGCTTGGCATATTCCCAATAGATCAGATCTCTAATTGTTTTAACTACTGGTGGAGGCATAAAAAATAATTATTAAGAAACGGGCCGTGAGCTGATTTATAGAATTCACGATTCAAGACCTAACCCTATAACTATAGTTTTAGTGATCACTTTATTTCTCGCTTATCGCGGATAGATCAGAATTCGTTATGCCTAAGCCCAATTCGCGCATAATGCGATAGGCTTCGGAACCATTGGCCAAATAATAAGTTTGACCGGTCTTAGGATGGATATAATATGCCTCGCCCTTCGACTCGACTTGCAGGACTATTCTGCCCTTCAAGCGATTGATCAGCGACTGATCGCCTTTCTTTAATTTTTCTAAATTAGCATTATTAATACCAAGTCCGAATGAACGCATAATTTCGTAAGCGGCCGCACCATCTTTCATATAAGTCCTCTTGCTGGAAACCGGGTCAACGTACCAGGCTTCACCATGCGCCTCGACTTGTAATAGAATATATCCCTTGGTTCTCGCTAAAATCTTGGACTCGTTAGCCGGAGTAACAGCGGCCGAGCCAGGATTCACACCATAATCAAAATATTCCTTTGGCAATTCATTATTGATCGTGCTTTGAGTCGTTTCAGTCAAAAGAACCGCACCAGCCCAACCAATAGCTCCGGTCTTGTCCTTAACCTTAAACCAACCGTCCGTGAAAGCGATGACATCCACGGTCTCGCCGGCCGGCAAAGTCTTCATGATCTGAGAATTCTGCATGCAAGGCTCGTTTCTTAACCAAACAGCGACATTCGGCTTAGCTTGATTATTGCGCTCATAAAGAGGATCACCCTCGCAAGTACCAGCCGAAACGCTAAAAAGCGGAAGAAGGACAGCTAAACTTAAAATGGTAATGACTTTTTTCATATACTCTGTTTAATTTTCTAATAACCCTGATAAAAAACTCCTGCCTATGCTTTTTTAGTCGCGACATAATCGATTATCACTCCATAGACGATCCCAGCGAAAAACCCCGGAGTATCTTTAAAATCGGTCGCCAAATAAAAAGACCCGCTGATGATCAAGCCTAAAAACGCACCTCGAAGCAACGCCATTTTAGAGCTACCTTTTACACCAGGGCATACTGCCAAGCCGATGACCAAGCCCATTATCACCCTATTGAGCCAAGTGGAGAATATAAACAATTCATTTCCAGAGAAACCAAGACGAACGCTCACTCCGATTATGCAAAAAATACCAAGCACGGCGCCGGTCAAAATCGCTATCAAAACTCTTTTGTTCCTCATATTTTTGTTTTAGCCGCGGCCTTAAGAAGCGGGCTGCGGGCTGATTTATAAAATTCACAATTCAAGACCTGACCTCAAATACGAATAATCTATTTTGCAATATCGGCCATTATCTTCTTTTCCAAAAACTCAGGATGATACACTTCAAGCGCCTTCTCTAGTGTCTTAGGGATTAGCACCTCAGTGCTGGAATCCCATCTTTCCTCAAATATGCGCAAAGATTCAGCGACATCTTTAGACCAAATTCTTTCAGAAATGTCTTTGTCTGGCAATGAGGCGATCTTTTCCAAGAACATTTTACGATACTTTTCTATGCCAGAACCAACACGAGCATGAAACATGCCGGTAAGCCAAAATTCTGTATTCCTAGTGTTTAGTTTTTCTTTATATAATTTCTCCTTCTCCTTTTTACACTCCAAGACGCGAGCAGAATCAGTGCCGATTTCAGCCTTTTTCATCTCATCATTTAATTCCAAAATTCTTTTGTCTATTTCTTTTTCTTTGGAAAAAAAAGAGGCTTGCGCAGTTATTTCGTCATCTATCTTTTTTTCATTTATCAACACTGGCTTTAGATGCTCTACATATTCCAAACCATCATCACCATCAACCAATCCTGTTTTAGCGATCAACGATTCTTTATAAAAATCCTCATCCTGCCCGGCATAATCTTCACTGTCAGAATCAATATAGACACAAGCATCTATATCACTGGATTCATTAGCCTGTTTTCCTTTTATCATCGAACCATAGACAGTCGCGCCCAGAACCTCTGGATGTTCTGTCTGAAATTCTTTGACAGCCTTTCTAAAAATATCCAATCTTTCCTTAGCCACTTCATTGGTCGGCAACTCAAAACGAACACCAGTGGAAGAATCATTATTGTTATTTAAAAATTCCATAATACTGTATCATTTTTTATTTTAATAAAATAAAAAAATCGATTAAAAAATTCTTAATTCCAGACCTGGCCCTAAAAAAATAGACATAGTGTTTTAAAAACTAACGACTTAAAATCAGACTATAAGAACCTGCCAAAAAATTATTTATCTAAAAACTCTTTTAAAATTTTTGAGTATTTATCTTGTGTCTTATATGAGATATACTCATCGCTTAAAACTTCCATCCTGCCATTGTTTTTTATAATTTCAGCGCATTTGCCAAAATAAAAACGTTCTGGGGTAGCCACGAACAAAAAAGAAGGATTCCATCTTTTGTTTTGCTCCGTCGCTCTCTCCAAGTTATCCTTAGCCGTTATACTTCTTCTGAATTTAACCTCAATTATTAAAATATTCTCATCGCTCTCATCTTTTGGGATAAGGACGAAATCGGGAGCAGTTCTAATTGGTTTTAAAATATCATTGTCATGCCAATCCAATAAACCAGGTAAAATCTGCTCATAGCCAAGAGGCAAAATCGTATATTTACCAGCCTCGGCCCACATCTGCTGAAAAACTAATTCTGCTATTTTACCCTTAATCAGTTGCTTTTGAAAGTCCTTTTGCATATATTTAAAATTATAAAAATCTCATCTCTAACTTATCCTTAATCCTCTCCCACTTAGGCATTTTAGACTCCAGCAATCTGAAAAACTTATTATTATGATCTCGATATTTAAAATGACATAGCTCATGAATTATCACGTAATCAATGCAATCGCGAGAAGCTTGGATCAATTTCTGATTAAGATATATTCTTTTTTTACCGGTAAAGCTCCCCCATTTTTTCTCCAGCTTGCGCACCAGCAAAATCGGCTCTATTTTGTAATCGAATTTTTTCATCATCTCTTCAAGACGGATAGCAAAAACTTCTTTCGCCCTCTTTCTATGCCAACCATCAAGCAAGGCCTTAACATATTTCTCGTTATCTGTTTCACTGCTAAAAACCACTAATTCACCGCCTTTCAGGGCAACCTTATCTACTTCACCCTTTTTAACAACTAATTTATACTGCCGGCCCAAATACAAAACCGCCGCACCGGAAATATATTCTTTCTCTTTTTTATTTTGAAACTTTTTAAAAAAATCTAGCTGCTTTTCCACCCAATCATACTTCCTCTTCAAATGATCTTCTAGCTCCTGATCCTTAACTTCTTTAGGACACTTAACTATCACTTTCATTTTTGGCGTCACCCTAATGCTTATAGTCTTGCGATCTTCTTTGAAAACAAAATAGTCAAAGCCGTATTTTCCCCAAACAAATTTTTTTTCCTCCATATTTTTAAGCGTTCTTAAAAAACATCGCTATTAACCACGGCTAATTCTATAATCTTTTCATTTATTTTAACTATGTCCTCATTACTCAAATCAATGCCTCTTTCATTTTTTACGACATCATAAAGATAATCATCGATTTTGTTCATAATCTGCCTCTTTACCTCGGAATTATTGTGCCAATCAACCCTTATTTCTCCTTTAAGCTTTTCAAATATTTCATTGATTATCTTAATATAATCACCATCGGACAAATCCTGTTTCGCAAAATATTCCCGCAAATTGCGATAAAAAACATCCTTTCCGGATTTAGCCTCTATGCCGGCCGGCAACTCATCATCTTTTTTATCAATTACTTCGTCGCGCAATAATTTCATCTGATTAAACGCTTCCAAATCTTCCATTTTTTTATCCCTCATATTTTGCAATATCTCGGCAACCTTCCTGGAAAATCTTTCATAATATTCCGGATCGCTTCTCCAGTTATCATGAATGACCTTATCAGTTTGAGCGGCAATCGCCTCAGCACGGGAAGCATTGGAATTCAAACTTTCAACCATACTATTCAAGGATTCTTTATCGCTCAAATCAATCGGCCTGGTTAAAATCTCCACTTCCTTGGCATCGACATATCTGTCTAATATTTTTACCAACTGCTTCTTATAATCCGAATAGTCATCAACATCGGTGTAGCGAATGCGAACATTTTTTTGAATCTCTAAAATCTTTTTTATATCCCTTTGATAAACATCAAGGTCGCTAAACTCCTTGGAAAAATCCTCCAAGGTCATACACTCTGTCAAATTGCGCAAAAGCTTATTTACCGAAGTGTAAAAATCTTTCCTCTCTTTTTCTTCGGCAAATCTATTAATATACTCTTCCTGGTCTTCTCTGTTTTTTATGGTTTTAAAATATTCTTTAACTTCGGCGTAAGCATTCTCCAAATCTTCTATCTTGTCTTTTAAATCAATAAGGGTTCCGCGCACATCCTCATCATCATAATTGCCGAATAATTCCATGGCACTTTTCAAATTCTTGGCATTTTCCGAATAATCTATGATATAACCAGCCGTTTTTGGAAGTTTATCTTCTTCATTGTCGAAAAGACGGTTCACGCGGGCAATGGCCTGGAGCAGATTATGGTCGCGCAAATCCTTGGCTAAATAAAGAACCGTATTTCTCGGTGCGTCAAAACCGGTCAAAAGTTTGTCCACCACAACAATTAACTCAATGCCTTTCGGATCCTTTTTAAAACTGTCTATAATATTCGTCTCGTAAGACTTCAAATCTTTATACTTGTGCTTAACATCAGCAAGAAAATCAATCACCTCTTTTTTCTTGTCATCTTCCTGATCTTCGCCGGCGCCAATGTCGGAAATAATTACCGCTGTTTTTAACTTGCCGCGATCTTCAAAATATTTCTGAAACAAAATCGCCGAATGTTTGCTAGGAGCGACTACTTGCCCTTTAAGGCCAGTGCCTTGGAATTCTTTTGTGTAATGTTCTTCAATGTCAAAAGCAACTTCCTCTATTCTTTTCGGGTTATTTTTTATAATGCTCTCGGAAGTTTTGTTTTGATAGGCCTTCTTCTTTTCCTCGTCTATCTGACTATTGATTCTTTCCACGTGTACATCCACTTGCGCTTCATTTTGAAACATCTCCACAAAACGCCCTTCATATATCAAAGGCAAAATAACATGATCAGCCAAAGCATCGTCAATTGTATATTTATCAATATAATCACCGAATTTAGCCACGGAAATATGCTTTTCCTTCTTCATTAAAGGCGTGCCGGTAAAACCAATAAAACAAGCATTCGGAATAATGCTATTCATTTCCATATTAGCCGAACCGCTTTGAGTGCGATGCGCCTCGTCCACCAACACAAAAATGTTTTCGTCCTGATCAGCAAAATCATCTTTCTTGCCAGCGCTCTCAAATTTATGAATCAAGGTCGTGATAACATTAGGATTTTTTTCCTTGATCATTTCCAAAAGATGCGAGCCGGTGCGGGCGGTAATAACTTCTTTCTTGATATTACAATTCTTGAAAGTCGTGGCGATCTGTTTATCCAAATCAACCCTATCCGTAACCACAATTATGCGAGGATTAATAATGGACGTCTCTTCAATCAAAGCCTTAACCAACATCACCATAGTCAAAGACTTGCCAGATCCTTGAGTATGCCAAATTATACCGCCCTTTCTTTGGCGTCCGGTCTTGGTTTCTTTAAATTCAGAAACTCTTTTTAAAATCTTTTCAATCGCGAAATATTGCTGATAGCGAGCGGATTTTTTGTCCTGGGCATCGTAAAGTATGAAATTCTTGCAAACGTCCAAAATCCTTTCCGGACGAAGCAAATTATAAACACCCCTATCTTGATTAGTCACCTGCCTTTTTAAAACCTGTTCATGCCCAAAAGTAGAGCCATTTAAATCATTCAGAACATTTTTGTAAATATCTTTATCAATAGGTTTGGCAATCAATTCGGATATTAAGCTATCATATTCATCAGCTTTAACATCCTTTTCCTTCCAAGAGGCGTAAAATTTGGAAGGCGTGCCGGTGTTGCCATAAAGAAAATTATCACAATTGGCCGCAATCAAAAGTTGAGGATAGACAAAAAACTTCGGAGCATATTCAATCCCCTGATTTCTTTGCATCTGGCTTAACGCCTCCTTAATATTAACGCTGGATTTTTTGTTTTCTACTACGGCAAAAGGCAAACCATTAACAAACAAAACAATATCCGGACGAATATTATTTCTTCCTTCAACCTGATATTCAACCGCCACTTGAAAAATATTACGGCCAACATTTTCAAAATCAATAAACTGCAAAGATTTTGAAACATTGCGACCATCCACCACATCAACCACCGTCTTACCTCCTTTGTGCATGACAATATTATAAACCTCGCGCGAAGTATCAATTAAGCCTTCCAGGGGCATATTATCCAATTCATCAATCGCGTCTTTAATATTCTTGTCCGAAACTTCACCGTTAAGCTCTTTTAATTTGACAAAGGCGGTTTTTTTCAAAATAAAACGGGAAAGATTATTATCTCTTTCTTTTAAAACTTCCGCCGCTGAAATATATGAATACCCCAAATTAAGCAAAAGTTCTACAAAAGGCAGTTGCGAAGCCTTAGCCTCGTCAAAATCCGCTTTGATCATTTGTTCATTATTGCTCATATTGTTTGTCATCCCGAGCGATTAGCGAGGGATCTATTCAAATTACCAAATTTAATTCCCCCTATTAAGATGGGTGGCCGACAGGCCGAGGTGTGTTGTCGTCATTCCCACCCCGACATTCATCGGGATAAACTCCGGCGGGAATCCAGTTTTGTTGCACGGAATACTGGATCCCCGTTTTCACGGGGATGACAACGCAATAATTAATTCCCCTCTCGAGAGGGGTGGCCGACAGGCCGGGGTGTGTTGGTTGTCATTTTCACCTCATTGTCATCCCGAGCGAAGCCGAGGGATCTCTTTCGCTTAGATAAAATTTTTCTAAACTAAAAGCGATTTCTCCGTTTCGCTGCGCTTCAGTCGAAATGACAAATTGTTTTGATCTCCCTCCTTTCCAAGAAGGGGTTAGGGGTGGTTATAAATTTTCAGGCGTCAAAACTTTGCCCGTCACTAAATTATTTAATAAATATTTTTTCTGCGCCTCAACAATTTCTTTCTTTTTCTCCAAAGCCGTAATTTCATCGTCAGCCTTAGTCAATATTTCCGCAATCGCTTTTTGTTCTTCTAATTTCGGAATTGTAATTTTTATTTTTGAAAAACTAACTTTATTTAAAATTAACATCGCACCGGCACCAGCGTGTCGCTTAAGTAAATTCGTCGAAGCTTGCATTAAATAATAAACAAACTCATTACTATTATCCTTATTTATAACTATGGAATTTATTTGCTGGTTGGTGGCCAACGGAACTCTAGCAATAGCATTTTTGCCAATCGAGGCTATACACGTCACCAAGATGCTTCCTATTGGCAAAAACCTAGACAATTCTTTTCCTTTTTTAGATAATTTTAAATTTGTATTATCTATATATTTCCCATTAAAATCTTCTGCTGTAGCCCAGTAATACTCATCACCATAATTATTTTTATCCTCCATTGGTGGAGTATTTCCCGTAACAATTTCTCCAACATCACCCAACTTCACCACCTGCCACTTTTCGCTAAACCCAGCCAGACGCTTCTCGCCCGTCAAAAGCTTCTGCATCAAAGCCTTCTTAATATTCTTCTTAACCTCAATCTTCCTCC
>CAZJPG010000018.1:26132-32707 GCA_964547855.1 uncultured Gammaproteobacteria bacterium | reverse complement strand
TGACATATGCCCCTAGATTAGCAAAAAGTGCAATATGTGTGTGCACATTACCAATCTTTATTGACAAAAACTGTTTTAAATGATATTTTAAATCAGTTCTTTACATACCCATCGATATCAATCAACAAAGGAAATATCTATGCGTTTACGCGATTTTTTAGCAATTTTGGCGACTTGCTCTGTTGAATGTTTCTTCTTTTTTGCCGTTGGCATCAAGACGAACGCGGCTTTCGCTATAGCCATGATCTTATTTATCTGCGGATTATCAGAACTTAATTATTTGAATGGCCATCTGCCGCTACCGATCCCGATCAAGATAAAAAAGGGATGAGAATGAAAACTTTTATCCGTTACATCGAACTTTTTTTAACGACTATTTGCCTAATTTTGTCAGGTGTTATAAAAACGCTTAACACAATCGCAAAAATATTATCATCGATCATAAAATTCGTTAGCGTCATTCTGGTTTTTCTAGGCATAGCCATGCTAATCGGTATTTTGCCAGACAAATGGCAGTCGATAATCCTTACTGGCATAATCTTGTCAGGGGCGACTTCTTTCGTTTGTGTAATATCTCTGCGATTGATAAACAAAGAAAAATTCTACAAAATATTTCAATAAGCAGAAGATAATAGAAGCGACAAGAATCAAGCCTGAGCCTTATACGACAATTTGTAACCAACCTGGAATACGGTTGGTTTTTTATTTACCGCAGCACTTTTTATATTTCTTGCCAGAACCGCATGGACAAAGATCATTGCGCCCAACCTTATTACCTTCATCGTCATGAGCACGGGCGTGTACAGCATCGATCTTAGTGTTAGCCGATGACTCCTGAGCAGTCTTAGATGGTGCGGAAAATTGCTTAGCACGAGCAGCCAATGATGGAGCAATGAAAGTAGCGGCCAAATCCTGAACAGCGCCAAATTTAAAGATGCCGTAAACGACCTCTCTCTGAATGAGATTATTCAATTCCGAGAACATACGGAAAGCCTCTTTCTTATATTCGATCAACGGATCGCGCTGACCGTAACCCTGCCAGCCAATGCCTTTACGCATATAGTCCATGGCGTCGATATGCTCGACCCAAAGAGTATCTATGGAACGCAAAAGTACATTTCTCTCAATGTCTTTCCAATCCAAGCCAGCCTGAATATACTTCTCCTCCATGCGAGAATAAGCCTCTTTAGCCAAATCCACAAGATGTTCGATGATCTTAGTGCGCACGCGAGCGGCCTGAAGTTTATTTGTCTCATCGGCCATGCCGACCAACGACTCATGCAATTTTCTCTCGACAGGGAAAATAGTATTCACGACCTCATAGACCTCTTCCAAGTTCCAATCCTTAACCTCTTCGGCGGATGTATGAAAAGACACTACTTGCTCCAGTTCTTCTTCGACTTGTTTCAAAATGATTTCCTTAAGCTCAGCAGAATCTTTATTTACTTTATTCAAAATATCATCGCGTTTCCTATATATCGCCTCGCGGTGCTTATTGATCACATCATCGTACTCCAAGAGATGCTTTCTCATGTCGAAGTTGTTAGCCTCGACCTTTCTTTGAGCGGTCTCTATAGATTTAGTAATCAAGCCGTTTTCGATCGGCATGTCTTCCGGGAGTTGCAAAGTCTTCATTAGATTCTTCATGCGATCGCCGCCAAAGATGCGCATCAGATCGTCCTCACAGGAAACATAAAAACGAGACTCTCCAGGATCACCCTGACGTCCAGCGCGACCGCGCAACTGATTGTCGATACGACGCGACTCATGACGCTCCGTGCCGATAACATAAAGCCCACCTAAAGCCTTGACCTTCTCGCTTTCCTCTTTCCAGGCTGCAGCCTCTTCTGGTGTAGCATCCTTATCCAATTGCCCACCTAAAATTATATCGACGCCGCGACCAGCCATATTAGTGGCCACGGTAATAGCACCAAGACGTCCAGCTTGAGAGATTATGCGAGCCTCTTTCTCATGATTTTTGGCGTTAAGCATAGCCGGCTCAATACCTTCCAATTTCATCATTTCCGACAAAATCTCATTCTTCTCGATCGAGATGGTGCCGATCAAAACCGGCTGCCCCTTAGCATGACGCTCTTTGACTTCGGCTATCACGGCCTTAAATTTTCCTTCCTCGGTGCGATAGATCAAATCATTCATATCCTTCCTAACCATTGGCCTATTAGTCGGGATAGAGATGACCTCTAATTTATATATTTTGGAAAACTCCTCAGCTTCAGTGGCGGCTGTTCCTGTCATGCCAGCCAACTTAGAATACATTCTAAAATAATTCTGGAAAGTGACCGTCGCCAAAGTTTGCGATTCACGCTGAACCTTAACGCCTTCTTTGGCCTCGATGGCCTGATGCAAACCTTCGCTATAGCGGCGACCAGGCATCAAGCGTCCAGTGAATTCATCGACAATTATGATCTCGCCTTCTTTAACCACATAATCACGCCCCTCTTTGAAAAGAACTTGGGCGCGCAAAGCCTGTTCGATGTGATGGACCTCGGAAATTCCTTTCTCAACATAAATATTGCCAATCCCTAAAAAGCTTTCCATCTTAGTTAACCCTTCTTCGGTCAAAGTGGCGGCGCGCATTTTCTCGTCGACGTTGTAATCTTCATTCTCTTTCAAGCGCTTGACCAAGTCGGCGAACTTGAAATATTTATCCGTCGATTCTTCCGCTTGACCGCTAATAATAAGCGGGGTGCGAGCCTCGTCGATCAAAATCGAATCGACCTCATCGACAATGGCATAATGAAAGCCGCGCTGAACCTTATCTTTAAGTTCAGGGACCATATTATCCCTAAGATAATCGAAACCAAATTCATTATTGGTGCCGTAAACGATATCACAGGCATAGACCTCCTTACGAGTACATGGCCTTAAGTGTTTCAAGCGCTCATCATATTGAGATTCATCGATATACTCCGGGTCATAGACGAATTGAGCATAATTGACGATCACGCCAGTAGTTAAGCCCAAAAAAGCGAATATCGGAGCATTCCAACCGGCACCGACCTTAGACAAATAGTCGTTGACAGTGACAAGCTGAACTCCTAAGCCAGTCAAGGAATTTAAATACAATGGCGCGGTTGCGACCAAAGTCTTTCCTTCACCAGTCTTCATTTCCGCTATCTGTCCGCGGTGAAGGACTACTCCGCCGATCAGCTGGACATCAAAATGTCTCTGACCGATCTTGCGTTTGGCCGCCTCACGAATAACAGCAAAAGCCTCAGGCAAGATATCATCTAACTTAGCCTGACGCTCCTCTTTAGACAAAGCAGAACAGTCGCCTAAACGTGCTTTGAATTCTGCGGTCTTATTTTTTAACTCATCATCGGACAATTTAGAGATTGAATCCTCGAGTGAATTTATTTTATCTACTGTCGGACGAATGGAAGAGACTATTTTCTCATTCGGATCGCCGAAAATCTTCGTCAATATGGACATAGTTCTATGTTATTACTAAAAGCGAGGACAATCTTATCTTGCTACTCGCAATCACAAAATTTATATTTCTCTTTTCTTCTCTTTGTATTTTATGATCGACTGTTCCATGTGATCCTTTACTTTATCGATCGCTTTATACAAATCGGCTTCTGTTTTTTCAACGTGCAATAATTCACCAGGAAGGCTCAGGTTCATTTCAGCGCGAAATATCTCGCCGCTATGATGACTACCAACGGCCATACCCACCTCGAAATGAGCGTTAATGGCAGGAAAATCCCCTAAATACTTATCAAGCATATCGCATTTCTTCTCTACATAATCCCTAATAGCTCCGGTTAATTCGATCTTTGTGGCTTTAATTTGAACTTGCATAAATATGAGTCGTCTTAATATGCGAATAGCTAATATTCGCAAAACAAGACTTAATTAATATATCACTTATAATTTTACAGCAACAACAAGCAAAAGTCAATTTAAAATATAGCTATTATTAGCTTTATTTTATTAAACAACTATAAAATAAAAAGCGCCCGAGCACCGGAACGCTTATATATATTAGTATATACACCCAACCTCCAGAAAAATAACTACTTTCAATTAAACCTTATGCCCCCTCTTCATTTGCCTGTCTTCTTCATCTCTCTTTTCCTCAATCAACTCCCTGGCCTTATCACGCAATTCCTTGCTATCCATATCATTTAATTCATAAGCACGCTTCATCAATAAATCTTTATTGTTTTTTGCTGGGTCTTCCAAAACCTCCCCCAAAAGCACGTCTAAAATCTCGCCGATCTTTGGTGATGGCGCGATCTTTAAACTTTCCATTAAGTCCGTACCGTTTATTTTTAACATCTTCACCGACACTGGATCATGCTGAACTTTCTCGAACATATACTGCAAGTGCCTTAATTTATAAGGCACAGCCTTTTTGGTGCCACTGCCCAATCTGTCAGCGATGCGCAAATCTATTAGATCTTTTAAATTCTCAACTCCAACCTTATTGATCAAACGCCTCACTGAAGCGGCCGTAACCTCTCCAACATTGTAATAGAACATGTGATTGCGAACCAGACTCACTATGTGGTCTGTATCTTCGGTCGAAAATTTCAAATTTCTACATATCTTGTTGGCCAATTTAGCGCCGACATATTCATGATTATAGAAAGTCGCCATCCCATCGATGACAACACGAGTCCTTGGCTTACCTATATCATGGATCAAAGCGGCCAATCTGACACGCCAATCCTTAGAAGGACAATGCTTCAAAGCTAATACGCCATGTTCAAATACCGTATAGACATGGTGATGATTTTGAGCCATCCCAACCCCTTGTTCCAAGTCAGGAATTATATACTGCAAAAGCTTGGTGTTATGCAAAGTCATGATGCCAGCATAAGGGTCATCTGATTTCAATATCTTGATAAGTTCGATGGCGATGCGTTCACGGGCAATAAACTTCAAGGCGCCAGCCATTTTAAGAATGGCACGCTCTGTCTTTTCCTCCATAGAGAACCCGAGCTGACAAGTGAAACGAATCGCGCGCATCATGCGCAGAGAATCCTCTTTGAAGCGATCCATCGGCTCGCCGACGGCGCGAATAATTCTCTTTTTAATATCTTTGACACCGCCAAAAAGATCGAGTACCTGCCAACCATCTTCTTCGATGATGAATTTTTTAAGATCATCCTTGAGAGGTATTCGGCTACTAGAGCTCCTCATTGCCAAAGCGTTTACTGTAAAGTCACGACGTGACAGATCGGCGTCGATATCCTTTTCGAATTTTACGCTGTCAGGGCGGCGACGATCGGCATATCCCTCCTCGCTGCGATAAGTAGTCACTTCAAAAACCTCTAAAACTTCCCCTTTATCGTCTTTTATTGGCAGAATGACAGTTCCAAAATCATTTTCATAATGCGCCTCTGGAAATATCTTTAAAACATCTTCTGGCAAAGCATTGGTCGTCACATCCCAATCGTTCGGCTCTCTATCCATTAACAAATCGCGTACGCAACCGCCCACGATCCAAACCTCAAAACCTGAGTCCTCTAATTTATCTATTGTTTGTTTTAAGTGTTGTGATATTTGCATTTTTGAATTTTGAACACTGAATCATGAATCAATACTCACTTCAAAGCAACTACTTCCTCTTCTAATTCAATATTAAATCTTAGTTTTATTTCTTTTTTAACAAAATCGATGAGCTCTGTGACATCCTTAGCCGTAGCGCGACCAGTGTTGACGATAAAGTTGGCGTGCTCAAGAGATATCTTTGCTCCGCCAATGGCTTTGCCTTTTAAGCCTCTAAGATCTATAAGATAGCCAGCACCAATTTTACCACCTTTGCCCATGCCTTGTTCGTTTATGAACTCAAGCAAAGACGGATTGACCTGAAGGATATCGTTTAAAAATAAATTCTTAAAAACACTACCGGCGCTTGGTAATTTTGGATATCCTTTATCGCGATGGGATAAATTGTTTTCTATGTTTTTATTTATTTCCTCTGTGGTCGACGGCTTCATTCGCAAGACGATATTCCAAACGATCATGTCGGGATTCTTTTTAAAGATACTCGTTCGATAATCAAAATCGCAGTCTTTGCGGCTTAAAAATTCAAAACGACCCTTCTTGGCGTCAAAATACTCTATCGTTTCCACGAGTTCGCCCAAAGACACACCAAAAGCTCCAGCATTACCACGCACTGAACCGCCCATAGTGGCCATTGGGATACCAACCCCCCACTCTAAACCAGACAAACTAGCACCGCGACAGAGAGAAATGCAATAAGCTAGGGACGCCCCAGCACCACAATATAAACGATCCCCCCTAATGGCAGCTTCCTTATTTGCAAGTTTTATCACTAGGCCCGGCAACCCTTCATCGGAGATCAATAAATTGCTACCGCCGCCTAGATAATATATATTTTGATCCTGCTCTTTGGCCCAAGCCACCGCCTCAGAAAGCTCTTCCTTGGTCGTCACTTCAATATAATATCTAGCCGGTCCACCGATCTTAAAACTGCTATATGGTGCCAGCGGTTCGTCAAACAGCAGTTTTCCCTGTTCGGATAGCCGCAAAAACCTATCTATTATCTGTTTCATATCGTGCTAAAGAACCGCGTTATT
>CAZJPG010000018.1:0-26122 GCA_964547855.1 uncultured Gammaproteobacteria bacterium | reverse complement strand
AAAAGTGGTGTATGGCGCCAAAATAACGTCTTTTTTTATTTTATCCAACATGGTCATATTATTTATCTAGTTCTCTATTCTATCATTTTTAAACACCAGCAACCAGCGCTTCCCCTACTCTAAAAATATCGCCAGCGCCGATCAAGATGACTATTTCATCTCGCTTGACGTTAGCGCGCAAATAATTTTCACAATCTTCCAAATCATCAACATGGATAAATTCTTTGCTTGGCTCGATAGCCTTCATTTTTTCGATCAAATCAAAACTAGTGACCCCGCCTTGCTGTTCACGAGCCGAGCCATATATCTCTAAAACAACGACTTTATCGGCATCTCCGAAACTGGCAGCAAACTCATCAAGCAAAGCCTTGGTGCGAGTAAAAGTGTGTGGATGAAAAACGGCCGTGATCTTATTGCTTGGATAAGCGGCGCGCAGACCAGCTAAAGTCGTCTTGATCTCGGTTGGATGATGCCCGTAATCGTCAATTATCGTCGCCCCGTTGAATTTCCCCATTACGCGCAAACGTCGGTCAGTGCCAGTGAATTCCTCCAAATAAACGCGAATATCTTTGAGTTCTATACCCAATTCCACGCAAGCTGCGATGACGGCCAAGGCGTTATAAATATTATGTTTTCCTAAAAGAGAGATAGAAAAACCGCCAAGCTCTTGAGTTGAATCAGAAACATCATTAGATTCATCGGTCTTAATGTCTTCGGCGTTTTCTTTATATCTCACTTTGAAATATTGCTTTAGACCAACCTGCTTAATGTCATAGGCAAAATAATTTACGTCCTCGCGAACTAGAGCGTAGGACAGTATTTTGCCGCGGCAATTAACATTGGCCGTGGCAGCTATGTGCTTGTCGTCAAAATTAGCCACCAAAAATCCACTCTTCGAAAGCTTGGCCATAAAATCCGTAAAGGCCAGAACATAAGACTCGAGAGTCGGATAAAAATCATGATGGTCGTGATCTATATTATTCAACAAAATCCCTTTTGGATTATAATATCTAAGCTTATTCTGGTATTCATCGGCCTCGATCACCATATAATCAGATTCTCCAAAAACTCCGGCACCGTCGAACTGCTCCACTCGCGCCCCTACTAAAACATTAGGTTTCAAATCAGCTCTCCATAGCACATAACCCAGCCAAGCGGTCGTCGTAGTCTTGCCATGTGAGCCGCAAACAGCTATTCCATACATCTGATTAAAAACCTCACCTAAAACCTCGGCATAAGTTAAGGTCTTAACTTTTCCCGACAAGGCCTTAGCCACTTCTATATTTGTATTAGCATTATAAGCCGAAGAATAGATTATCAAATCGACATCAGCTGGGATATTGTTTTCGTCAAAACCTTGATTGACTTTAATGTTGAATTTAGACAAAATCTGATCGGTCATAAAAACATCGGAGATATCCGAACCCGAGACATTTATGCCTTTTGATGCTAAAAACTGCCCAAGCATGGTCATACCCACGCCCTTTATTCCGATCATATAGACCTTTTTGATCTTTGATATGTCCATAATTATTTTTTTAGACACTTCTCGACTAAATCACAAACATTAACTGAAGCGTCTTGTTTCATTATCTTGGTTATGTTTTCCGACATCCGCTCCTTCATTCCTTCGTCGTCGGTCAAAATATCCTTGATCGACATTATCAATTTTTTACCGTCCAACTCCTTTTGCTTCAAATAAAGACCAGCTCCCTTGATCGCGAAATATTCAGCATTATCTTCTTGATGGGAATTAGGCATCGGCACGATTATGGCCGGCTTAGCAAAAGCGGATATGTCGGTCAAAGTTCCTATACCAGCACGAGTCAACACGATGTCACAAATCGAAAGGACCTTAAAAAGACTATCCTGCGCCAAAAATTCGTATCCATGATAGTTTTCATCTTTTATATCAACCCCCTTCCCCTTTCCCGTGGAGTGAACTATTTGGCAGAAAGACGACAGCTCTTTTATGTTGTCCTTTATTAGATCATTTATAGCTTGAGCGCCTGTGCCTCCGCCAATTACTAAAATCACCGGCAGATCTTCCACCAAGCCAAACTCTTTTAAAATATCGCTCTTACTGTTAATTGTCGACTGCCCCTGGCTCATGGAATGAGGATTTCCGGTCCAAACAGCCTTTGAGCCATAATCGCTTAAAGACTTCTCAAAAGTCACGGTCACGAATTTGGCGAATGGCGCCATAACAAGATTAGCCAATCCAGGACGGATATCCATCTGATGCACCAAACAAGGAATGCGCAAGAACCAAGCTGCCCAAACAACAGGCACGGCTACGAACGACCCAGCCGACAAAACAATGGACGGTCTTTCTTTGATTAGCAAAAACAATGATTGCCAAAAACCGATCTTCACTTTAAATATATCCAAAAAATTCCTCAAGTCAAAATAGCGCCTCAACTTCCCAGAAGAGATATTTTTAAATGGCAAACCAGCCTTAGCGGCCATCCCAGCCTCGGGTCCGCTAGAAGAACCTATAAACAAAAAGTTCTCCCAACCCCTTTTTTTAAGCTCCTCTGCCACGGCCAAAAGCGGAGAAACCGAACCGCCGGTGCCTCCACCAACTAATATAATCTTGCTTTTTTTAGTATTTTTTTCCATATACCTATATTATATCAGGTCAAAACAAAAAACAACCCACCACAAGCGGAGAGTCGTTCAATGTATCTGCCACAGAAAAAACCTTAAAAAAGCTAACGATGCAAGGCGTGACCCTGGCTTTTACCGGTTTGTCTGCTGATATTTAGAACGATACCGAGAGCGATTAGGGTCGCTAAGAGATTAGAGCCACCTTGCGAGACCAATGGCAAGGGTACGCCGGTCATAGGGATCAAACCAATGACTCCACCCAGGTTCAAAATAGCCTGGATGATTATCCAGCTGCCGATACCAATAGCCAACAAGCGCCCAAAGACATCAGGAGCGGCCGCGGCTACGGCCATTATTCTGAAAAAAAGAATAAAATACAAAGAGATAAAAATGATACTCCCAACAAGACCTATCTCTTCAGCGATGACGGCAAAAATAGAATCTCCATGAACCTCCGGCAAATATAAGAATTTCTGCCTAGATTGACCCAATCCTCTGCCCCAAAAGCCACCGGAACCGACTGCGATCTTAGATTGTTCAAGCTGATAGCACGGTCCTTGAATGCCATAGTTATCCTGCAACACGCATTTAAAGCGTTCCATTTGGTATGGCTTAGCTTGGACCATGATAAAAAAAGCTAATGCCCCAACGAGCAATATCGTAGCTAAATGAGCAACTTTTCCGCCAGCCGCGAAATAGACCATAAAAGATGAGGCGGCGATTATGAAAAGAGTACCAAGATCTGGCTGTAATAACATTAAAATGGCGATCACTCCGAACACTATCAAAAAAGGTACAAAACCTTGTTTGACATCGGCCAACTCTCTTTGCCGACTTTCCAAAAACGCCGCCAAATATATTATGAAGAAAATTTTAACGAATTCCGATGGTTGCAAAGAAAGACCAAAAATATTGACCCAGCTATTGGAAGTGCCCCAACCAGCCGCCAAAGTCGGCACAAAGACAAGACTTAGAAGCGCGCAAGATATTATTAGAAGCAAAAAAGAATACTTCTTCCATAAAGAATAATCTATGCGATAGACCACCCAAACGAAAAACAACCCGATCAAAAGCACGACCACCTGACGATTAAAGTAATGATAGCTAGACCCATACTTAGCATAACCCACGACGGCCGAGGCGCTGGATAAGAAAACCAGCCCCAAGCCGATCAATATGGCCGCGGACGCTATCAACGCCTTGTCAGGAGAGTGAAGTTGGCGTTTTTCTTTATTTTTTATCGGGCTGCCTAATTTAAACATTATAAACCTTTATCCAAAAGGAATATCATAAGTCCGGCCGAAGCCGAAACTCCGGCTATGACCCAAAAGCGCATGACTATCTTGGCCTCTGGCCAACCAATAGCTTGAAAATGGTGATGAATTGGAGCTGATTTGAAGACCTTTTTTCCTTTGCGTATTTTCTTCGATGAAAGCTGGATCAACACCGACAAAGACTCAATGACAAAAATCAAACCTATGATCGGTAATATTAAAGCCGTATTAGTAAGCAAAGATATGACGCCCAAAGTTATACCAAGCCCCATCGCTCCGGTATCGCCCATATAGAATCTGGCGGGAGGAATATTGAACCACAAAAAAGCCAGTAAGGCACCGATTATAACCCCGCAAAAAGCGGCCAAATCAAAACGTCCCAACACAAAACAAATGACCCCCAAAGCAGCAAAAGCAAAAAGCATCGTGCCTCCAGCTAAGCCATCAAGACCATCAGTTATATTCACCGAGTGCGACGTCGCTACCACAACAAGAATAAAAAAAGGTATGTACCAAGCTCCTATCTCGAAATTACCTAGAAACGGAATATGCAAAGTGGTCCAATCCAATTTAAAATAAAACCAAGCAGCCCCGACAGCCGCTATGGCCGCATAGATCAAAAGGCGATGTCTCATCATTAATCCTCCTTTTCCCTTGCCACATATATCGAGCCAGTCATCGAATAGGCCAACCATGGCGCTCAAAACAAGGATACCCAGCGGCAATAAAGTCTCCGATCTAGAGAAAAAATTCAAGCCAGACAAAACTGGAAATATGCGACCTAAATAAAAAAACAAAGCTATAAAGACAACCAAGGTCCCCCAAATCAAAATTCCACCCATAGTAGGAGTCCCGGCCTTATGAGCGTGCAAAGCGGAGAATATTGGAGTCGCGCCAGCATTCCTGATTTGCTTTCCAAGCTTATACTTATATAAAAAATGCGTCAGTAGTGGTGTGCAAAGAATAGCAAAGGCAAAGGAAGCGGAAGTCAAAAAAAGAATCTTAATGATTTGGAATTCGAACATATTATAATTTTATCTTTAACTAAAATTTATCGAATAAAGAGGTCCTAGTGATAAGGACAGGAAAATATTGGCTAAAAATGCCGCCCCTAAACACAAATTCGAAAAAACCCGGAAGTCGGCGCGCTTAAGCAGTAAAGGTAATAGCAAGAAATTAAACAAAATAACAAAAGAACCAAGTGCAGGAATGATAAATATATGATTTGGAAGACCTACTAAATCAACACCAAAATCCACATTATAATGCAAAATAATAGCATCCTCTTTCACCTGACGATAAAAAAGCCAAGAGAACATCCATAGAGTAGCATTAAAAAGCACAGACAAAGACAAATACCATCTAACATGATGCATGGAAAATATCTCGGAAAAAACATAAAAACACCTATCTTTCAAGGCATAGACATCGTGGTATATTTTCGAAAGGAAAAGCATATATATTCAATGACAACTCTATTAATTCTATCCTTTAAAGCCAGACTTTGCCAAGGCCTCTATTTCTGCCACATGGTCGGCCACTTGGAAGCCGCTTTCTTTCTTGGCCATATTATTTAGTTTCTCTCTATTTAACAGCAACTCCTTCATCTGCCCTGCTAGGCCGGAAACATCCCCGGGAGCAAACAAACTTCCTCCAAAATTCTTAACTAATTCACCTATGCCGCCAATGTCGGCTGCCAGCACCGGCAACCCAAAAGAAGCAGCTTCATAAATGACCGTTGGCGAATTCTCATAGCACAACGATGGCACTATCAAAAGGTTAGATGAACGCATTATATCATAAACTTCTTCCAAGCTCTTCTTTCCCAAGATAGACGCTTTATCTCCGTATTTTTCTTTCAGTGCCGAAGACAAAGATCCTGGGCCGACCACAACCAATTCCGAATCCTTGGTTAAACCATCACTGATTAATTTTTCCCACGCCTCAAGCAGCAGCTCGATCCCCTTATGGCGCTCCAATTGACCAACGAACAAGAAACGAAATTTATCTTCAGTGACAGACACGGCCTTATTCTTGTCGCGTGACAATGAAGAAAAAAAATTCGGAATGACTTTAGTTTTCGAATTATTAAAGAAACCGCGACGTACATGCTCAGACAAAAGCCAAGACGATGGTGATATTACTACTTCAGGAGAGATGAACAATTTTTTAGTTATCCATTGATAAAAACGAGCTGGTAAAGAATCTATGATCCCTTCTTTACCAAAATACATTAAACCAGAAGGGTGAAGCAATTGAATGTCATGAAGCACATGAAAATGACGTATTCCTAAACGCTTTATGGCTCTTGGCAGATACAGCCCCACTCCAACAAGATTATGCGTTATGATCAAATCAGGCTTCTCCTTTTTAATGATCTCCACTATCTTTCCAATCCTTTTTGAAGGAAAAAGATTACTCAAATGCCAAAAGAATCTTTGCCAAAGAGGATAACTGCCAATGTTGTAGAATATTGACCTTAAAAAATAAACATCATCAGACTTTGTCTCTTCTGGCGCAGTAGAAATAACAAATACGTCGTGTCCTTTAGATGACAACCCCCTAGCCTCTAAAGAAACAACGCTCTCTCCCCCACCTCTCGTCCAAGGATGATATAAATTATTTATCAGACAAATTCTCATTTTGATTATAAAATTTTAAATACCTTAGCTACGGCCTCACCAACCGCCTTATAAGAATATTTGGAAACCGCTAAATCCCTAGCCGCCTCGGACATTTGCCGACGACGTGCTCCATAGTCCATTAAAAACTCTATTTTTTTAACTAAATCATTGACACTCCCAGTTTCGACCAATAATCCTTCGCCGCCATCAGAAAAAACACTGCGCACTCCAGGAAGATTAGAGGCGATCACTGGCGTTCCGCAGGCCATGCTCTCGATCAAAACGATCCCGAAAGCCTCGCCAGAATTTATAGACGGCAAGACAGTGACATCGGCCGAACGATATTTTTTAGGCAAATCATCATCGCTCACCTTGCCAGAGAAAACCACCCTATCATTTATACCCAAAGCATCCGCCCTGGACTTATAGCCAGTCTCCAAATCGCCAGAGCCTACTAATTCAAGAATGAAATTACGCCCCGCCCCCTTGAGTTCAGCTGCCGCATCCAGTAAAACATCGACCCCCTTAAAATAATGAGCCTTATCCAAGCCGCCGACGAATAATATATGAAAATTACTATTATCTTTTTGATCGCTACCAAGAGAAAAGCGATCGACATCCAAGGCATAAGGGATCTCCTTAAATTTAGCTTCGTTGTTTTTGTAAAAATCCTTAAGCTTACCAGAAGCTACATAGTCCAAGCTAGCAGACAACACTAAGTCGGCTTCGTCGAACAATGAACCAAAGACAAAATCATGTGTCTTTAAAAAAACTCGACCCAGGGCACCGTTCAAAGCGGCATCCATATGATACTGAACTACCAATTTTTTATTCTTCTTCCAAAAGAATTTTTTCAAAAACCATACAACCTCTTCGGCGCCAAAAAAAGGATAGTGCAACAACACAACATCAAAAGGAGCTAATTCCTTGGCCAGTGTCGGTAAAAAAGCGGCGTTACCAGACTTTATCGGAGTTTTAATTCTAACCGCCCCATCCTCTTTATCGTATTTCTCCCCATAATCAGGAGTAAATGTCACCACCTGCCAACCATTCTGACGCAAAAGACGACCCATATTTACTGCGGCCGTTCCAATGCCGCCTTTATAAGGCGGGTAAACACAAACTACTTGGGCTATCTTCATATCATTCTCTGGCCTTAAGCAAGAGCCACTTTTCAAAAAAATAAGCAATAACGAAAACTGCGGCGGCGGCAACAATGGTCGTGGTCGATACGGTTCTTTCTATTGCGAACGACACCAGACAAACAGCTGCCGGTAAAGAAAAAACAAAAGCGTCCATTTTCAATTTATCACTAAAGGTCAATTGCAGTTCGGCATCGCCGCCCCCTTCCCTTTCGACTTTTCTCCCCCTCTCTCGCCAAAGCTTCAAACGTATCATGAACAAGACGCCGATGACGGCCAATGGCACCAAAGAACGTAAAATATTCTTGAAATTCTCAAAATTATCGCCAGCGATAAAGTAAAGAATACAAAGACCGATCAGTATTAAGGCAAAGATGAAATTAAGAAAGTCGATCATCATTCCTTTCGCGGAAGTCATATGATTCTTGGTTTATTTATTATTTCCAGCCTCGTCTAAAGCTACTTTACGAGATATTGCGGTCAGTGCCCGATCTATCTTTTCCATCTTTAAACGCATTCTGAAATTAAGATAAAAAAGAATTATAACGGCGGCATACACTAATATATTTATGGCCGAAGCCGAAAAGCCTAAAGCAGCGAACATCTGATCCAACCATTTCAAAGCCAATACGGAAATAGCGGCCAATGACCAAAAAACTAACCATAAGACAAACTCGCCACCAGGCAATTTTCCATTCTTCTTAAGAATAAAAAGTCTAACTAGAAAAAAAGCGACGACTACTAACGCTATGAGTTGTTGCAACATAATATAAGTAATGAATGATAAGTAACAGAGAATATCATCGTCTATATTTCATTTCCCAACCTACTTGATCAATTTTCCGATGATAGTATCCTTAACTATTCTGACTCCACCAAAAAAATTTTGTCCAAAATCATGATAATGAACAGTGATCGGCACTTCTTTGATGCGCAAACCAAGCTTGGCCGCCTTGTGCAATATCTCACTGCAATGAGCCATTCCTGATTGCTCTATTTTTATTTCTGCTAAAGCCTTACGTGACAGAGCGCGAAAACCGGATTGCGGATCTTGGGTATTAAGGCCAAAAAATATTCTATTGACCAAGCGAGCTACCGGTATTATAAAATTCCTTTTAAAAGCAGGGATTTGATTGTGCTTTGATGAAAAACGAGAACCAAACACAGCATCGGCTTCGCCTGATAATACAGGAAAAAGGACATCGCTAATCTCGGCTGCGGAAAATTGACCATCAGCATCGAAATGCACCACAGCATCGGCATCATGGCGTCTAGCATATTCATTACCAGTCTCCAAGGCAGCTCCTTGCCCACGATTAGTAGGATGCCTCAAAACGATCGCCCCCACAGAAGCAGCGATAGCCGAAGTGTTATCAGTTGACCCATCGTCCACAACCACTATACGATCCACCTTGTCTTTGACACTCTTTAAAACCTCTGACAAGGTCGATTCTTCATTTAGGGCGGGTATGACGCAAAATATCATGTTATCTATTCTCCTTGATTATCTTTAAAACCTCGCTTGGCGGAATTATCCCAGACGCGGCCTTTATTAAGGCGCTTTGGGACAACGTAAAACAATCCTGCTTGGTTACCTCCTCGTCTATATTTGAAAAATGGCCCTCTTTAATAGCCTTGGCAACATCATCATTCATCATTACCACCTCAAATATGCCAACCCTTCCCCAAACACCTCGACGTCCACACTTCTCACAGCCAGTGCTCTTATAAAAAGCTATATCCTCCACTCCTCCAACATCAGATCCGACCAACTTCCTCTCTCTAAGCTCGTTGAAAAACGCCTCGTCCTTAAAGTGTTTTTTTAAAACAACCATAGATTCTTTATCGATCCTTACTTTAGCCAAGCAATTAGGACAATTCTTCACCGCCATCCTTTGATTGATGATCATCTTAGCCGATGAGACAAGTAAAGGCAAGGAAACATTCAATCCTTGTAAAAAGTCTAAAGTCGTAGAAAGATCGTGTCCATAAAGGCCAGACAAAACGAAGTATCCCCTATCAGCAAGATGCAATGCGGCCTCGATCGCCTCCTTATCAGTGGCCTCATCGATCATGACCACATCTGGGTCCTGACGCATTATAGAAGATAGCGTTAACGACTGTCGCAACCCCGGCTTATTACCATAACTGCTTTGGTTCACCGATGGTAGGTCAATACCGATCTGTCTCTCAAAAGTCGTTATGTTAATGTCTGGAGAATTGATATGACTTATAAAACTATAAAGGGTCGAGGTCTTACCAGAGTCGAATGGTCCGATCACTAATACTAATCCTTTTCCTTTTTTCTCTAAAACATCTTTGACTCTACCTAAAACTTTCTTTTCGAATCCGAGCTGGCCAATACTCAAAATCTCAAACTTTCCCCTAGACAAAGAAATGACTATCTTTTCCTCTTTGCCAGAAATATAAACGGAAACAGAGAAAACGACTTTTCCTCCTGGAATATCTTTTTTAAATTCACCACGTCGATCGACTTTGGCCTCGGAAATTTCCTTCAAGGAAGAAAAGACATGCTTCTTTATAGAATTTGGAAACTTAAGATCACCTTTTAATACTCCCGCATCATAAAAAGAAACCTTGCCCGACTGATCATCAGAATCAAAGATCATCTCGTCGATCCCCTCGGAAATAGCATACCCCAAAATCTTCTCCAGGATTCTCCCGGCCACCAAATCGATGGCTAAATCCAATTGTTGTTTTTTTTGTTCCTTAAGATTTTTCATCTTACTGATTCAAATATTCTTCAGAACCGACGACCTTAAGCCCCTTACTGGCCCTTAGTTCATCGATTGCCTTTTTAAGGCCATTTTCCAAAGTCACGACCGGCAACCACCCCAATTCAGCAGTGGCCATAGTAATATCCGGCAAAGGCAGCTCACTCATGAAAAGCGTCGGATCCGAAAAAACTACCTTTGACGATGACCCTGTCATGTCGATTATCTTCTGAGCGACCTTGGCTATAGAAATGTCCACATCAGAACCAATATTGAGAGGTCCGGATATATCAGATTCCATCATCTTTAAGGCCGCATCCACGACATCCGATACATAGCAGAAAGAAGAGGAAAAATTCTCATTGCCGTAAACAACTAAGTCTTCGCCGTCTAGGGCATTGGACACGAAGTCAGATACCATTTGATTATCGTCTAATGGCATGCGCGGTCCATACGTTCTAAAAACCCTCATGATCTTAGCGTTGACGCCATAGACATCGACATATGTCTTAACGAAAGTCTCGGCAAAGCGCTTGCCTTCGTCATAACAAGCCCTGTCAGAAAGGCAGTCGACCTGTCCAATATCATCCTCCCTGATCTTACTGTTCAAAGTACGTCTCGGACCATAAACCACCGAAGACGAGAAATGCATAAATTTAGATTCGTATTTCAACACTAAGTCTAAAATATTCTTGACCGCAAAAGAATTGGACAGCAAAGTCGATATTCGATTTTTAGCAAAATTACGAGGTGATGTCGGGCAGGCCAAGTTGTACACTTCTTGAATTCCCTGAAACTGTATCTTGAATTTTTGCAGACTCTTCTCCTCTTCTAAATTTATTGGCTCTGACATGTCATGACGCAAAAAAGCGAAATCCGATTCCGCCAATAGATGATCGATATTCCTTTCCGAACCAGTAGAGAAATCATCCAGACAAATAACCTTGGAGGTTTTGATCAATTCATCGCAAAGATGAGAACCGATGAATCCGGCGCCGCCGATCACTAACACATTCTTCTTTTCGAAGATGGCACGCTTACTCATACAATTAAAAAAGTTAAAAAATAAAAAATACCGATCTTTTTAAACTCCCTAGTTACTGACCGACGCCACCCCAACGCTCACTCCACCAGAGAAAGACGAATCAAAAGCATAGAACGACGAGATAATTCTTCCATCTGGTTTAAAAGCTCGAATATGCGGACCTCCTGTGGGACCGGCGCCAGTTATAATATCGGACAATCCATCACCATCGACATCACCAGCCGCCACCAAAACACCTCCGCGAAAACCTTTGTCGTAAGCGAAAAATTGCGACCTTACATTACCGCTCTGATCAAAAACTCTAATATGAGGACCACCTCCTTTAGACGCAGAGGTAATTATCTCTGCCCTGCTTCTGCCAGCTTCATTAATGACGTTGGCAACCGACAAATTAACTCCACCCATAAAATTCCTATCATAGGCATAGAACTGGCTCCTAAGCGAACCATTGCCATCAAAGACCTTGACCAAAGGCGCACCCTTTGATGCTACCCCCACGACTATCTCATCCTTGCCGTCGCCATCGACATCTCCGGCCGCAACAGAAACACCACCACGGAAACTTTTATCTAAAGCAAAAAATTGTCTTTTGACTTTTCCGTTTCTGTCGAACACTCGAATGTGCGGACCGCCGCCAGGTCCAGCCCCAGTTATTATTTCATTCTGACCATCGCCATCTATATCTCCGATAGCGACTTTAACACCGCCCATGAATTGTGGTGCATAGGCCAAAAAGCTGTTTCTCAACTTACCTTCCTGATCATAAACACTCACTTCTGGTTTACTAGAGGCTCCATTGGCTACCACTACCTCATCTCGGCGATCACCATCCAAGTCACCGCCAGCTATAAAATATCCGGACCGATCTTTATCGGAATTGCCAAGAGAAAAAGTTTTAGCGGCCTGTCCGAATTGATCGAAAATTTTAACCTCTGGAGCGCCAGACGAGTAAGCTGCGGTCACTATTTTTTTCTGTCTATCCTTCAAGGTCCTTTCAGCCAAATTAACGGCTGAAAAAGCGTTGACCCTACCAGAACCTATTTGTCCAAGATAGGAAGGGTTCAATTTGTCTATATTATCGGCACTAGCCAAAACTATATCTCTAACCTCGCTGGACTTAAGCCCTGGATTATACCCATTGACCAAAGCAATGACACCAGCCACAACAGGAGAGGCCATCGACGTCCCAGACCAATACCCTGAAAAATATTTATCGAACGGTCTAGAGCCGATCTTCTCTGTCGGCTTATACACGGAAAGACCGTAAAAACTAATGCCGGGGGCGGAAATATCTACACAACGATACCCATAGCTAGAAAAATATGCCTTCTGGTCCACAGCATCAGTAGCCGACACGCCGATCACCATATTCTCATCACCCTCGCTGCAAGCTGGGTACATAGGAGTATCGTTAAGATCATATCCATTGCCTTGATTACTTTCATTCCCAGCCGCTGCGACCATTAAAATTCCGGCGGCGTGGGCACGCTTAATGGCTTCATATAGAGAACGGCTATAATCGAATCCGACAAAACTAAAGTTTATAACGTCGGCGCCATTAGCTATGGCGTAATCTATGGCTCTAACGACCTCATTAGTCCTCCCTTCACCTTTATCATCCAATACTCGCAAAGGCATTATCTTCACATTCCAAGACACACCAGCCACTCCGCTACCATTATTACCGACAGCGCCAATTATACCAGCCACTAACGTCCCATGAACTACACCGGACTCATTAAATCCTTCTTCGAATTTCGGAGAAGGGTCAGGAGTATTCCCTAAAAAATCCCACCCATTATAATCATCGATAAAACCATTACCATCATCGTCTTTACCGTTGCCAGGGAACTCGTCCTCATTTACCCAAATATTAGGATAAAGATCCGGATGTCTTATTTGAATTCCAGAGTCTATAACAGCCACAATTATATCGGGAGTTTCCCTGACCTTATCCCAGGCATAGGGGGCTCTGATCTTTTCTAAATACCATTGCTTATCGTATTCATCATCGCTCGGTAACACGGAAGCGTGGTAAGAAAAATTAGGTTCGACATACTCGACTTCTGGCTGATCTTGCCAATAATCCATGACTGATTCCAGGTTTTCATCATTGCCAATAGGCTTAACAAACGGCTCGTCGACACCCTTCATCTTAACTAAAATCTCCCCTTGCCCAGAAGCTAAAGCCGAAGAGGTAAATAGGCCAAAGAAAGCCAAAAAAAACAATGAAAGGCCTAAACAATTCAAAAGGTGTTTATTTTTCATATCTTAAGCTGATTATATCATATAAAAGCCCAAAAAACCAAATAAAAAAGGGCGGTATGTGCACCACCCTAAAATTCATCAACGATCAATTAGTTAGCAACCCTTTTATGGTCAAAATTAAGACCCCTAAAGACGCTGGTTTTTTAAAAAGGACATCGATATTATCAAGACATGCAAGAGACATGCTCGCAGCCCCATTTCCGAAACCGCCGGTTACCAATATGCTTCTCCCCTTAAAACCCATCATCCTTAGAAAATCGACCAAGGACGGACCAAAACCATCAGGAAGGCAACCATCGACTACGCAAAGCTTAATTGAACCGATCAAGCCGGCTATTGATTTTTTAGCCTCTTCTAAGGATTCGGCGAAGATAAAATCATAATCAGGAATATCTCTAGGAAGAAGATTCTTATAAAAATCAATCAAAAGATCATCATCATCGACCACCAAAATTTTCCCCTTACAATTATCCAATATAGCCCCCTTATATTGATGATTTTAAAAACACCGACGCTCGTTTTGAGCATCGGTCATACATTACAATGATAAGTTATTTTTGTCAAATACCAGCCGTATCCTTCAGCACCTTTAAAGTCTCCCTGGCACATTTCTCCCAAGAAAACTCCTCCACTCTTTTTAACCCCTTATTAGCTAAATTATTCTTCAATTCATTGTCCAATAGCAGTTTGGCTATGGTATCGGCGGCTTGCTCTTTATTGTAAGGATCAAAGAAAAAACCAGCATCACCCACGATCTCCCGCAAAACCGGTATATCAGAAAGAAGTACTGGAATACCACAATTCATAGCCTGCAAAACTGGAATGCCAAAGCCTTCATGAATCGAAGGAAAGATGAAAGCACTGGCGCCGTTGACTATGTATGGCATATCCGACTCTGGCACCCAGCCAGTCGTTATAACTTCCGACGACAATCCATATTGATGTGTTAAATATTTAACCTCATCATAACCAAAGCTGGCGTCACCGACCAAAACTAACTTCTCCACTATGTCGCGATGCCCTGCCTTTGCCTTGGCGAATGCCTCGATCAAAAAGGGCGTATTTTTCTTTCTCTCCAATCTTCCAGTGTATAACAAATACGAACCTTCTATGCCATATTTTTTGAGCACAGCAGCGATCTTTTCCTGATCATCGATCTTTTTATAGATAAGATCATTGAAGCCGTTATGTATGACTTTTATCTTATTACTGCGACAGATGTCATCATGGTCGCATCTATATGTTTTAAGTATCTGATCACGACTATAATTAGAGACTGTAATTATTTTATCCGAATGCCTCAACGAATAAGTTGTTGACCAATCTAAATAATCGAAGGCATTGGCTCCATACTTACCGCCGGTCATAGCCTTGACCAACCAATTCATTATCTTGCGACCAATACGGCTAGTCTTTGGTCCAAGCTTTTTCTTCTCAAATATATAACTAGAACCTTCTTCCCTGAAGGACACGTCGTGAATAGTGTTGATGGTATATTTAGGTCTAATCAATGGCAAACCATGTGCCGGAACGAATAAAAGGTCAGGTTTATGGAGAATCATTTCCAAAGAAAGGCGTCCCAGCGTCCAAAGATAAGGGACTGGCCAGCGCAAAACATCGCCACGAAAATTATTATGCGGGCTTTTTATGATCTGATAGCCCTTGTCATCATAAACCGGATCCTCTTTATTGTTTTCATTGTCTATGCCGACGCGAGTCAAGTCCAAAAGACCTCCCTGTAATGGCGAGTCAGAATAAAGTATGTATTGATTTTCGGCGTCGAATTGAGCGAAATACTTTATGAGATAATATGAGTACCATTCTGTACCGGTCTTATGCTCACGATTGGCGCGCGAAGCGTCTATACCGATTATCATAATGAAAAAATATCAATTTTCCCTACTGTCAGTTTATCTTTAATTATTTTGTTGCCAAAATAGAACGCTTATATGAATCAAGATTGTCCAAGGCGATACCAGTGCCTTTAGCTACGCAAAGAACCGGCTCATCGGCCACATAGACCGGCACGCCAATAGTGCGGGAGACGAGTTGATCGACATTGCGAAGTTGAGAACTGCCACCAGACATAACAATACCCTTATCCATTATATCGGCAGCGAGCTCCGGAGATGTCTCATTAAGAGTCTTCTTTACGGCGGCGATTATGCCCTCGAGTTCGTTTTGAATCGCTTCCGTCACATCATCGGATATAACATTTATACTTCTTGGCAAACCAGTCACGACGTCGCGTCCGCGAACTTCCATATTCAACTTATTCTTCAAATAAAGCACAGAGCCGACGTTTATTTTAATCTCTTCGGCGGTCCTCTCTCCAATAGACAAATTGTATTTGCGTCGAGTATGCTCGATAATCGCGGCATCGAATTTGTTGCCACCGATCTTGACTGAATTGACCGACACGATCCCACCGAGGGATATGACCGCCATCTCGGCCGTGCCACCGCCAATATCAATGATCATGTGTCCAGACGATGAACCGATCGGTATGTCGGCACCAATGGCCGCGGCGATCGGTTCTTTTATTATATAGGCCGCCTTAGCTCCAGCGCTAATGGTAGCCTCAATAACAGCGCGACGTTCAGTAGAAGATATACCAGCAGGGACAGCCACCATTACCTCAGGGCGGAAGATACGAAAATTTCCTATGGTCTTATTGATAAAATAACGCAACATCGCCTCGGTAGTGCGGTAGTCGGCTATAACTCCATCTTTCAATGGCTTAACAGCGATGATCGTGTCCGGGGTGCGACCAAGCATTTCCTTTGCTTCATTACCCACGGCTAAAATCTTGCGATCGTCCATAGCGACGGCCACAACTGATGGTTCATTGATAACTATTCCTTTTTTAGGCAAGTGTACAAGGGTCGAAGTCGTTCCCAAGTCGATGCCAATGCTTTTTACGAACACTGTTTATATTTAAAAATTAATCAAAAAATTTCTGTCAGAAGAAAGGTCAGTTGACCAAACGATACTATTCTGTCCTTTCAATTCGGCATTTACCGGATCATAGGATTCTATCGCATTACCGGCATCAAAGTCAACTTCCACCTTATTTAAACGACTTCCGGCTTGTTTTTGTATATACAACTTATATTGGCCATTTTTTATCTTTTCCTCTATAGACTGTGGTAACTTATATTCAAAGACAGCACTGCCGCTAGAACCAGCTTTGATAACGAAAAACCCACCGAACACGGCTTTGCCATTTTCTTCCCCAACCTCGGCTTTACCCTTGTTCATGCCCGTTATTTTGATCAAGCGGCTGCCAGCTGGTGCATAAACACGAGTATAAGTTTTGTAATCATCTGTACGCCAATCGATTTTCCCGCCATGAGAATAATTCAGAGTCAATTTAGCATAAAGACCATCCACGCCACGATGCACTTCGTATTTAGCCGTCTTAACCACTACCGCATCACTTTTACGGGCACCTAAATTAGCATCGACGGCCAACCAATAATCTCCATCGGTCTGCTTGATCTCTCCGCCAAACCCCATTTCCTTAGCCAAGCCGTTCAAATAATCATCCTTGAAATAAACTTGTAAGTCGCGACGAGCAGCGGATTCAGAAAGCCTCTCAAAGGCATACTGCCAATTGGAATAAGGCAAATCAAAAAGCTTGATCTTTATCTGCTCTAAAATATCGCCAATGACCTCTTTTCTTTCCCAAGAAGAAATGTCTTGATTTACATAATCTTGCTCCACTTTATATTCCAACAATGAAGTGAAGTTATTCTGATCATAAGTCTCGCCAGCAACAGTTACTGGTCCGATGATAGCCAATAAAGTTTTAACCAAGTCAGGAGTAATACCGATAACACCATTAAAATCGCCATTAAAATCATTTATCTGATCCTTAGGAGGAAGCAGATCGTTTTCCTTTTTATAAAAACTTAATATCTCCTTAGCCGATGTCGGCCAGTCAGGCGACCAATTAGAATCGCGCATATACCATTTATTGTTCAAGTAAAACTTGATCGGATCGGGTGGGGTGACATTGAATTTCTTAGTCGCCTCCAGCGGCATATCCATATGATATATGTCATGGGTATCGAAACGAACTATATCTCCGGTGTCGGTTTCAAGTATTCCATACGTGCCAAGAAAACCACCGGTCGGCCTAAGCTCATCGCTGTTTTGAAAAAGAACTAAGAAATCAGATTTTTGCGGATATCCGGATATCTCTGGCAAAAGCTCGGAGGCCAAGGAAATCTGGCCCAAGAATTCAGATGTCGATTCTATCTTATCTCTAGCCTCCCCTATCTTGCCTTTTAAGGGCGAAAGTATTCCCTTCCCCTGCATTTGATCCATTTCTAATAAGGCTAACTCCAAATTAGCTTTGACTCCGTTTATCTCTGGGCCCGACTCATACATCGTCTTAAGCAAGCGCTGCTTTTCCTCGCGAGAGAATTCCGTAAAATTCTGCCCCTTCTGTCCGGACATGACATTTTTGAATTCTTGGCCGATCAGCGCAGCCCTCTCCATCGATTTACTCACCAAACTCAAAGCGCGCGACAAATGCTCTAAATCAGATAACTCATTATCAGCTAATTTAATTCTCTTTAATAAAAAATTGCTGCGCAATTCCTTAATGTCTTCTAGCAATCCGGAAAAGTATGATTCGGCAGCTTGAGAATCCTCCAACATTTGATCGAAGTTCTGATCCTTGGCTGACAAAAAAGATCTTTCCAGACTGTCTTTGCCAGAGATCACTAAGCCATACACACCACGATAATGCCAAGCCATATAACCACCAAAGATCAAAGACAACGCTAAACAAGCCACTATTAACCAAACAATGGTCTTAATGATAAATTTTAACCAATTTTTCCTCTTTTTCCGATGAAGATGTAGGTGCTCTATCAAGCTCTCGATCTTCTCATGCCCAGTCAAAAAATCGATCTTTTTATGTTTTTTTCTGCCGAACATATTGTTTTAATGAGTTTTTGGTGTTTATAAATTATACCACCTTAGCCATCTTTTTAACAATTTAATATTGACGAGCTTAAATAATAATGATATAATATTAAAGGATGGCTCAAAAAAGGCCGCCAAAAAACAAAAATAAAAATGACTATTTTCGAATACAATCGCCCTCGTGCCGGCATTTTTTATTCTTGGCTTATAATGGATAAAAAAATCCGAGCAAACGCCCTCATCGTCATCATGGTTGGGGTTTTTTTATTGCCTAAAACGGCTCATCTATCGACCATAACCGAAGAAAAAATAGTCGAGCTGACCAACATCGAAAGGACATCTTCTGGGTTGCCGACTTTGTCAGTAAACGATAAACTCACAGCCGCGGCCAAGGCCAAGGCCGCCGCGATCATTATAACTGGTGATTTTAGCCATAGTATAAACGGTAGAAGTTTTTCGGCCTGGGTCCGCGATGAAAATTATGAATACTCCATTGTCGGTGAAAACCTAGCCATCGATTTTGCGACTAGTGAAGGAGTGTTAAAGGCTTGGCGCAACTCCCCTTCTCATCTGAAAAACATATTAAACGATAAATATGAAGACATAGGCGTGGCCGTAATAGAAGGACCATACCAAGGCGAAAACACAATTGTAGTGGCTCAAATATTCGGAACGCCAAACAAAGAAAAGGAAGACAAAGAAGTCGACTCGGTATCAAAGATAATTCCAAACAAACAAAAAACCTCATTCACTGATTTTTTATCTCGACTGATCTCCAGGGCGATAGATAATCAATTGCCATTGCCAATATTATCGACCGCCAACGGCTTTAAGTCATTATCATCACTGAATACATCCAAAGAAATATTAGGCCAGGCCATCTAAAAATCAATCTAACTTCATTATTCTGAATTATAAAAATAAAGACCGCCACTTATTTCAGTGACGGTCTTTTATATACCATTCTATTTTTTACCCTGGATCGGCGCCATACACGCCCTGAGAATAATCATGGCCGTTGGAATTCTTCAAATATTTTTTCTCTATCCTCGGAGCACCATCTTCGCCATGCCCCATAACGACCTCTGATATCAAATTCTTTTCATTGTCATGATAGAATATCAATGCTCTGTTAGACGACACAAAGCTAACATTGTCTATGGACGCGCCAACACTGTCAGACGGAGCTATGGAAGAAAAATTATCCCTAATGCATCTTTCATAGTCATTCATAGCCTTCATGCCCTCACTGCTCTCCGCTAAACCACTGGAATTATCTATTGCGTCAAAATCGATAGCCGAAACACTTCGACTAAGAACGCTTGCCGCTAAAAAATCTAACTCTTTGTAACGCCCATACAACAAAGGAAGGGATAAAACCAACAAAGCTGCGGCTAAAAAGATCACGAGGAATGTTTCCTGGTTAGCCAAGAACTCATCTCGTTTTTTATTTTTATTTTTTTTCATAGGTATTGGTGAATACCTTTTTATTATACAACAACTTTCGCCAAGTTCAAAATCATTTTACAATAAGCTCTTCTGTTTAGGCATATTCGATCTATCCTTGTCGGTGAATATTTCGACTTTTCCATATTGTCCGTCAAACCCAGGATCGACATGCAGCCTCCCCTCTCGCACGCGTTTAATTCCTTCGACTATCTCTGGCGTCGTTACACCAGAGGACAATACTTCCTCTAAAGGCAAATCCAATAATATCCGAATTTCATTCCCGAAAAGTTTTATCAAGTCGTTGTATTCTTTTTTCACCTTCTTGGAAAAACGCGATTTTATACCTAGACTCTCGGCGATTATTTTATCTAGCTCCACCAATTTATAAAACGGGTAAGAATTTTTTGGCCTAGTCCCCGCCGGCCTGTCGGCCAATTCCTCAACTCTGTTCAGAACACCGATAATCATCGGTTTCTTGCATTTCGGGCATATTCCTTTTAATTTCTTTGTCTCCGCTGGTTCGCAAGAAAAACCACAGTCACGATGCCCATCCAAATGATACATCCCCTCCTCTGGATAAAATTCGATAGTGCCTTTTATCTTATTCAAATCCTTTGTCTTTATTGCTTCATATATTTCGTCATAGGTCACATCTATCAAATCGAAGATATTACACTCGCGCCCGATATTGGCCAAGCTATGGGCATCAGAATTCGACAGAAGCGTAAGTTCATCTAAAGCAGAGACTCGCCAATTCATTTCTGGATCGCTCGACAGCCCGGTCTCGTAGGCGTAAATATTCGGTGTCTGGTCACGAAAGCATTCCTCAAAAGAATCAAAACCAGACTTTGAACCGAAGACCGAGAACCACGGCGTCCAAATATGCGCAGGATAAACTAAAAATTTAGGATGGATAGAGAGGCACAATTTAACGAAATCTGGAGCGCTCATTCCCAAGATTGGACGCCCATCACTGCGAACGTTGTATTTCTTATCTAAAGCATTGAAAAGTTTTTCTGCCGCCTCTACATTTGGAGCATGAACGACAAGATGAATACGCCGAGCATGCGCACCGCCATCTTTATATATCAATGCGACCTCAGTCGATAATATAAATTTCACTAAACCATCAGATCCCTTTAATTTATAAAGTCCACTCGAACCTATCTCTTCCAGCTCTTCTTTTATATTATTTAACCACTGTGGATAGGTAAAATCGCCAGTGGCGACAATGTCCACACCTTTAAAGCGCCCAGTCGCATCTAGACTTGCAAAATCAAGCTGCGACGAGCAAGCTCGGGAGTACTTAGAGTGGATGTGCAGATCGGCTATTTGTCTCATAGACGTTTGATATTAGGTTTTATGATAATAGCAAAAAAAAGTTAAAATAAAAAGACCGCCTAAAATCCCAAGGGACAGAAGCGGTCTTAACGACAGATCATTTATCTTTTCTTTCTGTAAACGATTAACTGATAAACAAAGACGGCGCCGATCACTACGGCGAACATGTTCGGGACGACAATATAATAATCGATTTTGGGTTTAGAAAGCCCATATATCATCCACAATATATAAAGAACATAGATCGAAAAAAAGAAATGAGGGGAAAAACCCTCCACGCTCTTTCTTTTGTAATTATTCCATACTTGAGAGCTTAAACCTATCAAGATGGCGTAAAACGAAGACAGAACGGCTAAGATGCCAAACAATCTTTCCAAGATTCCTCCTTTTAAAATACTTTCGAACGTTTAATAGATATAACCATTTTATAATAAAAATGTCAATATCTAATCATTGCTGACAGTTGGCTAAAACTGCCTATTGCAATAATCATTTCGATAAAAAACTCTCTGCTATCTTAACCTCTTCCTGGCTGTTAACCCCTATGGCCTCCAAGGGGTCTATGCTTAAAGATCCTATTTCAAAGCCCTCGGAAAAAGCTATTTTAGGAAGATCGGTAAGATAGTATTCGTGTTGAGCATTCTCGTTCGCAAGTTTATCTATATTATCCCAAAGCCACTCCCTGTCGAAACGCATCACCCCAGGATTGACCTCGGTTATTTTCCTAACATCTTCGGGGGCATCTTTAAATTCTTCTATACCAACCAAGCGGCCGCTTTGATCGCGCAAAATCCGGCCCCAATGTTTAAAAACAGATCGCCAATCATCAAAGTCACTAACTTTGGTCGGCATCAAAGAAACAGGGAAGCTGGTCAATTTCGCCAATCCACAAATAGCCTTGGACGAAATAAAAGGATG
Organism: uncultured Gammaproteobacteria bacterium; assembly: GCA_964547855.1. Taxonomy (GTDB): domain Bacteria; phylum Patescibacteriota; class Patescibacteriia; order Patescibacteriales; family WJLG01; genus JBAZHE01. Next base: position 3,778 of record CAZJPG010000018.1, on the reverse strand, counting down.
GTCGCAATAGAGAACTATAACTCCTTGATACTCTTCTCCGATGAACGATTTAGTGCTGGCGACAGCATGGCCTGTCCCAAGCTGCTTGTCCTGAATGACATATTCCAAGTCATAACCAGAAAGACTTGATGATATGACATCTTTATTGTCAGGAGACACTACTACTAAAGGTTTTTGATCGACGCCCGATGCCAATATGGAATCTAAAAGATACTCGATCATCGGCCGACCTTTTAAAGGAAACAACGCCTTAGGCAACTCACTGCCCATGCGTGTACCCTTACCAGCGGCCAATATGACTATTCTATGCATTTATTGAAAAATTAATTCTAACCAATCAATGATAACAGATAAAAAGATTATTAAAAAGCCCCTCGGAAAAAAATCCGATGGGGCTTATATTAGCCAACAGTTACAGTTTTTGCCAAATTTCGCGGCTTGTCCGGGTTAAGCCCGAGGCGAAGAGCGAAATGATAGGCAAAGAGCTGCAAAGGAATAATGGACAATATCGGAGAAAGATAATCAAGAGTCGTCGGAACAATGATCATATCGTCACAAAGAGAACGATCGAAATCAGCATCGTCTGTAACTACGATCACCTTTCCGTCTCTCGCCTTTATCTCACGAATATTGCCCAACGACTCTTCGTAAGTAGAGTCCTTTGGCACGATCACTACCGACACCATTTTGTCATCGACCAAAGCCAGCGGTCCATGCTTCATCTCTCCCAAAGGATAACTTTCAGCATGGACATACGACACCTCCTTGAGTTTCAGGGCGCCCTCTGAGGCCACGATCGAATTGAAGTAGCGGCCCAAGAAATAAAAATCACGCACTTGCAAATATTTATCAGTCAAAACGGATATCTCTTGCGACAACTTAACGATCTCTAAAGCCTTAGCCGGGATCTCTTCAAGTTCGCGCATGATCTTTTTGGCCGTATCCGCCGTCATTTTCCTTTGTCTAGCCAAATAAACAGCCAACAAAGAGATGGCCACTAATTGACAAGTAAAGGCCTTAGTCGAGGCGACTGCCCTTTCCGAGCCGGCGCGCACATGTATACCAGCCCCGGTCTCGCGCCAGATCTTGCTGCCTTCGCGATTGATTATTCCAAAGACCATACTACCCTTGATCTTTATCTCTTTCAAAGCCTTGATCGAATCGGCCGTTTCACCTGACTGGCTAATGACGAAAAAAACATCCGAATGATCAAAAACTTTGTGTGCATGGCAGAATTCCGAAGAAATATGGGCCTCAGCTTCGATGCCGAAACGATTCAAGAGCAAAACGGCATATTGGCAAGCGTTATAAGCCGTACCACAGCCAAGAAAGTGGAAACGACGAGCAGAGCGCAAATCACGAGCGTATTTTTCTAATCCACCAAAGCGCGAAATACCGTCATCGAAGACCATCCTTCCTCCCAAAGCATGAGCAAAAAGCAAGGGTTGCTCCCATATCTCTTTTTCCATTAAATGCTCAAAGGACTGGTTAGAAGAAAGAGTGTCCAAAGATGCCTGGTCAAGCGGGCGAGAAAAAGAAAAGACTTCTTCACGATCTCTGTCGATCATTAAAATCTCCTCCTCGCCCATGGGAATGAACGACTTTAGCCAAGCCTTTTCCAGAGGCGATGGATCAGAAGCGATAAAAAATTCACCGCGACTATTGCGTTCATACAACAATGTTCCACCACGGTTAGCTGCAGCCAAAATTGTTGGGTTAAGAGTGTCCATGACCAGAATGGCATTAGGCCCCTCTATTTTCAGCATCGCATCTTTAATGGCCTCGCATAACTCAACCCCTCTTTCGACTTCCCTGGAGATCAAGTTAGCTATTAGCTCGGTATCGGTCTCCGAATAAAAATCCTCTGGGGAAAAATCCCCTCTGAGTTTATTGATATTGACGACGTTCCCGTTATGAACGACCCATATCCTCCCAGAGCGACTATGATGAGGATGAGCATTGGCTCGGCTAACCCCTCCACAACTGGCCCATCGAGTATGACCAATACCAATACTGGGAGAACATTGATCAGCCTCGGCCAAGGCCAACAGGTCTTTGACCGTGAATCCTGGCGACTCTTTTTGAGATATTTTATAACTCTTAACATCCCCAGTCGAAGTGCAAAAGACAGCTCCAGCCGAATCATACCCTCGGTGCTCAAGATTTTTAAGACCACGAAAAACTTCGTAAAAAGCCCTGTTATCAGAGCCAATATAACCGATTATTCCACACACTTTCAATCTCCTTTGCTGTTGGTTTTTAAAAGAACGAACCTTAAATATTAACTAAAAATTACCAAAAAAGCAAATAAAAAACCGATGGGATCAAACCACCGGTTTATTGACGGAAACGCCGTTTTTCTCTAGAATAGCGGCTACTTCGCACAAAAGATCGAAATTTTCAACTCCGCCTACAGAATAATGAATGACCGAAAAAGGCTCCTCTCGACCAAAGACAGATACCGCCTCCTCGGTGTTCATCAACAAGATGTGACTTCCATAAAGAGGACTATCTTTGCACTTAGTCCAAGAACGCCCGAACGCCCCAACCTTATTGATTCGCGCTATTAACTCCTTCATTTCGGGAAGATTCCTAACCCAGTTTATGTCACGCTTACCAATAGCCAAAGAACCATCCATAAGCACCTCCTCTTGTTTATTCTTCGTTCAAGAATAGCACTGCTAAATAATTTTGTACAGGAAATAAAAAACCTTGGTCGATGACCAAGGCTATAGAAAGATTTACTTTATCTTTCGTAATCATTGTCTTCTTTTAGCTAGCTTAGCAGCCAATACTCCTCCTAAAAATCCGAAAAAATGGCCGCTCCAGCTGATACCAGGCATAACGATCAGGAGCGAGAACAACGATCCTCCGTAACCCAAAAGTACGATCACTGAAACAACTATAGCCTTAATATCCCGAAAATATATGCCAACAAAAAGCAGATAACCTATCAATCCAAAGACTAGCCCGCTAGCCCCAATATGAACACCAGCTGATCCAAACAGCCAAACGCCCAAACCACCGGCTAAAACGATTATCGACATAGCCCCTATACTTCTGGCTCGATCATAAAAGAAAGCTATGGTCAACAAAGGCAACAGAGCCATGCTATTCGCGATAATATGTCCCAAATTAGCATGCAGAAAAGGACAGGTAATTATGCCGATTAAACCGAAAATACTATGCGGGTGAATGCCGAAAGACTTTAAATTTATCGGCAAAACAAGATCGACCAAAAACACCAACCACATAAACGCAATGACACCGAATGCTGACTTTAAACTACTAATAAAGGTCTTCATTACCCCTAGCTCCTTTTTAGAAGATGGATATTAAAATGTGTCGAAAGATCAAAATTTTCAATTAAATATAACAATAAAATAAATAAAAGTCAAGCTATGCGCTTGACTAATATTCTAGAAAATAAAAAACGTCATTGGTCTGGCGGCTTCCTACTCTCCCAGGGCTCAGGCCCAAGTACCATCGGTGCAAGCGGTCTTAACTTCTGAGTTCGGGAAGGGATCAGGTGTATCCCGCCGCGGTGCCACCAAGCCAATGACGTCTTTGTCATTCTTGTTCGTTTTTGGATAGAACCAAAAACCTTTGAATCGAAGAAGACATTAAACTGAAGAGATGTCGTAAAGACCATATACTTCAGAAACAAAAATGTGGGAAAATCTAATGATTTATTAGTATCCCTCCGCTCAACCCCTCACAGGGCTTACACGTAGGACCTATCAAGGCGATAGTCTCTCGCCAATCTATGAAACCTAAT
>CAZJPG010000017.1:0-33160 GCA_964547855.1 uncultured Gammaproteobacteria bacterium | reverse complement strand
GCCATACCTATTATCTTGGCGATGGGCCAGTATCGGCGAAGAGGAATCCGGTGATCATTGTGCCGGGGATAATGGGAAGCTATCTTAGGGAATCATCAACTCTAAAGGAAGTGTGGTTGAATTTGAATGGTTACGCTGTTAGTGGAGAGGATGAGGATTTAAGAAAATTAAAGATGGATAATTTTGGCAAATCTCTAGAAAACCTATCCGTCAATAATTCAATAGAAAATTTTTTTACAGAGGATTTTTATAAGGGGTTAATGGAAGAGTTGGAAAAAAATGGCTACAAAGAAGATGTTGATTTATTTATTTTCCCATATGATTGGCGCTATGACATTGATTGTCTAGCTGGTGTTGCCGAATGCCCAGATGAAGGCGTCGGTAATTTAGAAAATAAGATTGATTGGATAAAGTTGTATACTGGAGCCGACCAGGTTGATATTGTGGCTCACAGCATGGGCGGTCTAATCTCTAAGGATTATATGGAAAAATTTGGCACCAGTTCGGTCGATAAATTAATAACTATTGCTACACCACATTTTGGTTCCCCAAAGTCTTCTAAGATATTATTATACGGAGATAATTTGGATATTGGCGTTGTAACTGGGCTGTTTACTAAGTATTTTTTAAATGAAGATACTGTTAAAGAAATTTCTCAAAACATTCCATCAATATATCAACTACTGCCAAGTCAGGAATATTTTAATTTATCAGGTGGCTACATAGCCGATCTTTACGATGCTGATAATGATGGTATTGATGGTAATTTAAATTACGAAGAAACCATTAATTTTTTAGCAAATACTGGAAGAAACAGATATTTATTGGACAAAGCCGTGGCATTGCATGACAAGATAGATGACTATGAGTTCAAAGATTCATACAGCATTTCCGGTTGCGGACTGCCAACAATTGATAAAATTTATATAATAAACAAAGAAAAGGATGGTGGCTATGAATATGGGATAAGATACGCCAGCGGCGACGGGACAGTTCCTATAAAGAGCGCTGAAGATTTCGGCACAGAAAGATATAATGTCTACCAAGCCGATCATGGAAAGATTTCTAGTGTGAATGGCGTCAAACAATTAGTGGTCGCTATTTTGCAGGACAAACAATCGGAGTTTGACTATCATGAATATCAGAATATCAATCCAGCTACTGGATATTGTCTTTTTTCTGGCACTCAAATAGATTATCATAGCCCGATTACTTTGTCGGTCTATGATGATCATGGTAATCATGTTGGCCGCACAGAAGGTGGTGATATCGAGATAAATATTCCAGGCGCGCAATATGACGAGATAGATGGTAATAAGTTTGTTTTTTTGCCAGAAGGGGGAAGTTATACTGTCGAAGGACTCGCCACGGCCGATGGCAGTTTTAATGCTAGAGTTCAAAAAATTGAGAATGGTCAATATGTAGAAGAGTTATATTTCAATGAAATTCCGTTGATCGAGGATTTGACAAAAGTCGAAATGGCCATAGGAGACAATCAGGAGTCCTATGTTATGCAGATTGATCGAAATGGTGACAGCACGATTGATGAGCAAAAAATTCCCGATTCAATTTTAACCGGCGAAGAAATAAACGATTTGGTTAAGCCGGCAACAAGCATGAGTATTTCCGGACAACTTGGAAACAATGGGCATTATGTTTCTAGCGCGATAATAAATCTGTCGGCGACCGATGATAATTCTGGAGTTTTAAAAATCGAGTATAGCTTAGACAATGGTCAGTCTTGGGTTAAATACGAAGGAGAGTTCATGGTTTCTCAAAATGGAACAACCACTATCTTGTATTCATCGACCGATCGGGCTGGCAATCGAGAAGAAAATAAAATAGAAACAATTAAGATTGACACGGAAAAGCCCGAGATAGTTATTTTGCTGCCGCAAGAAGGTCAGGAAATAGAGCACAACGGCCGGTTGAACGTTGAGTATTTAGCCAATGACCAATATTCTGGCTTAGCCGATTCAATGGAGATATGTTTTGATGGCCAAAAATTAGCTGGCAACAGTATTGATTTATTTAATTATTCGATTGGTCGACATAACGTAAAAATAAAAATTGGCGATTTGGCCGGAAATTATTCAGAAGAGGAGAATATTTTTTATGTAGTCGCCACTATTGATAGTGCCATGGCCGACATTGAAAGATTGTATGCCGAAAAAGAAATAAGCAATAAAAAGGCTAAAGATGATTTGATCTTTGATTTAAATTGGGTAAAGAAATATTTAGAGAAGAACGCTAAAAAAGAAGTGCTTCGCGAAAATGTCAAAAAAGAGATAATGGATAGGTGCGTAGCTAAAAAAGGCGACGCTTGGTGTGAAGAAAACATTGGCAACTCCTTGGATAAAATCAATTATCAAATGGACAAAATCAGTCAAAAATTGCTAAAATTAAAGTACGAACTAATTTTAAAGAAAGTCGATGTTTATGAGAAAATTGGCTGGATGACAAATAGGGCAGCTAGTATAGTTAAAGACAATATTAAATATTTAATTAGTAAATTATAAGTATGAAAAAAGAAAATGTTAAGAGTCTCTCTTTCCTTTTGTGGTTGTTTTTTTTTCTTGCTCCAATTGTAGTATTAATGTCGCCGCATGCCCCGATGGATAGTAGTCCTTTTGCCATTTACTTTATTTTTGTTTTACCTGTTTTATGGTTGTTATTTTTACTCTTAGATATTTTTCTGGTTAACAAGAAAAAATGGAAAATTGTTTTGTTTAAGTATGTTGTTTCGTTGCTTGTAAGTTATTTAATTTTGGGGGTTTATATTTACTTTAATCTTAGGATTGGTCCTGGATTGTAAAATTATAAATACTTGTTTCACTGCAGTAGCAAGACATTCCGTTTAGCCGCAGTCTTCGCCAGGGACTGCGGTTTTGTTTTGTACTTTAATCAAAATTAAGGCGTAGAGTGAAAACCTTATAATTCCAGACCTGACCCCAATATTTCCCTTGTTTGTTTTTTTAGCGACAACTAGTTTTTTCTTCTGGTGGATACTTAAAAATTTTACTATAGTTGGTGGGCCAAGTTTTTAAGTTAATTATTAAGTAGTTTTCGCCAAGCCAAATGAAATTTATCGAAAAAAGAATTGACACCCTAAAAAGTGCTGTTATTTATAATTTTTTTCTAGCGATATTTATTTGGGGGAGCGCCAGCTTCGTTATTTATCAATTTTTTTGGTTGAAAAGCTTAAGTGTTTTTGGTGCAAGCTATTTTTATCTATTTCTTGGCATAGTTGATTTGCTGTTAATGTTTGTTTTTCTCTCGTTAAATAAATATAAAAATAAGTATATACCAATTTTTTCGTTTGCCGTAATGCCTTTTATTTTGTATTGCTTATTTTTTTATTTTTTTATTTTGTTATTTTGTGGAATAATTCCAGTTTTATTGGACCAAGTTTTTAGTTTATATGATTTTTGATGTAGTTAAAAACAGAAGAATCGACAAAAAAAGCGCCCTTAAGTTCAATCTTCTTTCATCGGCCATTCTTTGGTTCTCCGCGTTTTTGATTGTTTTTCTAGCTTGGCTTTCCAGTGGTTACTTTTCTTTTTTCAGTATAAAGTGGTTTAATCATGCAACTATATCCTTTTGTTTGATAGAAGTTTTATTTTTTATTGTTCTTTTAAAGGTATTAGTTCTCGACTTTTCAAAGAAAGCCGTAACAATCACACTTTTCGCCATATTGCCATTCCTATTGTCCTTGTCGTTGACAATATATTTTTGGTATTTTATCACAAATTTAAACATAGTTGGCGAAATACAAATACTTTAATTTTTCGCCAACCTTATCACTTCCCCTGTATTGCTGGCGGTTGACCGCTGGTTGCCCAAAAAGTGATGAAGGTTTGTAAAAGTTGTGCCTCGCCACAGTCTCTCGTCAGGGGACTGTGGTTTTGTTTTGCGCTTTAATCAAAATTAAGGTATAGAGTAAAAACTTTATAATTCCAGTTGTTCATTTTTTATGTTATAATGTATTTTAGATAAAATAAAACATCCGATTTGTCCCGCCCATGAACAAGGAGGACAAAAAGGGTAAATCCTATGTTTTTGTACAGAGACATTTTGAAGCGCTCGGCTTTGATAACCTGGAGAAATAAATATCTCTGGTTCTTCGGCCTCTTCGCTTCACTTTTAGTTAGCACGGGAAGGTTCAACATGTCCTTCTCTCAAGCTTCTGACGATTGGAGTAAGAACATCTTCAGTAATCTCGCCCTATTCTTTAACAATGGCGTTCTCTCTGGTAATTTTTTCCGCGGCGTCGGTCTTTACTTTAGGCAAGATCCGATCGCTGCCTCCATCTTCACTGTCTTTTTCATGGTGGTATTCGTCTTGGCCTTGTTCTTACTGTGGTTGGCTGTGGTCTCGCAAGGAGGATTGACCGCTGATTCGGCTAAGATCATCAAGTCCAACGGCAAGGGGGAAAAGCCGACCATAAAATCTGGATTGGAGATCGGAGCTAAGAAGTTCTGGCCGGTTCTTGGGTTTAATTTGATAGCCATCATCCTTGTTTATTTATTCTCGGCTATAGTCGGTTTACCTTTGGTATATATCTCGCCTCGTCCTGACATCGACATAATGTTGCTTTATACCTTGCTTTTCATTTTGATGATACCGTTAGCACTGATCATCTCTTTCTTGGGCAAGTTCGCCGTTTGTTTCTCTGTCATCAAGGGCAAAAAATTCATCGATTCGATCGAGCACGCCATAAAATTATTCGCCAAGCATTGGCTTATCAGCATTGAGATGGCTTTGATACTTTTCTTCATCGATTTTATCGCCATTTTCGCTATCGGTTTGGTCTTATTGATCTTAGCCATTCCTTATTTCTTCGTTTCTATAGCCGTGGCCATGGTTTTCTCGGTCGGTATATTCTGGTTGTCCGTCGTTCTTGGTTTGACGCTGGCTATAATAATCGTCATTTTCTCCGGTTCGATGTTGACCACTTTTCACATCGTTGCTTGGACCGACATCTTCATTGATTTGACCGAGAAGAAGGGTGGTTTGGCCAAACTTGTCCGCTTGGCCGAAGGCATGAAAAAATAATATCGGTTCGAATATACAAAAACAGACTCCTTATCGAAGGGGTCTGTTTTTTAAATCGTAAACCCTTTTAAAGCATTGGTAAAAACAGGTATTTTTTGATAAAATATAGCTATAAACAATATTTTAGACATATGCCAGGAAATAACCAATCTTTGGAAGAATTGCTTAAAGCCTCAAAAGGGCAAATAGGAGACGAGGACGAAAGCCCGCAAGCTAAATTTCTCAAGAAGCAGCAAGAGATAAAGATAAAGGAAATGGAGCGCCAGACAGAGGAGCGAGCCAACGGCATGGGCACTCCTTATATAAATCTTTTCGGGTTCCCTATTAGTCCTGATGCCATAGCCTTGATATCACAAGAGGATGCGGCTCGTCTTGGTATCGTTTGTTTTTTCTATGACGGCAACAATGTTCGTGTGGGCGTTTTGGATCAGGAAAAGGAAGGAGTGCCGGAAGTCTTGGCGAATCTAGAGAAGGAATATCATGTTACTGGCGCGCTTTATTTGATATCGCAACATTCTTTCGAATACGCCTATAAGTTCTATGACACTTTGCCGAAGATCGACCGCATCGATCGTGGAGTAAAAATAACCGAAGAGGAGTTAGAGAAGTTCAAGGCGGTCATTCAAGATTATAAATCATTGCAAGAGAAGATAAACGAAGTTAACATCACCGATGTCGTCACTTTGATCTTGGCTACGTCTTTAAAAATGAACACTTCCGATATTCATATCGAAGCCGAAGAAAAACAGATCGCCATCAGAATGCGCGTCGATGGTGTACTGCAGGAAGTCGCTACTATCGAAAAAGAGAAATGGAAAAAGATCATTTCCAGAATGAAGCTTTTGGCTAAGGTCAAGCTGAACATTACTGACAAGCCGCAGGATGGACGCTTCTCTATTTTTTTGGCCAAGGAAAAGATCGAGGTTCGTGCCTCTTTCTTGCCGACCAACTATGGAGAGAGTGTGGTTATGCGTCTTTTGCGCTCCGGTGCCATTTCTTTGAGCTTTGAGGATCTGGGTTTAAGACCGAAGGCTTTCGATATATTAAAAAGAGAGATCGCCAAGCCTAATGGCTGTGTTTTGACCACTGGTCCGACCGGCAGCGGTAAGACCACGACTCTTTATTCCATTTTGAAAAAATTGAACGAGCCAGGCACCAAGATCATAACGCTCGAAGATCCGGTCGAGTATCAGCTTGAAGGCATATCACAGTCACAGATCGACTCTTCTAAGGGCTACACCTTCGCTTCCGGCTTGCGTTCTATATTGCGCCAAGATCCAGATATCATAATGGTCGGCGAAATTCGTGACCTGGAGACGGCGGAGATCGCCATTCAGGCCGCGTTGACCGGACATTTAGTGCTCTCCACTTTGCACACCAACGATGCCGCCGGCGTTTTGCCGCGCTTGATCGATATGGGAGTGAAGCCTTATTTTATGACGCCGGCCATCAACTGCATCATCGGCCAGCGCTTGATCCGTAAGGTCTGCGAACATTGTAAAGAGGAACACGTTATGACCGATACCGAGAAGGAACAAGTCGAAAAGATATTAGCGGTCATCTCTCCGAAGTCCGGTGAGGATGTGCCGACCACCCTGCCTAAGCTCTATAAGGCTGGAAAAGGCTGTGAGAAATGCAATGGTATCGGCTATAAGGGGCGCCTCGGTATTTATGAGATATTCTCTATGACCGATCCGATCAAAGAATTGGTCGCCAAGAACGAGCCGGCTTTCAAGATCCTTCAGGCCGCCATTGAAGACGGCATGCTTACCATGCTTCAAGACGGAGTTTTGAAAGTGCTCGAAGGCAAAACGACTTTGGACGAGGTCTATCGCGTCATCGGTAAATTCGATTATGTCGATGCTCTCTATGATGTCGCCATATCTCAAACTTTCGGTCGTGGCGTAAAACTTTCGGTCACCGACAATGAACGCGCCGAGAATTTCGACAAGAATGCCGATAAGGCCGACGAGCTGGCCAAAGAGATATCGACTCGCGATATGCTTAATATCGTCATCGCTTTAGCCATTAAAAAAGAGGCCGGAGATATTCATATCGAGCCTACTGAAGAGGGGGTAAAGATCCGTTATCGCTTGGACGGCATATTGCACGATATTTTCGAGCTATCGAAAGAACATTATTTGCCTCTATTGTCGCAACTAAAATTAATGATCGGCGTTCCGACTAATGTTAAAAAGGCCACGATCGACGGACGTTTCTCTATTTTTAATCAAGGAGCTAAAATGGATTGCCGTGTTTCTATAATCTCTGGCGGCTACGGCGAGACGGTCGTTATCCGCTTGCTCGCTTCGCAGGCCGAATCTCTCGACATGGAAAAGCTTGGTATGCGTCCTTATACTTTGAATGCCATTAAGGGTGCGATGCAAAAGACTAAGGGTATAATCATCAACACCGGTCCGACTGGCAGTGGTAAGACGACGACCCTTTATTCCGTTCTAAGCGCTTTGAATAAGCCGGACGTCAAGATAATCACCGTCGAGGATCCGATCGAATATCACTTGGCAGGCGTCATGCAAACCCAGATCAATGTCGACGAGGGCTATACCTTCGCTGCGGCTATGCGTTCCTTGCTGCGTCAGAATCCTAATATAATGATGATCGGTGAAATCCGCGACGAGGAGACGGCCAAGATCGCCATCGAGGCTGCCTTGACCGGTCACTTAGTTTTGTCTACTATACATGCCAACAGCGCTTCGGGAGCAGTCTCTCGTTTCGCTGGCCTCGGGGTCGAGGTCAATATGCTTTCATCGGCCTTAGAGTGTGCGATCGGTCAGCGCTTGGTTCGTAAGATTTGCCCTTATTGCAAGAAGGAAGCTCCTGCCACACCAGAGCAGCTAGCCGAGGTCGAGAGTATTATTGCGACCATTAATCCGGCGGCGCCGGGAGTGGAGATCCCGAAAGAGAGGAAATTCTATGTCGGAGCTGGTTGTGATAAGTGCAACGGCGGCTACAAAGGACGCTTAGCCATCTATGAGACCATCACCATGGACCCGGCCTTGCGCAAAATGATATTAACCCCTAATATCACTGAGTACGAGATCGAACAAGAGGCCATTAAACATGGAACGGTCACCATGATCCAAGATGGAGTCTTAAAGGCTTTGGCCGGAGAGACGAGTTTAGAAGAAGTATTTAGGGTTGTTAGATAGAAAGAACGTCATTGCGAGGAGTCGTGAGACGACAAAGCAATCTCGATGACAACAACAATTATATTTATAATATGGAGGGGTATTATTATGTTTATATAGCGACAAATTGTAGACATTCCGTTTTGTATACTGGTGTTACTAGAAACATATTCAAGAGGGCTTGGCAACATAAAGATAGGGTTTGTAAAAACAGCTTTACTGCCAGATATAATGTCTGTAAAATAGTTTTTTATGAATCATTTATGAGTCCAATTGAGGCTATTGTTAGAGAAAAGCAGATTAAGGGTGGCTCAAGAAAAAAGAAAATTATATTGATTGAAAGTATTAATCCTGCTTGGCAGGATTTAGTAGAGAAATCTTTAGAATAATTAAAGTTGTTGCTGTTTGCAGCGAGATTGCTTCGCTTCGCTCGCAATGACAGAAAAATATGCTTAACAAAGATTTTTTTGAGAAATTGAGAGGCAACTATCAGAAGTCCAATTCTGAAAGGAGACAGATAATTTCCATTTCCAACATTATTTTAAACGATTCCAAAAGGACGATCTTCGCCCTGCATCGTGGCGATATTGAAGGAGCTGAGGCTAATTTTGCGGCCATTGAGAAGAGCTTAAAAGACATGGAGACTAATTTTGGATTTGATCGCAATGAAAAAGAGGGTGCTTACAAGGCTGGTGTCGAAGAGTATGTCGAGGCTAAATTATTTTATTATTTTCTTGCCAATAAAGAGATCAATGAAATTCCGGAAGTGAGACTGGACTACGATAGTTATATCGGTGGCATTTCCGACTACACTGGCGAATTAGTTCGCTATGCCACTAACCAGGCGGCGGCAGGAAATTTCGAGAAGGTCGAAGAAGTCAAACAAGAGATCAATGACGTTATTAGTGAGCTTTTGAATTTCGATCTGACCAGCTATTTAAGGACTAAATACGATCAGGCGCGCCATAATTTGCGCAAGATCGAAGAGATGGCTTACGAGATAAAACTGAAGATCGAGAGTAAGGCATAGTCATTTTTGAGACATGATATACAAAAGGCTAAGAAAATTTCTTAGCCTTTTGTATTTTTAGAATAGTTAATTAAAAAGAGCGAAACAGACTTTCTCGTCTATCTCGCTCTCGACATGTTTTAACTTTTTTTCTTGATCTCTCTACCTTCTTTGGTGACGAATTTTTCGCACTCTTCCTGTGACATGATGGGAGTGTACTCTCCGTCGCTGTGGTGCTCGTGCATCGGCCAACAATTCGTTATTAGATAATCCTGGATCACCAAAGGGTGGCGAGTCGCGACGATGTCGCTCAATTCTCTCAACTTTTGATAGGTCCAGGCATCGCCCAGTAGGAGTGTTTTACCTTTAATGGTGGTGGCGTATGATTCTTCGGCGATCGAAAAAATGAAGTCGTAGCGGTACTTCCGGCAGTGTTCGATCTTTTTAAGGAAATCACGCCGTTCTTTTTTCGATATTTCGCTATTGTCGCCTTCTTTGTCTTCGAACTTGTTGACAAGTTTGATGTAATGGAGAATCGTATCGATCTCCTGCGGTTTTGGGAACCAACAGCGGATCTCAACGTTTTTACCATTACGTTCGACCGGCACTCCGATCGTGTCCGACGAATCTTCATTGACGAAGGCGGCGATGAATCCATCGTCGATGTTTTGGGCGAAAGAAATGAAGGGGAGAAGTAAAAGGAACAGGCCGGCCAGGTATTTGGGGGAAAAGATGAGTTTCATATGAAACTCCTTTCATTGGAAAAGGTTTTCAAAATAATGGTTTCTTTTCCGCCAAGCTGGCGGTTTTAACTTTATATGTTATCATAAATATTGATTTTTGTCAAATATGATTATATCATCTTTGGCCTATATTTAGTAAAAGAAAAGAACCAAAGACGTTGCTTTGGTTCTTGTTGATTGTGGGTGCGACTTTTTGTCGCGAATGTTCAGTTAATGGTTGTTTCGAATCTTGCTGCCCGGCTATAGGCTTTGTTTTTTGCGGTTTCTTTTTTGTAATGATCAGCCAGAGCTGCGGGGTTTGTGTGGATGAGGACTGTTTCGTACATTTCTTTGGCTAATTTTTTAGCCATTTTGTGGTTGGTGGGGTAGAGGGAGGTGTAGATGGCGAGACATGAGTCGTAGAGGTTTTTGGGGGTTTTCTGATTGCGGATATTGTTACGACGAATACGTTCTTCTTTGTAGGCCTGTGCCTTAGCGTTGATCTCTTCGATCTCTTTGTTGGTGATCAGAGGTGTTTTTTCGGTTTCGATGGTTGGGGCGGAGACGTAGAGGGTGCAGGTGGGAGTTGTTTTTGCTGTGATTTTTGCGGTATTGAAGTAGACGGTGTTGTTTTCAGTATGGCTGATTCCGTTGGTGGTGATGCCTTCTTCGGCGGGGATTGCGTAGTTCATCTCATCGATGCTGTTCTGGAGGGTGGTGTTCTGGGAAAAGGTTGAGATCGAGGAAATGATGATGACGACGAGAGCGGAAATGATTGTGTTGTACATGATGTACTCCTTTTTGGCCTTAGGCCTGGTTTATTTGATTGTAAGTTACATTGTAAGTTACTTTGTTATCTTATAAATTAAGTATAGCATATTTATTTAAAACTGTCAAGAGTTATGCCGTACTTAATTCAGAAGATAAGGCTTGTTTTTACTGGGTTTTTAAGAGCTTTTTCTTATCTATCCTTCTATAATTATATTATAGCATATAAATAATAAATTGTCAAGACAATCAAGGTTAGTCCAAAGAGGTCGTTTTTGCTATAATAGAAGATAGACAAGCGCAATATTATGTCGCTTTAAGCGTTATATGGAAGAGAGAATACAAAAATTAGAGAACGAAGAGGTGATCGTCGAGAAGGCAAAGACCGATGATGTGGCTTTTGAACAGCTTTATTATCATTATTTCCCAAAGATATATTCCTACGTGATAAAGCGTGTCGGTTCGCGTGAGGTCGCAGAGGATATAGTGTCTGATGTTTTCATGAAGGCTTTCGCTAATTTGAAAAAATACCAGTCGCGTGGATTCTCTTTTGGTGCTTGGCTGTATCGCATTGCGACTAACGCCTTGACTGACCACTATCGCAAGGGGGCGCGTCATCCGGAGGACCAGAATGAGGATGCTTTGCAAAACCAAGCGACGGAAGAAAGAGCTGATGATGCCGCCAAGGTCAAGACCGATCGTGCGGCCATTGAAAAAGTTTTATCCAACTTGCCGGAACGTTATAGTCAAGCTGTTTATCTTCGTTATTTTGCTGAAATGGAAATATATGAAGTGGCCGAGATCATGAAAGTCTCGAAGGCTCATGCGTCGGTGTTGATCCATCGTTCTCTGGAGTCTTTCAAGCGCGAGGCGGCCAGGACCGGAATTAAGTTTTTTTCTTTCTTTTCGTTTATTTTTTAGACTATGCCAAAGGATTTCAAAGAACAACTTAAAGGGGCTATTTCCAACGAGCGTAAGAAATTGGAAGAAGAGGCGTTAAATAAAGCAGAGGGCATGATTAAGTCCCTCGTTTATCGCGACGATCCGGCCCATGATTCCTTTCGCGAAGAGCTTAAGGCCAAGATCATGGACGCGCGACACGCGCCTTTATTTATGAAATTATTCCAAGTCAAAGTACTGGTTCCGGCCATGGCCTTAGTGCTTTTATTGTCAGTGGCCGTTGGTGCTTACAAGATCGGTGCTTTTGATGGCGCCGGTGCCAGTCTGGCCAAATTCTGGCCAAATTATAAAGCTGCCCAGCAACCACGTTCTGAACAGCAGACTACTGATAATAATAAACCTAAAAACAATGAACAGGTCGAAATACCAAATATCGAAGGTGGAAGCAAGATGTTCGCTTTGTCCTTGGTCAAGCCGGTCTTCGCGTCTTTCGAATCGACTAAACAGTCAGTGGCCGCAGAATTATCTGGTGAGCGAGTCGATATTTCTTCATTGTCCAACTTGGTTGATTTTGAAAAGGCCTATGGTTTAACCTCTGCTCAAAAGGACGCACTTGGACAAAGTAATTTTTTCTTGACTAACAATAATTTTATTGGCGATCAGGTAAATGGCACCGATGATTTTAATGATACCTATATGACTTTGGGCGGGAGTCAGTATGAGATATATCGCTCTCCAGAGAACTCCGTCTTTGTCACCAGCGATTACGCTTTGCATCTTTATCATATTTTGATCGATCGCAGCTTCCAGAGGATAGAGGAACAAAAACTTCAGCCGCGTTTAAAGGAAATGTCCGACGTCCTTTATTGGGATTCATTGGAGGGGTTCCGTTCTTCTCAAGACCCGGCGATAAAGGATTCCTACAAGAGATTGTCAGCTTATTATTTAGTGGCTTTGTCCATTTTAAACGCTGGCGTCGACGCTCCGGTCGAAAATTTGTCGCCATCCGACTTCGATACTTTCGCTCAATTCGAAGAGGCTAGAAATAAGGCTGCAAATGCGGCCGGAGAAGGCAAACCAGACATTCTTGGGGCCTTGGAAGGTTTCGCTGGCGACATTAAAGATGGCGATGCTTCTTGGATATATGATACCGCTAAGGCAGAATTGGAATTGATCGATAAGGCCGAATTTTATGGCCCATCGCCGCTCTTCACACCTAATCGTCCGGAGTTCAAGAATGACTATACTCAATTCGTTCCACGTTCTCATTATACTAAGAATAAGACTTTGAAATCTTATTTCATGGCCATGATGTGGTATGGTCGTTCCGGCTTCGTCCTAAAGAGCCCAGAGCAAACCCGCGATGCCTTGATCATTACCGGCCAAGTCAATGATCTTAAGGTGGGCGACGAAAAGATGTCCGACCTTTGGGCCGATACCATGGCCTTGATCGATTTCTTCGTCGGTGAGACCGATGATTTAACTCCTTTCCAGTATACCGATGTGGCCAAGAAAGTCTTTGGCGACGAGATGACCGATGCTCAGCTCGCCAGCGACGATATGATGAAGGCTTTTAAGTCCGAGGCTACGAAGACTTTAAATGGACCTAAGATACTTTCCGAAGTGATAATGTCCGAAGACGTGCCAGGCATGACTAAGGAAGAGCTTTTGGCCGACACTATGCAATTTAGGTTTATGGGTCAGCGCTTTACTCCTGATGCTTATATATTGAATCAATTGACTCAAGGCCAGGAGGCCCCAGATAAGGAGACTGGACAGAGCTTGCCGTCGATGGCGACCGCCTTGATGCCGATCTCCGTCATCGAGCCGAACAATTCGACCGTCAAAGGATATTTCGACCAGTGGGTTAAAACCAATGCACCTGATTCCGATAAGATCATTGCCAAGACCTATGACCGCTTGGTCGGCGAGGTGATGAATATTCCTTCCGAGCAATGGAATAGTAATATATATTGGAACTGGTTAGACTGCTATCGTTCGCTTTTAGGAGGTTATGATCAGGGATATCCTTACTTTATGAAGTCTAGCGACTGGAGCAAGAAATCGCTTGGCACTGTCCTTGGCTCTTATACTGAGCTCAAGCACGACACGCTTCTTTATGCCAAACAGTCCTATGCCGAACTTGGAGCTGGCTGGCCGGATGGCGAAATTCCTCCGGTGCCGAAAGGCTATGTCGAGGCCGATCCGATCTTCTGGAATAAGATATTGTCTCTAGCTAAGGTGACTCGCCAGGGCTTAAGCGACCGTGGCTACATGCCGGAGGGTTTCGACATGAAATACGAGACTTTCATAAACGAGGTCGCTTTCTTTGAGGATCTGTCGAAGAAAGAATTGAAGAATGAGAATATAAGCGATGATGATTTTGAGAAGTTAAGACTTTCTGGCCGCGTTTTGCAACGCGTGGTCGATCCAGTCGGTGGAGAAGTTTTGACCACCAAGGATCGCCGCGCCGGTATCATTGCCGACATCCATACTGATGCTGTCGATAGCAAGATATTATATGAAGCTACGGGTAAACCAAAATTGATCTATGTCGCTGTGTCTGACGTCAATGGTACTCGTTTGGTCGTCGGCGCCAGCTATTCACAATATGAGTTCGCTGCGCCTTTGAAGAGCAGGATGACCGATGAACAATGGCAGTCGATCGTCTATGAAGGCGAGGGCCAAGTCCCAGCCGATAGCGCTTGGACCAAAGAAATAACGAAGTAAGTAGTTTATTGATTTTAAGATTTTGAATTAGGTTAAAGACCATCTTTGTCCTATATGCAGATCGATAAAGAGAAAACGAATAAGAGTATAAATAAAAGAAGCAGGCTCATCCTGGCCTGCTTCTTGTTTTTGGCCGTCTTTGGCTCCTTATTCGCGATCGGTTTAAAATGGTTTTTCTTCTCTGTCTATGAGCCGGATGTAGTTTTCGCATCTGAACCTAATGATAAAGAATTCTATGAAACGGCCTCGTCTTTCAAGAAAAAGTCGATGGATTTTTCCGAATCGCCAGTAGGCATGATCGTGCCGCATCATCTCCTGGCCGCCGACCTGATCGCTGAGGCTTTCTCTAATCTCAAACCGGAGGACTACGAGACGGTAGTATTGATCTCTCCGAATCATTTCGATATTGGCGATAGCAAGGTCATATCATCGGGCTACCCCTTCGACACTCCGTATGGGCGTCTGGAGACAGACAGTCGATTATTTCGTCAATTAGCCAAGGGAGGAACAGTATCTCCGAACGAAGAGGTGTTCTCTCGTGAACATGGCATTCTTGGCGAGGTATCTTTTATTAAAAAGTATTTACCGGATGTCAAAGTTCTACCATTGGTGCTTAAGCCAAATCTTTCCGATCATGAAGTGGACGCTTTGGTCGATAAATTGATCGACATTTCTCGGTCTCGACGTACGTTGGTCATCTTAAGCGCGGATTTTTCTCATTATAAGACATCGCAAGAGGCGCAAGCCGATGACAAAAGAAGTTTGATCGTTCTGTCTTCCGGTGATCCTAATAAGGCTAAGAATGCCGAGATCGATACGAAGCCAGGATTGCGATTGATCATGGAATATGCCAAAAAATTAGGAAGCAAGTTTAGCGTCCTTAATAATTCCAACTCCGCCATTCTTTCCGGTGTGGACGATGTAGAAGAGACTACTAGCTATATAACTGGTTATTTCACGCCCAATTATGACAATGGAGAGTTGCCACCGCCGGCCGAGGAGGGCAGGGCGGACATGTTGTTCGTCGGCGACTTGATGTTGGATAGATATGTTAAAAACAAGATGGGCAAGCAAGGCCCGGCCTATTCTTTATCCGGTTTGGCGCAAGAGGGATTCTTTTCTGGTTACGACATAGTGTCCGCCAACCTTGAGGGTGCTGTGACCGATTTAGGTGAGCATTATCCTCCGGCCAATGTCTATGATTTTGCTTTTGATCCTTATGATGTAGCCGCCTTGAACGAGTATTACTTCAATTACTTTTCCGTTGCCAATAATCATATTAGCGATCAAGGACAAAAGGGAGTCGATGAGACCTATAAAAATCTTTCCGCTCTTGGTTTTCTTTTTTCCGGTCAGGGCGATGGGCGAATCTCCTCGATCAATGCCACTTCGACCGTGGCCGGCGGGCGCCGCATAGCCCTTTTGTCTTTCTCCACTGTCTACAGAACTTTGCCGGAAAGCACTCTTTTAAGCATGATAACTAAGGCCAAGGAGGATAATGATTTTGTGGTCGTCAACATTCATTGGGGAGTCGAATATGAGCATCAAGCCTATTCTAAACAGCGATCATTGGCCTCAAAGATGGCTGCAGCCGGCGCCGATTTGATAATCGGTCATCACCCTCACGTAGTGCAAGGAGCTGAGCTTATCGGCAATACCCCAGTCTTTTATTCTTTGGGTAATTTTATTTTTGACCAAAGCGATAGCGATGATACACAAGAGGAATTGGCGGTCTCTGCCGATATCACGATGAATTCTTTGAAGATAAAGCTTTTACCCTTGAAGTCAGAGAAGATAAAATTGCGCTTGATGGATGACAACGAAAAGGCCGACTTCCTTAGGGAAATGTCCGCTTGGTCTTTCGGCGACGATGCTTTTAAAAAGCAAGTGGAGAATGGTATGATTGAGATAGACAACGATAGTTCTAATAACGTAAAATAGATAGAATGGTCTCAAAAAATTATATTTCAGCCGTAGCGACCGTTGTCGGCACCGTGATCGGTGCCGGTATTTTCGCTTTGCCGATACTAGTAAATCGCTCTGGGGTTTTACCTTTCGTCTTTTTTTTGGTCGTGTTGTCTTCTGTTCAGTACCTATACCTGAAAATGTATGCATCGGTCGTTTTGGCTACCAAGACCGAGCATCGCATACCGGGATATGTCGAAATCTATGGCGGAAAGAAATATAAAAAATTAGTCTCACTGATTTGTTTGGTTGGTGGTTATGGTGGTTTGCTGGCTTATATAATATTAGTAGGGCTTTATGCTCACGAACTTCTTGGTCCGATCTTTGGCGGAACATCCTTTTTTTATTCCGTAATTCTTTTTCTTGTCCAGGCGGTTATTGTCCTTTTTGGTCTCAAAGCCATATCACGAGCCGAGTTGGCTCTGTCGATAATTTTAGTCTTAGTGGCTGGTATGATCTCTTGGAAGGGTTTGGCGCATTTTCATCCGGATAATTTTAAGTTGGCTGATTGGCGTTACTCGTTGCTTTTATATGGACCGGTCTTTTTCTCTTTAGGTGGAGATTCGGCCGTCCCGGAAGTTTGTCGCTTGCTTAATAAGGAGAAGGAGAAAATTAAAAGCGCCTTGCTTTTGGGAGCTGTCATTTCGGCCGTGATAACCGGCATTTTCGTTTTGTCCGCGGTTTGGGCTGTGGGAAATCTGACCACATCAGATACTCTTGTTGGCCTTAATCAGGTTTTGGATGGCGGGATAATTTATTTTGCTCTGATTTTTGGCGTTATAAACATAGTCACATCGTTCTTGATAAGCTTACAGGCGCAAAGAGAGATCTTTTGGTGGGATTTTAAGATGAATAAAAATATGGCCTGGTTTTTAGCCGCGGCCGTTCCATTGATTCTGTTCTTTCTCGGAGTTAAGAATGTTACCTCTGTCGTTAGTTTAACAGGTGCCGTCACAGGAGGGATTCTTTCTGTTATTATGATCTTTTTAGCCAGGGCGGCATTCCGTAATCCTCAAAGAAAGGCTCCTTTTTCGGTCAAACTCAATGCGGTCCCGGCAGCTCTATTGATCGTGCTATTCGTCGCCGGTTTTATTTATTCTGTTTTATCAGTCTTTAAAATAATATGAAGTTAGCTATCTTTTCCGACTCACATGACAATTTACCTAATTTGGAAAAATTTTTATCTTGGTGTCGCGGCAATGAGATAGAGGCTCTTATTTTTTGCGGCGACTTGGCGAATCCAGAGACACTCTCTATTTTAGCGTCCGGTTTTATCGGTAAGATATATTTGGTGCGCGGCAACGCCGATATTTATGACGAAGACGAGTTGATCGCCTATGACAACATCGTCAATGGCGGGCGCAAGGCGATCTTCGAGATAGCTGGGAGAAAGATCGGAGTTTGTCATGAACCGTTTTTGATCAAAGAAGTATTCGCAATGGGCGAGCCGGATATTATTTTTTACGGTCACACACATAAGCCATGGCTGGAAGACAAGGATAAGACCTCTTTGATAAATCCTGGCTCCTTGGGAGGTGGTTTTACGGCCGCGACTTTTGCTGGCTGGGATACTGACAAAGGATGGCCGGAGTTGAAGATATTGGATCTGATAAAATAATTTTTATTTAATATGGAAAAAAAGATCAAAACTGTGGCTGTGTCGGCTGCTCGCGCCGCCGGTAAATTATTGGCCAAAGAGTTCAAGACTTTCGATAGGTCGGATGTTAAAGTAAAAGGCTTCACTCAATTGGTCACCCCGGCCGATAAAGAAGCGGAGAAGATCATCTTATCGGCAATTAAAGAAGTCTTTCCAGGCCATCATATACTTTCCGAGGAGTCTGGTGATAACGATAAAAAGTCCAAGTATTCATGGATAGTCGATCCGTTGGATGGAACGACTAATTTCTCTTTTCATTTTCCAGCCTTCGCCGTTTCTATCGGCGTGGCCTATGAAGGGGAAATTATTTTAGGGGTGGTCTATTTGCCTCTCTTGAATGAGATGTTCGTGGCCGAAAGAGGCAAGGGTGCTTTCTTGAACGGTAAAAAGATCAGAGTTTCGTCTTGCGGTCCAGAAAGAGCCTTTCATACTTTTTGTCATGGTGGCAAAAAGAATGACGTTAAAAAGGCTGTCGGTTATTATTCTTATCGTAAGCCGCGCGATTACGATATTAGACAGCTGGGGTCAGCTTCTTTGGAGCTCGCTTATGTGGCATGTGGGAGAACGGATTCGATTTTCATTCCTGGTGCCAAGTCTTGGGATGTGGCCGCCGGAACTTTATTAGTCTCTGAGGCGGGCGGAAGAGTGACCGATGAGGCAGGAAGAGAGTGGACATTAAAGAGCAAAGATATGATAGCGACTAATGGTTTGGTTCATAGTGAAGTTCTAAAAGTTTTAAAAAAGGTATAGCAAGTCGATGATTTACTACCCGCCATTGGCGGGTAGTTTTATTATAAAAAAATAGTAAAATAACTGAAATTTTAGTGTTTTGTGTCTTCAGGTATCTGTTTACTAATGTGATATTATGCATAACGATGACCGACGTAAGTTTCAGGTCGGCGTCGCCACGGCAAGGACCGGCGAAAATATGTTTCTGATTCTGTCGCTGCTCCTGCCGACCATTTGGCGGGCGGAGAAATCCATCGGGTTCGGAAAAAGGTGCGCACCAATAATCCCGAACGCGCCCAGCCATTATCCCGCGAAGGCCGGTCGATCAAAATGATCGCTCCGGCAAAAAACGAACCGGGCTGCCTACTCGAAGAACGGCGGCCAAAAATATTCCGTACAATGTCGTGCGGAAAAACAACAAAAGGAGACCGAAGAGAATGATCTTCACGACTGGCTTTCTGTAGCTACGCTGCTTCCTGATCAACTCGAAACAAGAGCCGCACCGGACGCGGCAAGCCAAACACGAAAGGATCGTTGAGCGATGTTCACTACCGGTTTTACCTAGCTACTTTGTTTCTTTATCTTTGTCGCCACCGACTCTCGGAAGAGTCGGGCGAATGCGCTAAAAAATGAGAACATGGCTTCCTGTCAGCGGATAGGGAGCCATTTTTTTTATACAAAAAAACGCCGGCATAACGCCAGCGTCTTTTATTATTTACCTATGATCTTGGAAAGATATTGTCCGGTATAACTTCCTTTTGCTTTGGCCACATCTTTAGGAGTGCCTTGAGCGACGATGATTCCTCCCTTGTTGCCACCTTCCGGTCCCAAGTCAATGACCCAATCGGCCGACTTAATGACATCAAGATTATGTTCGATGATCAAGACTGTGTTACCGCGATCGACTAATTTATTCAAGACCTCTAGGAGGTTGCGGATATCATCGAAATGAAGACCCGTGGTCGGTTCGTCTAGGATGTAAAGGGTTTTGCCAGTAGAGCGACGAGCGAGCTCGGTGGCCAATTTGACTCTCTGAGCTTCACCGCCGGATAGGGTTGTGGCTGATTGTCCGACTTTTATATAACCAAGACCGACTTCATAAAGCATGGACATTTTCTGCGATATGGCTGGGACGTTCTCAAAGAAGTTCATGGCCTCTTCGACGGTCATGTCTAAGACGTCGTAAATATTTTTGCCTTTATAATATATCTCTAAGGCTTCTTTATTATAGCGCTTACCGTGACAGACTTCGCATTCGACATAGACATCGGGCAAGAACTGCATCTCGATCTTTACTAGTCCGTCGCCGGCGCAGGCCTCGCAGCGTCCACCGGAAACGTTGAAGGAGAAACGACCTGATTTATAACCGCGGATTTTGGCTTCAGGAAGAGAGGCGAAAAGATCACGGATCGGAGTGAAAGCGCCAGTGTAGGTGGCTGGATTGGAACGAGGGGTGCGGCCGATCGGCGACTGGTCGATATCGATGACCTTGTCGATGGCGTGCAATCCTTCGATGCGTTCGTGCTTGCCCGGCTCTTCTTTGCTGTTGTAGAAATGTTTGGTCAGTGCTTTGGCCAAGATGTCGTTCATTAAGGTCGATTTGCCGGAACCGGATACGCCGGTGATAGCCACGAATTTTCCTAATGGTATCTCGACATCGATTTTCTTAAGATTGTTTTCGGTAGCACCGATTATTTTTATCGAGCGGCCGTTTCCAGGACGATATTTCTTAGGAAGAGGAATGGTCTTTTTTCCGGAGAGGTATTGGCCGGTCAACGATTTGGCGTTGTTCCTGATCTCTTGCGGAGTGCCGACGGCCACGATCTCTCCGCCGTGAATACCAGCGCGCGGTCCGACGTCCACTACGAAGTCTGAGGCGTCGATGGTCTCTTCGTCATGCTCGACCACGACGACGCTATTGCCTAGATCGCGCAATTCCTTGAGGGTTTCGATTAGTTTGGAGTTGTCGCGCTGGTGCAAGCCGATGGATGGCTCATC
Source organism: uncultured Gammaproteobacteria bacterium (assembly GCA_964547855.1). Classification (GTDB taxonomy): domain Bacteria; phylum Patescibacteriota; class Patescibacteriia; order Patescibacteriales; family WJLG01; genus JBAZHE01. The sequence continues at coordinate 12,478 of CAZJPG010000017.1, read as the reverse complement.
TAATATATACAATACGCCGACCAAAGCCGAACCAATCTGGGTGGCTAAGCGGATGCGCTGAGCTTCACCTCCGGACAGAGTTACGGCAGAGCGGTCTAAAGTAAGGTAATTCAATCCGACATTAGAAAGGAAAGCAAGGCGAGCGCGGATCTCTTTGATGATCTGGGCGGCGATCTTTTTGTCTTTAGCCGTCCAAGATGGGGCAGTGTCTAATTTTTCGAAGAATTTTTTGGCTTCGTCGATGGTCTTTGAAGAGACGTCGTATATCGAAGACCCCTCTATTAGAACGCCCAAGACCTCCGGCTTCAATCTCTTGCCATGACACTTGGGGCAGAGCAGGACTTTCATGTATTTACCGATCTCTTTACGGACATAATCGGAATCGGTCTGCTGATAGCGGCGCTCCAAATTTGGGATAATGCCTTCGAAATTGGTCACGAACTCGCCAGAGAATTTATCTGATTCATAGTCCATGTGGTAATCCTTCTTGCCGGTGCCGTTGAGCAAGATTTCCATTTGTTTGGCAGTGAAGTCCTTGAGCGGAGTATTAAGGTCAAAGCCATATTCTTCACCGACCGTCCCTAGGATGCGAAGAAGCCAGGTCTGCGGGCCGTTGATGGAATGCGACATCGGCTTAATAGCGCCCTGGGCCAAAGTCAGGTTTTTGTTGATTATGGAATCTGGGTCGATCTCTAATTTAGTTCCAAGGCCGTCGCAGGCCGGGCAAGCGCCGTGAGGAGAGTTGAAGGAAAAGTTGCGCGGCTCCAGTTCAGTGAGAGATATGCCGCAGTCAGGGCAGGCGAATAATTTAGAGAAGGTCTGTTCTTTGTCGGTGCAAGTTTTCTTTTTCTCGTCCAATGGGCAGATAGACACTAAGCCATTGGATAGGTCGATGGCCTTTTCTACGCTCTCAGAAAGTCTTGCCAAATCTTCTTTGTCATTCGAAACTTCAAGGGCGTCGATGATTATTTCGACTGTGTGTTTCTTTTGTTTGTCGATCGACATGTCTTCGATCTCGTCCAAGGAATATATCTCGCCGTCGAATCGCACGCGCGAGAAACCGGCCTTGGCTATGCCGTCGATCGTTTGGCGATGTTCGCCCTTCTTGTCTTTTACTACTGGCGATAAGATCAAAGCGTTTTGGCTCGAGAATTGTTTTTTGATCTGCTCGACGATCTCATCGACCGAGTATTTTTTTACTTTTTTCCCGCACTCTGGACAATGAGGTACTCCGACGCGGGCGTAAAGCAAACGCAGGTAGTCATATATTTCCGTGACCGTACCGACAGTGGAGCGAGGATTGTGCGAAGCGCTTTTTTGGTCGATGGAGATGGCTGGAGATAGGCCGTCGATCGAGTCGACGTCCGGCTTATCCATAAGACCGATGAATTGTCTGGCATAGGCCGATAGAGATTCGACATAGCGGCGCTGACCTTCGGCATAGAGGGTGTCGAAGGCGAGGCTGGATTTACCAGAGCCGGAGAGGCCGGTTATGACGACTAATTTGTCGCGGGGAATCTCGACGTTGACGTTCTTGAGGTTGTGGACGCGCGCACCTTTGATGCGAATATTCTTAACGGAGTTGTTGTTGGCAGTGGCCATATTGGAATTCGATTAAAAATGAAAAATTAATTATTCATTGTACACGAAAAAATCGCTTGGCGCAAGGCTGCCGGAAAGGTATTTGAATAATGATCCATGAGTTGACAATATTGAGCGTTTTGGGGTAATCTAAGGCTCGCCCTAAAAGAGCGAGTCGAACGTTTTTTACAATAAATTTCACAAAAACAAAGGAGGTTTGCATGACCAAGTCTTTGTCGCCCCGCAGTGTTTTCATTGGTTTCGATCTTGGCACCCAAGGAGGGTGTTCTTATGCGATCGATGTCGAGGGCAACTTTCTCGCTAAAGGCGATTACCCTGTGCCCGATCCGGTCAATGGTACGCAAAACACCGAAGACTGGAAGACGGCTCTCAAAAATTCGATGTCCCAGCTTTGGGCGAAGTTGAGAAAATTGGGGTACAAGCCAAGTGACTGCGCCGCTTTTTGTCCCTCCGGGCAAATGCACGGATTGGTCATTACCATGGAAGACGGTGGCGTTCTCAATCCGGTGAGGCTGTGGTGTTATCCTGGCAGCAAACAGGAGTCAGAGGATCTTTCCGATCTTTTCGGCATTAATATGCCGCAACGGGTCACGGTCGTTCGATGGCTTGAGTGGTTAAGGGAGAATCCGTCCATCGCCGAAAAAGTCGTCAGCATAACTACACCGGCCGGTTTCTTGTCCACCTGTCTGGGAGGTCCTTCGGCTGAAGGTTTGAGTTTTTGCGAGGCCAGGGGCATGTTCCCAATAAACCAGAATTCATTGCATTACGATTCCAGAATGGTCGCCCTGTTTGACGCCATTGAGCCGGGAATATCAAGAAGGGATATAATATCCTTGCTTCCTCGGGCGCACATGGTCGGAACGGTTATCGGTCAAGTGGATGAAGTTGGCAGTATGTTGAGCGGGTTGGCTATCGGAACGCCGATCATTGCCGCCGCCGGAGATCAGGGAACGGCCTTGGCCGGAACCTATGTCTGGAAAGAAGGCGTAGCCGCCGCATCGCTTGGCACTTCCATTTGCGCTAATACAGTCACGAACCAGGTTTTTAAAGGTGTCCATCCCGGCGTTGAGCCGTTTATGACGCCTGGTGGTACGCCTTTTCTGATGTGCCATATCGAAAATGGAACGCAATGGTTGAACAACATGATGTATATGTTCGCCAATGCGGCCGGTTTCGGTCTTAAAGGTAAGAAGCTGAAGGGCGAGGTCTTTCAGGAGTTCATGCCAGCGGCAGCGGCCGCTCCGGCCGATTGTGGTGGTATTATCGTTCTGCCCTTCGCCAAACCGGAGCACGGAGTCTATCTGGCCGAAGAAGCTCATTCGGCGATCTTTAATGTTAATAGCAGTAATAATTACCCGGGGTATTTATTGCGGGCTTCGTTGGTCGCTCCGATGTTCACAATTCGCTATAGTGTCGAGGCCATGCGTAAGCAGGGAATCAATGCCAGCGAATACGTGCTTGGCGGCGGTATTTTGAAGAAAGCCAATTTCGTCGCCCAGATGTGGGCCGATGTCTTCAATACCCCGACTCGTATCCTCGGTGCGACAGCGACCGAAGGCTCAGCCAATGGCGCCGCCTTGATGGCGCTTTTCGGGGCCAAGACAAAAGTTGCCGGAGAGAAAATATACTGGCCGGAATTTTTGGAAAAAATGCGTCCATCCGGCGGTAAATTATTCAAGCCGCAACAGGAGAGGGTTGGCGTCTATGATCAGATGTTCGACGCTTATGCTCAATTGGCTGAAAAAGTGGCGCCGACATTGAATCATGTCGGGTTCATCAAAAAGTAAAACAATAGACGACCTATCGTCTTATCGGGGTTGGACAAAATTGTCCGCCCCGTTTTTTATTTGAAAATTTAGGCGTCCGCTTCGGTTGATTTTTATCGTGAAATAGAGTAAATTGTGATTTGTATGATCATATTCCTATACGGCGAGGATGATTTCCGAGCCAAGAAGAAACTTTCCGAACTTAAGGGAAAATTTATCAATGACGTCGATAAAAGCGGTGGTAGTTTGGATTGGGTGGATGGGGAGAAATGTTCTCTTAAAGAGATAAACGAGAAGTCTTCCGGCGGGTCGCTTTTGGCGCCTAAGAGGATGATCGTCATCGAGAATATCCTCCGCACCAAGACCAAAGATCTATTGCCGCAAGTCTTGGAATATTTCCAAGCCAAAGAAAAATCCGGTAACGACAATATCATCGTTTTTTTGGAGAACTTCATCAAGACCAAGAAGCGATATAATTCTGAAGAGACCGTTAAGCTCGATGCCGATGGCCGCGAGAAGCCATTGAACAAGATCGAAAAGCAGCTTTTTGATTTTTTGTCGGGCACTAAGATAAAACAGGAGTTTCATAAATTCAACAACGTCGATTTGACCGCCTGGATAAGATCCGAAGCCGAAAGGCGCGGTGGAGTCATCGAGCCCAAGGCGGCTGTCGCCTTGATCGCGGCTACGGCTGGCGATATGTGGCAGATCGATCGGGAGATCGACAAGTTAATAAATTATAAGAAAGGACAACAGCCAGCTATGGTCGGCGAATCTCGCTTGGCCGAAGTGACCGAGTCCGATGTGTCCGAGTTGGTCAAAGGACCATTTGAGGACAATATCTTTGCCTTGACCGATGCTATCGCCTCGCGCAATAGATCTTTATCGGCCAAACTTTTGGAGGAGGAGATGCTGTCCGGCTCCAATGAGATATATATATTGTCTATGGTCGTCAGACAGATCAAGATCGTCTTGCAGATCAGGGCGGCTTTGGATGAAGGCAAAAATACTCGCTCCATTGCTTCCGAATTAAAATTGAATTCTTATGTCGTCGGCAAGGCGGCTGATCAGGCTAGGAATTTTAAGACCGACGATCTTAAGAGTTTGCTTTCTGATTTGATCGAGATCGATCGTCGCTCCAAGACCGGGGAGGGCGAAGCCGGAACTCTATTAGGGTTGTTTGTCGCCAAGTTATAGCTTTTGCCACCTTGATTTTTACCGATTTTAAGCTATAATTTAATATTGCTTTAATAAATAATTATCATATCACTATGAAAATCAAAGAGATCACAGCTCAAGAATATTTGGATTCCCGCGGTAATCCAACCATCGGCGCCACTGTCGTTTTGGAGGATGGTTCTATCGGCAAGTCGTTGGTTCCGTCTGGTGCTTCGACTGGAAGCTATGAAGCGGTCGAACTTCGCGACGGCGACCTCAAGCGCTATAACGGCGCTGGTGTGACTAAGGCCGTAGAGAACGTCAACAAGATCATCTCTTATAAATTGGTCGGTCAGGACGCTGCCAATCAGCGCGTCATCGACGACATCATGATAAAGTTAGACGGTACAGAGAATAAATCCAAGCTCGGAGCCAATGCCATTTTAGCCGTGTCCATGGCCGTGGCTCGCGCCGAGGCTATTTCCGAAGGACTTCCTTTGTATGAGTATTTGTCTAAACTTGACCCAAAGCACAAGGGTAAGTTCACTATGCCGATCCCAATGATGAACATCATGAACGGCGGCAAGCACGCCAACTGGGCCACTGACATTCAGGAGTATATGATCTTGCCAGTCGGTGCCAAGAATATTCAGGAAGCCGTCCGCATGTGCGCCGAGATTTATGCCCATCTTAAGAAGGTCGTTAAGAATAAAGGTTATTCCACCGGCATCGGTGACGAAGGAGGCTTTGCTCCAGACGTCAAATCTAACGAAGAGCCGTTCCAGTTGATGAAAGAGGCTATTGGTCAGGCTGGATATAAATTAGGCGAGGACGTGATGCTTGGCATCGACGCCGCCGCTACCGAATTCATGACCGATGGTCAATATGATTTGCGCAAAGAGGCCAAGGCTATGGATTCTTTGGATCTTGGTCAGTTCTATGGCGATTTGGCTGAGCGCTATCCGATCGTTTCCTTCGAGGATATCTTCGGCGAGGACGACTGGGCAGGCTTCGCTGCTTTCCATGAGAAATATCCAAAGAAGCAATTGGTCGGCGACGATCTGTTCGTGACCAACATCAAGAGATTACAGAAAGGAATCGACGATAAGGTCTGTAATTCCATTTTGATAAAATTGAATCAGATCGGTTCTGTTTCTGAGACCGTCGATGCCATTCTCTTGGCTCGCGAGAACAATATGACTGCCGTCGTCTCTCATCGCTCTGGTGAGACCGAGGACGCTTTCATCGCTGACTTCGTGGTCGCTATGGGGACTGGCCAGATCAAGACTGGCGCTCCTTGCCGCTCCGAGCGTACCGCTAAATACAATCGTTTAATGGAGATCGAGCGCGAATTGGGCAGCAAATCGGAGTATGCCAAGTGGCCATTCTAAGCCAAAAAAGAGTAAAAAGTTGAAAATTAAAAATCCTGCCTTTGGGCGGGATTTTTGTTTGAAATAAGTCAATAAAAAAAATGTTACTATTGACTTTTTTACTAAAATATGATGTTATTTTGGTATGTTTTGAAGTACCTTAAAAACAAAGGAGTAGTTTCTATGATTCACAAAATCGATACTAGCGCCGATCCGTTCTTGCCGCCGTTTGAAGGATGGAAAGTCGAATACCATAAAAGAGACGGAATATTGGACGTCGATCCGGAAAAAATTTTGTTTTATTTGTCAGAATTGCAGAAAAGTAATTCAAGGCCAGATGGTCATGTGTTACGTAAAGAGTTGGAAGGATTGACTCATGGACTGGCCCTGAATGCGAATGTTGGCCACCATTTCCAGGAAAACACGAAGCTCATTCCAAAAGAATGGACAGGTAGAGAATGGTTATGTAAAAGGATTTATTTTTGGGGTACTATTTATCGCTCCAACGATAATCTTTATGTAACTTTTTTCTATTGGAACGGTTTAGGCTGGGACTATGATTATGAATTAATTGATATGACAATTAAAGGCCCAGCCGCCGTCTTGGCTTTAGTCTAAGGAATGTTCTTGGATTAGGGGGAAAATTTAATGCGCAAACAAACAAAGGAGATCGCTATGAGTAATGATTTTGTACTTGCTGGTGTTGTTGAAGCCGGAAAGCTTAATACTATGGTAAAAAATATAATGGCACAGATGGGCGTCGATGATGTAAGAGAGGCGGTAAGACGGATTAACTCAGGAGAATGGGTTGTAGCCGTGCGCGGAAGTGTTGACAATGATCCATGTCATCTTGCCGCCAGCAGGGAAGGGGGTTTTTGCTCTGCTTATATGGTTCGCCGCGATTCTTCGGATTAGTAACGATATTTTTCCGCATTTTTCCGCTGTGGCGAAGATCATGACGATCGAGCCCGACAGCAAAGACCGCAACACCGTTTCTTTAAAATGAAACACGTTGCAAATGAAAGGATGTTTTATGGACAATGAGCTGATGCTCGATGTCGGACAGGCCAATGAATTAAAGATGGCTTTCCGCCGCAATTTTTCCGGTGACAGGACTTGGACGAATGACAAAATAAAGCGTTTGTCCAATGGTGATTTTCTGCGCAAGGTTCTCGACGTTCTGGATGGGGTGGCGGAAATAGTATATTTCAAACATCGCATCGATTGCGACGCTGATCCGTTCGTGCCTGAAGGCTATAAAGTCGAAGCGCATAAAAAATACGGCATGTTGGATCTTGATCTGACAAAAATTCCACTTTTTCTGTCGCAAAAACAAAAGACTGGCATTCGCATGGTGCATGGCAATGATCTATCGTCAGAGCTTTTAAATAAGTCTGTGTTAAATGCCAATGTCTTGGATTATTTGCTCGAACATTCTGAATTCATTCCGAGAGAGTGGAAGAGTAAGCGCATTTTCTTTTGGGGGACAATCTACTCTAAGATTGGCGAAAGAGTAGAATTTTATGTTCGCTATCTTCAATGGGTCGGCTTGGGTGGCTGGAATTGGGGATTTTTTTGGCTCAGTGGTTCATTTTCCGCCGATAGTCCGGTAGCCCTCGCAAGTCTGGATTGATCCTTGTTCTTTTGACTTCGTACATACATAAGACCTCACACGTAAAAGTCGCGGGGTCTTTTTTTGTTGCTTATGGATTTTTTGCGACCAATTGACAAAAGTTAGTTTTGGGTATATATTCATAATAAAGCGGTATGGATATAAAGGTCGGGCCGCTAGCTATAAAAGATCAAAGATATAGAATTATGCCAAAGATGGATGAAACTGGCCCAATGGGCCAAGGCGCCGGAACTGGCCGTGGAATGGGTCCTTGCGGAGCCGGACGCGGAAGAGGTTTTGGTTGCCGCCGTGGAGCGGGCTGGGGTAGAGGTTTTATTTCCCCTAAAAATCAGCTCAATGCCATGGAAGACGAGAAAGCCGTGCTTGAGGAAGAGCTCTCGGCCCTTAAAGCCGAGATCGAAGCCTTGAAAGCGCAAAAATAAAAGAAAGCCCTTGTGTGCGGAGCGGCCTCTTTAAGAAAAGGGGCCGTCTCGCGGGCTTTCTTTGATGACAAGATAACATTAATAAAAATTTTTTTCAATATGCCAAGACCGAGATCCTGCCGCCGTGTCGGCTTTAAACCAGAGGCAACTTATTTTAAGCCACAAGGGATTCCTTTGCGAGAGCTTGAGGTTGTTCAGCTCAGCTTCGAAGAATTAGAGGCCTATCGCCTGCGTCATATCAAAAATTTAGAGCAGACAGAGGCGGCCGAGAAGATGAACACCTCGCAAAGCACCTATCAGCGCATACTTTATTCGGCCTATGAGAAGATTGCCGATGCTTTAGTCAACGGCAAGGCGATTGAAATGATAAAATAAAATATGAAAGTTTTAAAATTTGGCGCCGAGTGGTGTCCGTTTTGCTTAATCATGAAACCGCGCTGGCAAGAGATAGAAAGCGAGAACCCTTGGCTTTTGACCGAGTATTTTGATTATGACGGAAGTGCGGAAAAGGTAAAAGAATATGGTGTCACCAAAACTTTGCCGATTTTTATTTTTTTAGATAAAGAGGAAAAAGAGTTTTTGCGCTTAAACGGCGAGATTTCAAAGAAAGAGCTATTGAAAGTTATTTTTGAAAATAAAGACAGATAAGCTTGGCAGTTATTCCGCTTAGCCGTAGTCTCCCGCAAGGGGACTGCGGTTTTTTTTGCACCTTGATTTTTTATCATAGAAAAAGTAAAATAACCTATTAAAGCGGGCCGTCTTCGGGGCGTTTTTATTTTTCACGGTCGTTTTGGCCCCTTAAGTGATTTTTATAAAGCAATATATATATGAATAATATGAACAAAGTCTTATTGATAATCTGTGATGGCCTCGGCTATCGCCAAGAAAAAGAGCATAACGCCGTGGCCGCGGCGAATACCCCGAATTTGGACAAGTATATGGAAGAGAGGCCGCACGCCTTATTGGCGGCCGCTGGTGAGGCCATCGGTCTGCCGGAGGGGCAGATGGGCACTTCCGAGGCCAACCATCTGGTCATCGGCTCCGGCCGCGTGGTCTACCAGAACTTGGTCAAGATCAACCGTGCCATCAAGACCGGCGAATTGTCGGTAAACCCGGCCTTGGTCGAAGCCTTCGAGCACGTCAAAAAATATAACAGCGTCCTTCATGTAAAAGGCATTCTTGGTCCGGGCGGAGTGCACGGCCACAGCGATCACATCAAGGGCTTGGTCGTAGCGGCCAAGAATTCCGGCGTCAAAAATATTCTCCTACATCTTTTCACCGACGGCCGCGACACGGCCCCGAAGAGCGCCTTGGAATACGTCGCCGACTTGGAAATTTTCTTGGAAGGCGAGGGCGTGGGCAAGATCGCTTCGATCGGTGGACGCTATTACGGCATGGACCGTGACAATAATATGGATAGGGTCGAGAAGCATTTTAAGGTTATGACTTCGACCGAGGGGCCGAAATATCCGACAGCCGCCCAAACCATCGAAGCCGCGTATAAGATCGATTCGACCGACGAATTCATCGAGCCAGCCTTGGTCGAGATCGGCCCCGGAGAATACGGTTGTATCCAGGCGAACGACGCCGTCGTCTTCGCCAACTTCCGTTCCGATCGCGCCAAACAGATCGCCGGACGCTTCGCCAAGAGCGGCATCAACAACTTGAAATATGTAGCCATGACTAAATACGACGACGAGTTGGACGTGCGCGTGGCCTTTCCGCCGGAAGATATCTCTAATACCTTAAGCGAGGTCATAGCCAAGAGTGGCAAGAAACAATTGAAAGTTACAGAGACTGAAAAGTTCACTCATCTGACATTTTTCTTCAATGCCCAGCGCTATGAGCCAGAAGTCGGGGAGGACAGGGTCTTGATCGACAGCAATAAGGACGTCGCCACTCACGATGAGAAACCGGAAATGAAGGTCTTCGAGATCACCGCCGAATTGGAAAAAGCCATGACTGAAGGCAAATACGATTTCATCGCCACAAACCTGGTCAATTGCGATATGGTCGGACACTCCGGAAACTTCGACGCCATCGTTAAAGGCGTAGAGGCTGTCGATAAGGCCTTAGGCAAAATAGTTGATTCCGCCAAGGCTAATGGCTACGAGGTCATCATCACCGCCGACCATGGCAATGCCGAAGAGACCTTCGACGAAAAGTCCGGCCAGTCTTTGACCGCCCACACCTTGAACCCAGTCCCGTTCATATTGATATCCGACCGCTTCGATTCCTTGAATAAGATCGAAGGATCACTGGCCGATGTGGCCCCGACGATATTGAAAATGATGGACTTGCCGATACCGGAAGAAATGACCGGAAACATACTAATATAGAATATAAAAAGCATCTTTTATCAATGAAGATGCTTTTTTGTCACTCTGTCATTCCGGCGGAGGCCGGAATCCAGGCTTTATTATGTTTACTTGTAAAGTTACAGAAAAAGGGAGTATAATAGGGGCATATTATTTTAGTTAATTTAAAATATTGCACATTCTTTGTAATAAAATAAAAGATTAGAATTGAGCCAATAAATCAAACCAAAGCAGATGGAGGTTGTTATGACGGACGGCAATTTTTTCACGGAGCTTAAAAGAAGGATATTGGGTGGCACTAAAAAGACTTCTTTGGAAGAGGAAGAGACTCAAGAGGCAGAACGAAGCCTTTGTGAAGCACTACTTGAAGTGAATGAGAATGGCGTCATTTTTGACGACGAGGAAGAAGAGAGGTTTGGATAAAGTTCTTTGCAATGATTTGCGGCGAGAGAAAATTAAATCTTTCGCCGCTCAATCCATAAAAATATCGTGACTAATTAAAAAAAAGTCGAAACAGGGCCATGAATGGTATTTATGGATTGAAATTTAAACGAGCATTTTAACTAATTTTAAAACAAATAACAACAACTTCGCATATACCTTGTTGTACGAAATAAATTTTTTATCTTTACGGTAAATTTAAGTCCAGTGATTTTAAAAGGGGCAGAAAATTTGATTTTTTATTAATTTACAGGGAGATAAGGTGTTTTTTTCGCTCCGCTCCAAAAACAATTTTTTTATAATAAATTTAAAAATATGGAAAATATCAATTTGAAAGCAATAGATAAAGAGTATTATGATAAAAAAAATGGGCCATTGCTTCTTGCGCATAAATTTATTGAGAGTGAGGGTAGTCCCGCGGATTTTTATGGAAAAACAAAGGGCGAAGTGCAAAAAAGAATATGGGAAGGCATTCTCCTGGAAGAAACTAATAATATTTGGAAACACATTGAAGAGACTGAAAAAATAGACTCTCGCACAAAAGATCCCGTTGAGTTTATTAAAAATATTTCATATCTTTCACAAAAAACTGTTAAAATATGGAATGAAAATTTTCAGAGATTTAGATTTTTTGAAAATAAGATTTATTACATCACCCTGTCTAAAGCAAATGGCCTTGATGCAACAAATGTTAGCTATGAGCAGTGGAGCGTTGAGGGATTTGCAAAAGAAATAAGCCACTTTTCTTATTTTTTTGAACAGGAATCAAGTGTAAAGAAAAATACTAATAAATATTTATACCCTCTTATTGCTATTGGTGGGTGGATTCTTGTAGGAGTGGCTATTTATTGTATTACTAAATTTTTTAATTAAATATTTTTCAGTGCTAAGGATTCGGTTTTTCACATTTTTGATTTATGGAAAATTTAGTACCGTTAAAATCTAAAAATTATCGTTTACATACGGAAGAAGACAATTTTTTGCAATATTTTGAACAAGAAAAGATATGCATAATGGATAATCATAGGTTGGCTTTTTGGTCATGGCTTAATTTTATTAATACTGATGATTTCGGAAAATGTGCCTATGTGCACATAGATTGTCATTTTGATTGCGGCGCAAAAGAAAACGTTATTGAGGAAATGATGAGTAGGATAAAAATATGCGGAATAGATTATTATAAAGATTTAGATAGATTTAGGAGTGATAAGTTAAACAATGGCCATAAGACATTTGAATGGGGATGTTATTTAATTCCGGCTATCTTTTTTGATTTTTTTAATAATAGCAAGTTGTATTTTTTTGTTGAACAAGACAAAGGATCATATTTGAAAGGCGGGATTGGAGATAAAAGTGTTTTTGACGGGAAAATTCCGCTAATTAATTATTTTGAGGATAAAAATATTATAGAATTAGAAAAAATTTTGGAATTAGAGGATAATATAATATTAAATATTGATTTTGATTATTTTTCTAGTTTTATAAATACACCAGATGTTATAAAAAATTATTTTTTATTGATTAAAAAAAATAATAAAAAAATAAAATTAACAACTGTAGCGCTAACACCAACACCTGGTAATTGGAGAGAGGCAGAAAAGATATTAAAAATTTATAGCGATGTTTTCGGTTTAGGTATTAAAATTCCTTTAAAAATTGAAAATTAATTCAGTTTTTTGAATAAGAAATGATGGAAATGAGTTTTTTATTTTTGGCATTCACCCCTAACCCCTCTGCCCAAAATAAAAAACAAAAAAATCAAATTTTC
>CAZJPG010000016.1:0-33289 GCA_964547855.1 uncultured Gammaproteobacteria bacterium | reverse complement strand
GATTCTAGATCATCTACTATTTTGTCGGCTAGGGTTTTTAATTGGGCCGGGTTTTCGGCCATATAGACAACTCTCTGGCCGATCTTTTGTTTGGCGATCAAGTGCTTGTCGTCCAGTGCCGGTAAGAGTTTGTAGATTTGCGGGCGATAGAGACCGGATCGTTTGGCTAGAACGGAAATATTAGCTGGCCCCTGCTCGAGCAGTGTCATATAGACCAAACTCTCTTTGTCACTTAATCCTAACCTATTCAAGAGTAGTGTTATTTGCATGTTTTTTGTATTAAATTAAATACACTTATAAGTATAGTTTGTTTATTTAATATAAGTCAAATTAAAAAATAAATAAAAAAAGTGTATGCAATTTATCGTTGAATATTAACACAAGATGAATGTTTTTATTCATAATAAAAATAAAAACGCACATTTAAAAGAAAAGAGGTGTTTATGGGGTGGCCAAAATTATTAGTTGTCGTCAGGCACGCTGAATCGGAGGGTAACGTTCGGACAGCTGACGAGCGGGCGCAGATGGCAAAGGCTAACTTTCGTTTTGCTCTGACAGAGCGGGGTCGAAGGCAAGCGGCTCTTGGCGGTGAGTATATCAAAAAAGTCTTTGGAGGGTTTGATGTCTATTTTAGATCCTATTATGAGCGGGTAAGAGAAACATTCGATATTATGTTTCCCTCTATCAGGGCGGTCGAAGACGCACGATTGGCCGAAGGGCAGCGTGGTATTTGGCACACTATGACAGCAGGGAGAGTTGCCACTGTTTTTCCTGAAGAGGTGATACGAAAAGAGAAAGAAGGCTTTTATCATTATCGCCCGATCGGCGGAGAGAATTGGCCGGACATCGAATTGCGCATACATAGTTTTGTTGAAATGTTGCGGCAAGACTATAATGGTAAACGCGTGCTGGTCGTGGCTCATGGCCAGTGGTTGATACTTTTACAAAAGATCATTGAGCGAACGACTATGGAGGACGCCCTGGCGGCATATAATGCCGACGCCTATGACAATGCCTCGGTTACCGTGTATGAGCCGGAAGACAAAAACGGCGAATTTAGATTGTACCTTAAAAGTTTCAATATCTTGCCTTGGCAGGGTCGTCTCTTGTGAAGAGACTTTTGAGCAGTCTACTTATAAAAGGTAGGCTGTCTTTAAATTTGTGCGATGGTCTTAATCTTTTAAAAATGATAGAATTATATTTGGCTTAGATTTGTATTTATTGGCAATAAGAGTTACTTTTATGGACAACAAAAAAATCATCGAGCGCTTAATTGAATATGGCTTGTCGGAGCATGAGGCAAGAGTATATTGTTCGACTTTGGCTTTGGAGGAGGCGACCGTCGACCGAATCGCCAATCATGCCGACTTGAATCGCACCTCTAGCTATCCTATTTTTGAACGTTTGAAAAAAATGGGCTTAGTTGGACAAGGCAAAAAGAAAAAGAAGACAGTATTTAAGGCAGTGCGGCCGGAAAAGCTGCTTGATATTCTCGACGAAAAGCGGGAGGGCGTCAAAGAGATTTTGCCTGATCTGAAGTCTTTATTCGACATCAGCCGTGGCCGTCCAAGCGTCAGTTTCTTTGAAGGGGCGGAAGGGTTAAAGACTGTTTTGACCGATATTCTAAATGAAGCTAAGGAAGTTTTCATTTTGGGGGAGGGCGAAAGCTTTGTTAATGCTATTCCAGGCTGGATCGACGCCTATATTAAAAAGCGCGCCGGTAAAAATATTAAAGTGAAGATGATTTTGCGCGCCACGCAATATGGAATTGATTCCATTAAAAAGATTCGTTCTTCTGGCGGCGGTCTAAATAATTCGCTGCAAGTAAGAATGTTGCCAGAAGGCTATCGCATAGATTATAGCGGTTTCGATATCTACAACAATAAAGTCGTGCTTTATTCCTTTGAAAAAGATAATCACGCAGTGGTAGTAGAAAGCACGGTGATCGCCAGAATGATGAAGACAGTCTTTGAAAGTTTGTGGAACGAAGCGGAAAAATATAATAATTTGTTGAAATAAGACGACAAAATAATACAGTAAAAACAGCCTTTATATGGGCTGTTTTTATTTTTTATTTTTAAATTATACACTTAATTTTTGTTAGTTGTATTCTTAAATCATAAAGTTCTTTTTAAAAACCCAATAAACTTGCGCTTCTTCCTTGAGGGAAGAAGAACCAAAACAAAAAAAGGAGGCCATCATGGCTAAGCTCAGTTATCGTAATCAACCCGTCATCCATTTCGCCAAAACCGTTAAAGACGTAGTCTCGCTTAAAAACGAGTATGCCAAAATCATTATGGACAGAAATGCGCCGATCACCGAAGAGTTGGTCGGAGCGCTCATCGCTCAAGGAGTCCTTGGATATGAAAAACGCAATCCCGCTCCGGCGTTCGATCTGGACGGCAATCTGCAAGTCACCGACCTTGATCTTCTCTCTTTTCTTGTTCCTCTTGCGCAGCGTCGGACTGTCATTGAGATTCCGGAATATCGCAATAACCGTCAGGTTGTCAGAAAAAGCGATGAACGGAAGATCGGCGATAGAAGTTTCGGACCGCTCGTCAATCTTGTTTCTAATCAGAGATCTTTTTCTTTCTCTGTCAAAATTCATGATCAGACGATCGCTGTCACGGACGGCGACGAAGAGAGGCTCGGTGCTTATCGCAATTATATGGTGGTCGATGGCAGCGGTCGTCTCTATGATGGCTGGGATAAAATCGTTTGGAAACCGACGACCGAAGAAGATTCCTTCTTGAAAGAGAAGAGTCTTTTTACCGGTAATTCCGTGCATTTCAAATATTTCGTCCACCCTAATCGTTGGAAAAGCGTGTTCGGTGCTCCGCATCTTCTAAAAAAGATGCTTCTCGCGCGTCTGACCGACGAGGCCAAATTCTATCGCAAGGAAATCAAGCGTCTCAACGCCCTTGGCATTTTTTGCTCCAGTGGAGAATATAAACCACCGAGAGCGAAGATTCTTCGTGGTCCGACCGAAAAAAAGTCGATCAAGACCATGGAAATGCAGTTGTCTATGCCGAAGTTCATTGGCGAGTACGCCCCGGTTCCTGAGACGAAAGAAGGCCTTTTAGAGGCTTATCGTAAACAAAGGATCATGACGTATCATTGGAAGCCGATCGTGCAGTTCGTGGTTCGAGCCAATGAAGCCGCTTTCTTCCTTTTTGGGCAGAAAGATGATGGCGAGGGTCGAATCGCCAGCTGGTTGCGCAAGTGCTCATGGGTCGAAGGTAAAAAAAGTAAGCGTAGCGCCATTTATAAAATAATGAAGCTCGGGGACAAAATGTCACTTCTTTATCGCATCAAGACGATCACGGAACGCGTGGCCGTTTGAGGTGAAAAAAAACGACCTGGAAATTTATTCCAGGTCTTTTTATTTTGAATGAACAAGGCTTTATTTAGGAAGCCATTCGTTGAATTTCGCCCAGGTGTCTATTAGCGGCGTTTCTTCCCAGTCTTTTTCTGGTATGAATTTTTTAGTCATCGACAGACGAAGGAAAGACATTAAGCCGTTAAAATAGCCTTCGACATTGAAGAAGGCCGTTGGTTTTTTATGATCACCGACCATCTTCCAAGTCAGAACTTCGAATATTTCGTCGAGAGTGCCGAAACCGCCAGGAAGGGCAATGCAAGCATCGGAGAGTTCGAACATCTTTCTCTTTCGTTCCTGCCAGGATCCAGTGATGATCAGTGAGCTTTCGTTCTTGTGACCGAATTTTTCGTATAATTCCCGTGTTATGACTCCAGTCACTCTTCCACCATGCTTAATGGCGCCGCGGGCCAGATAACCCATCGATCCGCGATCAGAGCCGCCATAGACAATGGCATAACCGTCCTCGGCCAAGCGTTTCCCCATATCCCAGGCGGCGTTTAAATAAATTTGTTCGATCTCATTGCTTGAACTGCAGTAGATGCAGATTGTTTTCATTAAACCCCCGCGCCTTTACTTGGGTACATCGCCGCCGCTCGTTCTGATACTACTGCATGGAAGTGAGCTTTTTTCTTTGCTATCAAAATCGCCGACATTTGTAAGTAGAGACCGAAGCTCATCAGCAAAAGACAGGATGCGGTTCCTTCTTTGAGGTAGCTGATGCTCACGAAAAACCCTTTTAAAAGGATAAAAGTTATAGCCGGAAGGACTATCAATGTCGTGCCAACTATGAATCGGTTCATAAAGAAACTCCTTCTATCGTTTGAATAATTTTTATTTTAACATCTCTTTGGCTATTTCGCAGCCAGGAATATGTGACGGGAGCCAGATCAGTGAGATCATTAATATTGTCACTCCAAGATAAGCAAGTGAATATAGTGTGACTGATTTTTTATTCATTCCATTATAGCCATCTATCACCTTTAGTGACTTATGGTCTATGGTAAAAATATTGTAAATAGACAAGAATGAGTCACGAATTATCACCCAGGGATAAGTCCAGACTCGGCGCCAGGCACTTTTCCCTTTGATCGTTGTTCGGTAGATGTCGTAAGAAAATGCAGCAATTAACATAGCCAGATAGAATATTTCAAATATTCTCCAGACGATTCCGTCGCTTGCGCCTATAATTAGCCAGATGAGCATTACGCCCACAATCCTTAATAAAGTCGCACCAAGTTCTTTCATGTGCTCCTTGAGTCCGTAGTCAGTTGTGACTTCCATAAATCCGATCAAACTTATTATGGTCAGTAGATGAAGATTAGTAACTATCCCAAAGACCATGGCGGCAAAGATCGAGAGGATGGAAAATGAGAACCCTACAGAGCTTCGAAATGAGTAAAGAAGGCCTTTCATTATTCTACCGCCGTCCAATGGATTGATCGGAAACAAATTGAATAGGTTTATCAAGGCCATGGTGCTGGCGATTGCCGCGAATATCGGTCGGTGAGTGATCATAAAGATCACTATGACTGGAATAATAAAGACCAACCCCATCAATGGTCCGGCAATGGCGATAAAGACTTCGTTTTTAGCTGATTTAAATTTTTCGTTGGCCACTGCGACTCCGCCCATAAAAGGTATCATGTAGATGCCTTTGGTGGCGATGCCGCATTTTTTCATAGCCAGAAGATGTCCATATTCATGGATCAATATGAAGGCGACCAGGGATATGGCCATTTGCCAGGAAAGGATGAGCGAATAAGCACCGACAGACAGGGCTACACTAGCCGTTTTTAGGGTGAGCGCTCCTTTTAGTATTTTGGGCACGAAAGCTGCGATTTTAGCGAATATCGAGGCCAGTTTAGGGCCTATTTTAAATAAAATCGCTAAAATTCCGACATTACTCGTCCTTGAAGACATTATCTCTCCTCGTTAAAGTTTATATTTTTGTCAAAGGGCAACTTATTATAAAATCATAAATTTGTAAAAAAGTCAAGGGAAAATAAGAAAAATAAGTGATTTTAAAAAGACGGTTTTATTAGAACCGTCTTTGTTTGTCACTAAAATAATTTAGTGATCGTCCAGATTAAAAAAATGTGCAAAGTGTTATCGACTACGGCGTAGACCAAACAAGAGAACGAAATATCCAAATCTCGATATTTGTCTCGCGATTCAAACGCCTTAAGGATGCTTCGTCCCTTGATAAGATCAAGCCATTTTTGCCCCAGTGACCAGCGATCGATTGGAAAATGACTCAAAAATACTAAGGAAAGAAAAATCGGGTTAAGGCTTTTGAAGAATAAAGCGAAGATCGCAGTATAGACTAGGCAGTGGATAGCACAGGAAGACCAGCCTTTGAGGTCGGGCGCTGTTTTCGACAGAGCCATTGATTTGGTTTGGAAAAGGTAGTCGCCGAAAAGGTGGGCTAGGACAATCCTTGCGAAGACATCAGTCATGATAATCCTCCTTTAATTTTTTTTCAGTGGTTTCGACCATTCTTTTTAAAGAAGCGAGGCTATCGACCTCTAACAATGAGAGGCCGTATTTTTTACAGAGTTCGCGACTTTTTTCAAAGCTAGGGATCAGGTGCGTGAACGGCGCTAACTCTTTAGTGCCTCGCGCTTCGTTCCTTTTCAAACTTCTTTTTTTACCGCAACCGACGAAGATCACGCGACCGCCGACATGGTCGAATAGCTTTTTATTCTCGCAAAGCCCGTAGGCAGCTTCGATGAAAACTGTCGATTTCGGAGGTGCTTTCTTCATTCTCTCTTTAAGCTTAGAGAGCCAAGGGTTTTTTATTGCTCGCAATAATTCGTCTTCGTGGTTGAGTGCTAAGTCCACAAGGTCTTTGCCTGGAAAAACTTCTGACAAGAAAGGCCGCAGTTCATGGTTTATTTCGTCGGTGTTAACATGAACGAAAGAATCGTTTTTCCGACAAAGCTCTTTTAGAAGGGTTGTTTTTCCTGACCCTGGAGGGCCGACGACTAAAAAGACATTTTTAAGGGAAAAGGTTTTTTCCAGTATGGCGGCGCCGACGAGCGGAGAGACGAAAGAAGAGAGGTTTTTCAGTTCTTTTGCGGCAGCCCTGACCTTGCTGGAAGAAATATTCTTGTGCGCTTCATCGCTCATCACATAAAAGAATTTTTTGACTCCGAATTCTTTTCTGTTGTAGAGCATGACTTTCTTTTCGTATTCAGCGTCGTCTTCATTCCTTACTCCTCTGACCATGGTTATTTCCCAGTCAGCCTCTTTTTTGTCCATAAACTCTTCCAAGGTCAGGACTTCGACGTTTTTCGGAAGATCGTAATACTGCCAAAGGCGTTTGCACTCGTCGGGCGAGAACATTACATTCGATTTGTCCGGATTTTTCGAGCACACAAGATAGAGTTTTGGAAATACTGAGGCCGCTTCAGCTGCCGTGTAGAGGTGCCCGTAGGTTGGAGGACAGAAACTAGCGGGATAGACATAAACGTTTTTCATAGCCCACTCCTTTAAAAGTTGTTTGTGGTCGATCATTTTTTAAAGAACTTGTCTGGCGCTATTATTATCTATTAATTAGGATTTTTTGTATTATATTTTTGCATTATTTTTTATATTTTGCTAAAATTAAAATAAATATTATTGATTATTGTCGAAAATTTTCGACAAAAATAAGATATGAATAGTGAAATAAAAAAATCCCTTAAAGAATTGGGGTTTTCAGATAATGAGATAAAGGTCTATTTAGCGTTGACGTCTTTAGGCGAGGCTCCGGCCACGGCAGTCGCTAAAAAGGTGGAATTGCCAAGGACGACAGTAATTAGTTTATTAGAGAGGTTGGAAAAGGAAGGATATTTGACCTCGAATAAATATCGGGGCAAGATATATTATTGGATAGAGTCGCCACGCGTCTTGGCCGAGGTTTTTTCGAGCAAGGTCGAAATAGCTAAGAGCATGGAGGATTTTTTTACCTCGCTCTATCGCCAGGATAAGAATTTTCCTTTCGTCAAAGTCTTTGATACTAAGAAGGGGATCGCCCTACAGATAGAAAAGATGATATCCTCTTTGCCGAAGAAGTCTGTCATTAGGACGATCGACACTCCTCAAGAGGGCAATTATAGAAAGATATTCTCTGAAAACATGGAAAAGGTGTTTTTCTCTTTAAAAGGTAGGCAACAAATATTGACCGAGACGCTTGTTCCGAATAAGACTTTCAAGGAAGTTCCGGTGGAGAAATTAAAAATTCAAAACATCAAAATAAGAGAGATGCCCCCTGAACTGAATTTTAAATCGTCGGTTTGGCTTTTAGGTGGTCGTTTGATATTTTTTTCAGGGAATCCGCCTTTCCTTGTCGTAATAGATCATCAAGCCATGGTGGCGGGATTTTCTGGCATATATAATTTTTTATGGTCACTTTCTTCGCCTAAAAATTAACGAATAAGTCATATGAAAAAAAACAATGAACGGTTTAGAAAAATGCTAGCTGCCTTATTGGCCATCCCTTTACTTTGGCCAAGTGTTTCCTTGGCGGCGAACGAGAAGAGGGATATTTTTTTCCCGACAGAAAGGACGGCGACATTCACTGATAGCTTTGGTGATGCTCGCTCCGGAGGTCGTTCGCATGAGGGAACCGATATTATGGGAAAGAAGATGACGCCGCTTTATTCGGCTATAGACGGGGTAGTTAGTGATATCGAGATACCAGAAGCGTCATGGGGTTATGCCATAACACTCAAAGATGCTGATGGTTACACCTATCATTATTTACATATGAATAACGACACTCCAGGGACCGACGACAATAAAGGCGGCATAGATAATGCTTATGCTCCGTTTGTCGGGCGAGGATCTAAAGTGAGAAAAGGTCAATTTATCGGCTACATGGGGGATTCTGGTAATGCTGAAGACGTCGGTTCTCATTTGCATTTTGAAATTCGCCGTCCAGACAAGACAGCCATAGATGCATATGAAAGCTTGATGGCGGCGCTTGGAAAACCAGTATCTTCCACGGTCGTTTCCGCAACCCCGGTTAAGACTCAAACACAAGCTAAATTTGTCTTTAAAAAAGATCTTCGCTATGGCGTAACTGATTCTGATGTCAAAGAATTGCAGAAATTTTTAAATGCCAACGGCTTTGTTATCGCTCAAAGTGGCGCCGGAAGTATTGGTAAAGAGACATCTTATTTCGGACCTGCCACTAGGACGGCTTTGATAAAATTCCAAAAGGCCAAGAACATAAGTCCGGCCGCTGGTTATTTCGGCCCCATAACCAGGGGTGTGGTTAATAAATAGGATTTAAAACCCGTCGCTAAAAACGGCGGGTTTTTTGGAGTGGTTTTGCAATAAGCGTTAGAGGGTGTATATTTACAAAGCTGGCATCGCAATATGGACAATAGATCAGACAAAGAACTTATTAGATCTTATTTTAAGGGCGAAGATGAGGCCCTAAAGTTTTTATTTGGAAGACATTTAGATGCTGTTCGCTTCTTGGCAAAAACATATGTCGGAGAGGACGAGGCCGACGATGTCGTTCAAGAGGTTTTTATTAGGATATGGAAGAATCTTAAAAAATTTAAATCAGATGGTAATTTTCGGGCTTGGGCTTTGGTCATAGCGAAAAACTGCGCGATAGATCATCTACGTAGACATAGTAAGGAGATAGTATTCTCCGATCAGCGATTATCAAGCGATTCGGATGAAGTTTTCGATCCAGCGGATGAGACCCCGTCGATCTTAGAAGAGCTTTCCAAATTGAGCGATAAGGAAATTTTGGCTGCGGCCATAAACGGCCTTAACGACGCCGATCGTTTGGTCGTGCTGCTTAGACACTCTGATGAGTTAAAATTCGAAGAGATGGCCAAGGTCTTGGGCGAGCCGATGAACACAGTTAAAAATCGTTATTGGCGGGCATTAAAACGTTTAAAGTTAGCTATAAAAGATTAGTATGCACCAAAATATCCCCTTCATCCGTATAAGAGATGAAGGGTTTTTAAAAGATTTCAATCTATGAATATCGAACAGAAAAAGAATATTTTTCGAGTCGCTTATCCTAAAGCCCCGCAAGGTCTTTTAGATCAGGTTATGGGCACGGTAGAAGAGGCCATTTTGGCGCAGGAAGGAAAGAAACATTTGGTTATCTTGTCGTTTTTTTCCTTCCTGTCATTTTCCGCCGCCGCCTATTCTTTATATAGGACGCAAGCATCATTTTCTGAGAGCGGACTATCGCAGTTCGCGTCTTTGTTGTTTTCCGATTTTGGAGTAGTGGCCGCTTATTGGAAATCTTTCCTTTTCTCATTGCTAGAAAGGATGCCACTTAATGGTTTGATTGCTTTAAGTGGTTCTTCATTTATCTTTTTTATAACGCTTAAAGCCTTAGCTAGGGATGTTAAAAAAGTAATGTCTTTTTCAGTCCATCATAAATTAATAATTGGTAAATAATATGAAAGATTTTTTTGAATCCAAGACATTTAAGATCGCTACTTGGTCTTTGGCTATCTTATTGGTTATTTCTTTTATCTTTAAGGCTGGCATAATCGTTGGCGAGATGAAGGCTAATTTTTCTTGTCGCTGGAGCGATAATTATCATGAAAATTTTGGTGGTCAAGGCTTCGGTCCTGACAACATGATGATGGGCGATCGAGATTTTTTGAATGCCAACGGAGCCGCTGGCAAGATCATTAACATTGGCGATTCAATGATCGACGTAGATGATCAATTCGGCCAAGAAAAGTCCGTGTTAATAAAGGACGACACCTTTCTTCGTTTCCTTAAAAATGATATCAAGAAAGATGATCTGAAGGTCGGCGATCATGTTGTCGTGGTCGGTGAACCTAATTCCAGCGGTCAAATCGAAGCGAAGCTAATTAGGGTTTTGCCATCACCGGAGATGATTAGAACTCCATTCAATAAATAAAAATATGAAAAAAGCATTGATTTTTTTAGCCAAACATAAAGCAGCTGTTATTTTGATCATAATATTGGCGGCCGGTGGATCATATTGGTATGTAAAAAATAAAGATAAAGGGGCTATTGAGACTCGCTATGTCTTGAGTAAGGCCTCGACAGGAAACATAGTTTCTTCTGTGTCTGGCAGCGGCCAGATATCGGCTTCCAATCAAATAGCCGTTAAACCAAAGGTTTCTGGCGATGCCTTGAAGGTGAATATCGTCAGCGGCCAAGAGGTCAAGACTGGAGACGTCTTGGTTCAAATCGATAGCAGCGATGCCTATAAAACCGTTCGTGACGCTAAAACAAGCCTTGATACCGCTAAGTTGAATTTGGATAAATTAAAGAACAATGTCACTGAGCTCGATATAACTAAGGCTGAAAATTCTTTAGATCAGGCCAAAAATAATTTAGAGCAGCTTAAGAGTTCTCAGGTTTCTGCTTATCAAAACGCTCTTGATGACCAGTCTACCGGCGAGACGACTTTGAATAACTATTATGATTCAGCTCTTAGCGAAGTCTCTGATGCTTTTTTGGATCTGCCGAACGTACTAGATGACCTTAAGGACATGTTCTATTCGAATACTATCGATTCTTCAAAACAAAATATTGATTGGTATGCTAACCAAACGCCTTTTGGTAGCTCTGAAAGTTATCGCGCCGATTTCGACTATGCATACAACAAGGCTCGCGATCAATATGACGATGCTTTCAATAGTTATAAGATCGGGTCTCGTTCTTCGGATCGTGAGACTATCGAAACCTTGATCAATGAGACTTATGACACCTCTAAAACGGTGGCCGATGCCGTTAAATCCGCTGATAATTATTTGCGCTTCGTCTATAACTCGATCGTTAAGGCCGATTCTAACATTCCGTCGGTTTTAACCTCTGACCAGGCCGATATTCAGAGCTATACCAACACCATCCAAAGTCATGTCACCAGTCTTTCTAATTCCAATAAAAATATCGATAACGCTAAAAAGAATCTGGATAACTATGCCAGAACTATTAAAGACCTAGAAGTTAGTCAGCCTATCGCTTTGGCTGCCGCCGAGCAATCCATAAAAGAAAAGGAATTGTCTTTAGCCGATCTTAAGGATGGTCCCGATGTCTTGGACCTGCGTTCGCAGGAGCTATCTGTTCAGCAGAAGCAAGAGGCTTTGAACGATGCTTATGAGAAGTTGGCGGATTATACTGTAAAAGCTCCATTTGATGGTGTCATAGCTAAGGTGTCAGTCGAAAAAGGAGACTCTTTATCTTCCGCTTCGGAGCTTTTTACCTTAATAACTAAACAACAAATAGCCGAAATATCTCTTAATGAAGTCGATGCTGCCAAAATCAAGGCAGGACAAAAGGCTACCTTAACTTTTGATGCGGTAGAAGGTTTAAGTGTGACGGGCGAGGTCGCTGATATAGATAGTATTGGTTCCGTTAGCCAAGGAGTGGTCACTTATACGGTTAAGATATCGCTTGATACGGTCGACGAAAGAATTAAGCCAGGCATGAGTGTTTCAGCTTCGATCATAACTAATTTTAGACAGGATGTCGTGGTCGTTTCTAGCTCGGCCATTAAAACCTCCGGCGACCTTTCTTATATTGAAGCGCCAAATGGAGAACTGTCGGACGATCAATTGAACCAATCTTCTGGTGTATTGCTGCCTAGTGGCGTTACCAGAAAGACTGTTACTCTAGGAATTTCAGACGATACCCAAACCGAGATTTTATCCGGCCTTAATGAGGGGGATGTCTTCGTCTCTAGGACGGTAACCTCTGGTAGTCAGACTACGACTAACTCTAATACCAATCGCAGCCTGCTTCAAACCGGTGGTGGCAATCGTTCCGCTGGAATGCTCATGGGTAGATAAAAATATGATAGAGTGCCAAAAAATAACAAAAGTCTATAAAAGTGGCGACATGGAGACGACTGTTCTAAAAGGCGTTTCTTTGACTATAGAAGACGGTGAGTTCGTAGCTATAATCGGTCCTTCTGGTTCTGGAAAGTCGACTTTAATGCATATTATCGGAGCTTTGGATGCCCCAACTTCCGGACAATATTTTTTGGATGGAAAGGATGTCTCTAAGATGTCAGATGATGAGTTGGCCGACATAAGAAAGAAAAAGATCGGTTTTGTGTTTCAGGCTTTCAATCTTTTGCCGCGCGCTTCGGTTTTGCGCAATGTCGCTATGCCGCTTATATATGACAATGTGTCTAAGGAAAAAAGAGAAGAGATCGCTCGGGAATCTTTGAAAGATGCTGGTATGGACGAGGCGCATTTTAATCATTTATCCAATCAACTTTCCGGAGGTCAAATGCAACGCGTGGCTATAGCCAGGGCCTTGGTCAATAATCCAAGCTTGATATTAGCCGACGAACCGACCGGTAATCTTGATACTAAAACTGGAGAGATAGTGTTATCAACTTTTCAAGAGTTAAATGAAAAGCAAGGCAGAACCATCGTGTTGATAACCCATGAGATCGATGTCGCCGAGCATGCCGATAGAATAATTTCCATTCGCGATGGGAACATCGTCGACGATCGAAAAAATAATCATAAAAGAAAAGCTTAAAAATATGAAAATATCCGATCTATTCGAAGAGACATATTTCGCGCTTTTAGCTAATAAGGCCCGCTCTGGTTTAACTATTTTGGGCATTGTCATAGGTATTGGTTCAGTGATCGCTATGATCTCGATCGGGCAAGGATCGCAAGACATGATCCAGTCGAATATCGAGTCTTTGGGCTCTAATTTGATCGTGGTCATGCCAGGCATGCAACGGGGTGTTGGTAGTCAGGTAAGCCAAGGACGTGGTAGTGCCACGACTTTGACCCTGGGAGATGCTGAAGCCATAGTTTCGGAGATACCAGCGGCTAAGGCGGTGTCTCCAGAAGTATCTTCGCGTCAGCAGATCAAGGCCAAATCGACCAATACTAATACTTCGATCGTCGGTGTGGTGCCGGATTATCCGTCGGTGCGCAATGTTTCCATGGATCAAGGAGAATTCATTTCCAACCAACAGGTCAGCTCCATGGCTAAAGTCATAGTCCTTGGTCCGACTGTGCGCGACGATCTTTTTGGGGAAGGAGCCGATGTCATCGGTCAGACTGTACGCATTAAGAATGCCGACTATAAAGTTATCGGAGTGACCGCGGCTAAGGGTGGTTCTGGATTTGGCAGTCAGGATGACACGGTCTATATACCTATATCGACGGCTCAACAATTTTTAACTGGTTCAAAAAACGTTAGCAATATATATGTACAGGCCATAGATCAGGATTCGATGGCCGAATTGCAGAACGAAATAACATCACTACTTCTCTCTCGACATAATATTTCCGATCCGACGGCCGCTGATTTTTCCACTTTAAACCAAGCCGACATAGTCTCGGCCGCTTCGTCTGTGACGGAGACCTTTACTATATTATTGGGTTCAGTGGCGGCCATATCTCTTCTGGTCGGAGGCATTGGTATTATGAATATGATGTTGACCACTGTCACTGAAAGAACGAGAGAGATCGGTTTGCGCAAAGCTGTTGGCGCTAAAAGCGCTGAGATTAGCCGTCAATTTTTAGCTGAGGCGGTCATGTTGACTCTGATCGGTGGAGCAGCCGGTGTGATCCTGGGGTGGTTAATAGCTTTTATAGTACAAAAATTTGCCAGTATAGCGACTAGCATATCACCATCATCGGTGCTAATGTCCTTTGGGGTGTCGGCGGTCATTGGGATAGTCTTTGGGTATTACCCTGCTCGCCGCGCATCTAAAATGAGTCCGATCAGTGCCTTGCGTTATGAATAATTGACATTAAATATTAAAATTCAAAAATTATGAAAAAGATCATCCCTATCGCTATTATCGCTATCATTTTATCCGGTGTAGGAGGTTTTTATGGTGGTTTAAAGTACGGGCAGTCTAAGAATTCTCTGGGCAATGTAAATTTTTCGCCCGATCAAATGGCTCGCTTTCAACAAAGTGGTGGCACTAATCGGCGTGTTACTGGAGCCACTGGGCAAGGACAGAATGGTGGCATGACCGCCGGCGAGATCCTTTCTAAGGATGATTCGAGTCTAACTGTTAAATTACGCGACGGAGGATCGAAGATAGTTTTTTACTCCCCAAAGACTGTTGTTAGCCGCATGGCCACAGGAACAGCAGATGAGTTGGTCGCTGGCGAAAATGTTATCGTCAATGGCTCGGCCAATGCCGATGGAAGTGTTGTGGCTCAAAGCATTCAGATCTCCAACGGCGCTTGGTTGGGGGCGGGTCAGGCCGCTGGCAGAGAACAGCCAACTACAGTAAAGTAATAATTAAAAGCCCCTTTTTAAATGATTGTAGTGGGGCTTTTAGTTTGACCAAGATTGTTTTTAAAAGTATGATTAATAGCATATGGAAAAAATAATAGAAGCTGAAAATTTAATTAAAAAGTTTAAAGATTTCAAAGCGGTTGACGCTATCTCCTTTTATGTTTGCAAGGGGGAGATATTAGCGTTTTTGGGTCCTAATGGCGCTGGCAAGACCACGACCATTAAAATGCTTACAACTATTTTGAAGCCGACTTCCGGAAAACTGTCTATAAACGGGCACGATCCCGTCACTGATCAAGACGCGGTGCGTAAGTCTTTTGGTATAGTCTTTCAAGATGCTAGCTTGGATGATGACCTTACTGCCTGGGAGAATATGGATATCCACGCCTCGATGTACGGAGTGCCTGTAAAAGAGAGAAAGGAAAGGATCGCTAAGTTGCTTAAATTCGTCGAGCTAGATGATAAGGAAAAGCTTTTAGTTAAAAATTTTTCCGGCGGAATGAAACGACGTCTGGAGATAGCGAAGGGCCTTCTTCATCATCCAAAAGTTTTGTTTCTAGATGAACCAACTCAAGGACTTGACCCACAGACTCGTAATCATATTTGGGAGTACATCAAGAAAATGAACGCCGATGAAGGAATGACGGTCTTTTTCACTACTCACTATATAGAAGAGGCGGCTCGTTATGCTGATCGCGTCATTGTTGTGGACCATGGTAAAATAGTGGTTTCTGGCACCCCTGATGAGTTAATGGCTAAAACCGGAAAAGACAATTTGGAAGATGCTTTTATTTCTTTGACCGGGCACCAGATTCGTGACGAGAAAGTCGATTCTTCCGCAAATATGCGCGCTCATATGCTCGCCAGAAGAAAATAAGATAAATATATGGAGATAATACATCAATTGTGGCTTAGGCAAATAAAAAAATATCTAAGGACTAAATCACGCATAATCGGTTCCTTGGGGCAGCCTTTGTTGTTTATGCTCGCTTTTGGGTTTGGTTTTGGCCCGGTCTTCGCCAAGGCCGGCGAAGGCGATTATTTGAAATTTTTAGTACCAGGGATTATTGCTATGACTATAGTTTTTATGGCAGTTTTTTCTGGATTGGAGATAATTTGGGATAGGCAGTTTGGTTTTTTGAAGGAGATGTTGGTCGCCCCAGTGGGACGCATGAAGATAATGTTTGGACGCTGCTTGGGTGGCGCGACAGTGGCATCTTTCCAGGGATTGATAGTTTTGATCATTTCCTTGTTCATTGGCTTTAGGCCAGATAGTATTTGGGCGGTGGTATCTTCTTTATTCTTTATGTTCATTATCGCCTTCATCTTTACTCTCTTCGGTACAGGAGTGGCCTGCTTACTTAAGGATTTCTACGCTTTTCAGCTGATAATAAATTTTCTGATAATGCCTTTGGTATTTTTGTCAGGAACATTTTTCCCGGTCAACGGATTGCCTAAGGCTCTGGAGTTTATCGTAAAGATAAATCCGCTTTCATATGGCGTCGATGCTATCCGCTCTTCATTGGTTGGGCTTGGTCACTTCAATATTTTTAATAGCTTACTGGTGCTTAGTGGAATAACTTTGGTTTTCCTGGCCATTTCTAGTTATTTATTCTCAAAGATAGAAGCTTAAGAAAGATAAAAAAAGAAGGTCTTAGTAAGACCTTCTTTTTTTATTGCCATTTCTCTAATTATTTGAATGGGTTGTTGAGGTTCGAGACTACGTTTTCTTTGTTGACTGACTTGTCGTCTATTTTTTTGATTATATCATCGAATTTTTCTATGTCTAGCGATTCTAGCGGCACGCTTTTTTGCATGTTCATTATCTCCGACGACTGAGTCATGACTAAATAAAAATTTGAATACAGAAACGACCAGGAAAAAAACAATGATAGACCGAAAATCAACACAGCTCCGCCGTAAGAGAATGCTTTTATTTGGGTGATATTCATTGATGCTTTGATCTTCATATTTTTTATTGGTTCTGCCAGTAAGTGTCAGCTAATATTTGTAACCCGACTTCATTTTGACTGTCGCCGCCCTTAACTCCATCATCGAATGTCCACGAGGATGAACGGAAAGATGTGTTCGATATTTCTAGGGTCTTAACGTTGATATAGTATCTAAGCGCCTCTAGCCTTGCTAGATATGTCATTTCTTGAGAAAACCCTCCGCTGGAAGATAGTTGTATAGGGATGGTCTCATTGACGCTTTTGCTTTTGGACGACCCTTTTGTAGCTAGGCTTATTCTTTGTTGAACTTCAGCGTTTTCAGCCACTTCTTCGATCGAGGTTATAAAGTCGAGAGCTCCTTCTTTTTTAATGAATATCTCGTCTAATTTTGATAATTGAGGCTCAACGACTTTAAGGCTTTCGGATAATTGGCGTAAGTTTTTGCCGGTAATATAGCTTTTTTCCAAACTGACCTTTTCCATTTGGACTGTCGTTTTGAGATATTTCATGCTACTCATGGGTCTAAATATGCCAAAATACACTACGGCGATTAAAATAGTGGCAGTAGAAAGAATGTTGATATATATTCTGTTTTTGTAGTCGATGCGGAAGGAGTTGTTAAATAGTTGCATAGCTTATTTTGTCTTATTCGGTTTCAAGCTGTGAAAGGTCGAGCTTTATACTTATTTCAAAATCGATATTTTCTTTCTGTAATATGTTTTGCAAAGGAGAGTCTACTTCGGTAAATACTTTGGAGTTGGCAAGAGATTCTTTTAGTAAAAGAAAATCTTCTCTTCCCTTGGCGCGCCCCATTATTTTTAAGTTTCTATTGGCTAT
The DNA here is from genome assembly GCA_964547855.1 of uncultured Gammaproteobacteria bacterium. Classification (GTDB taxonomy): domain Bacteria; phylum Patescibacteriota; class Patescibacteriia; order Patescibacteriales; family WJLG01; genus JBAZHE01. The sequence continues at coordinate 15,889 of CAZJPG010000016.1, read as the reverse complement.
ATCGGCCTTAACATAGGAAAGAGAGACTCCGGCCGGTATTCGGTCGGTCAGTTCTTTGATCAATAACGAACTAGGAATGAATTCGCTTTGAATTTTGGAAATAGCGTTAAGTTTTTCGTTGATACTTTTTATTTTGTTGTTATACTCTTGTCCGTTTTTGCGTAAAATCGATTCTGGCCCGGTGAACTCTTTAAAGTTATTGGTCAAGATAATACTGGCTCCGGTGAAGACGACGGCTAAAAAAGTTGCCCCAATGATCAGCATCAAGTCAACTCTAGCTATAATAGAGTAGAGTCGTTTGTATTTTATTTCTTTTTTAGCTTCTTTAGATAGAAGGTTTAACTTAAGCATCGATTTCGTGGTTAAAAGCTCCTCGCAAGGCTAGTCCTATGGCTGTGGTGTATGAAAGACTATTGTCTTGGGTCATTTTTAGGGTTTTGTCTTCTCTTTTTTTTGTGCCCTTGGTTTTTTTCTTGTCTTCGGTCAAGAAGTCGACATATAAAGACATCGTTTCTTGAAAAGGCTTAGAAGATTTATCTTTATTATCACCTAGATTGATCAATGAGTCGCCTCGGACAGTGGTGATCCCCGTCTCCTTTTGAATATTTTTCTCAATGTCCTTTATGTTCGCTCCTCCTCCACAGAGAATTATTTTATCTATCGGTCCCCAAGTGGAGAAGTGATGATGGAAAAAATTAATAGTCTCTTGGCTTTTTTTAACCAACTCGCTCACCATTTCGGATAGTATTTTTTTAATGACTGGCTGCTCGTCACCGTCCTGTAGACTATATATTACTTTAGCTTTTTCTGCTCTACTTGGTTCTATGTCTAGGGCTTCGGCGATCTTAGTGGTTAAATTCTCTCCAGAGATCGGCATACTGATGGCGAATAATATGGTGTTTTTGGCATAGACGGTCATGCTGGCCGAAGTTGCCCCGATGTCGATTATGGCATAGTTATTTTTGTTTTCACCGTCGTATTTCGCATGTTCTTCTGGCAATAAGGCGCGACAGACAGATAGTGGTTCGGTCTCTAGGGCTACAACGGAAAATTTGTTGTCATGGAAGAAGTTGACGTATTCATCGACTATGTCTCTGGGTGAAGCTCCAAGCAAAAGTATTCGTGAGCGATTAGATTCTCTGATCGCTTGATAGTCATAATAGATATCTTCCGTTGGCAGTGGTATGTGTTTGGCTAGCTCAGCCTTTATCGTTTCGTTCTGGTCCGGCGTATTCTTGTCGATCTCTACCATTTTTAAGAAAGTGTCTGTCTCAGAAAGACAAGCGACGACTTCGTTGCCGACGACCTTTCCGTAATTAGGATGCGATATAAGTTTTTTAAGATATCGAGATAGTGTCTCCTTATCTTTTATTTTGCCGTCGACTAAAACTCCATTTGGCAGGGATGTCCTTCCTATGGCTTGGATGGCGAGTTTGTCGCCTCTTTTTTTGAGTTGGACCAGTTTTATCGATAGTTCTGATACATCAAGCCCTATAGGGCAAGGATGATCGCCAAATATAAACATAGAATATCTTTTTTTCTCTTTTTATTTACGTTGACCTATCTAAATTATATCATCTAATCAGCTGATATCAAAACATCCGACCATTAATTATTCGTCGTTAGCACTATTTAACTTCTTCCCAAGATAAAATCGAGTGTTGTTCTGATGTTTGAGGAAAGCTTGGCGGAGGTGAATAGAGTAAATTGGCATCGTAGTATAGATTCCTGTTTTGATAACCGGTTCCGTCGGTGTAAGCGAAGCCATAGCGTTGGTTGCTAGCTAGCATGCCATAGAGGGTTATGGTCGTTTTAGTGTCGTCAGGGCTGCAATACCAGCTTCCAGGACGATAATAGTAGCGCCCAACTCGTCCGTTTTGTGCCATTAAGGCCGCATCTATGCGCAGGTCATCTTCGCTGTATAGACCCACGTTGATATTATTTTGGGCGATTAACGAGATAACGTCTTGGCCGTCGTAGTTAGTGTAAAGCAAATCGTTGTTAACTGTTATGTTTTTGCGCAAAGAGATATTATCTGGAAAAACTGCAGCTACAATGGTAACGCGAGCTGTGTCGATGTGTCCATCGACGAAAGTGTTGTCTTCAAGAAATATCAACCCATTATTTGGTAGTGGGAAATTTCCGAGAGAGGTTTGGTTGTTTATGCTCCATGTACCCCAACCAGATTGACTTCCGACGTTGCTACAAAAATTAGGCGGATTGCGCAAGGAGTCAACGCGGTAAATATCGAAGGTGTCATTGGTTCTTAATATTACATGATAGCCAAGCGCTCCAGATGATGAACGATAAAAGCCATCGGATTGGGCGTCGGTCTTCATTTGAGATATGTCAGCGGTAAAGCCACTGAAATCAACGGCGGGCACAGATGTTTGGCGTCCTGCCAAAAAGACATCTGGGCGTGATGGCAGGGTGGCCGGTGGAAGAGGATCGACTGGAGAAAGGTGAGTATGGACGGCATATTCCAAGCCGCCAGTATGGTCTGGGTCGTCATATTCGTTCAAGGCGCTTGTTATGATATTATGAGCTAAGCCGTCGAATCTTATGCCTGCATTGGAGTGTATCGGGCCAAAGACTTCTGTTCCGGCACCGAAGCGCATGTCTTGGTTAGCCATAACGGCAAATTTAGCCAATGATGGTTTGGCCATTATAGTTCTGATGGTCCTTGATCCAGAGAATCCTTGGTCGACACTTCCGGCCGACTCGACAGTTACTACGCTCGAGCCTATTGGCGGAGGGGTTATGGTCAAGGAGAATTCTCCTATTCGGTTACCATTTTTGTCAGTGAACTCGTGTACATATGGTCCGGACATTCCAGTTCCATCTTGATAGTCGGACGGAGAATGAGCTAGGTGCCAACGATAATATTCGGAACCGGATTCGGCTATCTGTAGGGCTCTTTCCATGGCGATCGTCTGTCTAGCGGCTCTAAGATTCATAACTCCCCAACCGACTAATCCAACTAAAAACATTATAGCTATACTGCCTAGTATTAATACTAAGGGAAGAGTCATTCCTTTTTTGTCGGAAATTAAATTCATAGTTCAATTATCTTTGAGATTCCTAATGAATACTTGAGTGGTGAATTCTGACCCGGCTGGCGGAGCTGCTGGGTCCTTGTCTATATATAAGTATATCTTTACCATGCGGATATCGATTATGCTTATCGGTTCTGGTAATGCCGATCCAGTGCCGTCGTATGAAGAGTCGTAATAAGAGAAAGTAGGCTTGGAAGGGTCTCTGATCACATTATGGACCAAAGTCGTTATTTTCTCATTTGTGCTATTGTAGGTTAGGGGCAAGCCGCTTGGCTTGATTATTCCCTGGCGTAAGTCGTTTCCAGAAAGGAAATAGTGTATCTGCTCCTTTAATCCATCATGGTCTATATCGGAATAATATGTTAGGGCGGTCGAGCTGGCAGCGGCTATCAAATAAGACCCGATGCTCGATTGGGACGCACTGCGCAAGCCATTATTCATGGAAGAGAATATTTTTCTTATATCCTCTTGGGCGCTCATATCTTCAGAAAGAATGAAGTTTGTCTGCACGCTGCTTTTGTAGATCATCCAGATAGTGTCGAAGATAGCTATAAATATCAAAAACACGACCATAATTTCAATTACGGTGAAACCCTTGTTCGATATTTTTTTGTTCTCTGTCATTTTATTCTGGCATTAGGGTTATTTCTTTTTTAACCCAAGGCAATGATACGTCTATTGTTTCTATGGATGTTTGATACCCAATTTTTGAAGCGGTCAGGTCGTAAGTTCCAGCAGAAAGGCCATTGAATATGGCTTGGCCAGACGGTACGCAAAGCGAAGAAAAGGTAAAGCTAACCTCCGAAACATTAGGAGTATAGGTCGAGCTGGCCGTCGAAAGGAATAATTGATAGCGAAGATAGCGGTCTCCGTTATGAGCTGAGTTGATATTCAGGTCGGAGAGAGTGTAGAAAGTACTAGTCGATCCGTCTGGCCCAAGAAAATTCCAAGTAGTTTTGTCGTTGTTGGTGGCTATTTTAAATTTAACGCTGCTAGTGCCAGCGGGCGTTGGTTGGTCATGAGGAAGGAAATCTAACTGGTAAAAGTTGCTGACCGATCCAGTGTCGAATATCGACGATGTTATATATCCGTCGGTCGCATAATTGCCAAAGAAATCTTTAAGCGTGACGTCTCCGGCTGGTAGGCTATCCTCGATGCCAGCATCGGCATATAAATACCTCGTTTGGTCTATGAAATCATTTTGTCCAGATCCTCCGGACCAATCAGTTTGTCTAAGGAAACCGCGACCGGTCATGAGCTCTTTTGAAGATGTTCCACTTTCAAGTTTTATCGAAACATCGGAGAGTGGTAGCTGTGTGCCGCCAGCCTTGACGCTCATCAATACCGTCATTGGGTCTTTAGGGGCTACTACGACTTTAATGTCTTGAGAGCTTCCAGGATTGAGATTGAACGGTATCATGGAGATGGATCCAGCTAAGTGATATACGGAATCGTTGATAGCCATAGTATAACTATCCCATTCCATTCCTGTTAATATTCTTTTTCCGTCACCGTCAGTTGCGAATGATGTTTGATATTTTAGAACATCAGGGGAGGAGCCTATGAGTTTCGCTCCTTCGATGTCAAAGCCGACACTGGCTACTGGCACGCAGGTATCAGTGACCGTCTCAACATTGATCGTTCCAGTCGTGTCTATAGCAAAACTGACGTCGGTCACGGTTTGTGCCGCTACGGTCGAATGTTTTTTTATTGGATTAGGGTTGGCGGCATCGCCGGAAGTGTAGGTTCTTTCTTGGGAGTAGCCAGGTTTGCTGACGGTTATTTCATAGGCCTCCACTCCTGGAGGGGCGTCGACTATTTGTAGGTAGCCATTATTATTGGTGACATCATCAATCACTATCGATGGAAGAGTTTGATTGTTTTCAATATGGACATCGGCTCCAGCCACTGCTTGCCCGTTGGCGTCGATAACGTGTATGAATAAAGCGCCGTTGGTAGAGGTGTTTTCCAATGCTTTAGGGGCTATGATCTTGGTGTAGGTTAAAGGTTTGAAATTTGGCTCGTAAGGAATAGAAACAGTTATCTCGACTAGTCTGTAATCGGCTGGGGAGGTGTCGTTGGGCGCTCCGCCTAAGACACCGTCAAAGGGATCATCTATGTTTCTAACCGTTGTTTGAACTAGAAAGTCGGTATGAGAACGATTGATTATTTGGTTAGGTAGAAGTTTTCCAGATGGAATTCCAGAGACAGTTCCAACGTCGTCATATGATAAATTGTGAGCAATTTCGAATTGTTCGTTGGCCAACGCCGCCGATTCGATCATTAAACCAGCCGTACGTATTAGTCGGATAGAAGAAATAAAAGATTGATATATCCCAAGGGCTATTATAGAAAAAACGGCCAAAGCCACTAGGGTTTCGATCAATGTGAATCCTTTTTTATTTTTTTTGATCATTTATCTTTTTCCGCCCCTCTTTTTGTTATGATGTTCCTTGAGGCAGATCACATGGCGCTAGTCAGCGAGTACATAGGCATAATGACCGCCAAGGCCATTCCGCCGACGCCGATACCCAAAGCCAATATCAAAAGCGGTTCGATGATCGATGGTAAATTTTCCATTATTTGATTGACTTCTTCTTCGTAGAAAGTGGAAAGATCTTCGAGTATCGAATCGATCTCTCCAGTTTGTTCTCCGACGATGACCATTTGTGTCACTATCGGTGGAAAGAAGTTAGGGTATTTTTTTAATGTTTCGCTGATCTGGCCGCCTTTTTTTATGCGTTCCCCGATCTCTTGTATGGCTTGGCGATAATGAAGATTGCCAATGGTATTGCCGGTTATGCGGAAGGCTTCGACGATCATGATGTCGGTCTTCATCAACGAACTGGAGGTGCGAGAGAATTTAGCCAAGTTGATCTTTTTTATTATCCCAGAGACTATAGGTATTTTTAATACTATTCCCTGGATTATATAAAGCCCTTTTTTTGTCTTAACTGTTTTAATTGCCAATAGAATGAAGAGTATCAGTCCTAAGACCACTATCGGTCCATTGTTCACGATCGCCTTGCTGATAGCTATTAATATTTGAGTCGGCAATGGAAGCTCGGCACCGCTTTCTTTGAAAATGTTGCTGATCTTTGGTACGACATAGACCATCATGAAAGCGCCGATACCGATCATGATGCAGATGACGATTATTGGATAGGTCAAAGCACCTCTGATCTTGGCTATCAGTTCGTGCTGTTTTTTCATTTGGACGTAAAGCTGTTTGAAGACTTCTTCGAGTTTTCCTGATATCTCTCCTGATTCGACCATGTTCACGAAAAGCTCGTTGAATATTTGAGGGTAGCCTTTTAAGGCGATCGTCAAACTTGTGCCGCCTTCGACTTTAGCTGCTACTTCTTTGAGGACTCTGGAGAAATTTTTATTCTCTGTTTGGTCAGAGAGAGTACGTAGGGCCGTTAAGATGGAAATTCCGGAACGGATCATGACCGCTAAATGCTGGACGAAAAATAATTTTTCCTTCAAGGGGATGCGTGAGGTCGTTGAAAGCAGATAATCATCTAGCCTCTTAAAAAGAGAACGCTCGTCTTTATGGCCATCTTTTTTAATTCTAGTCTTTTCGCCGATCGGCTTGGAGTCTTGGGGATTGATTTTTTCCATATTACTGCACTGCCCGTGGTTTTTATTGCCAAAGACAGCTCCTTGTTATATTTTTTGACGCGTATTATTTCTTGGTCACACGCAAGACCTCTTCTAGAGTGGTGGTGCCAGAGACGGCTTTAAGGAATCCATCTTCTACCAATTTGAACATTCCTTGTTTCGAAGCTTCTTTCTCTATTTCGCTAGTGTCGCCGCCCTTAAGAATGATCTCGGATAATTCAGGCGTCATTTCCAAAGTTTCATAGACTCCGACACGACCCTTGTATCCGGAGTTATTGCATTTTTTGCAGCCCGCACCGCGATAAAAGGAAAAAGTTTCCAAGTTCTCTTTTGATTTTATAGCCCCTTCGGTCTCTAAGCGAGAAAGTATGCCAGGGATATCCAATTGTTTCTCTAGATCTTCGATGGCCTTTTTCGTTAGTTTGTATTCTTCTTTGCAGAATGGACAGATCTTTCGCACCAAGCGCTGGGAGATGATCATGTTAGTTGTGGAGGCGATCAAGAAAGAAGGGATTCCCATTTGTGAAAGACGAGGCAAGGTCGTAATAGCGTCGTTGGTGTGAAGAGTCGATAGTAGTAAGTGTCCGGTCATGGCGGCGTGGACGGCGGTTTTAGCTGTTTCTTCGTCGCGAATCTCTCCGACCATGATTATATTTGGATCTTGTCTAAGCAAGGAACGCAAACCGGAATCGAAGGTAAAACCGATCTTGGGATTGATTTGGGATTGATTGACGTGCGACATGCGATATTCGATCGGGTCTTCGATGGTCGAGATGTTGACCTTTGGAGTATTGAGTATGTTTAGGACAGTATAAAGAGTGGTCGTTTTTCCTGAACCAGTAGGTCCGGTAACCAATATCATGCCGTGAGGCTTGGTTATGTTTCTTTTCATCATCTCCAAACTATTTGGTTGCAACCCCAGGCTTTCCAAAGATAAAATTTGGGCTTTTTCGTCCAAGATACGGATAACGATCTTTTCTCCGTCAAAGGTTGGAATGATGGAGACACGGAAAGACACTCTGTATTTATCAGAGCTGATCTTAAAACGTCCATCCTGCGGCAAACGATGTTCGTCGACCTTGAGGTTCGATAATATTTTAATACGAGCGATGATGCCAGTCTGAATGTTCTTGTCTAGAGTCATGACTGGATAGAGTATGCCATCGATACGGTAACGAACTATGACATCTTCCTCTTGCGGTTCGATATGAATATCGGAAGCATCTTTAAATAAGGCGTATTCTAATATGTCGTTGACGATCTTGACTATCGGCAAGTCTTTGGCGATCTTTTCCAGGTCATCAGCCCCAGCAGGAAGTCCAATGTCTTCTCCGTTGTGTTCGTCCGAAAATTCTTTTAATTCATTCTTTAAGGACTGGCGGTATTGCTTCAATCCTTCTTTGATGTTGTCCGGCGTGGTTAGGTGTATTATTGGTTTGAGCTTGACCTTTTTCTTGATGAATTCAAAAGTTTCCAAATCTTCCGGATCGAGCACGGCGATCTTTATTTCGCGGTTGTCTGAATCGAAAGCGACTATGTTATGAGCTAGGGCGATCGGTTCTGGTATATTGAATAAAGCCTCTTTTTTTATGGTTTGGTCTTTGAGATTGATAAAGGGTACTTTAAAGAATTCGGCAGCTTTTTCATAAAGATCCTTTTCTTCTATAGTTTTTTTCTCAAAAAGTAAAGACTCTAAACTTTTGTTATTATCCTCCGCTTCTTTTTCTAGTTTTTTAAAATCTTCTTCGGAAAGAATTTTGTTTTTAAGCAAAATATCCTTGAGTTGTTCGTTGTTGAACATATGTCAGCTACTCTAATTAATATATAAATCATTATAACAAATATTTCGAGGTATTGAAAAAGATTTTTTATCGTGGGAAAATGAGTTTACAAGATATGAAGAAAACCTACAAATCCATATTGGATGAAGTTAAAAAAATAGTTAAAGCGGCCAATGACGCTCCAACCAATAAGTATGGTCCGTCGGTTTGGTGTTATCATTTAGAGGTCGTGGCCGACTATGCTTTGAAATTGGCGAAAAAATTAAAAGCCGATCGAGAGGTGGTGGAATTAGCTGCCTATCTTCATGATTATGCTGCCTTGGCGGATGGTAAGAATGACAAGAGACATCATATTTTAGGCGCTAAGGAGGCCAAAAGAATATTATTATCTCTAGGTTATTCAAAGGAGAAGACCGATCTGGTCGCGGAATGTATTCTTTGCCATCGAGGGAGTGTTCCATTGAAACGTAGGACAAAAGAGGCAAAGATAATCGCTTCGGCCGATGCTATGTCGCACTTTCGCTATATACCAGATATGTTTTATTTGGCTTATAATCGTCATGGATTATTGACCGAGGAAGGGGCGGCTTGGCTAAAGGGCAAGCTTAAGAGGAGCTGGAATAAAATAGCAATATCGGAGGGGAGAAAGATGATAAAAAAGGATCGAGAATTGTTTTTAGCGATATTGAACCAAGTTTTAAAATAATATTGGCATATGAAGAAAGAGACTTTTTATTTAGGGTTGGCGGTTATCATTATTTTGTCGGCCGCAGCTTTGTCTGTCGTAAGATTATTTTCTGAAGATGGTGAATGGGTGTGTCAAAATGGACAGTGGGTAAGCCAAGGTTATGTTTCTTCTCCGATGCCGACCTCGTCATGTTTGGTCGCAAAAGAGGAGGGAGATGAGTCGCAGAATATTGATAACAAAGATAATGAAGAAGTAAAAGATAATGAGATAATGATCGAAAGTCCGGCTATGGACGAGGCTATCTCGAGCCCAGTGAAAATAATTGGTAAAGCCATCGGCACTTGGTATTTTGAGGCTAGTTTTCCTATAGATATCATAAGTGAAGATGGCACTGTGCTCACTACTGGAATAGCTCAAGCACAGGACGATTGGATGACTGAGGATTATGTTCCATTCGAGTCGGAGATATCTTTTGATCCTAATGGAGTTAAAAGTGGTTATATCGTTTTTCGTAGAGATAATCCTTCTGGTGATCCGTCTTTGGATAGGGCGTATCGTCTTCCAGTGTCTTTCACTGGAGAACAGAGCGATAAGATGATCGTCAAAGTGTTCTTTGGCAGCGAGCAATTGAATCCTGGTGCTGCCGATTGTTCTTTGGTCTTTCCTGTCGAAAGAGAGGTGGCTAAGACGGCGGCCGTAGCCCGTGCCGCTTTGAGTGAGCTACTCAAGGGCCCGACCACGGAAGAGATAGATTCTAAGTATTACACATCTATTAATCCTGGAGTTGGTATAGATTCTTTAGTCATAGCTTCTGGAACGGCTAAGGTCGATTTTAGCAATGAATTAGACGATGGCATCGGAGGGTCGTGCCGCGTGACTGCCATAAGAGCTCAAATAACTCAAACTTTAGAGCAGTTCTCTACCGTTAAAGATGTTGTTATTTCCGTCGATGGACGCACTGAGGATGCATTGCAACCATAACGATTAGATAGCGTTTTTGTAAAATTTAGTTTTAATACTATCCCCATTTTTGCTGGGGGTGTACCAATATGAAGAAAGGAGGGGGCATATTGTATTTCTTGGCGATTTTTTGTTTGCCAGGATTTTTTATTTTTTCTGTTCCTGCATCTGCGTCCGACAGTGTTGTCATAAACGAAGTGGCCTGGGCCGGTTCGGAGGAGAGTTCTTATGATGAGTGGGTGGAGCTATACAATTCTTTGGACTCTGAGTTCGATCTCTCTGGCTGGACGCTAGAGGCGCGTGATGGTGTGCCTAAAATATTTTTATCTGGCACTATCCTGGGCAAAGGATTTTTTCTTCTCGAGCGAACAGATGATGATTCGTCGCCTGCCTTGGCGGACATGTTCTATTCCGGTTCTTTAGGTAATGGTGGTGAGTATCTAGAATTGAAGGATGAGAATGGTTCTGTGGTATTCTCTCTTGATGCTTCGTCTGGATGGCCGGGTGGTGACAATATTGATAAGACGACGGCGCAATTATGCGCTGAAGGATGGTCTTCTGGACCTGGTGGTGGGACACCTAAAATGGCTAATGTTTGTAAATTAATTTCAGACGATACTTCTTCTGAAGATAATGACAAAGTGTTTCGTTTCGGAGATTTAATTATAAACGAATTCGTCTCTAGCCCAGAGACTGGTGATGAGGAGTGGGTAGAACTATATCATCCGGGATCTGGTCGATTGGAGTTAGATGGGTGGACGCTAGTCGATGGTTCATTGTCTAAGACTTATTTGTCTGGCGTCATGGAAAGCGGCGATTATTTTTTTGTCATCGATAGCCCTAAAGGGCAACTTAATAATTCTGGTGATGAGATAAATTTATATTCCCCAGATGGCAATTTGATCGACCGCGTCGTTTATGGCGATTGGGGGTCCTCGACTGAAAGCAATGCGCCACTGCCTGGCAAAGGGTATTCGGCTGCTCTAAAAGAGGATGGTCTTCGTAAATCATTTTTAAGCGAAAGTTTTTTCTTAACGTCGGAGCCAACCCCTGGTCAGGCTAATATTCTTCTTGGCGTTGAATCTGTAAGTGATGAAGAATCAGTTTTAAAAAACAAATTTTCATTACGTATTACGGAAATTTTTCCGAATCCGGTCGGCTCCGATCGTGAAGGTGAATTTATAGAGTTTAAGAATGAAAGCCAAGAGGAGGTCGATTTAAATGGTTGGCGCCTTGTCGTAGAAGGAGGTAAGACTTTGGAATTCGGTAAAAATTTTTTAGCCGCACCAAAGGTTGGCGTAGCTTCGTTTTTCGTTCTTTGGCGTAAAGATAGTTTGGCCGCTTTGGATAATGACGGTGGACGTTTAGAATTATTTTCACCAGGAAAAAAGACACCATCGCAAGTCGTCGATTATCCATCTATCAAGGAAGGGTGGGCCTTTGCCGATACTTCGGTCATAGCATCTTCTGTTGAGCCTTCGACTAGGAGATTCCTGACAAATTCACTGTCCGTTCCCAGCTGGGCGCTTACAATGTCGCCGACTCCTGGTGCCGATAATGAGATTTGGGCCGAAAATCATGAGCCGCTGGCCTATTTTTCGCTTCCCGCTGAATCAGCTACCGGTGCGGTGATGATCTTCGATGCCTCGGATAGTGTAGATGAGGATGGTGATGACCTTTCTTTTTTATGGGATTTCGGCGACGGAGTGACATCGACTGGAGAGACGGTCGCTCATATATTTTATTCTGAAGGATCGTTTCCATTACGGCTATCGGTCAGCGATGGTTTTTCCAGATCGTCTTTCGAAAAGATCTTTGTCGTAGGAGATAGTGCTATGGCATCGAAAAAAAATACTTCAGCAGAGCCTAGCTCTGATAATAATCAAGGAGGAGTTTATAATTGGCCACTGATGAAAAGTATTTTATTTCCGGAAGAGCCAGAATTAAAAGAAGATGAAGCTTGTGACATAGAAGTTTTTAATATTGGTGAAAAAGTTGTTGCTAAAGGAGTGGTCTTGGTTGAGCCGGGAGTATTTGGCAAACAATTCTTTTATATTATCGGCACTGCGAAAAAGGCTTTAAAAGTCTATAATTATAGATCTGATTTTCCGAAACTTTCCCTCGGGGATATTGCCGTTGTCACAGGCGAAGTGTCTGGTTCTGGCGAGCGGTATATTAAAATTGCCGATCAAAATGGAGTAGAGATCCTTTCTTCTGGAGAGGTTGTTTCACCAAATATTTTAAACAGGGCGATAACTACCGATGATCTTTGGTCTTTTGTTGAAGTTAACGGAGTCGTTGAAAAAGGCAATGGAAAGGTAAGTCTGATAATGTCGTCTAATGACAAGGCCCAATTGGTTTTTAAAGGTGGTGCTAATGTTTCAGCCGCTGATTTCGATGACGGACAGACAGCCACGATCGTAGGCGTGATTTTAGATTCCTCGTCAGGACCAGTGTTGGCGCCACGATCTTTGTTTGATGTTGCCTTAAACTCTGAAGGATCGAAGGATGAGAAAACAGGGCCGTCTATTTCATTAGAGAAAAAAAATGGAGAAGATGGCGGCGGCCGAGAGTGGGTGTTACCAGAAAGGGATAGAGGTAGTCGGGCTTTAGTTTATTTATTAATATTATCTTTGGGGGTTATTATTATTTTAGCGGGGCTGGTCATTAAGGAGAAAATAAAGAATAAGAAGTAAAAATCAAGATTATTTAAGAATTTTAGCCTATTACGTAGCAATGATTTTTCGCTCATAAATCACTAAAAACAGCGCTTGGTCGCCAATGTTGTTGTGTGGTATTATATATAATGAATAAGCCTGGCTTTTTTATGGCTTATTATTTTAAAAAAAGGAGGCAGAATTAATCCTTTATTTTTTGTTAGTATGGGCAGAAAGAAAAAGAAGAAACTCAATCCTTTAGAACATATTCCGGTGCCGGAAATGGGTATGAGCGATGAGACAAAGAAGAGTCTCTGGATGTGGTTTATCGCTGTTTTAGCTCTTTTGAGCTTAATGGGTCTTTTAGGGCTTGCTGGACCTTTTGGAGCTTTGTTGGCTAAAGGACAGACTTTAGTGTTCGGTTGGGGAAAATGGTTATTCCCGGTTTTGCTTTTTTCTTGGGTCGTCATTCTTTATAAAAAAGACAAAACATATGTTAGAGGGGCTGGCGTGCTCGGTATTTTTTTGGCACTTCTGACGATCGAGGGGTTGTTTCATTTTTTTATTCCGCGTGCGGAATGGCGCGCTTCGATCGATGAAGGTATGGGCGGCGGTTTCTTGGGGCTTTTTATGGCCTCGTCATTCTTTAAGGTTTTAGGTTTTTGGGGAGGGTTGGTCGTGTTACTGGCTCTTTTAGTGACTTCGGCTATGTTAATACTTAACACCTCTCTTTCTAGTTTATTGGGAATGAATGGTGCTTTTGGTAAATTCTTCAAGCCTGTCGGCAAGGTCGGCAAGCGAATGGTCAAAGATGAGGAGCCTGCCGAAGAAGAAGAGCAGGAAGAAGTGCCAGAGGAAGTCGTTTTCGCCAAGAAAACTATCGTCGAAGAGCCAGGAGAAGAGAGTGAGTCTAAAGAGGAAGAGGTCGAAGAAGAGGAAGAGATAATTGCGCCGGTCGTAACCTCTGGAAAAGAGAAGAAAAAGAAGGAGTCGGAAATTTGGAAAATGAGCAATATTAAGATAGATCTGCCGATTGATCTTTTGAATGTCAATAACAGCAAGGCTACGTCTGGTGATATTAAGACTAACCAAGTGGTTATTCAGAGGACCTTGGAGAACTTCGGCATACCAGTAGAAATGGGAGATACCAAGGTCGGTCCTACTGTCACTCAGTATACTTTTAAGCCAGCCGATGGTGTTAAGGTCTCTCGTATTACAACTTTGAATAATGATCTGTCATTGGCTTTAGCGGCCCATCCTTTGCGTATTGAGGCTCCGATCCCTGGTAAGGCCTTGGTGGGAATAGAGGTTCCGAACAAGTCAAAAGCCATGGTCGGTTTGCGTGAGCTTTTGGAAGATAGAGAGTTTCATGAACGCAAGAGTAACTTGATGGTTGCCTTGGGTAAGGATGTTTCTGGTGCCTGTTCTTCCTATGACATAACCAAGATGCCGCACTTGCTCGTGGCCGGCGCCACTAACTCTGGTAAGTCGGTTTGTTTGAATTCGATTATTGTCTCTTTGCTGTATCAAAATAATCCGGAGAGCTTGCGTTTTATTATGGTCGATCCTAAGCGCGTCGAACTTACCGTCTATGATGGCATCCCGCATTTAATGACGCCGGTGATAACCAAAGTCGACAAGACCATAAACGCCTTGCGTTGGTGTCTTAATGAGATGGATCGCCGCTTCGATGTTTTACAGAATTTTAAGAAACGCAATATTCAAGATTATAACAAATCCGCCAAGGACAAGATGCCGTATATCGTTTTTATTGTCGATGAACTCGCCGACCTTATGGTCACGGCTGGTCGTGATATCGAAACATCAGTCATTCGTCTAGCACAGATGGCTCGTGCCGTCGGTATTCATTTGATCTTAGCCACTCAGCGTCCGTCGGTCGATGTCATCACTGGTCTCATTAAAGCTAACATGCCGACTCGTATCGCCTTTTCGGTAGCTTCCGGAGTCGATTCCAAAACTATTTTGGATTCTTTGGGTGCGGAGAAATTGCTTGGTAAGGGCGATATGTTATTCCAGACACCAGAGCTTGCTAAACCTCGTCGTTTGCAAGGCGCCTTTGTGTCTGATGATGAAATACACAACATAGTATCATATATAAAAGAAAAGGCTGGTGACTTTGAGTTTGTAGAAGGAGTGACCGAGCCACAGCGCGTTCGCGGCATGGCTGGCGTTGGCATGGAAGGCGGTGAGGAACAGGGAGACGACCTGGCTATGGAAGCCGCTAGTATAATCGTCGAGTCAGGCAAGGCTTCGGCTACCTTCTTGCAGAGAAAATTATCTGTCGGCTATGCTCGTGCCGCCAAGATATTGGATATACTTGAGGAGATGGGTATAGTTGGTCCTGCTAACGGTTCAAAACCGCGCGAGATAATGATGACTAAAGAACAATTTGATAGCCACAGCGCCAATCCGACAGCTGAAGCACCCCTTCATGATCCAGAAGAGAGTGAAGCGCAAGACGAATATTTGCCAGCCGACGATAATTCTTTGGGTGAGGCGCCGGATGATGATACGACAGTATTTAAATCAGATGAAGAAGATAAAGACGAATCCTCTGTCGATGATGGAAACAACGAAGAAAGTACCGAAGAGAACGTCGAAGACGATGCTGATTTCCCACCAATGGAAGAGGAAGAAGACGAACCAGTTAAAAAAGTTTCTGGCAAACCGGATTTTCATGATGATTCTTTCTTTTCGCGTTAGTAAAGTCGTTGTAGTTATTGGTTAAAATATTAAGCCGAGGATGAGGCTGCCGTCAGGGCATTGGCCGATTCTTTGAGCCAAATTTAAATATGTCTTTTTGGGAAAAATTTTTGGGTAAGAGATCTGGCACTGCCACCATCGACCCCTTGGAGAAAAGAGGTGGGTCTGAAGTCATTGGTGGTGAAGACGACATACCAGAAGGCAATGAACTTCAAGAAAGGATCGGCGCTTTCGTTGATGAAGTCGAGAGACAGCCAATATCAAAAAAAGGCTTTGGGCCAAATATATTAGTCGCCGACAAGAGCACTGGCGAATATCATGTTATCAACAAATATCGTGATCGTAAGAAGAATGTAACTTCCCAAGGTATAACAGAGGCGAGACAAAAAATAAAAGAGG
>CAZJPG010000015.1:0-35913 GCA_964547855.1 uncultured Gammaproteobacteria bacterium | reverse complement strand
TGTCGATATTGGTCTGTTTGAGTATTTCGTCGCGGTAATCTATCTTTGGCCATTCTCCTGATAGGTCGTATTCATATTCTCTTGTTTTGAATTTTGTGGTGCCAAAAACTTCTTGTCCGATCGTTTGATATAGTTTTTGGGTCAATTTCATACCATCTTCATAGTTGGCATATGCCCAATAAAATTCCATGTTAGTGAATTCTTGCAGGTGGTTAGGAGATGATCCTTCGTTGCGATAGGCACGACCGATCTCAAATGTCTTTTCGAAACCGGCGGCCATAAGTCTTTTTTGCCAAAGCTCACCAATAGATATGCGAAGATAGACATCTAGATCAAAGTCGTCGTGGTGGGTGTGGAAAGGGTTGGCCTCCGCCCCTCCGGTAGTTGTTTCTAAGGTCGGAGTCTCGACCTCAAAAAACCCATGGTCAATAAGAAAGCGGCGTGTTACTGCCCAAAATTTGGATTTCTTCAAGAAAAGATCCTTAAGCTCTGGGTTCGTTAAAATATCTAAATATCTTTTGCGATATCTTTCATCGTCCTCGGATAATCCATGCCATTTTTCCGGTAAAGGCAAAATGGCTTTTGAAAGTAATTTCCAATTGCTCACCATTATGCTCTTTTCTCCTTTGTGGGTTACGAAACAGGTACCTTCTACTTCAACGAAGTCGCCCATATCGACGAGCTTGGTAAATCTTTTGAACAGTTCGGCGTCCATGTCTTTTTTTGACATGGCTATCTGTATTTGACCGGATTGATCTTGAAGTTGAGAGAAAGAGAGGTTGCCAAAACTTCTTATTATCATTAAACGCCCGGCTAAAAATATTTTATCGCCAGATTTTTCTAGTTTTTCAAAATCAGACAAAACATCGGCCACCATTTTTTTGGGGGCTGTCTTCGATGGGTAAGGGTTGATGCCGAGATTTTTTATTTCTTCTAATTTTTTGAGGCGGTCCTCACGTTCACTGCCTGCAGACTCTAGTTTTTTTTGCTGATTTTCCATATTTACTAAAAATCCCATTTTCCGCCATTGGAATGGGAAAAACTATTATTTATATAATATATTTTAAGTTATAATAGTCTTTTTGTCAAAAATAAAATCGACTCTCTTTGAGGTCGATTTTTAGAAAATTCTCGTTTTGCTCCCCGCTATTGCTGAGTGCTTTTAAAACAGGGTTTTGCGGTAATCGCGTTTTTACCAGAAGAGGTTTTTATTTGACGATTGCCGTTTTTTGCTTTAACCACTTGTTAGCTTTTATTTTTTTTATTCGGCTAACTTTTGTTGTTTTTTTACTTGTGGTTATTTTTTTTAAAAAAAGAACTTTTTAATGTTTGTTTATACTGGTCATCTAGCCAGTTGAAAAACGGATTGGATTAGGGCCGCCTTGAGGCGGCCTTCTTCCGCCGCCCCGCCTTGGAAACGGGGCGTTTTGGTGCTCTTTATAATTCCTTTGCCCGGATCTTATTTGATTACGATCCTTAAATTTAGGAGCGCATCAAGAAAGGGCATAAAAAGGATGAGCATTGTGGCCGTGAAAAGCTTCATTGCCGCCCTCCTTCGGAAGAACTCATAGAGCCTTTTTGACTCGACAAGCATGTTTACAGCACAAGGGCATGAAAATCATACCCACCATATTTTTATCATGATGTCAAATTACTGTCAATATTGACATTTTTTACTATATATGTTATTGTTTAATACTGTTCTTTTCGTTTTTTAACATCAATTCGGAGGTTTTATATGGAGGGATCTCTTGCTTCTTATCTACTTATTTTTGGTGGCTCCGTTTCATTGCTTGCGATCGTGGTTATGTGGAATAATAAAAGGTTTGTCAGATATAATTTTAGATTTTGCGGCGTTCTCTTGTCTGCGATTTTATTCCTGCCACTGATCATTTCTATTGCGGCAATAAAGAAGGGGTATTGGCCACCACCATTTGCTGCCTCTTTTTTTCTTGGCGTAAGCGTTGTAATATCTGCCTGTGTCTTGGTTATAAGTCTGCCCAGTAATTTTGGGACGCCAGGAGACATAAAGACTCTTCTGAAGATGTCTTCGATCACATCAATATTGTATTTGGTCGGCGCGACAATTTGGATGCTTGTCGTTCGTTGACGCTGTAGTTGACGATGTGGATAAAAAGACAAAAAAGACGGACTCTTATGTCCGTCTCTTTTTCTTATCCAGGAAACCCCGGACAGGCGGCCCCATAGAAAGCAATAAGCGTCCCACGCGCGCCGCCGCCGTCCGGGGATGAATGGCTACATTACTTAGCGTTTCTTGTGCTCCGGCGCAAGACACGCTAAGCTGTTGTCCATGAGAATCCAAAGCCTAAACCATTCGACATATCAGCATCAATACCATGTTGTCTGGGGCACTAAGCATCGCAGGAAGTGGATCAAGGACTACGTCAAACAAGAGTTGATGGCCAGTTTTCGCGATACGGCCGAGAAATATCCGACACTCGTCATTGTGGCCGTCAACACCGACCAAGACCATATTCATCTGCAGATGGAGATACCTCCGAACATAGCCGTGGCAGATGCCGTCCAGAGATTGAAAGCTAACTCCAGCCGGCACATCCAGAAAAAGTTCAAATTCATCCGTGACATGTATCTCGACTGGGACGGCATCTGGAGTGTCGGGTATTTCTCTTCAACCGTAGGACTGAATGAAGAGCAAGTCAGGAAGTACATCGAATGGCAGGATAAAAAAGAAAAGCCCCAGACAACAAGGTTGTTCTGAGGCCTTTTTTATTCCTTTCACCTTTGGATTCTCATGGCCGAGTTGGAAACCCCGGGTGCAGCGGAGCGGAACCCGGGGAGGAGGTCATTTTATCTTTTTCCTATTCAACTTTTAATATTTTGTATCTCATCTCTCCCTTGGGGGTTTCCACGGATATTTCATCTCCCTTCTTTCTGTTAATGAAGGCTAGCCCTATTGGTGATTCGTTCGATATTTTTCCTTCGGCTGGAGCGGCCTCATTGAAACTTACGATCGTGAAGTTTCTCTTTTCTCCTGTTTTAAGGTTTTGAGCCTCTATCTTCGAGCCCATGGTTATCTTTCCGTTGCCATTGCCATCCGACTCGACTACGGTCAAGTTCTTTAGCAAGGTGGCCAATTCGTCTATCCTGCCTTCATTGAAGGCTTGGGCGTCTTTAGCTTCGTGGTATTCGGCATTCTCTGAAAGGTCGCCAAGCTCCTTTGCTTTTTCTATTCTGTCGGCGATCTCTCTTCTTTTAATGTTTACAAGCTCATCGTACTCCTCTTTGAGCTTGTTGTACCCTTCCTGGGAAATGATTTGTTCGTTCATAGATGATGTCTTTTTCTATTTTTGATTTGTGAGTAAAAAATGAATTATATACTGTATACGTTTTTATGACAAGTACTGCTTTATTGTGGAAAAGAAAATACCACACAATATGTTTAAGCGCAAGGGCATGGTTTTTTCTCCCAGGATACAGCCGCCGCCGCCACTAACAACAAACCTATTCCTAATGGATGGTTGGAGTATGGTGTGAAAAAATTGACCGCTGCAAAGACGATTATTACTATGCTCATTAGGTCGCATACAAAAGTCTCTTTCTCTAAGCAGTCTTTAAAAATGCGGAATAATATGTAGATGTAGGCTAGTATGCCAAATATTCCAAGCTTTATCCAAACATCAAGCCAGCCCCATTCAAAGGCGTAGGTGGTATAGATTCCGTTGGCGCTAGTGCTTATGGCTCTAGGGTCGCTTGTTTTATAGCTGATCGTTTTTCCAAAACCAGAGCCAAGTATTGGGTCGTGGTATATCCCCTCCCAAAGTTTTGGCCAGAGGGCGGAGCGTGATGATACAGCAGCTTCGCTCGAAACATTTTTTGCTCTGTCGGCTAAGGCATCTGCTACGTTGAAATTGGTAGAAGTCTTGGGGTAGGGAAATTTTATAGTGACCGTCATAATGCCTAATCCTATAGCGGAGCATCCGATCAATAAGGCGCAGGTTATCGCCAGGCGTCGCAGCCCGAATCTTTTCCAAGCTAGAAAGCCATAAAGCAATAATCCGGTCGCTAGACCAACCCAAAAACTTCTTGAGAACGATATTACTAAAAGACTGGATATTATCGAAAGCCAAAAGATCGAGAAAGCTATGAGTTTGCGGCTTTTGATTATCTCTCCCCAATAGCGCCCTATGGCAAGAAGAAGGAGAAACAAGGCTGGTAAAAGGAAAATATGCGACTGAAAGAATACTCTAACGAATCCAGATGGCATATTCGTTATCTCCCCTACTCCCGTATTCCTTATCCAGTAGTACATTTGATGAGTAAAGAAATCACGCAAAGGATTGGCGTTGCCTGGTATGTGTGAGAAAACGAATAGTGTTGTGTATGTTTTTATTGCTGCCCAGGATATACCAACTGCGAATACTCTCCATATTGGCCAAAAAGGATTGCTTTCTCCTTCGGGTTGTAAATTCTTATTGAATATTGCCTCGTATACTGGGAAAATTATGGCGAAGTATAGCCAGCCATTGAAATCAAGAAAAGCATTGTCGAAACTATTGCGCAAGAATCCGTTAACAGCCCCCCAAGCTATCATGACGAATAAAATTAGGAATAGTTTAAAATATCCCCTGGTCAATATTTCTTTTTTTAAAAAGACCGATCGTTTTGTTTGATCTTTTTGTCTTAGTGAGTATATGAAATACTTTAGCCAAACGCCCAAAATTATCGCCCAAATAGCTATGCGTATCGATATCGTTCCTCCGGATATATCTAAATGGAGAAGATAACCTTTTGAACCTATTAGCAGCTCTAAAATGGCCGCATAGACTCCGTAGCGGATATTTTTGAGGGAAATTATAAGAACTAAGAGAGAGATCAAGACAAAGAACCAGTGGTCTAGATCCCAAAATATGAAACCAAAATATGAAGCCGTCTCTATTAATGCCAAAAAAATAAGCAGCCAATAGTATCCAGGAGTGAATATTTTTTTCAGGATGTTGTTTAGGTTCATTTGAATTTCATTATCCTCTCTTGTTCAGAGAGTATTTGCCCATGCTTTTCTTTTACTATGCGCAAGGCTTTTTTATATTTTTTTACTTCTGGAAGGAATGGGGCTATTTTGTAAGCGATCGATGGCAGCCAATTGGATATAGATCCGCCAGGGCAAACGCTGAACAATGTTTTCTCTATGTATATTCCTTTGTGTCCTTCGTCGAGCATGGTAAGCCACAAATCCCAGTCTTGGAGTTTTTTTATGTCCTCATCCCATCCTGTTTTAGGAAAATCCTTTGTCCTTATCAAGGAGGTGGAATGGATGTATGGCATTTGTCTTAATTTCTTTGGGTCGAATGGCCAAAGCTTAAATAATTTTTTACCCCAATAAAAAGAAGAATAAGCATAGCTGGCCTCTGGATTTTCGTTTAGGGTTTTGAGCATTTCATATAAGCACTCTTTCTCTAATACAGAATCAGCGTCACAGAAAATGACAAAATCACCTTTGGCCGCTTGAAAGCCATGGTTGCGGGCAGTTGGAGCACCTTTATTTTCCTCGTGGTTTATTATCTTGTAAGGGATCCCCTCTTCTTTTAGCTGGTCTATGTACTCTTTGGCGATCTCTAATGTTTTGTCGGTAGAGGCGTCGTTTATTAAGACGACCTCGATGTTGCGATAAGTCTGCAACAAAAGGCTGTCGATGCAGCATCGCAGAGTCTCTTCGCTGTTATAGGCTGGAATGATAACGCTTATCATATTTTTAGTTTGATAAAGCTTTTTGAAATTTTTCAGTTTGTTTTTTAGCTGACATGGTTTCGACGACGCGACGGTTTCCGGCTGAGCCAAGTTCATGCCTTAGAGTTTCGCTCTCTAATAGGTCGATAGATGCCTGGGCTATGGATTCTGAATTTTCTGGGTTAACCAAGAGTCCGGTGATATTATCTAGCACGGCGTCTCGTACGCCTCCGCTATCTCCGGCGATAACTGGCTTACCGGCCAAATTAGCTTCAAGATAAACAATGCCAAAACCTTCGTAGTCTCCATTGATATTCCTGGAAGTCATTATAAATATATCACATAATTCCAGCCAGGCCCAATGTTCTTCGTCCGGTATCGAGCCAGCCATTATCACTTTATTTTTTATGTTGTCTGGTAGCTTTTTCACTAAACCTTCAAGTCTGTCATTATCTGGTCCTTGCCCACCGATCACTAACACCGCCTTATCTTCGGCTGCTACTATTTGTGGCATGGCCTCTATTACTTTATCGAATCCTTTTCTTTCCACTAATCTGCCCATTCCGAATAATATCTTTTTGCCATCAAGACTATATCTTTCTTTTAATTCAGCGACCTTGGATGGGTTGCGAACGAAATTTGGGGATATCCCAGGGTTGACCACTTTTATTTTTGCATCGAGTTCTCTGTCTAAGGATCTGACTAGCGATGCGGTGTAGCCATTGGCACAGATCAATTTTTCAGCGCCGGATAATATAGCCTTGGTGACCTTTGGCCTCTTTAGTGATAAAGAAAAATCAAGACCATGCAGGACGATAGAATATTTAAAGCCCATTCGCTTGGCTAATAGTATCGTCGGTATTCCCAAGGGAAGTATTTGTCCGACTATGATATGTCGTCCTCTGGCATGTTTATATAATTGCCAGAGTGAAGGCAGCCAGCGTGGACGCAACCATTTATTTATTAGACGGCGTCTAATGATGTTCTTCGAATCCTCTTCGCTAGATTCTCCATCTGCTAAAACGACAAGATCATCTCCTTTCCAGTTTTTTACCAGATTATCGTAGTATTTAGAGACTCCCCCTTTTTGAGGAGGAAATTCCGTAGTGAAGAGAAGATATTTTTCATTCATATTTATCTTTTTAAAACAGAATTCAGTATGTGTTTTATCTCGTCTCGACTTACTGTTTTTAAGGCTAGAACCAAAGAGATGTATATTAAAGCTCCAACTGGAATGACTGCCCAGACGCCTAATATGTCTTTGAAGTACCAAACCCAGACGCCCATAATGATCGCGGAAAGAGTTATTTTAATTCCGGACATAATAAGCTTCCCATAATTTAGCGGAGTTATTTTGGCGGCCAATATCATGCCTAGCACAGTCATAAGCGCGTTGGTGATCAAGACCGTTAAGCTAGCGCCGACAGCTTTGAAGTTCGGTATCAATATCAGATTAAGAATGATGCTTACGACCATGACCGTGGCTATATTGCGAGTGTTGGCCTTTTGTTTGTCGCAGGCATTAAGCAAAGACCCGATCGGGAAATTTATAAAAATGAAGAATACGGCTAAAATGATTATCCTCATCGGTAGAGTGGCCTCTTCGTAGCCAGATTTAAAAAGAAGTATTATTTTATCGGCCAAAGCGACGACACCGGCGCTGATGGGCAAGGCGATCAGAGTTAAATACGTCAAAGCCTTCTCGAACGTCACTTTTAATTGTTCGCGGTTGGATATCCAGTGACTGGACATGGCTGGGTATATAGAGGCAGCGAAGGCCGAAGGAATGAACTGCAAGGCAAAGACGATGCGGAATGATATTTGGTAGTAGCCTACGTATATAGCCCCGGCAAAGTGTTCAAGTAATACAGAATCAAGATATGTATAGACTCTTTGAAAAACGACATAAAGAGCAAAGGGTAAGCCGATCAAGAGAATCTCCTTGATCATTTTTTTGTCATAAGTCGGTATTATTGGTATGCCTATTTTTTTAGTGACTATAAATATCGAGTATATACATTGCAATAGGCTGGCGGCTAATAAGGCAGCCATCTGAAGAATCAGGTTGGCTCCGGAGAAAAGCAATGGTAAACCAACAGCAATAACTATGGCATGAAAAATAGCAGCGAAGATCGCTTCGTATTTTAGGTTTTGAAAACCGCGGGACACAGCAAAGAACGATGCTGAGAACGAATCGAATATGACGCAGCCGATCGATACCATGATCAGTCCTTTAATGGCCTGGTCGTGTCCGAACCAACCGGAGGCAAAGTAAACCAATAAAAAAGAAAAGACTGCCAGCGGCAGCTTGAGGGCCATGACCGTTCCTAGAAGACGCTGCGATTGCGTTTTATCTTTGGCGATCTCTCTTGTTAATACATTGGCCAAGCCAAGGTCTACTATAATGGAAAATATGGTCGTGAAAGAGATGGCAAAATAGTATTTGCCTAAATTTTCAGGACCAAGTTCTCTGGCCAAGATAGTGAAATAGGTCAAAGACAGTATCTTTTGGAATACCATAGCCATGGCTATATAAGAGGTATTCTTGGTGACGTTCGTTTTAATTTCATTCATAGATTATGGGAGTATTATATCCAAAAAGAAAGAGAGCCGCAACCATTTAAAAATAGCCCTGGAATTGCTAATATAGATATTTTAAAAAAACGGCTTTTGGCTCAATTTTGGCTAAAATAAAATGGCTATTGATTTAATTTAACTTTTATGTTAGTATTTTAGCTATAAATTCCGAAGCAGTGATTTCGGTGATTTTTTTAACTAAAATCTATATATGAAGAAGGGTATACATCCTAAGTACGACGAGAAGGCCAAGGTTATCTGTGCTTGTGGCAATGAATTCGAGGTTGGTTCAACTAAATCCGAACTCAAAGTCGAGCTTTGCTCGGCTTGCCATCCGTTTTACACTGGCAAACAGAAATTGGTCGATACTGCTCGTCGTGTCGAGAAGTTTCAAGCCAAGGTTACAGCTTCTAAGGAAGTTGCCGCTGGCAAGACCACTCGTAGCAAGAAGGAAAAATTGGCTGCTAAGACTGCCAAGAGAGCCACTCAAAAGTCCGATAAGTAGCTTCTATAAAGCGGCTGCTTTCGTTTGGTATGGTATACTTATCATATTAGACGAAAGTGGCCGCTTTTGATTTATTAGGTAAAATAAACATATGTACGAAGATATTAAAGGACAATTCGCCGAACTCGAAAGACAGTTGGTCAGCCCAGAGGTCATCGGCGATCCATCCAAGATGGCATCGATAGGTAAGAAGCATTCCTCTTTAAAAGAAGTCGTGGATAAGATTTTAGAATTGGAAAAAGTGGAATTGGCCATAAAGGATAATAACGAGATGGCTAGCGGTGATAGTGATCAAGAATTGAAAGAGATGGCTATGGCCGAATTGCCTGAATTGGAAAAAAGGGCTAGAGAGCTTAAGGAGTGGATCGAGGAAGAATTGCATCCAGCGGACCCTAATGACAAAAAGGACGTGATAGTTGAGATCAGGGCGGGGGCCGGAGGCGATGAATCAGCTTTATTCGCCGCTGAACTTTTTCGTATGTACTCGCGCTATGCTGAAAAAATGGGGTGGAAAGTTCAGATGTATGATTCTAGCCAAATAGGTATTGGTGGATTTAAGGAAGTTATTTTTGGTATTAGTGGTAAGGACGTTTACGGAACTATGAAATATGAAGGCGGAACCCATCGAGTCCAGAGAGTCCCAGAGACCGAAAAAGCTGGTCGTGTACACACCTCTACCGTTACTGTGGCCGTTATGCCAGAGGCTGAAGAGGTCGAGCTAGTGGTCGACCCAAAAGATCTTAGAATAGATACTTATTGTGCTTCTGGTCCGGGTGGGCAGAAGGTCAATAAGACCTCCTCTGCTATTCGTATAACGCATATCCCGACCGGTGTCGTCGTTCAGTGTCAGGACGAAAAGTCGCAACATCAGAACAAGGACAAAGCCATGATGATATTACGTTCTCGTTTAGCGGCTAAAATGGAAGAAGAAAGGGCCGCCAAGGAGGGAGCTGCTCGTAAAAGCCAGGTAGGCACAGGAGATCGTAGTGAAAAGATCAGAACATATAACTTTCCGCAGGATCGCATAACAGATCATCGAATCAAGGAATCTTGGAATAATATCGGCATAATAATGGAGGGAGGGATGGATGATATGGTCACAGCCCTTAAAATGGCCGATAAGGAGCTCCGCAGTCAGCAAAAATAAAAAAGCCGAGACAGCGCTTCGCAGAACAGCGAAGATATCTCGGCGTAGAGAGTCGATCTCTTGGCAGCCTCCGTCTTGTGCGGTTGCTTGATCAAGGACCACCCTCTTTGACACTGACAAGAAGAGTCGTTTTGCCAGTGAATTCCGGGCCGTATAAGCTTTTTAAAGGAGTGTTCGTTCTCTTTCCGTCCAGGATCCGGTAAGGGATCTCCTCTATTTTTGCTTTTGGCCTGGATTGATTGTCTTTCCATTGAGCATTCCTAGGGAATATTGACTTTGGCCTAATTTCGATTAATTTCGTAATTGACCAATGGCTCGTTGGAAAGATGTTCCCAGCAAGGAACTCCACTCTTGAGTGATTGTCATTAAGATAGCAGGATTTTAATTCGGAGTCAATATGAACATAAAATCAGCATTGCTTAAAACTTCCTCTGTTTTATCAAAAAAAGGTATCGATCACCCAGTGGCGGAAGCGGAAATGCTTTTGTCTTTTGTTATTGGTCACAGCAAAGAGTATTTTTATTCTCACCCTGAAGACAAGATAAGCATAGTCAAAAGAGTATATTTACAGAAGTTGATTTTAGCAAGACTTATGGGGTGGTCGGTAGCGCACTTGGTCGGCAAAAAGGGCTTTTATGGGTTTGATTTTATGGTAGATAAACACACGTTGATCCCCCGCCCAGAAACCGAGCTTATGGTGGAAAAGGTGCTGGATATGGCAAAAAGAAGTGATTTTAAAATGAGTAATTTTATTGATATTGGCACTGGTTCTGGTTGTATAATCATTTCTTTAGCCAAAGAATTTAAGAAAATAAACTTCGAAGGAAATTTTTTTGGGCTAGATATATCAAAGCCAGCTTTGAGTTTGGCCAAGAAAAACGCCAAAGAATTAGGGGTCGATGGCTGTATAAAATTTTTGCACAGTGATTTGTTGAACAATATCAATTTAAAAGAGATGAAAGGAGGTATTGTGATGATGGCCAATCTTCCATATTTAACCCCAAAACAAGTAAAAGATTCGCCAAGCATCAAAAAAGAACCAAAGTCCGCTTTAGTTTCTGGAGAAGAAGGTCTAGATCATTATCAGCGCCTGTTAAAGCAGATAAAAAATCTTAGAATAGATCGTGACATGGTGCTGCTTTGTGAGATAGATGACTCACAAAAAGAGTCATTCCCTTGCTTAGTTGGTGAGATATTGCCTTTATGGGACTTGGAGATGGTAAAGGATTTGTCCGGTTTTGAGCGGCTGGCAGTGCTATCAAATTTTAAAATTTTGAATCAGAAAAATAAATAACGACTCTTTTTTAAAACCACCCGTCATTAGCGGGTGGTTTTAAATTTTAGCCCTAGTATTCAATAACGACCTCTGGTCTTACGACCTCTACCCAGGTTTGTCCGGAGTTTAGCTCTACTTCATTGTTGTCTTTGTTATAGAAGAGAGTCCTGCTATAAAAACCATCCTTTTTCCACTCCCCTTCTTGGCACAGTCCATCAAGACAGATAACGGCCGGACCGCTTCCGATGGGGTCCATTTCTAAGCGTAATTTTTCATCGACGACTTTGGCCGGTAGCGTTTGTATGAGTATGTTCTTTGCCTTTATTATTTCACCATCTTCTGTTATTTGCCTTTTTCCACTTACATACCGAATGTAATTATTGTCTATTGGGTCATAACTCCATTTTACCTTGAAGTCTGGGTGATTGAAATCTATTTTTATAGTAGAGCTGGCAACATCCTTGTTTGGTTCGTCTTCTTTGAATTTCCAGGCTGTAAAATCAGAATTGCCTATGCCTTTATCCTTGATGAATTTCTCTAGATTATTCCAAGAAGTGGTGACATTGTGCGGCGCTACACGTTGTTGATCGCGCCAAAAGTATTGTCCGTTATAGAATTCATTGAGGTCTACTAAGTCTTTTTGAGCTATTTTAACCAGAGCGTCAGGACTGCCACCACAGTGACCATATACTGCGCCAAGCTCTGCAGCCCAATCAAGGAAATAACTTCGAGCGCTCCTGACTGGACCGATCTTCTTTGGTCCTTCGTCCGTCGAGAATACGGCCATATATCTAGTATAATTACCCTCAACCTCAGCTTCGTATATCAATCCAGCCTTGTCTATGCCCTCTGGCGGCCTAGCAGATGGATGATTGTCTATCATTACGGCGATTATCGGCAGGTTTTCTTTTCCTTTCTCTACCCAGACTCCGTCTAACTCTCTTCTTACGCAGCCATCACAATGGGCGACCATTTTATCGTTATCGTTTTCACTGGCAGTGCTTTCGGAACTTTTCTTATCTACCTGGGGAGTTTGTCTGCGGTCTAATAAGTGCCAAGTAAACAAACAGGCTACTAGTAAAAATAAAACTATGGAAAACAGCGTTATGGTCTTCCATAGTTTTATTTTGTCCGTCTTCAATTGTTCGAACGCCTTATTAAGGACGCTCTTTAAAGATTGGAACATTCTCCTTGTTATAGAATATTCTTTATTTCTTTTCCTGAGAATCTGCCTTTTTGTCTCCTTCTGCAGGAGCGGCAGCTGCAGCGCCTTCAGCTGGGGCGGCGACTGGTTCTTCCTTTTCGACTTTCATTTCGGTGACAGTGGCTACTACGTCATCGGTTTCAGAGGTCAACTTAACGCCAGCTGGAAGCTTGAGGTCGTGCATTTTAATGACATCGTGCAAGTGAGCCAAGACAGATAGATCGACTTCGATGTGGCTAATAAGATTGCTTGGCAAACATTTAACCTCGACTTCGTATATGCTTTCTGCCAATACACCACCTTCAGTATCCACAGCTGGTGATACGCCGATAAACTTCAATGGAACATTGACGTATATTTCTTTATTCATATCGACTTCATAGAGATCGACATGGATAATGGTGTTTTTTACGGCATCGCGCTGGCTTTCTTTTATCAAAACCTTACCACCCTCTTTGCCATCGACGACTAGATCGATCAAAGTCGCTTCTCCAGCGGCAGTAAAGACTTTTGAAAGCTGGGTCGAGTTGAGCTTGACCAATTTATTCGCCTTCAAATGAGGTCCGTAAATGACAGCTGGTGTAAGGCCATTTTTAATTAATTCTTTTGAGTTCTCCCCTTCTTTTCTGATGGAAGCCTCGAGCTTTAGGTTGACGGTCATATTTTTGCTTTTTATGAAAATCGAAAAAGAAAAAGGCTCACCTAGTGGCCGTTGTCTTCCGGTTTTCAGATTCTTTTAGAAGTTAGTCTTTGACTTAATTATAATATTTTCCACCAATCCCAGCAAGATGAAGCTTGATATTATGGAACTTCCTCCGTAGCTTAGAAATGGCAAGGATATGCCCACGACTGGCATTATCCCAAGATTCATACTGATATTAATAAACATTTCAATAAAAATCAAGCCCATAACCCCCATAATGATAAAAACTCCAAAGTCGTTGTTGGTTTTTTTGGCTGCTATTAGACAACGGTAGAATATCAGACAATAGGCAAGAAAGACTAATCCGCAACCAAGAAATCCAAATTCTTCGCTAACTACAGCAAAAATAAAGTCTGTTTGGGATTCTGGGAGAAATTTTAACTGGGATTGTGATCCAAAACCAACCCCCCTACCAAGTAACCCACCGGAGCCGACCGCTATCAAGGCCTGGTTAACATTGTAGCCAGTGGAAAGCACGTTAGCCGAAGGATTAATAAAGGTCATGATTCTTTCTTTTTGGTAGTCCTTAAAATGGAAAAACCATAGACCACTGAACAATACCGCCGCGATCATGGCCATGGCGATAAAGTATTTTTTGTCAAAACCGGAAACAATCATTAACACTAGCCAAATAGCGAATAGCAGCATGGCTGATCCAAAGTCTGGCTGCAGAAAAGTCGGAATGGCCAGACCAAGCGTTATTATGGCCGACATCAGCAGTTGCTTTGAAGACCTAATTTTAATAGCTCGGGATGAAAAATAGTTCGATAGAGATATTATCAGCATTATTTTGGCAAACTCCACTGGCTGTATATTGAAAAGTCCTACAGAAAACCAACCCTTAGTACCGCGAATGGTCTGTCCGAGGAACATAACTGCTATCAATGACAAAAAACAGGCCACATACAAATATTTACCAGAGCTTTTCCAGAAATCATAATCTATGGCAGCGAATACAAAGAAAGAGAAAAGGCCTAAAACGATAAACAGTATCTGTTTTTGAAAATTCACTAAGTCAGTCGTCTCTTGTCCTAGGGCTATGCTGTATATTTCCGTTAAACCAAAAGATGCCAATAACATGGCAGCGAAGAATAGTATCCAGTCAAGGTTCTTTAAATAAAATAATATCTTCCCCATTTATCTTTCAGGTTTCAAATAATTATCTTCGTCCATAAGGTTAATATCTGGAGTTATGTCGATATCATTTACTCCTAATAAGTTTCCTGGCCAAGTGATATTAACGTCTTTGGTGTCGTAAGACCCTAATTCTTTTAGGGTATATTTTCCAAGACCGACCACACGATTACCGCGGTAAAGAGCAATAGTGAAAGGCGCCTCCCAAAAGCCATAAGCACCTTGATTGCTAACAGAAAAAGATAGCGAATTGAGGCTTATTTTTTCTGAAAGATCGCTCGATGTCGGTTTGAACGATACGTTGTTGATCTTGATTTGTTGGCGTTCGTTCTTGTACGTGTTCCAATTAGGTATTTTATGAGCATCTAATTTTTTCCATGTAATTTGGTTTATTACGAAACGCAAATTATTGGGTATGCTATCGGCCTTGATCCCAAGGGCCGAGACGATCTTTTTTTGTTCGGGGAGTATGAAATCCTCGCCACATTCTATGTTCGTTTCTCCGTATTTAAAGCAGTAAGAGAATATTCCCCAGTGTTTCTGGTTGGGGTTTTGCATGGTTATGTAGGCATCATACGCCGAATCGTTGTCTAATATTGATACAGATGACAAGGATGGGTCCTTAGCAGCTCTTTGCTCTAAGAAATCAGGAGAGACAGTCGTGGTGTTGACTAGTTCCGTCACCATTTTGTTGTCATCCCACATGCCTTTTAGGAAATAATAACCAAAACCAAAAAGTGAATACCCCACCGTCAGGAGACAGACCACAAGAAGTATGGCTATAAGACCTTTTTTAAGTTTCCCCCTATTCCTTACCCACCAGAGTCCAGTTTCTAGATTTTTCATCGATACGCCAGATACGTCTGTTTCATAGCGTTTTAGATCGACATTATTGTTGGAGGCGGATGAGTTTTTATTGTTAGGCATATTTTTTTTATTTCTTTGTCTATATTTTACTATTAAATAGCTAAAAAATCAAACCTTATATACCGCCATAATATTAGGTTAAAGCACTTGTCTTGGGCCGGTTTTTTTGATAAAATAAGGATAGTAAGGAAAGATTTTTCTTGCCCACCTAGCTAAGGTGGATTGTTATTTATTTTAGGCTTAAATTAGTTAATTTTTTAAAGATAATTATGGCGAAAAAAGATTTAGCCAAGGAGAAAAAAGATAGTAATTATGATGCTAGTTCAATAACCGTCTTGGAAGGATTAGAGCCGGTTAGAAAGCGCCCTGGAATGTACATAGGCTCGACTTCAGGGGCTGGTTTGCATCATTTGATTTGGGAGATAGTAGATAACTCCATAGATGAAGCCATGGCTGGTTACGCTACTAGTGTTAAAACCACTCTTTTGCCAGACGGAATGGTCGAGGTGGTCGATGATGGTCGTGGAATACCAGTAGACAAACATAAGAAGACTGGTGTCTCTACTTTGGAGACGGTTTTGACCGTGCTTCACGCCGGTGGAAAGTTCGGTGATGGAGGCTATAAGGTCTCCGGCGGACTTCATGGTGTTGGTGCCTCTGTCGTCAATGCTCTATCTTCTTATTTGAGGGCTGAAGTGCGTCTTGGTGGAAAAGTTTGGATGCAGGAATATAATATTGGTAAACCAAAAGCCCCTATAAAGGCTATCGGCAAGGCAGATGATACTGGTACGACTATAATATTTAAGCCTGACTCTACGATATTCACTGAATTGGAGTTCGATTGGAATAAGATATTGACCCGCTTGCGCCAGCAGGCCTATCTTACCAAGGGTATAACGATGGAGGTTATAGACAAGCGCAAAAAAGATAACGAAAAACATTATAAGTTCCATTTTGAAGGCGGAGTCCTTTCTTACATAAAGGCTTTGAATCGCAATAATACCGTTAAGCATGAAAATGTATTCTATGTAGACAA
Organism: uncultured Gammaproteobacteria bacterium; assembly: GCA_964547855.1. Lineage (GTDB taxonomy): Bacteria > Patescibacteriota > Patescibacteriia > Patescibacteriales > WJLG01 > JBAZHE01. Next base: position 19,758 of record CAZJPG010000015.1, on the reverse strand, counting down.
GAAAGTTGAAGGTTGCCGAGTAGAAGTCGCCTTTCAATATAATGACGGCTATAACGAGCAGTTATTACCTTTTGCCAATAATATCCATAACCCAGAAGGAGGAACGCATATCGTTGGCTTCAAGACCGCTTTAACCAGGACATTGAACAGTTATGCCCGCAATCATAATCTTCTTAAAGAAAAAGATGAAAATCTGACCGGCGACGACGTTCGTGAAGGCTTAACCGCCATCGTTAGCGTTAAATTGCCTGAGCCGCAATTCGAGGGTCAGACTAAAGGAAAGCTTGGTAATGCTGAAATGAAGACATATGTCGAACAGGTGTTTGGTACTGCTTTATCGGATTTTCTTGAAGAGCATCCTCGTGATGCCGAGGCTATCGTGGGTAAGTGTGTTTTAACCGCTCAGGCTCGCTTGGCGGCTCGCACTGCTAGAGCCTCTATATTAAGAAAAGGTGCATTAGATGGCTTAACCTTGCCAGGTAAGTTAGCTGATTGCTCTAGTCGTGATTCACAGTCTTGTGAACTCTATATCGTTGAGGGAGACTCCGCCGGTGGATCGGCTAAACAGGGTCGTGATCGTCGTTTTCAGGCTATACTCCCCCTTCGTGGAAAGATATTGAATGTAGAAAGAGCTAGATTAGATAAAATGTTGGCTAACAACGAAATAAAAAGTTTGGTCATAGCCTTAGGAACGAATATTGATGATCAAATAGATCTTTCGAAGTTGCGTTATAATCGTATAATAATCATGACCGATGCCGATGTTGACGGTGCTCACATCAGGACTTTGCTCTTGACCCTGTTCTACCGTCATTTCCAGCCATTGGTTATGAATGGACATCTTTATATCGCCCAACCACCGCTCTACCAGATAAAAAAGAATAACGACGTCCGTTATGCTTATAGCGACGAAGAAAAGGTTAAAATAATCAAAGACATGGGCGGAGATATCGTCGAGACCGAAGGCGAAGAAGATGAGGCGGCGGTCGAAGAGGTCGAAGAGGAAGTTAAGACGAAAAAGTCATCAAGCATTAGAATACAGAGATATAAAGGTTTGGGAGAAATGAACCCTGAACAGCTTTGGGAGACTACTATGGATCCAGAAAAACGTATTCTTAAGCAGGTAACGGTAGAACAAGCCGAAACAGCCGACGAAATATTCGACATGCTTATGGGAGACGATGTCGTGCCCAGAAAGCACTTCATTCAGACTCATGCTAAAAAAGTCACTAATTTGGATATATAAAGAGATATGCCATATTTAATCCTTCCTTTGGTCTCTGGTCTTGTGGCCCAAGTATCAAAGATGTTTATCAAAAGTAATCGCCAGAAGCTAGATTTTAAGAATATTTTTGCTTATTCTGGCATGCCATCCGGTCATAGTGCCTTAGTGGTGTCATTAGCGACTATCGTCGGCCTAAAGAATGGCTGGACCTCTCCTCTGTTCGCCTTAAGTTTTGTGTTCGCCGTAGTGGTTATCCGCGATGCCGTCGGTTTAAGACGTTATTTAGGTCAGCACGGAAAGATATTGAATGTTTTAGTCAAAGACTTGAAGGACGATGATATGCTCGACAAGAGTTATCCGCGCCTATTGGAAAAAATTGGTCATACACCAGCCCAAGTGGTTGTCGGTTCGTTGATCGGGTTGGTGGTAAGTTTGATCGGTGGTATCTTCATGTAATAAGGCAGTATAAAAAACAGCTCTCTTTAAGAGGGCTGTTTTTTTATTATTGTAAATCTATAGTAATGGTTTGCCAGATTTTTTCCCAGCTATTTTGATGCCAAGTAGGGATAATATCGTTGGTGGGATATCTTGCGTGGAGCCAATCGCTTGGCAAGTTGAAAGGTCACCATTCGGTGCTTCGGGAAAACCCATTGTTTTGCCCTCCAGTTCTTTATTTATTATCACTAGTGGTAGGTCGTTATTTGAAGGTCCCTTGTTTACTTTATCCATCTTAACATCTATCATGGCTTCGGCTTGCCCATTCGTTGAGGAGATTAAAAGTGTGCCATCTTTCTCTAATATCGCCTTGCATATTTTTGATAAATGTCGATCAACCTCTTCTAGCGCTTGTATTGTTTGCAGTATATCTCCTTGCCTAGCTATTAATTCTAGGCAGGAGCTAAAAACGAAGATCACTTGCTGTTTATTCGATTTGATTCTTTTGATCAGTTCATTTGAAATGATCGCAAAATCTTTTAATTTGGTGTCGTCTTGGTCTTCGTTTTCTGCCAAGAATATATCATCTAATGACAGCGGTTTCTCTCCCAGAAAGAATTCACAGGATAAAGTTGCCCTGTCCGGCTCTGCTAAAAGGCACCACTTAACATTGTTTTCGTTTAATGTTTTAGTCAATGACAGTGAACTTTTTGCCGAGGCTGGCTTCATGCCAAGAATAGAGTACGCTTGAGATTGGTCGACCGCATTTTTGTCGATAGCCGATTTTAACACGACTGACGGGTATTTTTTTATTGATTCCAGCAAGAACGGCATCCTTGCTTTGGAGACTGCATTACCGTCACCTTCTGGAGCTATAGCTAATCCGTCTAGTATGAGCAAGATTAACGGCAGATTATCTTCTTTGAATTTTTTGTCCATGTCGGTTTTAAATTAAGTAAATCGTGCCCGGTCATCTCTCCTGGTTTTTTTAGGTTTAGAATACTAAGGATCGTTGGCGATACATCCGCTAAACAACCATCTTTTCTTAGTTTTTTGCCTTTTAACTGCTTGTTTATCAAGATAAAAGGCACCTGATTGGTCGAATGTTCTGTGTCGACCTCTCCAGTCTTTAAATTTATCAATTCCTCTATATTGCCATGATCTGCGGTGATGATGACGGTGCCGTTTTTGCGTAGATAAGCATCGACTATCTTTTTCATGCAACCATCAAGTATTTGGCAGCATTTTATCGAAGCCTTAAGGTTACCAGTGTGAGCCACCATATCTGAAGCGGCATAATTCACCATGGTGAAATCATAAAGATTTCTTTTTAAATTGCTTATTATTTTATTGGTCAAAGCAATCGATTTCATGCCTGGTGTTTCGTCGTACGATTTTACGGACGGAGAAGGTATCATAAAGTGGTCTTCCCCGTTGACGCGCCCAGAGTAGCCGCCGTTAAAGAAGTAAGTCACGTGGGCGAATTTTTCCGATTCAGCTATGTATAATTGTGATAGTTCACTAAGGGCTATGGGCAATGTTCCTGGCAGGTCTACTGATGGATAGGCAGCTAAGATGTCATCGAGGTCTGGTCCAAAATCGGTCATGGTCACGAAACGAATTTTCTTTAAATACTTTGGCCTTGGTAAAGAGCCAGGGTTTCGCTTATTGAAATCCTTCTGTACGAACATTTTCGTCAATTGCCTGGCGCGATCGGAACGTAGATTAAAGAATATTATCGAATCGTTATCTCCTATCATCCCCTTTTTGTTTATAACATAAGGGCGTATAAATTCGTCTGTTTCGTTGCGGTTATAGCTCTCTATTATAGCTTCGGACGCTTCTGGCGCGTAAAGACCTTTTCCCATTACTATGGCATTGTAGGCGTCCAGTGTGCGGTTCCAAGCCTTTTTTCTATCCATGGCATAAAAACGACCCATGATCGTTGATATCCTTATGTTGTTCTTAGTCTTTCTTTTTAGATTCATTATTAGGCGAAGAGCTTCATGTTGTGGGGAGTCTCTACCATCAGTGAAGAGATGTAAGTACAAGTTATTACCCATCCCCTGTTCCTTGACTAGTTTTATCAATGCTAAAAGATGATTGAGATCGCTGTGCGGGCTCATATCATTTGATAGCATTCCCATGATGTGAATTTTTGACTTATGACTATGAGCGTGAGCTATCGCTTCTTTGAAGGCTGGATTTTTGAAGAATGTCCCATCCTTTATGCTGCGATTTATTTTGACGGCGTCCTGTTCTACAACCCTTCCAGCGCCAATATTCATATGCCCAGCCTCGCTGTTCCCGACTTGTTTTGGTGGTAAACCAACATGACGTCCATGAGCGTAAAGCTTTGTGTATGGATAGTTTTTAACTAGGGAGTCTATATTTTTGGTTTTGGCCAGGGTTATGGCATTGCCACGGTTTGGATTAGTTAGGCCCCATCCATCCAAGATTATCAATAAAAGCGGTAAAACATCACCGGCCTTCGTCTTTTCTGTCTTTTTGGCTTTTTTTGAGCTCATATGTTTATTTTTTAATCATTGACTCTATTTCCATTAAACGGTTATATTTGGCAAGCCTTTCGCCGCGAGACAATGATCCTGCTTTTATGAAGTCGGCGCTAACGGCCGCTGCTAGATCGGATATAAAGTCGTCGTTAGTTTCTCCGCTGCGGTGTGAGACTATAATTCGATAATTATGCTTCTTGGCCAGCTTGATGCAGTCAATAGTCTCTGTTAGCGTGCCGACTTGGTTTGGTTTTATTATAATAGTGTTGGCCGCTTTTTCTTTTAGTCCACGGCGTAAACGATTTTGGTTCGTTGCAAAAAGATCGTCCCCGACCACCATAAGCTTGCCACCCAACTCGGCTGTTAATTCCCGCCAAGAATCCCACTCATCCTCCGCTAAACCATCCTCTATTAGGATTATAGGAAAATCTCTAAGCCACTCATTGTATAGTCCAATAAGGTTGGAGCTAGTAAAGAAGGCATTGTCTAACTCGAAGATATATTTTTTTTGTTCTTTATCGAATAATCCAGATGATCCAACGTCTATGCCAAGGCCAACCTCTGTTTTAGGTTTATAACCAGCGTTGATCGTGGCTGAGATTATGAATTCTATGGCTTGCACACTAGATACTATATCTGGGGCATATCCTCCTTCACTTCCGACGTCAGTATCGAAGCCGCCTTTTTTTAAGACCTTTCCCAATTCATGAAATATCTCAGAGCCAATTCTAACTTTTTCCGAAAAAGAAGTTTTCTTTAGTGGGATAATCATGAACTCCTGAAAGTCGAGATTGGTATCCGCATGTTTGCCGCCATTGAATATATTGAAGCACGGCGTCGGCAAGGATATTTCTCCAAAATCATTGGTTTTGTTTATGTATTCAAACAACTCCACCCCCTGATCTAGGGCGGCAGTTCTAGCGGCGGCCAAAGAAACCGAGAGTATGGCGTTAGCGCCAAGATTCATCTTGTTTTCCGAGCCGTCGAGCTCGATCAAGGATTTGTCTATAGATGTTTGATCGGAGATCTCTTTGCCGATCAGTATTGGGGCGATTTTTTTATTGACATTATCTATGGCACGCAAAACTCCAAGACCGCAATAGCGCCTATTATCTCTGTCGCGAAGCTCTAAGGCCTCGTGCTTGCCAGTGGACGCCCCAGAGGGTGTGCTAGCTTTTGCCGACAGGCCGTTTTCTAAAATTATCTTTGTTTCTATAGTGGGATTTCCTCGACTGTCTAGAATTTCCCTGGCTATTATCTCCTTGATTTTTGACATAGTTCCAGTAGATAAGGATTAAAAAGTGAAAAAACCTTAATCAAAGTCCTGGCATTTTTTCCCCGCCCAAATAAGAAAGCATAGCTCCTCCTCCAGTAGATACCCAATCTACATAGCTCTGCATTTTTGTCATGTTGATTGCTTCTATGGTCTCTCCTCCACCGACAACACCAAAGGTCTTGCCGCGCGAGCGGGCAGCTATCAAAGTCGCTATGGCTATAGTTCCGTGTTTGAATTGTTCTTTTTCGAACATTCCCAAAGGCCCATTCCAAACTATGGTCTTAGCGCTTTTTATGAGTTCAGAGTAGAAGCGCACTGTCTTTGGTCCGATGTCGAATATGTATTCGTCCTTCTTAATGTCTTTTATGTCTTTAAGGACTGGCTTACCATCAGGAGACGAACTAACGATCGCGTCTATTGGTAAGATGATCTTTTTATTCTTAAGAAGGCGCTTGGCGATCAATAGGCCGTCTTTGTCTATTAGTGACTTTCCAACGTTTATTCCTTTTGCCTTAAGAAAAGTATTGGCCAAACCACCTCCTATCAATATCTTTGACGATTTTTTATTCAGGTTGTTTATTAAGTTTATCTTTGTCTTTATCTTGGCCCCGCCCATGACAACGATCAGTGGTTTTTTTGGTTTCACAACCTTATTAAGCATCTCCACCTCTTGGGAAAGCAAAAAGCCTGAGTATGAAGGTAGAAGTTTTTTTATAGCATTGACTGAAGCGTGTTTGCGATGACAAACGGAAAAAGCCTCATTAATGTAAATGTCGGCCAATGAAGATAATTTTTTGGCAAAGACAGGACTATTCACCTCTTCGCCTTTGTCGAAACGCAGGTTCTCTAAAAATATTATCTGTCCGAAATCGGCTTCCTTGATGATATTTTTTGTCTTTGGCCCACTAAGCTGCTCGGCAAAATAAACTTTATGAGAGCGAGATCCAATTATGGTCGCTAGGCGTTTAGCTAGTGGTTTAGTGGATAAGTCTGGTATTTTTTTACCACTAGGATCGCCAAGGTGAGTGGCGATCACGACTTTGGCGCCGTAACGTAATAAGAACCTTATGGTGGGTAACGCAGCATTGATCTTTGTCTCGTCTTTTATTTTTCCCTTCTTCAGGGGTACATTGAAGTCAACTCTTAAAAGTACGGTCTTGTTTTTTATTTTGTCTTTAGTGATGGTTTTTATTTTCATATTTTTGTTTGAGCGTTTTTAAGCTCTTTGAGTTTTACTTTGACCATGTTTTCTCGGCCGTCGCGCAAGTATAGTATATTGATCTCTTCTCCAGCCGGATATTTTCTAATGACATTGGCGAGGTCATTGTTGCTATCGAGTTTTATATTATTGATCGATAGTATTATATCACCTTCTTTTAAGCCGGCTTCAGCGGCGGCACTCCCTGCTTCTATGGGTGTTTTTTTGCCTTCGGCATGTATTATTGCCCCATTTTCATATCCAGGGTCTTTCACGGCCAAAGAGGAAAGATCGACATAATAGGCACCAAGAGATGAATATTTAACATCCTTTTTTTCTAATAGTCCTTTTATGATAGGTAAAAGAGAATCTATAGCGATCACGCCAGTTCCCTTGTCGAATATGGCCGCTGCCTCGCCATTTAAACTAAAGATAAAAGCTCTGGAGAAAAAATTATCCAGTTGATCGGAAAGCACCATTTTTTTATTCGGTGCATCGCTAAATCTTACCAATTCATTGGTTTTTTCTTTTGAAAATAACGAAGAGAGATAGCTTTTACCCTCCCAATTCACTGCCACTAATAGCTGACTTTCAGAAAGAGCTTCGAAATTGGCCAAGCTCTTAACAGCCAAATCTTTGGCACCGGCTAAGTGTAAGAATACGTATGGCTCGATACCAGTTTTCATTGTCTTGTCTATCTCGTATATATTGCGGTTCTTTGTGACAACGACATAGTCCTTGATTATCTCTTCGTTGGTTAGATTTTTTGGCAATCCGGTTTCTATTATCCAACCGTCGCTAGTCACTATAAGGCCTTCAGCGTTTTCGTCGTCTATGCGATAGTGGTCGGACACGGAGAATTGTTTGGTCGAACTGGCTTTAATGGCGGCTTCATTTTTTTTGAATATGCCAACTATGCTATTAAGCGCTGAGGCGGTCGTTTCCTTTGTTTTATTGTCTTGCTCGACGACGATATTCTTCGCGTTCTCTATTATAAGATTGGCTCGACGCAAACTGTCTTGCGATATGCTTAATTCATTTCCGATGGTCGGAAAGTTTTTATTAAGGAAATACGACTTTGCCCAAAAAGCACCTGACAAGCCACCGATCGAGCTAAAAATTATGGCCAAGATGACAATGAGCCAAATAGAAGTGGCCTGACTCTTCTTATTGTTGTTTTCTTCTTTTTTGTTCATATCCATTTGGCAGCCAGTAACAAAGCGGAAATGCTTGATAGGCCGCAGATCAAATAAAGTTTAACTGTTTTTTTACTTAAAGCCCCTCTAAGTGATGGTTTAATTATGCCTATTGTCATGTAATAACAAATAGCAAGTATTAAACCTAGAAAATTATGTCCAAGTGGAAGGAAATAAAGTGACCATGATAGTTGTACCATTATTAAACAAGTAATTAGGAGGTATGGCATTGATACTGATAGTTTGATGCGATTTGCCCAAAATATTTGCGCGGTTAGTATGGCCGATACACATACCCCACCGAAGACTAGGTCTAATATGGGCACTCCCAGGAATGTTCTTATGCCGTAAAGAAAGGAGAAAAAGGCAAAGACAACTAAAAACCCTCCATATGACGAGATATTCTCAATGAATCTTTCGTTATTTTCTTTATTGATATTTTTTAAATAATAAAAAAAGAAAATAGCAGAAGATATTATCAATACCTGAACGATCGCTCTTTTTGAAAGTAGCAATGAATAAGCGGACAAAGAAACGGAAAAAAGAATCGGTAAGGCAATACCCAGGTAGAATGATGGGGAGAATAATCGTCCGCCAGCGATCATTTTGACCGAAGATGCGATAATTATCGTAGCCAGTAATATACTCCAAACAAAGAAAGCCGGCCAAAAGAAAAAAGTTTCCAGAGCGACAAGTAGGGCTAGCGGCGATATGAATATTAAAATAAAGTCGTTTTTCATCTCTTCTCTTTTTTTGTGTTTAAAACATTTTTCCAGCCTCGACCTCTAACCAGTCATCATTTTCTTCACTCCATTTATAAACTTCTAGTCTAGAGCTCTTTTCCGTATCGCTATATACATATTCAACGCCAGTCTCTGAGCCTATGCGGTTGCTATAATTGGTTTTTTTACCTAGAACAATGGGCTTTTCTATGAATTCCAGCCGCATTTTCCCTAGTGGCCCATTGAATATTAAGTATTCGACATCGATCCCTCCTTCTTCGTCGAAAAACTCCTTTTCATGTTCTAAAACCTGAAAATTATCCAATACATTACCTACTATGCTTGTCCATTTTTCTTTAGTCATACCCTAAGATTATACCTTGTTTTAAGGGGAAAAATCAAATTTTAGGCTTTTTTTGCATTGAAAATTCACAACCACAATATTTTTGCCGATATAAGCCCATTTTTTTAGACAGTTCTATGGATTTTTTAAACCCGTCATTTTTCTTGAAATCTGATTCCAAAAATTCTACTTCAAACGACTCCCCGGCTTCACGACCTGATCGATTTATGTGTTCGGCGTTTTTGTGCGGGCTTACAGATAAAGTTGTGGTGAAAAGTGAAAAACCATTCTTCTTTGATATTTTACTTGTTTCCTTTAATCGATAAAGGAAACATTTTTCGCAGCGCCCCCCTCCTTCTGGGTCGTTTTCTCCGCCTTTTATGGCCTTTAGCCAACTTCTATGATTGGTATTTCCTTCCCTGACCTTTATGCCAAAACGACGTGCTAGTTTTTTAACCTCGTCTAATCGTTTTTCGTATTCTTTTTTGGGGTATATATTAGGGTTGAAAAAAAAGAATTCTATATCATAATCTTCGGACAGCGCCTCTCTTACCGAGGTCGAACAAGGAGCACAGCAGACGTGAAGCATTATTTTCTTTTTTGGGTGGTAATTTAAAATATAAGAGACAGGCATCGCTAACAACATTCCTAGCACTCCAGCCATGAGATCAAAAAACGACTCCTCGCGTCCTGGAATGAATTTTTGTAAATATTCGGCCGTCATAGCCACGAACAATGACACCAAGGTGCTTATTATGGCTATAGTGGAAAAACGAAAACGCCGTATTTTAAGACCGATGGCCATCAAGAGATAATTCAGTACACCAAAAAATACTAAATGTGCGCCCTTGTCGTAATAAGTGATCTTACGTATTGGTTCTGGCGGTGGTGGTAACGGGGTGAGCATCAAAGAGAATATTCCAACCAACCAACAGATAGTTATAAATATGTACAATCTTTTACGCATTTGGTTTCTTTAAAGCTTTTTTCTCCCAAACAGAGAAGCTAGCCACTAATGCGGCCATGATCATTAATAATAAAGATACTGCCATGAGCTTTCCGCGGCTTTGCAAAAAAAGTCCACTTAAGCCGAAGAAGGTAGACATTAGATAGTAGAGCATGGCCGTCTTTTTTTGCGATAGGCCAAGGTCGAGAAAACGGTGATGAAGATGTCTTCTATCCGATGTTTTAAAAGGGTTTTTGCCGCTATACAGCCTTCTGATTATCGTCCAGGCCACATCAAGCATCGGCAAGCCTAGGACTAAGAGGGCTATGGCTATTTTTCCGCCCGAAATTATAGACAACACACCAAGCACATACCCCATAAAGAGCGATCCTCCTTCACCCAAGAAGATCTTTGCCGGATTCCAATTTCTAATCAAGAATCCAGCACAGGCAGCAGCGAAGATTATTGACGCTAGGGCGATGTCGGGTTGATAATAATGGGTTGTGGCAGTGAACAAAAAAATGATCAGTCCGCCGATCGCCGAAACTCCGGAAACTAGTCCGTCGACGCCATCTAAAAGTTTTGTGGTGTACATTATCGCCATCAACCAAACGACCGTGAACATATCGCTTAAGATGCCGTTAAGAAAGACTAGGCCACCTAAAGGATTGCTTATCTTGTTAATACCTATACCGCCGATCACAACACAGAATACAGACAGTATTGGGAATATTATTTGACGTGATGGGGGTAAACTCTTTATGTCGTCTATAGCTCCGCCAATAACTAAAAATATGGCTCCAACAAAGAACCAGAGCCAGTGCGCTATAGTTAGGTCGCCGGCAGTTAAGCGATCCCTGAATAACAATAATATTATAAAAAAAGATAAAAATACCGCCAACCCTCCCAATAGCGGAGTTGGCTTTTTGTGTATCTTTCTTTCCCCTGGTCGATCGATTACTTTAAATTTTGTAGCTAAAGATTCTGTCGCTACTGTCAGCAACAAAGAAAGAAGTAACGTGATCGAAGCCGCAACTAAATATATTATCATTTGTTTTAATAGGTTTGCCTATCAAAGCTTCCTTCCTTTTCTAATGTCGATTTCGCCGGAATCTGTTATAAGAACGGTGTCTCGGCGTTTAAGTTCTCCGCCTAAGAATTTTTTGGCTATTTCATTTTCGACTTTTTCTTGGATCAAGCGGCGTAATGGTCTGGCACCGAATTTAGGGTCATAACCTTCTGATGCCAAATTAGCCGCGCCAATGTCGGATATTTCGAAGCCTATACCTTTTTCCTTTAACATCTCCGTTACATCATTTAGCATTAAATGGGTTATTTTTACCATATCGTTTTCCGATAATGGTTTAAATACTACTATGCCATCGAAGCGATTGACCAATTCAGGGCGCATCACCTTTAGCAAGTGTTCATTGATCAATGTTTCCTTTAATGAATCGAGTGGAGTTCCTTTGACCACCTCGGTCTGAATATAATCCGAACCAGCATTGGAAGTGGCTATTATTATGCTATTGGTAAAATCAACGGTCCTTCCTTGGCCATCGGTCAATCGGCCATCGTCCATGACTTGAAGAAATAAATTGAATATTTTAGGATTTGCTTTTTCGAACTCGTCCAAAAGGATCAATGAGAATGGTTTTTGACGGACCGCTTCGGTTAAGTATCCTTGTGTGCCATCGACGTCGCCGATCATCTTTTTTACGCTGTCTTCGTGCTGATATTCACTCATGTCTAGACGAATCATGAATTCCTTTCTTTGGAAATATACCTTGGTTATGGTTTTTGCTAATTCTGTCTTACCAACGCCGGTCGGCCCAAGGAAAAGGAAATTGGCGATAGGTCTTTTGCCAGAACGCAATTCTGTGCGGGCGCGACGCAAAGCATCAGAGATCATGCTTACCGCCTCTTCTTGGCCGATCATGTATTTATGGATTTCTTCTTCGAGGTTCAATAATTTCTCGCTTTCTTCCGTGTCGAGGTCTTGAGCTGGTATATCTGTCATTTGGTTGATCGTAATAGCTATGTCATTACGATCACAGATATGTCTATCGCTCTTTTTTTCGCCAGCTAGGCGAGCAGCCGTCTTTTCTAATACCTCAATAGCTTTTGTCGGTAGATATTTGTCGTGAATGAATTTAGAGGACATATCGCGAGCGGCTTCGATGGCCCCATAGGAAAAAAAGACGTTATGTTTGGCCTCCAAGAAACCAACTTTGCTCTCAAGTATCATTATCGCCTGGTCTCCGGCTGGCTCGTCTATTTTTACGCGAGAGAAAGCATTGCCAATGGCTTTGCCTTCTATGTATTTCAAATAATTGGTTTCCGAGGCGGTAGCAAAACAGTATAACGAGTTTCTTTCTAATTCTCCGGATAGAACTTCGGAAAGTTCAAGACTCTCCTCTTCTCCGGCGGCTATTCCAACTATATTTTCTAAGTTTTCTAAAAACAGAACGATATTCTTAGCGCGGTGTATTTCGTCTATGATTGTGAGCATTCTCTCTTGGGCTACCGAAGGACTTGCCCCAGAAACTAATCTGGCCACGTCTAACTCAATAAGCCTCTTGTCTTTAAGAAAGGGAGGTAAATTATTTTCGAGTACCATTTCCCTGGCCAAACCCTCAATGACGGTTCTTTTGCCACAGCCCTCTGGTCCAGTTAATAATATGCCAGTATGGCCGCTTTCCAGGGATTCAAAGACTTTTCCGATTTCTTTTTCTCTAGCTACGCAAAGCTCGAGCCTCCCCCATTTAGCCGCTAATGTCAGGTCATAGCCAAAGTTATTAAGAAAAGGAGTGGCGACCGCCGTATAGGCCCTGTCCATTGACGAGGATGGTTTGAACCGTGCAACTTTTTTGTACAGTCTATAGTTATCTATTTGTTGTTCGTTTATGTTGAACCAGGCGATCGTATTTTTTACTTTATTATCATCAACCTTAAAATCAAGGAGTATCTCCTTGAGTATTTGGCTTCTGTTTAAGCAAGGAATTAATAGGTTTAAAGCGTTGACGTCTTTTTTCTTTGTAGAATAAGCATTAATAAAGGCCTCGATAAGCGCCTCTTTAGATTCTATTGAGAACGATATCGATGATTTCCTTTTTTCGTTCTTTGGCAGAGCTATTAATTGGTCGTTTATCTTGTCCAATAGGTCTTTGCCATTTACGTTAAGACGTGCAAAAAGCACAGCCACCTTAGTCGATTTAAGCAGGGCTGAAAAGATGTGCAGTATCCCGATCTCTTCATCTTTTGCTCTATAGGCCAAGACAAAGGCTTGCTCAAGCAGTCCTATAGTCTTATCTCGGTATCCGCAGGAAACGTCTATTCGGTGACGGAAATTTTTAAGCTCACCCCAATTATTAGGAAAGTCTGTCGTTGGGTGTATCTTTGTTTTTTTAAGTCGATCGTTGTCGGAATTTCGACGGTCTATACGATAGACTAGGAACATTACTGTTAAACACGAAATATAGAACAATAGTAAAAGCGGGTTCTTTTCTTCCCAAAAATGTGACAAAGAATAAATAATGTCTTTAGAAGATTCTATCCATATCCAGAAAAGAAATGAGGCTAATCCAGCGAAGAAAACAATAAAAGCCACTAAGTCGGTCACAAGGCCAAGTCTGTTCTTTAATTTTCGCAAAGATATGCCTTCTCTCGATATCGACAGCCCCCAATAAAGGAAATTGCCCAGAAAAAAAGCTCCCATGCCTAAACCGCCACAATTTTTACAAGTTGCGTTTTTATCCCGGGTCCCTTTACTGAAACACTCTGGGCAGTTTATGAATTGTATATTGTTTTGTTCTTCCTCCATTGTTTTATATGAATTGCCAAACTATTCCCAAAATGACAGCAAGTGGAAAAATAAGCCAAATGATCAATGTAGCCATTGTTAGAATTAGCCAAAATAGCATGGCTATAGAGCGAAATATTATCTGGACAACTCTAATAAAAACGCTTATTAACACTCCTTGCCAGTCATTTTGCCCATACATAGGCACAAAGATGTTTTTGATCCAAATCCCCAACCCTAAAGATCTTTGTTTATATGACAAAAAATCCTTAAGGCGAAAAAGGAATTTTGCTAAGCCGAATGAATACCACCAAAATGGAAAAAGCAGGATGTCCTTAAAAACATCCCAGATAACAGATGATAAAGTCAGTTGTTTGCTATTTGTCATTTTCTCTTTACATTATAGCATCTTTTTTTTAAATAAAAAACTCGAAAAGTCGCCTTTTCGAGCTGTGTTTTTGCCAACAAATTGTTAAGCATTGAAAGAGCTAAATTTACTTCGCTCTGCTTGCAAATTGATTCTTCGTTCTAACTCAGGGTTGAATGCCATTCTAAGGTGATATGTGCCATCAGTGAAATATTGGTACCCTTTGCCATTTAACAGTATTATTTCAGTAGTTAAGACTCCGAATATTACCTTGGTGCCAAATAATTCTCCCTCTTTTTTGTAAATCATCGTCTCGTAATCATCGGCACCTTGATCTTTCATCTCCACCCAATCACCTCTGTTTTTTTGTATAGCCTCAATGACTTTGTCAAAGACATCCGACCTCTCTTGAAATTCGGAAAAAAATGATCGAATTGAGTTAAGGAACTTTTTTATCATCTCTCCTCCTTCTTGTTTTTGTATATAATAGTATTAAATCATATTTTAGTCAAGTATCGCTTCGCAAAATAAAAAACCACCCAATTGTCTTGAGGCGGTTATGTATTCACTTTTTTTCTCTTGCGGTTCTAATATATAGAACTTTTCTTCTTTTTTTCCTGACCTGATGAATTCCGTCTTGATCAGTGTTTTGTTGTTTATCGGAATAATGATAATACTTTTAAAACAAGTCACTGAATCGGACAGGACTCTTGGTATAGGCCTGTATTCCCACTCCCCACCCTCATTATCTATGAATAGTTTGAAGGTTTTTTCCAGCTTCAAAGTATTATTCGACGGGAAATAAGTCATGGAACCGAACCAAGTATCTCCTGTGTAAAATTTCATGATCGGCGTGTCGTCTAATTGTCCTAAATTGAAGTACTGTGTTACCAAATTTCTTGTTAAGTACCCCCAGAGAAAAGACATGGCGACCAGGAATAAAGCAGTTTTAATGTTCAAAACCCCTCCTTTTTTGGTTTTACAAGACTATACCCCAAGAGGTGAAAAGCGTCAATATAATTAAAAAGCCACTCCCCTGTCAAAAGTTTGGGGAATGGCTTTGTGCTAAATCGCCAAAGTCTTGCTGACCTGGCGTAAATGTTCAGAAACTGTTTGAGCCTCGACGGAGCGAAGCATGTGATAGACCGAGTCGTAGGTGATCAATCCAGCTTGCATGCGGGCGAATTCTTCTGGGTCAGTGAAGACCATTTCGCCTAAGACCTCAAGACCGCCGATGACACCTTTTCGACCGCCAGAGAAAGCGAATAACGTATCGCGAGGAATAAGGAAGAAGTTGTAAATATTCTTCCCACCCTCTTGACCGTCCCTGATCGCGATCATGTTGGCCGAAAGGTTCGGTGAGTTATTGCAAGCCTTAGTCCATTGCGATATGCATTTGACCGCCATTTCGCATAACTCTTGCCGATGTCCACGGAAATAAAGACAGGTTATGGGATATTCATCGACGATGAACGGCGGTTCATGGCCCATCTTTCGCAGCCTTTTGGCCGCGACTTCGAGGGGGTAAGACATGTGTCCGTCGGGTCTTTTGAATATTTGGTAGTGCAGATGCGTCGGTATCGTCGCGCCTGCGCCCATGCCGTTGTAAAAGGCAATGAATTCCGGAGCCATCGAGGCGATCCTTAAAAGATCATTGACGATCCTTTTAACTCTTGGATATTCACCGTCGCCGGTGCTCGTCTCTTCTGTCCATCTTTGGCTTTCGTGTATCTCCGAGGCTATGACAAGATGGTGGGGCATGATCGGAAAAGGGTTGCACCAGGCTCGATAAGGGCGTTCATCGACTAAAAATCTGTAACTCTTTTCCAGGCCTCTTTGCTGCCACCAAATATTATCCGGACACAGAAAGCACCCACCATTCACGGAAGTTATTCCACTGGGCGGATATTTCCTGCCAGCCCCGCGCGAACGATCGGCTCGACGCGGATTGTACTGAATTATGAAACAGCGTGGATAGCCGCCATAAGGAAGTATTTTGCCGTTGTTCTCATAAACAGAGAATCGATTGACTTCAGAGAAGTCGTCCTGAATGAAACCGCAGATGTTCTGATGGAGGAAAAGTTTTTCGAGTTTTGAGCCCAATCCGCCATCCATTTCATCAAGCACTTTCTGCAGTTCTTCCCCTTATTTGTCGTAGAGGCTTTTAAGTTGGTCCACTGTCCAAGTCGAAAAATCCATTAAACCTCTCCTTTCTTTGATTTTCAAGGTAAAAAAGATCTTGATATAATGCTATAACTAAACAAAATAAAGGTCAATATAATAAAACCGCCTGGCATTAGACGGTTTTTATTGTTGTAAAGTAGATTATTTTTGGCCGGAAATGAAAATAAGCTGATGCCAATGGTTGTGTCCTGGGTGGTCGTCGAACACTCGCTCTTCCCAGGTTTCGATGCTATGAAAATCTTTAAAGATATCTAATAATTCTTCCTTGGTCATTCCTCTTTTTTCTCCGAATACATCATCGGACTTTGAAAATGTTTGTACTAAAAAATACCCGCCATCTTTAAGGTTGTTGGATATGTTTTTGGCGAACATCTTACGATCTTTAATGAATTGCAAAACAGAAAACGAACAAATGAAGTCGGCCTTTTTTGTCGAAATATACGGTTCATTGAGATCGTTTTCCGGCAGGTCGATTCCGATCTCTTCCCACCCTAGATCTTTGAGTCCTTCGACGTCATGTCCCGGGCCGCAGCCAAAGTCAAAAACAACTCCTTTTCGGTCACCAAATTTATCCCTTAGAAATAAGGGTAATATTTTTTTCATTGTTTTTCTGGTTTTAGCTTATGAATTTCAATAGTCCGTATACCAAAAAAGCTGGCCAGACTAAGGCCTTAAGGAAACCGAGTACCCCAGCTCCAAAAGTCGCGGCATGGCCAATGTAGTAAACGGCCGCGCCAATTAGGCCTAGGCCATAGATGCAAGATGGTGTTTTACCTTTCATATGTTTTTGTTTAGTTCTCTATTTTATCATTAAAATCCGGTAATGTCATTAAAAAAGCCCCCTTTGAGTAAAAACTCTTAGGGGGCCTCGAATGATTCAGACATTGTTGATCATATTGGCGCGTGACTGGGCCTTGGCCAGGTGAGTCGCAATATTGAGATATCCTTGCGAATCAGCATGGTTGAAGGAACCGACTTTTTCCATTGAAGAACTGTTAGAATCGTAGAGCGTCTTTACGTTAGACGTCCCAAGCAATTCTATTTTTTCTATCCGCAAGTTGCCTTTATAAGCGTTAAAGACGATCCCTCCTGATATATCCTTAGATATATTTTTAATAACGGCCAGAAGGTCGGAGCAGTGCGGAGAGAACCATTCGCCGCGATAGATCGCTTCTCCGAAAAGTCTTGAGACTTCATCGAAAAAGCGACGCCGATCTCGATCCAAATAAAGCTCCAGTAATTTCCCATAGGCGGCATAGACTATTGTAAGTCCAGGTGCTTCATATATTCCCCGTGATTTTATACCGACGCGTCGATTTTCGACCACGTCGACGCCGATACCAATACCATTTCGCCCACCGATAAGATTGAGCATTTCAAGCATTTTGAGCGTGCTGTCGAATCCCATTTTACCATCTTCCCTGGAGAGGACATAAGTCAATTTTCCTTCCGTGAATGTCAGAAATAATTTTTCCACTCCATCTTTGGCATCTTTTGGCGACACCCCCATCTTGAATGATACGAAATCAGTCGGTGTTTCCAGTGACTCGAGCTTTCCTGCCTCATGGGTCAACCCTAAGAGGTTGGCATCGGTCGAATACGGCTTTTCGATAGTGGCCGATATTTTAAGGCCATGCTCGTGGCAGTAATCGATCATTTCCTTGCGTCCTCCGAAAAGTTCAAGGAATTCAGGGTCGCGCCACGGAGCATACACCCCAAGTTCTGGGGCCAAATGTGCCGCAGCCAATTCGAAGCGAATTTGATCGTTGCCTCGTCCGGTGGCGCCATGTGAGATTATCCCTACTCCTCGTTTGACGATCTCTGGGATCGCGACTTTCATGGCCGCCATTCGAGCTATGCCAGTCGTGTTGAGATAGCCGCCTTCATAAGCTCCTTGCCCCTGAACCAGGAGAAGGGCGTATTCACAAAGAAGTTCTTTGCCATCGATCAGAATGGCCTCCTCTGCTCCGGCCGCCATCATTCGCCGCGGAACATCTTCGATGTCATTCTCGTCCGGCTGACCAAGATCGACTGTCACAGAAAGCACTTTTACGCCTTTGGTGTGCAGCCAATGAATGACTGTCGTACTATCAAGGCCGCCTGAGGCCAAGAAAGCAACCTTTTTGCCATACAGGTCGTTTACTAACATTACACTCCTCCTTCACTGTTAATATGATTTTTTAGTCTATTTTTATAAAGAGCTTAAAAAGCTTTTATATTTAACAACGCATAGACTAAAATGTCAATGTAGGCATGGTTGTACAAAAATATTTTTTATCAGTATTGTTTTGTTAATATTGCGTTTATGTTATATTGTTTAAAAAGGTCTTAAACAATCCTAAAAAAAGGAGGAAAAGAGTGATCTTTAAGTTTAACAAGTGGTACGATGGCCTAAAGGAGTCGAATCGCCTTCTTCTGCTTTTGGCTATGGCATTGCCGCCAAGTTCTTTAATGCAGTTGGACGGCGTTCTTTTCAAGATCATCGGTATGTTCTGCTTGCTTGCCTTGGCTTTTAGCAGGGTGTGGTATGTCGGCAAGCGCATGGCTCTTGGTCGGAAAACAGCCTGACCATTCAAAAAGCCGCATCCAAAATCAATGGGTGCGGCTTTAAAATTGTTTGATCAGCGAACAGCCTTGACACTGTTTATTTTCTGTTTTATGTTTACTTGAAACAATCACACGAAAGGAAGGCGCAAGATATGGAAAATATCGCAGTAGAGTCGGTCGTTGGTTGGTTTAGTCTTTCTTTGATCGTTGCTGGTATTGCTCAAGGGAAAAATAGAAGCGGTTTCGGGTGGTGGATTTTCGCACTTTGCTTTGGCCCCTTTGCACTTTTTTGTTTGGTCGCATTTGCGTCAAAAGTCGAAAAATCTTGATGATGTCAAATTGCCCCTTCTTTCAGCCACAGTCTTTGATATGGACTGCGGCTTTTTTATTTCATCCAGTATTAGATTTGTTCGGATTTTATGCCTTCTTGGATAAGCCGACAATGATAAATCCAGCCCCAGATAAGACAGAGGCAATATCATAAGTTAAGATCGTTCCGTCATCGACAACATTAAGTCCCCCGTTTAACAGCAAAAGGACACCAATGATCATTAATGTGATTTTTGTTGCTTTGTTCATGGTGCTGTTTTAATTTTTTTTAGAGCCGAGTAAATGCTCGAAGCCTATTTTTGTTTGAGGAAACGGAAAGAGAGGGGGTAAAAAAGGGTGAATTACCCCAACCGAAAACATCTATTTAATTTTATCAATAAATTCGTTTATCAAATCGTTTGAAATTATTATACCCAAACTTTCGTTTTCATCCCCGGTTACCATTGAAGGTATTCCAATCATACACCCATTTTGATCAACTGCTAATCCTCCGGAATTGCCATAACTAATTTTTGCAGAGGTTATTATTAAACCCTCATCAACTAATAAACTGCTAACAACGCCGTCCGTGATTGTGAGAGCATATCCGCCACTAATTGCAGGGTATCCATATATTTTTACTGGTTCGCCAAGTTTTACACTATCGCTACTACATTGTTTTTTATCTGTATAAG
>CAZJPG010000014.1:0-35997 GCA_964547855.1 uncultured Gammaproteobacteria bacterium | reverse complement strand
TCGGCAATATCAATTGGAGCGTGGAGAATGTGTCAAATGAAAGGGGTGCACCCCATGATGAGACGGCTCAAAATATAAAAACAGATATAATGAATGAATGGAATCGGGGGTGGACCTATGTTAATCCGGACACGAGCAAAAAATATGCTGTTGCTTTTGATGTGCAGGTTAAAGCTGTTAAAAATTCAAATCCAAAAAAATGGAGCAAATTTTTTAATTTTAGTGATAAGAGCAATGTCATAGAAATAGATAACGAAAAAAGGTCAGGAGTTGTTAGGGATAGGGCATATTTGGGGCACTGGAGAGGAAACGATCCAGATCCAGCTCCACACGAATTTGGTCATTTGGTTGGTTTATCTGATAGATATTCTGACTTGACCGGTGCAAACAGTGGCTGGGAAGGTAATATTATGGCGGAGGCAGCTATGGAGGGGGTTGTTGATGGGAGAAATATTAATTCTATAGTTGAATCTGCTGTCGCGAAGCATGATAACAGATGGTTTAAAAAACTTAACAATAACACGTCTTATGTCATAGCTCCTCGTGGTGAAAAAGATTATAAATAAATTTAAATTAAAAAAATGAAAATTGGTAAAAAAATTATTATCTTCTCGGTTTCAGTTGTTTTTTTATCTTCCCTAATGATTATTTTGAGACTACCTTCAAAACAAATATTTGATGGTTATGTCTTGTGGGGCAGAGAAGTTGTTATTTTTTCTGACAAGATAATAAACGATAATGGTGTTTATAAGATAGTCGGTACGCCAATCCATCTAGAGGAAAACAAATTGGTTAAAGATTTATACGAAAAAGCCTTTATTATAAAAATGGAAAATGAAAATAATATAAAAATAATTAGAGCAAAATTCTACGGAGTTTATTATAAAAACGGAAAAAACATTCCTGTTTCTCCGTATAATTTAATTTCAAGTATAAAAGTAATTAAGGTTGTAAATTGGAATCTCGGGGAGTTTAAGTAGTATTTTATCCTTCACAGTTTTTTATAAAGGCATTAAATATTCCCAAATCCTGCAAATTAGCTATAAATGTCATAACAGAATAGCTATTTGCCATATTTTTTGGGGCACTTTTGGGGTCAGGTCTTTACTTTCAGCGTTTTAGATTTATAGCACCTCGACAATTAAATAATCCGCACACAACGGCACCAGCAACTACATCACCCTCGGCACGGATTCCAGCATATTCGGCTCGAATCCTGGCAAATGGGAAATGTCCGCTTGGACCAAGATGACAGACAAGAACGAATACCATTCCATTCTCTCTGCCTATTCCTCGACCGGCGGCGACGCCACCTACCCAGGCGAGATAATGTTCGACGACCGTTCGACCAACGACGACTTCGGCGTGGACTCCCGCGCCTCCGGCTACACGACCAACTACGGCTGGACCAACGGTTCCAGCATCCACAACGCCTGGCACCTGCTCTCGCTATCCTTCGACAAGTCCAAGTCCGCCCGTTTCTACTACGACGGACAGAGGCAGGGCACGGCCTCTTCCAGCTCTTCCGGCGACTACACGGACGGCGGTTCCCTCTATGCCGGCGCCTTCAAATACAACAATAAGATGTATTATTTCCTCAAGGGCGTCCTGGACGAGGTCAGGGTGGCCACCGGCACCCAGTTCTCGGCCGCCAGGCAGAGAACCGAATACTACAATCAATCCGCCCCTTCCTCCTTCCTCTCCGCGGGGGACGAGGAGCCATACACCCCTTCGAGCACCGTCGAGACCCTCTATGTCTACAACGGCACGCAAGGCTCCAGCTTCGCCAATCCCAACGCCGCCACCGCCAGTTTTGGGGTTTTGGGGTCAGGTCTTTACATTTAGCATTTTTACCCCCTCATTTTAAAGACCAAACAAAAGGTGATAATATAAAATTGTAAATATAGAAACTAAAGGAGGGGAAATGGCTAGACCAATAAGAGTACAATATCCTGGTGCTTTTTATCATATAATGACCAGGGGCAATGAACGCTCCAACATATTCAACGTTGTCGAGGACTATCAAGATTTTTTGTTAGTCCTTTTTAATACCATAAAAAGGTATAATTGGGATTGCTACGCCTATTGCCTGATGCCCAATCACTATCACTTGCTCATTAAGACCAATGAGGCCAATCTATCCATCGGCATGAGGCAGCTTAATGGCAGTTATACGCAAAATTTTAACATTAGGAACAAGCGTGTCGGCCACCTATTCCAAGGAAGATTCAAATCGATATTGGTGGAAGAGGAGAATTATAAGTATCAACTGATAAGATATATAGCCTTGAATCCGTTGAGGTCTAATATCGTTGATAGAATAGAGGACTGGAGGTGGAACAGTTGTTTGGAGGTTATGGGTAAAATAGCCGCGACTGGCTGTGTGAACAAAAGAGAGACTTTGTCTAATTTCGATCAGGATGAAAACAGGGCCAAGGGGCTATTTTTGGATTATTTAATGAGTAAGACGGAAGAAGATGGCCTAAGTTCTTTAAAAGGTGGAGTGGTGCTGGGTTCGGCCGGATTCATAGAGAAGATAAGGGGCTATTTGAAACTTAGGGAGAGTGAGCGGGAAATACCGGTAAAAGAGAGATTGTTTTGTGGGCCAACACTCGAAGAGTTGTTTACTGAAGGGGTGACCACAAGAGAGGTTAGGAACAGAAAGATATATGAGGCTCATGTCGGCTATGGGTATTTGCTTTCGGAGGTGGCAAATTATCTAGGCATCCATTATACTACTATTAGCAGAATATTTAAGAAAGAAAATGATTTATTATCAATAAAAACAAAAAGCCCAAAACGCTAAAAGTAAAGACCTGACCCCAATACCCGCTTGGTATTCGGTCTTTGTCGTCGCTTTTTTGCTAAGCATATCCTTTGAGACGATTCAGGGAGCGACGGGGTCTGGGATAGTCGATGTGGACGATCTAATTTTGAATGTTTTAGGAGCGATCATTGGTTATTTAGCCCTTAAAATAATTGGTCTAAAAATAATAAAATGATATGAAAAAAATATTTTTAGTCTCCGCTCTAACATTGATCGCTGGCTTGATTTTTGTCATTATGCCGGAGCGATTTACGTTCCTTTGGGGATTTCAACTTCTGGCATTGCCGCTGCTATCCGGGGTTATGATGGTTTTAGTGCAGGATGAGGATAAGAGCTATAGATTCATTCCAAAGCTTGTAGTTGGGTCAGTTGTGACAAGCTTTCTTTTTGTTCTTGTGCTTCAACTTGTCGACAGTTTGAGTCGCGGGTTTCTTTTTGGTTATCCAAAGTCGAGCATTATCGGTATCGCTCAATTATCGTTGGTTTTAGTGGTTATCTGTCTTTTTGGTGGCTTGATCGGTATCGTCATAAGAGGATCTTCTCTTCTGCTTAAGAAATATTTACCAGCTAGCACGCCCCTGGTCGCTGGGAAGATCTTGGGCTTTTTGTTTTTTATTGTTGGTGTTTTGGCAACGTTGATTTTTGCTTTGATATTTATCGCTTTGCTATATCCCAAGAGCTATCTATTGAATTTTTACATGGTCGATTTCAAGCCAGTGGAGCTTATCGGTCTTTTTCGCTATTACGCGTTGATCATTTGTGCTTTTGTTCTGGTGGCTGTGCCGGCTGTGCTAACCGCCATCCTTGGTGCATTGGTTGTTTTTCCTAAGAAGATTGTATTTAAGATAAGTTTTTTTGCGCCTTTGATATTATTATTTTTTATTTCCTTTTCCGCTTTTATGCCATTATCTTCTTATTTGGAGACCAGGCATGACGAGAGGAAGGCTGAGATGAAAAATTCTTGGTCTGAGAGATATTATGATGTTGATGATTTCGACAGTATCAATGTCTCACGTTTCGTGAGATTCGACGAAATAAAAATAATACAAGGCGACGTTTTTAGCGTTGTCGCAAAAGGAAGCGATTATGATAAAATAGGCCTTGCATTCGAAAGGTCGGATGATGGAACTTTATATGTTAAAAGGTCTGAGTTCGAATCGTATTACAATACTGATATTTGGAAAGTAGAAAATAAACATCAGCCATTCCCAGGAGGGACCAAGCATCTTTCTATTGAGATAACGATGCCTAATCTCAAGAGACTGGAAATAAGTGGCGGCAATGTCGAGCTGGCCGATCTCGATGTCGACGGCATAGAGATCAAGCTGAATAAGCGATTCAATGATATTAAAGGCTCTGTAAAAGTAAGAGGAACCTTAAGTCTTGATGCTAAAGGGGGGATAATAGATTTGAGCGGGTCAGCTAAGGATTTGGCGATAAATTCCGGCGATTGTTGGATCGAAATGAATAAATTGCACGCAGAGAATGCCACAATAACAGCTAAGAACACAAGCCGACTCAATGTTAACGTTAGTGGTGACATGAAAATATTGTCTGGTGATAATTCTGGCATCGAAAATCATTATGGTGAAGATGTTAGCGAAGAGTATAAGACTGATTTTTACGACATCAAAGTTAGATATCCGAACGATTCATTGGATAAAGAAGAACTTGTTAGGAAGTTCGTCGAACAGGAAGTTGAGTTGAGAAAGAAAGATTGGAGTGTTGGCGGGTCGGCTTATGAGGAGGAAAAGAGAGTTGAGAGTGATTTCCCTGATAGACCAAAAATGGTCTTCACCTATGATATCGATTACCGCGTCTTTCGATCGAAAAGAATGGGGACGGTTTCATATTTGTTGACTATCGGTGAGTACGCTGGCGGAGCCAATGCTAACGAAACCGTCAAAGCTTTTACTTTTAATGATGATGGGTTGGTTGGATTATCTTCCGTTCTTAATATTAAAAGCGTTGACGGTAAGATGGATTCTGCGTCTGCAAAGAATTTAAGAGAGTTATCTAGTAGGTTGTATAAAAAGACCATTAATAATAAAAAGACTTTTCCAGATACACAAATAGCCGAAGATGGGTTGGGTTTAAACAAAGATGCTAAAGTCGATTCATTATCCATTACTTCACTTCTGAGTAATTTTGTATTGACCAATGATGGTCTAGTGTTTTACTTCGATAAGGGGGTGATAACTATTCGTGCCGCCGGAGTAGTTGGCATAGATCTTTCCTGGAAGGATCTTGATGCGATTTTAGTCAAAGGCGAAGATGAGACAAATTTACCAGATGGGTATTCACTGGATAAATATACTATAACTGAAATTTTAAATACGGACTGTAGTGATATTAAAGATTGCGAAACACCTTTTGAATATGCAGTCAGGAGTAATTGCCCATATAAGACATTGTGCTTAAGTAAGAAATGCACGGTTGTTTGTCCTGAGATGCTAAAATGAGATGTTAAGCTTAAAATACGATCAGCCATGCTTCACTAGAAGAGTTTTTGTTGCTTTTAAATGCTTGACTTTATTAAATTTTCTTGTTTAAATATAGCATCTGTTCATTGCATAATTAAAACATGGGAAAAGGAGCTGATCATGAAATGGCCAGAGTTGATGTTGCTTATAAGACATGATGTTTCCAGGTATAACGTCCTAAAGAAAAAGAAGCAAAGGAGTTCTTTGTATAAAAGATTTTTACGGGCCTTCAAAAGAGATTTTAGATCAAGCGAGACATTGGACTTGGCCAATGAGGTGAAAAAAAAGTTTTCACTTATGGTTGGCGATGCCGACACCGAACTTGTCGACAAATATTCTGGCAGGGCTTGCGAAGTCGGAAAAAGATTAAGGAAGCTGTATGTCGATAAAATTCCGGATATAATCTTTTTATCTCCTTACGAGAGAACAAAAATGACTTTTGGCGGATTAAAGAGGGGGTGGCCCGAATTAGAGAACGTTAAATTCGTAGAGGAAGAGCGTATTCGCGAACAGGAACATGGCTTATCTTTGATCTATAATGATTGGCGGGTGTTTCATGTCCTTCACCCAGAACAGGCTGAGCTTTATAAGATGGAAGGGCCATACTGGTATCGATATCCTCAAGGCGAGAATGTTCCCGATGTTCGGGAAAGGAATCGGTCTTGGATGAATACTATAGTGAGAGATTTCGCGGAAAAGAGGATCATGGCCATAACTCATCATCTTAACATTCTAGCCGTACTAGCCAATTTGGAAAGATGGGGGGAAGATGAATTCGTTAAAGTTGATAAAAAAGACAAGCCTATTAATTGTGGCGTTACAGCTTATCGTGGCAATCCTGATAAGGGGAAAAATGGCCGCTTCGAATTGGAATACTACAATCGCCAGTTCTATCGGAAATAACGTTTCTTTTTATGCTATCGCAGCCTTTATTAAAGGGGGCTGCGATTTTTTATTTAAGTTGGCAAAAATATTTAATTTTGGTAAAATTATATAAAAAGATCAATATTTTTTTAAAATGTTAAACAACGCGGATTTAAATTTTGAAGATTCTTGTCAGAAAAGAGAGAGATTAAAGACCGAATTGTTTTCGGCTATCAATGAAGTTGAAGATTTATTTGGCGCTCTTGGCGACGATCTTAACGAGCCATCAAAGGCTATTAAGGAGAAATTGAAAAAAGTAAAAGAATTTCAAGACGAAGAAAGGGTTCTTGAGGAGAGTCTGGAAAAGAAAAGGCATGAGATGTCCGAATTGAATCTTATGCAAAAGGATGAGAATATGAGTAATGATGGTAGTCAGTTACTTGAGGAATTAAATCTTCTTCATGAGAGGTCTTTTAGTTTAGATAGTATGACAGAAGTACTGATGAGCGAGATCGAGTCAATGATCGAAGGCGGTCAGGGCGTCGATCGTGCTTTGGATGATGGTGTGATGTCCTTGAAGAAAAAACTGGAAAGGATCGAGGAGATAAAGGGCCAGTTAAAACAATTGGAATATTCGATGTTTGGAAATATTATTTGTTGATATGGAGATGGTCTTTGACCATCTTTTTGTTTTAAGATTGAATGGTGTCGGTTGTTTTTATGAGAGGTATATTTGACATATATGTTAGAATAATATAACATTATGATTGTTAGATATAATTAACATTAAAATCAACGATTCTATGCAACTATCCGCTAAGCAATATCGGGCCATTAAATTGGCTATCGTTCTGGTTTTGGCCATTCTATTTAGTCAGCCAGCTGTCTTTAAGAATTATCTTATTTCCGTGCCTGCGCTGGTCGCCGGATCAGTGATCATGCTTGTTTTACGCAAACATGTTAAAGACGTTATGGCCGACGAGCGCGATTATGCTACTGCTGGCAAGGCGGCAACTATGGCTGTTCAGATCTATGCTTACTTAGCAGTCATTGGCATGTTTATTTTTTATTCTTTGGCCGATAGAAATCCGTATTATCAGGCCATTGGCATGACGCTGGCGTTTTCCACGGTAATCCTGCTATTGTTAAGTACGGCTATTTTTCATTATTACAACAAATTCAAGTTTACTGATAAAAGATTCATCTTTACAGTGATTGTGGCTATTGTCTTTTTCTTTTTGGCGATCATAACTCTCCGTGTCTTTTCTGGTGAAGATGATTGGATGTGTCAGGGTGGGGAGTGGGTGAAACATGGCAATCCTTCTTTTCCAGCCCCTGAGAAAGAATGCAAATAAATATGGATAATAACATAAAAGAAATAAGATCGAAGCTTGGCATGACTCAAGAGGATTTGGCCAGGAAGGCTGGTGTTAGACGTGAGACTATAGTTTTTTTGGAGCAGGGGAAATATAACCCTTCTTTAGGATTGGCCAATGAAGTAGCCAAGGCTCTAAAGAAGCGCATAGACGACGTGTTTGATCTAGGTTGACATTTTAGTTGTTTTATGATAAAAAAATAATTCGTTATTTCTTTCATAAAAAAGGAGGAGCTTAGTGAAAAGACCCAAGCTTAACAAAAGTGGCTTTACGTTGGTTGAGCTGATCGTCGTCGTCGCCATCATTGCTATTCTCGCTTTTGCCATTTGCGGCAAGATTAACCAAGGCGTCGGGAGTCACAACTCTTATCATGGCCATCAGGACCGTTGATCGAGTTGATCGATTTTAATGCGCATTTCGCTTAAAGGCTTTGCCGAAAATTCGGTGAAGCTTTTTTTATTTTTAGCTAGTTTGACACTTTTTATTTCAGAGGTTAAATTGATTAGCAAACCAAACTCCTATGAATAAACCAATATTATATTGTATATCTTTGTTTTTTGGGCTTTTATTGGCCTTGCCGGTTTCGGCGGCTTTCCCATCCGATAATCCATCGAACGAATTTTCCGGACGCATTTTGATGGACTCTGCCAGTCTGGGCGACCTCTGGTATGTCAATCCGTCAGATTTCCATCGTTACTATGTCGGCACTCTCAATGACGCCTATAATATAATCAAGAATTTGGCACTCGGTATTTCTAATGATGATTTTGAAAAAATGGCCTCTAGCGCACCGGAGAGATTAAAGGGTCGTTTTATGATAAAAGTCGAGGACGGTGGTCGGGCTTTTTATGTCGATCCCGATTCAGACTCCTTTGTCTATATTGAGAATCCTCAAAGCGCTTTGTTTTTATTGCGCCACCTCTCAACAACTACTAGTCGTTGTGTTTTGAAAGATGTTCCTATGGCCACGCTTTTTACCGATGCCAATGGAAATGAGACAGGGAGAGAGTGGCAATACATTGGTTTTTGGGCCAAAGTCAATTATAAAAATGCTCCAGTTATGGCCGAGCCAAAGATGAAATCCAAAAGACTGGGAGCTTTTTCGATCAAAAATCGAGTTAAGGTTTTAGCAGTTAAGAAAAGCGAAGGTTTAATATGGTACCAGGTCGATGGCGGTCTGCACCCAGGTGCTTGGGTTGAGGCCAAATATATAGATCCGATTCCGCAGCCATTGCCAGAAAAAAATTCAGTCACTCCTTGGCAAGTTAAGACTGGAGATTATTGGATCGACGTCAATATTGCTAGTTCTGTGTTGACTCTTTTTAAAGGGGCTGACCCAGTCTTCGCTACCTATGTATCGACCGGAGTCAACGCTAGCCCGACCATTTTGGGAACTTTCAGTATCCGTTATAAGTTTACCAAGACTAGGATGCACGGAGGACCTCCACAGGCCACTCATTACTATGACCTTAAAGACGTGCCTTGGACCATGTACTATCAAGATTCCTATGCTCTTCATGGTGCTTATTGGCATGATGAGTTCGGAGGGCAGAGGAGCGCTGGTTGTACTAATTTGACCATTGGAGACGCTAAATTCCTTTTCTATACAGTCAACCCAAAGATCAGTCCACAGGAGGAGAAGGTTCGCTTTTCCAACTCTAATCCGGGGACTGTAGTTTATAACCATAAATAATTTGTAATGTCTCAATAAAAAACGGCTGGGTAATTTCCCTGGCCGTTTTTGTCTATTGACATTTTAAAGGATATGTTATATGATAAACGCCAATAAGGTCAAAAACCTTAAGCAACTTAAAAACAACAGATCCAATCATTATAAAAGGAGGAGGATGTTATGTCTTTCGGCACCGCCAAGGAGGCGGTTTTTTAGTAGTGTCGTGTCAATTGGCCAAATTCTTGGCTAAAGGACGCTTGTTTGATTTTTACAGCCGGTGAAAACGGCAACGAAACCATCAGCAAAGGATTTGAGGAAATGGTAATTACAAGTAAACAGTCGTCATCTTATTGCGGAACAATAGTTGACGGCAAATTAGCGGCTAAAATATCGTTTCAGGACCATACCAGAATTGTTGAATTTTATGTAGATAAAATCATTAATTCAGGCATGCAGGAAATAATTTTTGGCCACAATAAAAGCCTGGGTCGGTTAATGGTTATCGACGGCGAGGTGCAGTTCACGGAGATCGATTATTTTGTCTATCATGAATTGATGGTCTGGCCTGCCATGATCTTGGCGCTGAAGATAAAAAAAGCGATCAATGTTGGCATTTTAGGCGGCGGTGACGGCTTTGCGGCCAGTGAAGTGTTGAAATTCGGGGTTATACCGACCATCATCGATCTCGACCCTTCAGTTGTCAATATCTGTCGCGATAATATTTCCGACCTTAATAACGGCAGTCTTAATAAGGCTCATGTCGTTATCGGCGATGCCTTAGAGTATACACCGGAAGAAAAATTCGATGTTGAACTCATTGATCTGACCGCTCAATCAGCCTGCCCCTTTCTTTATGGCGAGGATGCCATTAACAAGTATAAAAGTAATCTTGCGCCTGGCGGATTGATTTTGTTCTATGCCGAGCATATGCTCGCCAGAAGTTTCTATCCGAAACTGCGGGAATATTTTCAGCATAGCTTCGCCTACGGCGCTTTTACTCCGTTCGTCGATTCATATTTTACTTTCTCTCTTTTTTCCGATTCCCCGATCGACTCGGCGAAACTTAAGAGAACGAAGAGAAAGGGAAGATATTTCTGTCGGCAGCACATCCATGAGATCGATTTCTCTCGTCTTCCCAAAATGGAATTTGAGGAAAAGTTCGAAGTCGGAAAACTGGATGTCGATAATCTTCAGCTTTCAGAGATTGGATAACTGTTGCATCTTTGAGGCAAACCGCGCGTTTGCCTCTTTTTATTTGACATTTTTCTGTTATCATCTTATATTTTATTGTTTTCTGGTTCTTTAATTTTAAAAAAAGGGAGGAAAGATTGGACAACAGAAGGCTTCTATTGACCAAAAAGATCAAGGGGATGTTTCTTGGTATCGCCATCGGTGATGCCTTGGGTATGCCTTATGAGAAATTGACTTCAAGCGAGGTGATGGCTTTGACCGATGGTAATGTTAGTCTTTACGCTGATCCCAATGAGAAGCATTTTCTCAAAGGAGTGCTTAAGGCCGGAGATATTACTGATGATACCCAGCTTACTCTGGCAGTGACCGAGTCGTTGATCGATAAAAAAGGTTTTGACTTGGTGAATCAGGGACAACATCACATCAGGGCCATGGAAAAATCGACTTGCGGCTGGGGCAAGGGTACTACATCTGCCATCGAAAGAGTGCGAGATGGAACAAGTCCTTTTGCTAGTGGCACTCCTGACGGTGCTGGCAATGGGGTGTCTATGAAAATATCGCCCTTAGGCGCTTTGATGGCTATCATGTTCTATGTTGATGGCGGCGATCGGCGTCGGGAAGCTTTTATGGAAAGTTCCTTTGACTTGGGCATGATGACTCATAGATCGGCAATGGCTTTGGCCTCAGGTTGGGTTCAGGCCCGTTTAGTGAGATATTGTTTCTTTAATTTTCCTAATCATCAATATTTCAAAGAGTCGTTTTTGTGCGAAGCGATCACGGCTTGTGCCGAAGGGGAGTCTTTTAATCGGGGTATGGACAAAATTGAAGATCGTCTTGTCGACAGATTAGTCGGCATGCTCTATGGTCAAACGTATTTAAAAAGCGTTTCAGAATTGGCCGATATGTATGGCAAGAAACCTTTTTACGTTTACGATTCTTTGCCTTTGGCCTACAATTGTTTTCTCAAGAATCCGACCAGTATCGAGGCGCTTTATAG
Source organism: uncultured Gammaproteobacteria bacterium (assembly GCA_964547855.1). GTDB lineage: Bacteria > Patescibacteriota > Patescibacteriia > Patescibacteriales > WJLG01 > JBAZHE01. The sequence continues at coordinate 24,587 of CAZJPG010000014.1, read as the reverse complement.
TGCCATAAGAGCTGGAGGGGACACCGATACGAATGCTTCCATGGTTGGCGCGCTTTTGGGCGCCCTCAACGGAGATGATGTTTTTCCGGAGCATTTATTGACGGGGCTGAACGATTATGAGGGCATCATGAAGACGGTTTATCGTTTTTGCGATGCTTTTCTTGGCGCCAGAACATTGGATATGTGATCTTTTTTAAAAGTCAAAAGCAGCGATCTCAACGTCGCTGCTTTTTTTGTTGGCTGATGGTTTTTTTTAAAAAAAAGACCCGGCAAAAGTCTTTTTCGTTTGTTGCTTAACCTGATGTGAAAAAAGACTTTTAGCCGGGGATAAGGTGCTTCTCCATCCTGAATCTTCATCTGCAAAAGGGCGATGGATCGCCTTCCCTTTAGAGATATACCCTTTTGGTCTTACTGCGAAGATAAGGGAACGCTTCGCTAGTTTTCCACCACAACCTAACAAAAGGAAGTACTAAATCAGATAATATAGTTTATTTTTTAGCGTGTCAATGTCGATTTGGGCGATTTTCCTTGGTCGGGCGTAGTGTGATATAATATTGGTATGTAAACAAGGTGCGCTTGTCTGAAATAATGGCAAGGTTTTTATCTTCTTATATGAACAAGGTCAGTTCTTCGTCTAATGAGCTCCAACAAAAGCAGAAGCCTCTTTCTGATTTTTCTTCTCAAGCCAAGGAGAAGGTCTTGGAGATATTAGAAAGCTCTTCTTCTGGATTGCTTGACGTCGAGGCTCATCGTCGACTTTCGCAATACGGACATAATGTTTTAGTGCAAGAAAGAAAGAATAGCTCCTTGCGAGAATTTTTTAGTAAATTCAAAAGTCCGCTTATAATCCTTTTGATTTTTGCAGCGGTAGTGGAAGGTTGGTTTGGTGAGATGGTGACAGCTTATATAATAGTCGTCATGATACTTTTGTCGGCATTTTTAGATTTTTTGGAAGAGCACAATGCTGGTAAGACAGCCAAGGCTCTCTTGGAGAGGGTTAGGTCGACAGCAATGGTCAAGCGCGGAGAGAAAGAGAAGGAAGTTCACACTTCAGTCATCGTACCTGGCGACATATTAGTCCTTAATTCCGGTGATTTGGTGCCGGCGGACGCTCGTATAATTTCGGAAACTGATTTCTTCGTCAATCAATCGTCATTGACTGGCGAGTCGGAACCGGCCAAGAAGACATCGCTGCCTTTATCGGTCTCTGACAAGTCTTTGGTGGATTTCGAGAATATGGTCTTTGCTGGAAGTAACGTTATTTCTGGTACGGCCGAAGCTGTAGTTATCAGGACCGGTTCGACGACTGAGTTCGGCAAGATAGCTCATACGATATCGACGTCTTCGGAAAAATCGGAATTCGAGATCGGCATCACTAATTTTGGTCTTCTTATAATGAAGATCATGCTGTTTTTGGTGATGTTCATCTTCTTGTTCAACTCCATAATTGAGCATAAGATATTAGAGTCTTTTCTGTTCGCCGTAGCCGTAGCCGTTGGTGTGACGCCTGAGATGTTACCTATGATCATGTCCATAAACATGGCGCAGGGGGCCAAGCGGATGTCTAAGAAGGGGGTTATAGTCAAAAGGTTATCGGCGATCCCTACATTCGGTGGTTTAGAGGTTTTGTGCACTGACAAGACTGGTACATTGACCGAAGGCAAGATCGCCTTAGTTAAAAATATAGATCTTTTTGGGGAGGATTCAGACAAGGTATTGCGTCTCGCTTACCTTAATAGTTATTTTCAATCCGGAATTGAGAATTCTTTGGATGAAGCTGTATTAGAGTATCGGGAGTTGGACATGGAGAAGTCAGTTAAAGTCGATGAGATACCTTTTGATTTTGTGCGCAAGCGTCTAAGCATTATAGCTGATATAGGAGATGAACGTTTGTTGGTCTCTAAAGGTGCGCCGGAAGAAATATTCTCTTGTTGTCGCGAGTATTGTCATGGTGATGATTTCGGTGATTTGAATGATGAGGTGCGTGACAAAGCATGGAGCGTCTATCGACGTTTGAGCTCTGAAGGTTATCGTGTTTTGGCAGTGGCTTTTAAAAAGGTCACTCGTGATCGTGATGATTATATCAAAGAGGACGAAGAAGATTTGATCCTTTGTGGTTTTATCGGCTTTATGGATCCGCCAAAAAAGGATGCCAGTGAGGCGATCAAGAGTTTAATGGAGGCTGGAGTGGAAATTAAGGTAATTACCGGAGACAATGAATTGGTCGCCAATAAGACTTGTCGTGAGATAGGGCTGCCGATCAAAGGAATGCTTCTGGGGAATGATGTCGACGCTTTGACCGACGAGGCTTTACGTTTTCGTGTTAAGAGGACGACCATTTTCGCTCGTTTTTCTCCGGATCAAAAAAGCCGAGTGATCATGGCGCTTAAAGCCAATAATACTCTTGTTGGCTATGTGGGTGATGGGATAAACGATGCGCCATCACTCAAAATTGCCGATGTCGGCATTTCGGTCAATAATGCGGTGGATGTCGCCAAAGAGTCGGCCGATATAATATTGACCAAGAAGAATTTGCGAGTGTTGAAAGAGGGTGTGATCGAAGGCCGAAAGGTCTTTGGAAATACCATGAAGTATATAAAAATGGCCTTGTCTTCGAATTTTGGGAATATGTTCTCAGCGGCCGGGGCAGTGGTATTCTTGCCATTCTTACCAATGTTGCCGATACAGATACTTCTCAACAATTTTCTTTATGACCTTTCACAGATAACGATCCCAATGGACAACGTGGATGAAGATTTAGTTAAGACACCGCATCGCTGGGATATTGGTTACATAAAACGTTTTATGTTTACTTTTGGCCCTTTAAGTTCGCTTTTTGATTTTGCGACTTTTTTCATACTGTATTATGTCTTTAGGCTTGGCGAGGCATCATTTCAAACTGGGTGGTTTCTTGAGTCGCTGGCCACTCAAGTTTTGGTCATTCATGTCATAAGAACCTGTAAAATGCCTTTTGTCCAAAGCCGCCCCAACAAATATCTGGTTATATCGACATTAGGATTTTTAGCTCTTGGATGGCTGATACCTTTTACTTTTTTGGGAAAATTCTTCGGTTTGGTCGTTTTGCCTTGGTATGTGATCGTTTCTATAATAGGCATAGTATTGATCTATTTGTCGGCAGTCGAGCTGGGTAAAAGATATTTTTATAAGAAAAATAGCGCCTAGGATTTGCCTTGAATATAAAAAAGATCGCCGCCCCAGAAAATGGAGCGGCGTTTTTTTCACACCACGTATTACATTCTTATGTACACTTCTCTGAACATGTCCCCAAAGAAAGAATATTTGCGATTGTTTTTTTTGTCGCCCTCATAAGAGAAGGTGAACCCATCCCCTTGAAGGAAGCAGCGACTTGATATGCGGCATCCGGCCTCGACCGTCAGCTCCGTGAATTGATCTCTTTCGCCTAGATAGGCTTTGAGCTCTGAGTTTTTAAGGTCATGAGCCTCTCCGCTTTTTTCCTCGTCTGGAAATTTTTTCGGAGCGGTTATCACTAAATATTTTCCATCGATCGTTTTGCCAAGGAAAATAACTTTGCGATCTTTTTCTAGGCCCCCAACTTCAGGCTCTTTGTCTTTAATATGAACAATGAACATCTTAAGCGCCTCCTTTTTTGAGTTTTGTCTTTGAAAGGCTGTTTTTGATTTTGTTTCTGTTATTATGATTAATAATATTAAAAAAGTCAAGTCAGGTGTTTTTTATCGTTTTCCCCTTGCTTTTTAGGGTTTTGGGGAGTATTATTGATTTCAGACAAGGGGGTATTATTTTTTTAATACCTTTTTATTTATAATATTCGAATTGCGTTATAAATCGTAATTCTTAATTTTTAATTCGTAATCGAAGTAGTATGGCTGACAACATCTTGAAAAAGATCGTTAATCCATCTCACAAAGGCCGCCTTTGGCAGACTTTCATTTTGATCGTCGTCTTAGGCTTTGCTGCCTTTTTGATCGATGGTGGCGATCAGTACAACCGCGGAGCGGCTTGGATCTCTAACAAGACCAATGGCTTTGTCCAATTGCCGACCGCCAATGAGATTCCATTTCGTTTAGGTTTAGACCTTCAGGGAGGTTCTCACTTGGTCTATAAGGCTGATACTTCGGCCGTTTCAGCTGGCGATGAGGCCGGCGCCGCCGAGGGTGTCCGCGATGTCATCGAAAGAAGGGTCAACGCTTTTGGAGTGTCCGAACCTTTGGTTCAGGTCAACAAGGCAGGTGCTAATGATTATCGCATTATAGTCGATTTGGCTGGTATCAAGGATGTCGATGAGGCTATTAAGATGATCGGCGAGACTCCGATACTCGAGTTTAAGGAGCAATCCTCTAGTCATGTCCTTTCCGATGATGAACAGGCTAAGATAGATGAGGCTAATCAAGCTGCAGAAAAGAAGGCCGAAGAAGTCTTGGGGAAGGTTATCTCCCGCGGTAATTTTGTAAAATTAGCAGGGGAGTATGACGAAAGCGGATCTTTTGATGAGAAAGGATCGTGGATCGACTTAGAGAAAAATCCTGAATTAGCTAACGCTGTCAGCAGCTTAAAGATTAATGGAGTCACTGATATAGTCGAGACTTCTGATAGCTATAATATCGCTAAGCTCTTAGAAAAGAGGGTAGCCAAGAATGATTTGACCGGCGAAGAGAAAAAGCAGGTCAAGGCTCGCCATTTATTGATCTGCTATGACGGAGCGGAAGGGTGTGATAGTGGTCTAACTAAGGACGAGGCCTATGCCAAGATCAAGGAGATCAAGGAAAAGGCCACAGCTGATAATTTCGTCCAATTAGTTAAAGACAACTCCACTGAGCCAGGGGCCGAGACTTCTGGCGGCGAATTGGGGTGGTTTAGCAAGGGCGAGAAGGTCAAACCTTTTGAGGACACAGTCTTCGAACAAAAGGTTGGCACTATTTCCTATGTCGTCGAGACTAAGTTCGGTTATCATTTGATATACAAAGAAGATGAAAGGACCTTGGATGAATATCGCATTCAGGATATTTTCATCGCTAAGGCTAAGAGTGATAATGGTCAACAGGATCAGAATGATTGGGTCAACACTAAACTTACTGGCAAGTACCTTAAGCGCTCCACTGTGCAGTTCGACCAGCGCACTGGAAGACCAGAGGTGTCTTTGGAGTTCAATAAGGAAGGTGCTGATCTCTTCGCTGATATAACTGGACGCAACATTGGTAAGCCGGTCGCTATTTTCTTGGACGGAGAGCCTATTGAGATCCCAACCGTCAATAGCAAGATTTCCGATGGCAACGCCGTTATTAGCGGCAACTTTAATGTCGTTCAGGCTAGACAATTGTCTCAACGTTTGAATGCCGGAGCTTTGCCGGTACCGATATCTTTGGTAAGCCAACAGAATGTCGGTGCGACTCTTGGTAAGGCGTCGATCGCCAAATCTTTGCAGGCTGGTCTCTGGGGAATCCTGTTGGTCGCCATCTTCATGATCGTTTTCTATCGTTTGCCTGGAGTAGTCTCTGTTTTGGCCTTGGCTATTTATGGTTTGGTTTTATTAGCTTTCTTTAAGTGTTGGGGTATAGCTTTGGCTGCTCTGATCTTGGCCGCTATAGTTTATACTAAACCGAAAGGACCTTCTCTGGGACTGTCACTTCTGGGGTTATTGGTTTGGTTGGGCTTGGTGCTCAAGTTCCCGATATTTTGGAACAGGCCAGTCACTCTCACTTTGCCAGGTATAGCCGGCTTGATATTGTCTATTGGTATGGCCGTTGATGCTAATATTCTTATCTTTGAGCGCTTCAAAGAAGAGGTTCGTGATGGCAGGGAGATTGATAAGGCTATTGAAGTTGGCTTCAAGCGCGCTTGGTCGTCTATCCGTGATGGTAACTTGTCCACTATTTTGACTTGTATGATCTTGTACGCTTTTTCTACAGGCATGGTTAAGGGATTTGCCATTACCTTGATCCTGGGTATTTTGATCTCTATGTTCTCAGCTATAACCGTAACTAAGAGTCTCTTGGTCTTGTTACCGGAAAAATTGATGTCAAATCCATTTTTAGCCGGTGTTAGTAAGCATCATAAGAAAGCCTAAGAAACCAAAACTATGTATAAAATAATCCAAAAGAAAAAGATCTGGTTCGCTATCGCCATAGTTTTGGCGACTGGCGCCATCTTCTCTCTTGTCTCTTGGAAACTTAATTTCGGCATAGACTTCACTGGTGGAAGTTTAATGGAGGTTAATTTTCCATCTAATCGTCCGTCAGTATCCGAAGTGCACGACAAGCTCGATGATTTGAATTTGGGTAGCTTGGTCGCTCAACCAATTGGCGAGACTGGAATGATATTAAGATTTCAGAATACCGATGCTGATATTCATGACAAAGTCGTCGAGAGAATGGGAACCTCTTCAGAGGAGTTAAGATTTGACTCTGTTGGACCATCGATCGGCAACGAGCTTAAACGCAAGACTTTTTACGCCGTCATCTTGGCCATCATCGCCATCTTGATCTATATCGCTTGGGCTTTCAGGAAAGTGTCTAAGCCAGTAGAGTCTTGGAAATATGGTTTGGCCTCGATCATCGCTTTGGGCTTCAATATTTTGGTTGTCATAGGAGTCTTCTCTGTGTTGGGTAAGTTTTGGAATGTGGAGATCAATACTCCGTTCATCGCTGCTTTGTTGACGATCCTTGGCTACACTATCAATGACACTATCGTTGTTTTCGATCGTATCAGAGAAATTTTGCCTAAGAGCGACGACAGTTTTGAAGGTACTATAAATACTAGCCTTAACCATGTTTTAGTGCGCTCTCTCAATACATCTCTTACCACAGCCTTGGTGTTGGTCGCAGTCCTTGTTTTTGGCGGTTCTACCATTCGCGACTTCGTTTTGGCGATGTTGATCGGTGTATTAGTCGGTTCTTGGAGCTCTATCTGTTTGGCTTCTCCGTTGTTAACTTTATTCGAAAAGAAAAGATAAAAATTGTCAAAACAGGCTCACATAAGCGAATAATCCGCCTCGAAAAAGGCGGATTTTCGTTTTTGACAAGTGGCCATTTTTGCTGTAATATTTATATATTAAATCCTTGTTTTTAGCTGTATAATCGTCTTATCCGCAAAGTGTTCGAAAGACGTTTCGGCTTACACAAAAACATGCTTCAATCAAAACTCTTCACTCGAGCCATTAAAGAGCAGCCTAAGGACGAGACTAGCTTCAATGCCAGTACTCTTATTCGTGCAGGTTTCGTTAGTAAATTATCCGCTGGAGTTTATTCTTTTTTGCCCTTGGGGTTACGCGTGCTCAATAAGATTAGTAATATCATTAGACAGGAGATGGACGAAATCGGTGGTCAAGAGATATTAATGCCTGTGTTGACTCCGAAAGATGTTTGGGAAACCACTGGTCGTTGGGATAATTTTGATGTCTTATTCAAACTCATGGGGGCTGATGAGAAAGAGTATGCCTTGGGTGCAACTCATGAAGAGATCGTGACTCCATTAGTTAAGGACTTTGTCTTGTCGTATAAAGATTTGCCGATAGCTCCTTATCAAATTCAGACTAAGTTCCGCAACGAGCTTAGGGCTAAGGCTGGTTTGATGCGCGGCCGTGAGTTTTTGATGAAGGATATGTATTCGTTCTCTTCTAATCAGGAAGAACTTGATAAATTCTATGAAGTGGCCAAGCATGCTTATTTTAAAATATTCGAGCGTTGCGGCTTAGGGGATATCACTTATTTGACATACGCTTCGGGCGGGGCTTTCTCTAAGTATTCACATGAATTTCAGACGCTTTGCTCTGCTGGTGAGGATTTGATATACATTTGCGATAATTGTCGCGTGGCTATCAACAAAGAGATTATCGACGATCAGGATACTTGCCCTATTTGCGGCAAGAAGGAATTTAGGCAAGAGAAGGCGGTCGAGGTTGGTAATATCTTTAAGCTTGGCAATCGCTTCTCTAATCCTTTCGGTCTTTCTTATGTCGATAAGGACGGCCAGAAGAAAGAGGTCGTCATGGGTTGCTATGGCATCGGTCCTTCGCGTTTAATGGGCACGATCGTCGAAATTTTACATGACGAGAAGGGCATAATTTGGCCAGAGGAGGTCGCTCCTTTCCGCGTTCATTTGGTTTTGCTCTCTGGTAAAGAGAATAAAGAGCGCAATAAGGCCGAGGCTGACGCTTTATATGAGAAATTAACCCTTAAGGGAGTAGAAGTTCTCTATGACGATCGCGAAGAAGCTGGTGCTGGAGAGAAATTCGCCGATTCTGACTTAATAGGTTGTCCGATCAGGATCGTTATTAGCGATAAGACATTAAAAGAAGGGTCAGCTGAGATCAAGCTTCGTTCATCTCAAGATTCGGAGTTAGTCAAGCTCGAGCAAGTTCCCTACAAAGTTTAAAAGAATAAAAAATGTTGAATCGAATATTTGGAAAATTCAGTAAGGATTTGGCCATTGATCTTGGAACTAAGAATACCCTGGTCTTTACTAAAGACAAAGGTATAGTCATTAATGAGCCTTCGGTCGTCGCAGTTAATACTCGCACGGACGAGATTTTGGCCGTGGGTGATGACGCCAAGAAAATGGTCGGCAAAACGCCAGCTCATATCAAAGCTATCAGGCCTTTGAATGAGGGGGTCATCTCTGACTTTGAAGTGACAGAGAAGATGCTTAAATATTTTGTAGACAAGGTCCATAGTGAGAGCTTTAATATTGTTCCGCGTCCGCGCATGATCATTGGCATACCGATCGAGATCACCGAGGTGGAAAAGAAGGCGGTCGAGGACGCTGCTAAATCGGCTGGCGCTCGCGAAGTATTTTTGATCGAAGAGGCGATGGCCGCTGCTATTGGTGCTCGTCTTCCGGTTACGGAGGCCATAGCTAACATGGTCGTCGATATTGGTGATGGAACGACTGAAATAGCCGTTATTTCTTTGGGCGGCGTAGTCACTTATAAGTCTTTGCCTATTGCTGGCAATTCTTTGGATAATGACATCATCGAATATATCCGTGAGGAGTTCAATCTTTTGATCGGCGAACAAGTGGCAGAGAGCATTAAGATTAAGATCGGGTCGGCTTTGGCTGGCAAGGAGAGTATGGAGATGGAGGTCCGTGGTCGCGATTTGATCAATGGTTTGCCTAAGGCCGTGATCGTCGATGATTCGCAAGTGCGAGAGGCTATCTCCAAGTCATTGAATAAAATAACCGAAAATATAAAGACGACTTTGGAGGCAACCCCGCCAGAATTAGTAGCTGATATCTATGAGAACGGTATTAGATTGTCAGGAGGCGGCGCGCTCTTGCGCAGCTTTGATAAACAAATATCTCAAGCTACAAAAATACCAGTCCATGTGGCCGATGACCCTTTGACTTGTGTAGTCCGTGGTCTTGGAACTTTGTTGTCCGACGGAGATCTCTTAAGTAAAGTGCTCACGCCCGGAAGCGAGGAGTTGTAATATGGATTAAGGAAGAAGAATTAATAATTGAGATGAAAAATACCTTAATTCTTAATTTTTAATTCTTAATTCAGGTCGTTCTCGGGACTTCCCGTTTCTTTTTATGAAGAAATTAAAACTAAGGTTCTTATTTTTATTTCTAGCAGCTGTGGGGTTGCTTGTTTTTTTGCATAACAGCCGCATCATCGCCCCGATCGAAGGGGTGTTGCAGACAGTGTTGAATCCAGTCTCTTCCAAATTGCACGTCTTTGCTGGCAAGTTCAATCTTCTATATCGTAATCAGACAAGAAAAGGGGACTTGTCTTCGCGTATCGACTATCTTGAATCGTCCCTGGAGGAAGTGACGATCGAGAATGCATCGCTTAAAAAAATGGAGGAGGAGAATATTAAGCTTAGGCAGTATCTGGATTTTTTTGATGACCACGAGGGGTTTAAAAAAGTTATGGCTAATGTCGTAGCTCGCGAAGTCCTTAGTCAAGAGCAGGAGAAGAGCGATTTGATCATAGATCGCGGTTCTGGCGACGGTCTTTATGAAGGATTAGTGGTAATGGACGAGAAAGGGGCCGTAGTCGGCAAGATCGTGGCAGTGGAGGAGCGTTCGTCGCGCTTAAAGATCGTGACCGACCAAGAGTGTAAATTGGCTGCGGCCGTTTTGAGTGGCAGTCGAACGGTTGGGACGACTGCTGGCAATCTCGGGCTGACTATAAATCTAGATTTTGTGCCGCAATCGGCAATGATAAAACCAGGTGATATAATCGTCACTTCCGGGCTTGAACCGAATATACCGTCAGGCTTAGCTATTGGGCGCGTGACTATGGTGGACAAGGGGACTAATCAGATTTGGCAGAAGGTCAACGCCGAACCAGTCGTCGATTTCGATAAAATCTTCATAGTCGCCGTTGTCTTACCTTAAGGATGGGCGATAAAACCATATGATCTGGAGATTGGTTTTTAGGTTAATAGTTTTTCTTCTGTTGTCCGTCGTGCAAATTTCTTTTGCTAGCGGCCTGCCTTATGGTATTCGTGAGATCAATTTTATTTTGATCTTTATGGTTTTTTTTCTCGAGGTCAATTCGCGCCTCTCTACTACCTGGTGGTTTTTATTAGTTGGTCTCATCTTCGGCGTTTATAATTCTTTTTTCTTTCCTTTGTACCTTGTCTTCTGGCCGCTGACTTTTCTTTTTTGCCGTTTTCTATATTCCAATGTTCTGACTAATCGCTCTCTTTATTCTTTTTTGGGTCTTATTTCGCTAACAACTATTTTTTATTGCTTCTTCTTTGATATGTCGGTTTATGTGGTCCATCTTTTTCTTCGTGAAGAGGCTAGTTTTTTTCTGATCGATAAGGATTTTTGGTTGTCTCTCTTGTGGGGATTGGTCATAAATATTATAGCCGTGACTATAATTTTCTATTTCATGAATCAAGTTAGTGATCGTCTTAAGCCTGTTTTTATCTTTAAGAAATAAATGGGGTTTTTCGAAACTAGACAAAGGAATGCAGCCATAGATCCGTTCATAATTCAGCACGGCAAGTTTGGTGCGGCCGGGAGGCTTGAAAAATATTCCCACTTGCGAGAGTGGATCGAAAGCTCTTTTGTTCCCAGGGGGTATGAAGGCGAGGTCGTTGGCAAAACTTTTGACCATAATAAGTTAAAGTTTATCGGCGCGGCCATTCTTTTGTTTATGTCTTTATTGGTCGGTCGCTCGGCTTATTTACAAATATATAAAGGCGATTTTTATGCTTTGCAGGCAGAGGGAAACAGTGTTCGCTATGAAAGAGTGTCGGCCGAGCGCGGTATAATTTATGATCGCGATCAAAGGCCGTTAGTTCGCAATGTGGCCGATTTTCTACTCTATGCTGTGCCAGCTGATTTGCCTAAGGACAGTAATGATCGCACCAAACTTTTGGAGTGGGTCGGTAGTGTTATCTATCCTGATGATGCGACGTCGTCGAGTGAGTTCCTTGTCTCGTCCGAAAAGATCTTGTCCAAGATAGAGAGGGGTTCTCTTGAGTCATATCGCTCAGTTTTATTGACCGATAATATTCCTTATGAAAACGCTCTGAAGCTTGATCTGGAAAGTGAGAATTTGCCAGGCTTGTCCATTTCTTATAAGGGGCAGCGCGAGTATCTTTTAGATGGCGCGATGTCGTTGTCACATATCGTCGGTTATACCGGAAAAGTGAGCGAGGAGGACATGGAAAGGTATAAAGAAAATGACTATCAACAAACCGACTATATTGGTAAAACGGGATTGGAGGCTTATTGGGAAAAAGACCTTAAGGGTAACGACGGCTATAAAAAATACGAGGTCGATGCTTTGGGCAATCGCAAAAAAATACTTTCCGATATCCCGGCCGACGATGGACATAACCTTTCTTTGGCCCTTGACCTTGATTTACAGAAAAAAACAGAGGAGATATTGACCGCCAATCTTAAAAAAATGAAACTGACCCGGGGCGTCGCTATAGTAATGGAGCCAAATACCGGAGAGATATTGGCCATGGTTAGTTTACCGACCTATGACAATCGTCTATTCGCCAAAGGAATAGACAGCAATACTTATAAGGCCTTAATAGAGGATAAGGATCAGCCGCTCTTCAACCGAGCGATATCCGGAGAATATCCTTCTGGATCGACCGTTAAGCCGGTCGTAGCGGCTGCAGCCTTGCAGGAAAAGGTCATTACGGAAAAGACGACGGTCTATTCGACTGGCGGGCTTCAGGTCGGCATATGGTTTTTTCCTGATTGGAAGGCTGGGGGTCATGGGTATACCGATGTGCGCAAAGCGATCGCCGATTCGGTCAATACTTTTTTTTACTACGTTGGTGGCGGCTATCAAGATTTTGTCGGTCTTGGCATAGAGCGTTTAGTGAAATATTTTAAGTTGTTTAATTTGGGAGAGATGACTGGCATAGATTTGCCCAACGAAGCGGATGGTTTTGTGCCGAGTAAAGAGTGGAAAGAGAAGGTGAGGGACGAGAAGTGGTATATTGGCGATACTTATCATCTTTCTATTGGTCAAGGAGATTTGCTGGTCACTCCTTTGCAAGTCGCGCAATGGACGGCTTTCTTCGCTAATAGGGGTAAATTGATCAAGCCGCATTTGGTCAAGTATATTCTCAATAAAGACAATCAACTCATCTTTGCTGTTGACACGACACCGATAAAACAGGATATTATCGATGATTATAACGTAGAAGTGGTTCGTTCTGGTATGCGTCGTACGGTGACCACCGGGTCGGCTAAGAGGATGCAGGATCTGCCAGTCGATTCTGCTGCTAAGACTGGTACGGCACAATGGAATACAAAGAAAGACCCGCATGCCTGGTTTACATCTTTCGCGCCGTACAAGAATCCAGAGATCGTTGTGACGGTATTGGTAGAGGAGGGTATTGAGGGCAGCCAGGTGGCTTTAACAGTAGCACATGATATAATGGCTTATTATTTTTCAGATCAGGCCAAATAAACAAAGAAGTATTGTTGCGTCTTTAAGTAAAAGGAGTTTAATGAAGATGGAAAAGATTCAGATGAATGGTTGTTGTCAAACGAAGGTAGACGCTCTTACATATGACGATTTTTTGCACGTGCAGAAAGGATGTCTGGTGTTCGATGGCAAGGTTGTCGATTTTATGTCGGCCAATGAATCGTGGAAGATAATTGGCGCGTTTAACATGTGCGAAGAAAGAGAGTTTTCTTTGTCGATCGACAAATGTAATGAAGGCTTGAAAGGTGTGTCTGGATATTTCAAAGTCCTTTTTACATTTTTCAACAAAGAGCCTGTCAAGCAAGTATCTGTTTTAATGAAGGAAGCTGAGGCCGCTAAATTCTTGGCTTATTTCACAAAGGCTAGTTTAAGAAGTCTGCAATAGACTTTTTCGCTCTTTTTAATGCCCTGTTCGGTTTTTAAACCGCAGGGCTTTTATTTTTGACAAAAAGGCTAAAAAACGCTAAGATTATGATGTAAATTGAATATCGAATAGTGAATTATGAGTAAAGAATTATCATGTAATTCTTTGTATTTTTGTTTATTCATCGTTCAATATTCATTCTTCGGAATTTAATGCTTTAAAAATGGAAAACAAAGATAGAACAAATCAATTTGTCGAGATGGAGAATGATGTTTTGGCGTTTTGGGAGGCGAATAAGATCTTTGAGAGATCGGTCGCTAAGGAGTCGCCTAAAGGTGAGTATGTTTTTTATGATGGACCGCCATTTGCCACTGGCACTCCGCACTACGGTCATTTAGTCGCGTCTTTGATGAAAGATGTCGTGCCTCGTTTTTGGACGATGAACGGTTTTAAAGTCGAGAGGAAGTGGGGTTGGGATTGCCATGGTTTGCCGATCGAGAATATCGTCGAGAAGGAATTGGGCTCGGAAAGCAAAAAAAATATCGAGGAGAATATTGGAGTGGAAAAATTCAACGAGCTGTGCCGCTCCAAGGTTTTGACTTACGTCGAGGAATGGAAGAAGACCGTCACCCGTCTCGGTCGCTGGGTCGATATGGACAATGCCTATAAGACGATGGATCTGCCGTTCATGGAGTCCGTTTGGTGGGTATTCAAGCAGCTTTGGGATAAAGGTTTGATCTATAAGGACTATCGCTCCATGCATGTTTGTCCACGTTGCGAGACGACTCTGTCACAGTCAGAGGTCGCGGAAGGGTATAAGGACGTCAAAGACCTGTCAGTGACGGCCAAGTTCGAATTAGTAGACGAGGCCGCCTCTGCCAAGACTTCGGAGAGCCAGGCCAGGACTTTCGTTTTGGCTTGGACGACCACTCCTTGGACTTTACCGGGCAATGTGGCGTTGGCGGTCGGAGAGAGTATTAAGTATCAAGTATTAAGTATTGAGGGGGAGGATAGTAGATATATTTTAGCCGCTGAACGCGTCGAGACGGTGTTTAAGGATAAAAAGTTTAAAGTCATCAAAGAAGTAGAAGGGAAAGAATTGGTCGGCAAGGGCTATAAACCGCTTTTTGATGTCTATGCCAAAGATGAAAAAACGGAGAATCGTGAGCGCGGTTGGAAGATCTATGCTGCCGATTTCGTTACGACCACCGACGGTACTGGCGTGGTGCACATCGCTCCGGCCTTCGGTGACGACGATTTGAAAGTTGGACGCGAGAATAAATTGCCTTTCATTCAGCATGTTTCCATGGACGGTCATTTTAAGCCAGAGATGGGCGAGATGGCCGGCTTGAACGTTAAACCAAAAGACGATGTCCAATCCACTGACGTGGTCATTATAAAATATTTGGCCGCTAAGGGTTTGTTATTTAGCAAGGAAAAATACGAACACTCTTATCCGCATTGTTGGCGCTGCGACACTCCGCTTATCAACTATGCCACTTCGTCTTGGTTCGTGAAGATTTCTGACATCAAGCCTAAAGCCTTGGAAACGGCCAAAGACATCAATTGGTTTCCGGAACACATTAAAGATGGTCGCTTTGGACAATGGCTCGACGGTGCGCGTGATTGGTCTATATCCCGTCAGCGTTTTTGGGCTTCTTGTATGCCGATCTGGGAGTGCCCAGCTTGCGGCAAACGCGAAGTCTTTGGTTCTGCGGCCGAATTGGAGAAAGCTTCCGGACAGAAGGTTAATGATCTGCATAAACACATTTTGGATAAAGTCGAATATGAATGCGGAAAATGCGGTGGCACCATGAAGCGCGTACCGGACGTTTTGGACACTTGGTTCGATTCCGGTTCAATGCCTTATGCCCAGATGCATTATCCGTTCGAGAATAAAGAGAAGTTCGAGCGTAATTTTCCGGCCGAGTTCATCGCCGAGGGCGTCGATCAGACTCGTTGTTGGTTCTATTATTTGCACGCTATTGCCAATGGCATAAAAGAAAGCCGCGCCTATAATCACGTCATCGTCAATGGCATCGTTTTGGCCGAGGACGGCAAGAAGATGTCGAAGAAGTTGAAGAACTATCCAGATCCGAACGAGGTTTTGGAAAGGCATGGCGCCGACGCTTTGCGTTATTATCTTTTGACTTCGCCGGTCATGGCCGCCGAGAATTTGAATTTTTCCGAGAAAGGCGTAATGGAAGTCTTGCGCAAGATCAATATGCTTCTTTGGAATGTCTATAAGTTCTATGAAATGTATGCTGACGCTTCGCCGGTCGACTTCCAATTCTCACACTCAGAGAATATTTTAGACAGATGGATAATGGCTCGTCTCGATCAGCTTATCGCCGAGGTTTCCGATGGCATGAACAAATATGACTTACCGCGCGCCACTCGTCCGATCGCTGTCTTTATCGACGATTTGTCTACTTGGTATCTAAGGCGTAGCCGCGATCGTTTCAAGGAGGACGGAGATGATAAGCGTTCGGCCTTGGACACCACTAAAGTCGTGCTGGTCGAACTTGCTAAGGTCATGGCTCCGTTTACACCTTTTATTGCCGAGCAATTGTGGCAGAAAGCCAGTGGCTTGAATTTTTCCGATCAAGAAGCTTCAGTTCATCTCGAGGCTTGGCCTAGTCGTTTAGCTGTTAAGGACGCCGGAGAGGGGAATATATTGGAAGAAATGGCTTTGGCGCGCAAGATCGTGGAGCTTGGACTTTCTAAGCGCGACGAGGTTGGAATAAAGGTTAGACAGCCATTGAACCAGCTAACGATCGTCAATTATGAATTATCGGCCGAATTTCAAGAATTAGTTAAAGACGAATTAAATGTTAAAGAGATTGTTCTTAAAAAGGGAGAAGGGGAGTTGTCGGTCGATTTGGATACCAATATAACTCCGGAATTGGCCGCTGAAGGTCTTAAAAGAGAGTTGGTTCGCTTGATCAATGCCGAGCGCAAAGGCCTAGGACTGTCGATTGGTGATCGCGTCAAAATATTTTATTCTACGGAAAGCGATTTGGTTAAGAATGTCTTTTCTATCTTTCTTGAGGATCTCAAGAGAGACGTCTTGGCCGATGAGATCGCTATGGCCGATGTCGATGGCGGTAAAGAGGTGAAAGCCAATGGCGAGACGCTAATCGTTAAAATAGAGAAAATATGACAGGTTTTATGTTGCTAATCCTTTCGATTTCCATCTTTTTGCTTGTCGTTTTGACTATAATTTTTGGCGTTAAGGAAGATGTTGAAAAAGAAAAAGAAGATAATAAAAATGATTTGAAATAATATAATTAATTTTTAAATTTTATAATTTTTGAAAATTACAAAATTAGAAATTAAAAATTCAAAAACATGTCTCAAACAGTATTATTAGTCATCCTTGCCGCCATTGCTTTGTTCGTCGGCTGGGTGATAACCATGTACAATGGGCTCATAAGGGGCCGCAATCGCGTCGATGAAGCTTGGAGCGATATCGACGTCCAACTCAAGCGTCGTTATGACTTGATTCCTAATTTGGTCGAGACCGTGAAGGGTTATGCCGCTCATGAAAAAGAGGTCTTCGATAAAGTCGTCGATGCTCGCGCCCGTGCCATGGGGGTGGAAGGCGGTCCGTCCAATGCTAAGGCGGAGGCCGAAGGCCAGCTTTCCGGCGCTTTAAAGTCGATCTTCGCTATCGCCGAGGCCTATCCAGACCTTAAGGCCAATCAGAATTTTCTCGAGCTTCAGCGCGAGTTGACCGACACTGAAGACAAGATCATGGCTTCGCGCCGTTTCTATAATGGCAATGTCCGCGACTTCAATACTATGATCCAGGTTTTCCCGACAAATATCATTAATGGTATGCTTAAGTTTAAGGCCTACGAATTCTTCCAGGCCGCTGAGGATGAAAAAGCTCCAGTTAAAGTGGATTTTGGCGCTAAATAAGATATCGTTATTTGTTCGTATCCGTCTCCTAAAATATTTTTTAGGGGACTTAATGAGAAAATAAAAATCTTATGAAAAGAATTTTTCAAAATCTATATCATTCCCTTTACGATTTTAAGTGGCTCTCTCAAAGACGGTCGGACGGTAAGTCTGGCGCAGTCAATTTTTTCATCGCCACTTTTTTGTTTTCGGTCATCGCTGGTGTCTTTTTGTGTTTGAATATAATCGGGCTCTGGAATGACGCTAAGGTTTTTTTCAATGATCAAGTTCCGTATTTTAAAGCAGATCTTAAAGACGGAATACTCTTGGTCTCTGAGATCGAACAACCGTTCACAAGAGAGGTGGATGGCTTCAAAATAGTCGTCGATACTAGGTCGTCGAGTACCGTTAAGGTGACAGATCTTACCTCTGACCAAGACAAGATCGTCGTTCTCGTAACTAATGAAGAGGTGTCTGCTTATAACTCTGAACAGAATAAGATAGAAACAAGGCTATTCAAAGACATGTCGAACGGAAGCGTCGATAAGAATGAAATATTATCGTCGCTCAATAATTTTCATTCCGTTATTTTCGTTTTTGTTTTTCTGTTCATGGTGTTCTTATTTATCGCTTTTTCTTTGGCGAATGCTTTTTTCCTATTCTTTTGGTCTTTTATTGTTTGGGTCGTTTCAGCCTTCGCCAAGAAGGACTGGAAATATCTTGAAATCGTTTCCGCGGGCTCTTTCGCCATCGTCTTGCCAATATTCATAAGAACAATTTCTACTATTACTGCCTTCAAGCCGCCATTCTTGCCTTCGTTGATATTTTTGGTCTATATGCTTTTCATCGTTTTTGCCGCCAGCCATAAAGAGGGTGAGATTAAAAAATAAAAACCTATGACCTTATATACTCAATCCGATTCTAATACTCGCAAGACTTGGCTTTTGATGTCAGTGTTTTTTATCGCTGTGATCGCTATTGGTTGGATTTTTTCTTACGCCATGGGTGAGCCCGCCATACTTTACATTGCTGTGACTTTCTCGATCGTTTCGTCGTTCGTCAGTTATTGGTGGAGCGACAGGATCGTTTTGGCGATGTCCAGCGCGCGCGAGATAGATCATGATAGTGCTCGCGAATTGTATCATTTGGTCGAGAATCTTTGCATCACTGCCGGCTTGCCTGTGCCAAGGATATACATCATCGAAGATACTGCGCCAAATGCCTTTGCTACTGGTCGCGATTCTAAACATGCGGTCATCGCGGTAACTTCCGGTTTGTTGCAAAAACTGGACAAGGCAGAATTGGAAGGCGTTCTAGCCCATGAACTTTCACATATTGGAAATAGGGATATTTTAATAGCCACTATCGCCACGGTCATGGTCGGAGTGATCGTATTGCTGGCCGATTGGTTTTGGCGTTGGTCCATGTTTGGTTCTCGCCGCCGCAAATCCAACAATGAAGATGGCCGCATCGGATTAGCGATAACCGTCATAGCCTTAGTTTTGATGATCTTGGCCCCGCTTTTCGCTCAGCTTCTGCAATTGGCCATTTCCCGTAAGCGCGAGTTCAAGGCCGATGCTGACGGTGCCTTATTGACTCGCTATCCTGAAGGATTAGCCAGGGCCCTTGAGAAGATATCGGCTGACAAAGAACCTCTCGAGGTCGCCAATCGTGCTACGGCGCATATGTATATAGTTTCGCCTCTCAAGGGAGATGAGAATGGCCATGTGAGTTTTTTCACTAAATTGTTCATGACACACCCGCCAGTGGAAGAGAGGATTGCAGTACTTAGAGAAAAAATATAAAATAAATAGTATCAGACGATCGATCGTTTTTTGCGTTCGGGATGATCAATTGCTTGGTGCCCGGATGTAAAAATGGGAGGGGCTTGGGCGGCAGGTAGTTTCATCCCGAACGTAGGAAGCGATCGATGTTTATTTAAGAGTGTTTTAACTTTTAATCGAAATAAATGAAAACACAAGAGATATTCGACCTGGCGTTGAGGATGGGCGTCAAGGCTGATCTAAGAGGAGAAAAAAAGGTTGAGGATTTTTTAGATAGAACAAAAAAGAAATATGACAAATTGTCGAAAGAGGCTAAAGAGTGGTTTGATGTCGATAGATTGACTAATCCATACAGCGACAGCCGCGTCTTGGTCGACAATAAAAATAAGAAATCGGTAAAGAAGGTTATGGCCGGTATAGATATCGAGGGTCAAGAAATGCTTTTGGCGGAAAAACTAGGGATCGATACCATTATCACTCATCACCCAGAAGGCAAGGCCTTGGCCGATCTGCACACTGTCATGGAATTGCAGGCCGAGGTTTTGGCTGGCTATGGTATACCGATAAATATCGCCGAATCGGTCATTAAGCCGCGTATTAGTGAGGTTGGCAGGGGTGTAACCTCCGGCAATTATAATCGCTGGGTGGATTTTGCGCGCGCCTTAAAGATGGACTATATGTGCATTCACACGCCTTGCGACAATTTGGCCGCTACTTTCGTCGAAGCTCTTATCCAAAAGAACAAGCCGGAATACGTCGATGATCTGATGAACCTATTGAAGGAGATACCAGAATATAAAGAGGCGGGCAAATATAAGGCCGGACCTAAATTGTTTGCCGGTTCTCCGGATAATCATTGCGGCAAAATAGCCGTAACTGAGTTCACTGGCGGAACGTCAGGTTCTAAGGACATTTTCGAACGCATGTCGCATTATGGCATTGGCACAATTATTGGCATGCACATGAGCGAAGAGCATCGCAAGGAGGCAGAAAAGAATCATATCAATGTCGTCATCGCCGGGCACATGTCGTCCGATTCTTTAGGCATGAATTTATTTTTAGATGAATTAGAGAAGAAGGGGATAGAGATCGTTCCGGTCTCTGGATTGATCAGGGTGAAAAGGTTGAAAAAATGAAGATAGTCAATACCAAAAATAAGAGAGTACTCTATTGGGCGATCATGCCCGCTCTATTTTTTCAGGCCATAGGCACTTATTTTTATTATGTCTATCCTGATGTCAGTTTCCCACAGATCATTTATGTTCTTACGAAAATATTATTGATCGCTTGGCCGCTGGCCTGTTGGGCCTTGATCGGAAGATTTGATTTTATTAATACTGCAAGAAGACGCGGGAAGTCTTTATTGCTCGGGTTTGTTTCTGGTTTGATATTTCTTGTTGCCATATTAGGAGTTTATTTTTGGCAGTATGAATATTTTAATCAGTACGCCTATTTGGTGAAGGATAAGGTGGAGAGCTTGGGAATAGGCGGCATTAGATTTTTGATCTTCGCTGTTTTTTTGAGCTTGATCCATTCATTCATAGAAGAATATTATTGGCGATCTTTCGTATTTCGCGGCTTGTTTGGTTTGACGAAATTTTGGCCAGCGTTGATCATTGGCGCTTTTGCTTTTGCTCTTCATCACTATCTTCTTTTGTCGCAATTCTTTCCTTGGCCGATAGTGTTATTCTTCGGAACAGTCGTCGGGGCTGCTGGGGGATGGTGGAGCTATATTTATTCTAAGACAAATAGTCTTTGGGGGGCGTGGTTGAGCCATTTGTTTGCAGACCTGGCAGTGATGATCGTCGCTTATATGATGATTTTTTAAAATGAATAATAAAAAAACAAAAATAGAGTTAATAGCTCCGGCTGGAAATTTGGAAAAGATGCGCACGGCTTTTGCTTTTGGGGCGGATGCTGTGTATCTTGGTATCCCTGATTTTTCTTTGCGTGTCCGTATTAATGATTTTACTCAAGCGAAAATAAAGACAGCGGTGGCCGAGGCCAAAAAAATAAAGAAAAAAGTCTATGTTACGATCAATATATTCGCTCATAACGATCACTTATCGAAATTGCCCAAGTATTTGAAGTTGTTAAAGGAATTGGAAGTCGATGCTTTGATCGCCAGCGATCCCGGAGTCATCTCTTTGATAAAGAAGTATTGGCCCAAGGCCAAAATCCATTTATCGACGCAGGCCAATTGCACTAATTGGGCGGCGGCGCAATTTTGGTATAAGCAGGGTGTTAAGCGCGTAGTTTTAGGACGCGAGACGACTCTGGAAGAGGTCAAGGAGATACATGATAAATGTCCGAAATTGGAATTGGAATATTTCGTTCATGGGGCGATGTGCATGGCTTATTCTGGGCGTTGCTTTTTATCAAAAGAATTCACTGGGCGATCCGGTAATCTGGGTGATTGTTCGCAGCCATGCCGTTGGGAATATTTTTTGCGCGAAGCGAAAGTCAATGGTCGTGAGATGGAGATAGTGCAAGAAGACCATGGAACCTATCTTTTGAATTCCAAAGATCTGTGCTTGATAAAATACTTGGATGAACTGGCCGCAGCCGGCGTTTCCGCTTTCAAGATAGAGGGGAGAGCTAAGAGTGTTTATTATCAGGCCGTAGTCGTCAATGCCTATAAATCGGCGATGGCCCAATTAAAGGTCAGAAACAAAAAATTAAGGATTAAGGAGATAAAAAAGATATCCGAGGAATTGAATACAAGATTGGTGCATCGCGGATATACGACTGGATTTTTATTGGGTGGAAAAGGTGAGCAGAATTTAGAGAACAGTCATGTCGATTGCGATTGGGAATTTTGCGGTGTGGCTTTGCCACCATCGAAAACCGAAGATTTCATAATTGTTAGGAGTGCTTCGTCCTCAATGTCTTATTTCACCACGATCAAGCCGCACAACACCATTAAAGTCGGAGACGAATTGGAAATAGTTCGCCCGCATTTGCCTGTTTTTAAAATGAAACTGGAAAGAATGTTGAATGGCAAGACTGGCCAAGAAATACCCGAGGCTCATGGCGGCGGAGATGGCAGTGGTATTGTTGTGATCGAAAGTAAGGAGGTGATACCAGAACATAGCGTTATAAGGAGGAAAATAAAATAATTCCCCATATGATATCTTATTTGAAAGGCAAAATCATCAAGCGAGGAGGAAATTTCGTTATTTTGAATAACGCCGATATTGGTTATAAGATATTTGTCGGCGAAGGAGCGGTGGCTGACCTGGCCACTGGCAATCAGGCTGAATTTTGGATATATCAAAGTATACGCGAGGACGCTAATGAGCTTTACGGCTTCTCTACTTATGAGAAATTGGAGATGTTCGAATTGCTCTTAGACGTTAATGGCATCGGTCCGAAATCGGCCATGGGCGTCATGGCTTCTATAAATGCTGAGGAATTGAAGACGGCCATAGCCTCTGGAGATTTGGCTATGTTGACCAAGGTTTCTGGTATCGGCAAGAAGACCGCTGAACGCATTATTTTAGACCTTAAAGACAAGATAGGTTATTTATCGCCAGTTATCGGTTCTTCGTCTGGAAACGTCCGTGGCGACGAAATAGAGGCTCTGGTGGCCCTTGGATACTCGATGCAAGAGGCCCGAGAGGCCTTGGGTAAGGTCGATAAGACGATAACCGATAGTGGAAGCCGTATTAGAGAGGCCTTGAAAAATATAAAATGATTTGTATATTAAGTGTTGAAAATTATTATTTTTGATTCAACATTCGTGTTTCATGCAATTTGTAGAAATAAAAGAAAAAAATAAGTTAAATGATTTTGTCGGAACTCAAGAGCATTCCGAGCTTTTGCAGTCTTGGCAATGGGGGGAGTTTCAGGAAAGGTCCGGAGCCAAGGTTTTGCGTTTTGGAGTAGAGGACGGCGGCAAGATCATCGCGGCCGTGACTCTTGTTGAAAAATCTTTGCCGTTAGGGATGAAGTATCTTTATGCGCCAAGGGGGCCAGTTTTGAATACTGAACTTAGAATATCGAATTCTGAATTATCGAATTATGTTTTTTCAGAGATAAGAAAGGCCACAAAAGAGGAAAGGATCGTTTTTTTGAGAATCGAGCCCAAAGAGACTGTTCAGAGTTCGGAATTTAAAATTCAGAATTCCATTGATATTCAGGTCAGCAAGACTATCGTTTTGGATCTGAGAAAAACAGAAGAGGAGCTGTTGAAGGAGATGCATCAAAAGACTCGCTATAATATTCGTTTAGCTGAAAAGAAGGGAGTGCTGATTCGCGAGGCTGGAGTTGAGGAGTTCGATAGATTTTGGGAGTTGATGTCGGCTACGGTGAATCGCGACGGCTTTCGTCTGCACGAAAAGGAGTATTATAAAAAGATGTTACAGAGCGAGAATATAAAATTACTTTTCGGGACATTCGAGGATAAAATACTTTGCGCTGGAATATTTTCTTTCTTTGGCGATACTGCGACTTATTTGCATGGAGCTTCTTCTAATGAGAATCGCGAACTTATGGCACCTCATCTTTTGCAATGGGAGATGACTAGAAAAGCCAAAGCCGATGGTTATAGGTATTATGATTTCTTTGGCATAGACGAAAAAAAATGGCCAGGCGTCACTCGCTTTAAGCGCGGTTTCGGCGGTCAGGTATTGAACTATCCAGGAACTTTTGATGTGTTGTTCGATGAAGGTAGACATAAGATTTATGTATTTTTGAGACTGATTAGAAGGATGTTAAAGTTTTAAAATTTAATTTTTTGACATTTTTTATTTCGTGCAGTATTCTTTTTTAATGTTTTAATTGTTGTACTTTATAAAAAGGAGTTTGTAAGTGAATTTGATTATTTGGCTTGCACTAATTTTTTCGACTGTCGTTGGTTTGCTTGGTTTGACAAGTCTTCTTTTGACGAGCGATCAGGATATAAAAACTAGCTTATTTGGAGAGGATTCCGGTTTTTTAGGCAGAATATCATTGACATTCATATCTTGTCTTGTTGGCTTTGTCTTCATTGCCTTGTCTTCTGTTCATAATCGCCCATTATTAATTTGTTGTTTGTTTATGGCTGTGGTCGATGTTTTATGTCTTCGTTTTAGCTGGAAGGGCTATGTTGCTTCAAGGAATTCGCAAAAATTAGTGATTAGAAAAAGATTGTTTAGGGGCGCTGGGGCTGTGTCGGTGGTCGTTTTGTTCTGTCTTATCGCCAACCCAATTTTTTTAAGCTAATTATTCGGCCTCGGCATTATTTTGCCGAGGTATTTTTTATATTTTTTACACTTTGCTTAAGCATTTTTTTCTGCTATTCTTAGGAGTAGTTATGGTTGTTTTTGAGGCTTAAGACAGCATTTAATTAAATTCTATCTATGGACAAGATATTCGCTATTATAAAGAAGTTTATCCCTAAGAAATTATTTAGAGCCGTTCAGCCAGCTTATCATTATCTTTTAAGTTGGTCTTCTGCTTTATTTTATGGTTTTCCAAGTGAGAAAATGGTGGTTATCGGCGTTACTGGAACAATCGGTAAGACCACAACTTCGTATCTCTTGCTTCGAGCCTTGAAGGAGTGCGGATACAAGGCTGGTTTGACTTCAACGGCAATTTTCGATGATGGCAATAAAGAATGGTTGAACGACAAGAGAATGACTAT
>CAZJPG010000013.1:0-39826 GCA_964547855.1 uncultured Gammaproteobacteria bacterium | reverse complement strand
GCAATATCAATTGGAGCGTGGAGAATGTGTCAAATGAAAGGGGTGCACCCCACTATTTTATAGACCGACTTAGTATATAAGCTGTCGTTCTTGTCATAAGTCTCTGTTCTGTAAATATTGCCTATCTTCGATTGATCGTCTTGATATTCACCAATAGTCGAACTAGAAGTGTCTCCTTGGTGATAATAGCCAAGAGTGTAATTACCCAAAGAATCGATTACTTTCACTTTCTGAAAACCAGCGAAACGACGATCATATTCGTTGTTGTAATAATATAACCCACCAGAATACTCATAGGTCGTCGTGGATAAATTACCAAAACCATCGTTGATCGTGATCTTACGCAAAGTCGTTAGAGACAGAGGATTCTTAGGATTCAAAAGGTTGTCGGCAGATTCATCAAGATATTGCGCTGAACCTAGATACTCCATTGAGGCAATAGCGCCAGTGCCATAATCAATTTCCGATATCAAATCAGGATCACCAGCATTATTTATATAGATATAACTATTTTCTTCATCAAATTCTTTATAAACAAAATCAGCCAACCCATCACCATTCACATCCAACATTCTATTAGCTTTTACGTCAGTGGTATCTTGAGGAAAAAGCCAATTACCATCACTACTCCACCCCGTACCATCACCCTTGTTTATATATATAATATCGTGATCATAGTCCCTCCTGGTTATATCAACTAATCCATCACCATTCACATCAACCAAATCAACGCCAACATTATCACTCAGAATCAACCCCCTAAAAGCAACGGGGATCGAATATCTTGGTTCATATACCCAACCAGAACTACTGCCAGTATTTATATACACCTTGCCAGTGTCATTGTATGGAGCATAGAGAAAATCAGCCAAACCATCACCATTAACATCAGTTAAACGCGACTCTCCTAAATTTATAATATGCGGAGAACCCCAGTTCTGAACATTCTCCCAGCCAGTACCATCACCTTTATTCACATACACGTTGCTATTTGTAACAATATCGACTAGTCCATCACCGTTAACGTCAGCAAATCTAGCACCTGTATCGCTGCCGCCCGGACTTGAATCGGAAAAATTAACCGGCACCGTATAGTCATTATCTTTAGTCCATCCTGTTGCATCACCATTATTTATGTACACACCATTAGCTGCCTGATTATCCTTGGCAGCCACTATGTCGTCAAGCCCGTCTCCATTTACATCAGCTAAAACTGCCTCGCCATTACTAAAATTGAACGAAAAAACATAATTACTATCATGCCCCCAACTATTTTTTCCACTGTTTATATAGACATCATGAACAAGATTGCCATCATCATATCCACCAATAATTATATCAATCAATCCATCACCATTGATTTCGGCAAAACGAAGACCATTATCACTACCGGAAAGACCATCAGTTGACGGCAGCGACCAGGAATCATTAAGCTCCCAGCCCGGAATCTTTGTTTGATATATAAACTCTGTCGGTGGCAAAGCAGTGATATTTCCAAATTCATCGCGGAACGAAGGTGTCGTGCTAGAAAGCATGGAGCGAACATTATTATCACCAAGAACATAGTCCAATTTATACTTACCGATCCAAGAATCATTCATCTCAGTTTTTATTTCAGATATCCTATAATTAGTAGCGACAGCAAAACCAGTCATTGAAGATGTTGCATTGTCAGCCCTCGATTCGCGCGTGAACTCTACATCAAAAATTCCATCAGTCGAATCATGGCCGGTATATGTTATGGTCTGGGGATAAATCTGGCCATTATCTTTATAATATTCATATTTTATATAATTACCATTGGTGTCACGAACCTCCTCAAGCATCCACTTAAAGGTGGAACTGGCATTATCATGGTCGTTTTGCCTGGTGGCGATATCAGCGCCAAATTTGTAGGTTTTACCAGTCTTGTCGGTGACCAACCAATACGACTTGTTGACATAGACATATTTGAGGAAGTCGCCATTTTCGACCTTGGCGCCGTATTCCGGACTAGATGATGTCGATGTTTTAATCAGCTCGCCGGAAAGAGAGGAATTAAAATAGTCCTTGGTGTATAGGTCTTCAATGCCTTCGCGATTGATGCGCTCGATATATGGGATATTGGTGCCCCAGCCATAGCCAAGGATATCCCCTTCTTGTCCGGACTGGCTGTTGTAGACCAGTTTGAGGTCGGGCTGCATGCCATTTCTGCCAGGAGGAACAGTTATGGGATAGGAAAAAATAAAAGCCCCTGTCATGGAGCTATTGCCGATATTAAGTTTAACCTCTGCCGCCTTGCCTTGATTGTATGGCACTGGCTCCTCTTCCGAGTCCAAAGTCATTAAAGCCGATGATGGTGCAGAAATGTCGGAAGAAAGGGATTCTGAATCGGAAATACTTTTTTTGTCGATAGTTCCTCGGTCTCGCTGCTTTCAGACAAGGACTCGTTAGTAACTTCACTTTCAGATGATATTTCAGCAGCTAAGGCTGGTGATACCCCGGAAAGTAAAAAGGAAAAAATTAGAAATAATGGGAACAAACGCTTGGCTAATTTTAATGCCATAACCTTTTTTGCGTGCTATTTGATTAGAATAAAATTATAACATTGAAATAAAAAAAACAAAACATAATTTATTTAACTATTAATTTAAAACTTTAAAAAAAATTCCGCCTTTACCGGACGGAACTTTTTTTATTTGAATATCTTGCAAACTTTATTCTTGCACGGATAGTCGAGTTTATACTCGCCAGAGCATAATACGTTCTTTATATAGGAACGTATCGGCCATGGGACTGAAAGCCCTAAACCACAGAACGAGGCTTCGCCAAGATTGTCTAGAAGATCTTTGACCAGTTGCCAATCAGGTTCCTGGGAATTCAGTGTCTCGAATAGACGGTAGTTACCTTCGCGGCAAGGAGTGCATTGCCCACATGACTCGGTCATGAAAAAACCCACCCATTTACGCAAAACTTCCAACGGCTGCCATTTATCGGCCCTATATATCGTCATCGACATAGCCCCGCAAGCCGGTCTGTCTAATTGTTTGTCATTATAGACCTCGCCACAAGAACCGCCTCCGACCTGAACGAAAAAACGATGGTCCGGCCAGTTGTCGGTAGCCTTAAGAATATCCGACATGTTCATCTCTGATGGAAATTCATAGACTCCTCTCTTGCGACAATCGCCATTAATGGAAAAAAATCTTACATCTTTATAATTACCATCATACAACTCGCCCACATGGTAGAAGGTCTCTATATTATTGACTATGGTCGGATATTCCCAAAGACCGCTGGTCGTTGGGAATGGAGGCTTCAAGCGCGGCTCGATCTTTTTCTTTTCGATCGTATTAAGGACGGCCGTCTCCTCTCCGCCTATATAGCCAGCATCATGCGGCTTGCCGAAGACCTCTATATCGATTTTCTTTTCGGCTATAATTTTCTTCAAGTTCTTACCGTACTTTTTGTAATAGACCGGATTAAGATATAAATATCCTCTGACCGTCACTCCTCTTTCTTTCAAAAATAATAAAGCCTGTCTCATGCCCTCAATGACGACTTTGGGGCGATTAGCCAAGAGCCAACCGTCCTTTTCGACGCCAGGCTCCCCTTCGCTGCCATTAGCCACGACGTATTTGTCGACCGCAAAACAATCTTTTACAGCCTGCCATTTATCGGCAGTTGGAAAGAATGCTCCTCCGCACCCCTTAAGGCCGACTTTTTTTATTTTAGATACTATATCCATCTGTTAAGGATGATAAATTTAAAGCCAATATTAAATAAATAACTACTACTATTGACAAATTTTAATATTTATGATATATTTATAATATAACAAAAACAAAAAAATAAACTTCCCCGGGGACTTCCAATAAGTCCCCTTTCTTTTTGTCAAAAAGTTAAAATAATATTACTGCACTTCAACTTCTTCGCTCGCAACCTCTTCTGTAGGACTCTCCTCTCTTAAGAGGTCGTTCTTTTTTATGTAATCGCAAAGATCAGCCAAACGATTGGAATATCCCCACTCGTTGTCATACCAAGAGACCATTTTAAGCATATTACCTCCAACGACCATGGTATATTCGGTGTCGACAATAGATGAATATGGGTTGCCGACATAATCACTGGAAACCAATGGATCTTTAGTCCACTTCAATATGCCTTTAAGCTCGTCTTTCTCGCAAGCCAATCTAATAGCGTCATTAACCTCATCGACAGTCACGTCGCGCTTGAGTATATAAACAACATCGCAGATCGAAACGACCGGAGTCGGAACACGCAAAGACAAGCCATCGAATCTCCCCTTCAACGATGGGATCACCAAGCCAGTGGCCAAAGCGGCACCAGTGGACGTTGGAACGATATTTACGCCAGCGGCGCGAGCGCGGCGGAGGTCTTTATGCGGGCCATCGACCAAAACCTGATCGGCGGTATAAGAATGAGTAGTGGTCATCAAGGCCTTTTCAATACCAAAAGCATCTTCTATGACCTTGGTCATCGGAGCCAAACAATTCGTAGTGCAGGAAGCCATGGAAAATATCTTGTCGGCAGGAGTCAAGTCTTTTTCGTTGACACCAAGAACGATAGTCTTCATCTCACCGTCATCCTTGGCCGGAGCGCTGATCATAACCCTCTTAGCGCCAGCTTCGATATGCCAGCCAGCCTTGTCATTATCACGGAAAATTCCAGTTGACTCTATGACGACGTCAACATCCAAATCTTTCCATGGCAACATCTTGGGGTCTTTCTGAGCATAGACGCGATATTCCTGGCCATCGACTATCAAGCCAGAGCTATTGTACTCGATGTGTCTATCATAGACGCCATAGGAACTGTCGTACTTCAGCAAATGAGCTAAAGTCTTGGTGTCTGTCAGGTCGTTAATGGCGACGACGCGTAAGTCGCCGTCGTTCTTGGCCAAAATGGCCTTGAAAGCGGCTCGGCCAATGCGGCCGAAACCGTTGATGGCAATGTTCATAAAAAATAAATCCGAGACCTACTAAGGGAAATTTTATCCAAAAGTCTGCCTCCTTGTTTTAATATATGATTTTAAAAATTCTATTATTAATTTCCTCTGGCGCGAATCATCTCTTGCTGAAAATTATCCATCTGGATATTCATCTGCTTTATATCGTTGCGCAGATCGGACAAGGTCAAAAGCGCGGTTATTATCATGACCGCTGTGCCGAAAATTATCACTGACATGCAGATAAGAAGAATTAAGCGAAACTTCTGCTCCGCCATTCCCATCCCCTCTTTGTTTTTCATAATTACTTTAATTTAAAAATCACTTTTTAAATTATACCACCTCTACGAAAAAGCACCAAGAGATTTTTTAAAAAACTCGGTGACATACATCATTCGACTAATAAAAAAGACCGCGCTCATTTGAAGCGCGATCAATTAATTCTATTTAGAGTCAGCCTATGGCGGCAATGCATCAGATGCGAAATTATCAGAAGCCGAAATAAGCGGCGGCAAAGTTGGTGTTGATGAAAACTATGCCGGCCACCAAGAATACACCGAACAGAAGCCAAAGTAGGCCTACAGGCAAATCACTTTCACTCATTGTTGGTTAAAATGTACTCATTCTGGCCGATAATATCTTGCTAATTTAGCGGCCAAAGAGACCCGTTTTTATTAGACGGGCGCAAAAGAATCCATTATCGCCGTAAAGGCCGATGGAAGCTTTCGCTTTATATTAAATTTTAATTTATACCGAACGATAAAATAATAAAGCCTAATACCGACTGACGTCAAGAGTGCCTAAATTATAACGTCGACTTGAGCCAAAAAACCATCGCCATCTTCTTGAAAGACAGAATTAAGATACAAAGCTTCTTTGACCTCTAAAGACGGTTTTCTCTTGGCCCCGACCAAATTAGCTCTAAGGACGCCATCGGAAAACGACAACTCGCTGACGTCTGGGTATATTTGACCATTAGCCGACTGGAGCACTATTATGTCGTTTATAAGGTCTGATGGAAGATATTTTTTATTAGAATAACCTATCTTGATCGACTTATCCTCACCATCGGCAATGACGACCTCACCAGGAGCGAGCTGACATGACGACAAACCCTTAACCAAGAAAGACAAAGCCTCGGACTCGGTCTTGCCCTTGGCTTTTATTCTTAGATCGCCTTCATTTTTCTCTATCGCAAAACCATTGTCCATATAATATGAATTATACAACAAATTGATTTTTGATGAAAATTTGCTATAATTTAAGCACAACAAAAGGCTAATGAAAAACATTTTTTCTATATTAATCACTCTTGCGGCCATATCGGCTTTATCAGGATGCTCCAATGCCATGCCGGCAACCATGGAGCAAACTTCCTCCGATCAGCCGATGACGGTTCAAGAGCCGCTAGAGCTTATGAAAGACAAAAAAATACTATTCGTCGCTGTGCCGGATTTCCGTGACAGTGAATTGATAGTTCCCAAAAATATACTTTCCGATCAAGGAGCCGAATTGCACATTGCCTCCCTAAAAAAAGGCGACTTCGTCGGCAATGAAGGAACAACTGTTACGGCCGAATACTCTATCGATGATATCGATCCAGGACTTTTCGATGCTGTGATATTCATAGGCGGCCCGGGCATGACCAAGG
Source organism: uncultured Gammaproteobacteria bacterium (assembly GCA_964547855.1). GTDB lineage: Bacteria > Patescibacteriota > Patescibacteriia > Patescibacteriales > WJLG01 > JBAZHE01. The sequence continues at coordinate 33,227 of CAZJPG010000013.1, read as the reverse complement.
AATTAGAGAACAAAGACTTGCAAGCCTTTGCCAAGAAAGCTATGGATGCCAACAATTTAACTGCGGCTATCTGCATCGCTCCGGCCATGATGGGAGACGCTGGAGTGCTTAAAGGCAAAAGAGCTACCGTCTTTCCGACCGGAAGAGGATATCTAATAGAGGGCGGAGCTGAATATACCGGCAAAGCCGTTGAGCACGACGGAAAGCTTATAACAGCCGATGGCCCGCAATCGGCCACTGCTTTTGCTAATGAGATAATCAACTACTTCAAATAAAGATATGAAAATAGGCAAAGCTGTAAAATCGACCCTGGGCAACGATGAGGTCGTCAAAAAAGCCTTCTCTTACGGCAAAAGGCATATATATGTCAGATTAACCATCTCTTTACTCAAATGGTTACTAATCGCTATAGCCGCCGGAACGCTAATAGTGGTCATTTACCAAGTCAGCGACGCCGCCGCCAGAGGCGTGGTCGTTCCATTGTTATATCATGGTGATGAAGGGGTGAAACAAATTGGATCAGAACTTTGGCAAGGATTTTTAATGAGAGCATCGATCATCTCCTTGGTTATATTTTTATTTCTCTTTTCTCCTTTCTTGATGTTCTATCACTTATTCTATATCCATACGTCCAACCTCTTTGTCTTGACCGACAGACGCATTATCGTCAAGCGCGGCTGGCTCAATACTACGATAAAAAGCGTCAATTACGATCGTATAACCGACGTAGCCGTCGAACAGAGCTTCTTGGACAAAGTTTTATATGACACCGGCACCCTATTTATTTCTACGGCCGGAGGTGATGGTTATGAACTAGAATTGAACTGCATTAGTCGCCCCCATGAAATGAAAAAGGACCTTTCAGACCTTAAAGAAGAATACCGCCGCCGAACATATCCCGCACCAGCGTCCGAATAATATAATATCGACCATAAAAAATACCGCCCCTCGCTAATGCGAAGAGGCGGTTTTCATTTCCAGTCAAACAGGATTGCCGGAAACGATACGCAGAATACGACGGATGGGCTCGGCAGCTCCCCAAAGAAGCTGGTCGCCGACCGTAAAGACCTTAAGGATATTCTCCCCTATCTCCGAATAATGGATCCGCCCGACGGCAATATCCAGTTTTCCTGAAACATAGGCCGGAGTGAGTCTCGACAAAGTCGGTTCTTTTTCATTGCGCACAACTCTCACCCAGGGATTGGCAGAAGACAGAATATCAGAGACTCCGACTATATCAACTCTCGTCCTTAGTCTTACCAGAAGCGATTGGCTATGACAACGCAAGGAACCGACGCGAACACAAATACTATCCGCTCCAATAGAGTAGTCATCGTCGTCCAAACCCAAGACCTTCTTGGTCTCGAACCCCATCTTCCACTCCTCTCTCGTCCTTCCACCTAACATGGGAGTGTCGATCCATGGTATCAAAGACAAAGCCAGAGGGGCGCCGAAATTTTCAGCAGGAAAGTCGTCTCTTCTTATTTCGCTCATGGCCTCGCGCTCGAGATCAAGGGCTGTGCACTCATTATCCATGAGTTTATAAGAGACTATCTGTTTCCCTATTCTCGATATCTGTACCAGCAACTCGTCCATGTGCTTGGCTCCGGCTCCGGAAGCCGCCTGATAGGTCGAAGAATAGACCCACTCGACTAAATTTAATTTGAAGAGCCCATGCAGGGCCATCATCATCAAACTCGTCGTACAATTGCCGCCAACGAACAATTTACAACCTTCGCTCAAGCGACGATCGATAAGTTCGCGATTTATCGGATCAAGGACTATGACACTTTCATCATTAGTGCGAAGAGCCGACGAGGCGTCGATAAATATCCCCTTCCAGCCATACTTCATCATCTTATGATAGACATCTTTAGTCCAATCACTCCCCTGACAAGTGACAATAATGTCACATGACATCAACTTTTCCAGGTTATAAGAATTCTCGACTGGCAAACTAAAAGGGGTGTTTTCTACTCTTGAAGATGAGAAAAACATTCTGTCAGGATAAAGATCCCAGTCACCTTCCTCCTCCATTCTCTTCATTAACACCGATCCGACCATACCGCGCCAACCAACAAAACCGATCTTAGGCATAAAACCTTCCTTTCTTCTTATATTCTTGGTTTAAAAGTGCGAAACATAAAATTAACTACAAAAACAAACTTTGTCAAATTAAAAACTCCCCGCCCAAAAGGGAAGGGAGCTCATCAGATCAATGACTGTCCAGCGCTTTTACATGGCGCCTCATAGCCAAATACCACAACACCTTACGAAAGAGCTTATCCAGCTTATTGCCGGTCTTTTTTATGCCATTAGAAGAAAAGAAAATGCGCTGATAATCCGAAGCTAGCCGCATCTCTTCTTCGTGGGCCAACTTCAAATCTATCTTGTAATACTCGGCTAACCACCTCACTCCAGCGGCCACACTCTCTATATGACTTAATAAATCAAGCCCTTCGCCACCGCACAAATCGTAATATATCCTCTGAATACCGTGATTCATCTGAAAGATCGCGCTTTCCGGTCCATTAAAGACTCCATAAGGAAGGATACCGGTTATTTTCAAATCACGATCATAGACAAATCTACACAGCACGAAGAGTATATCAGAGAGCTCGTCGGCCAGATCATGCCTTGATCGACGCCCATGACGGTAGCCTTCAAAGATGGTTATGGCGCGAGCCAATTTGCCCGTCTCAGCGGCCAACTCCAAGGTCGTACCAAGCGAACCCCACTTCTTCGGTTCTAATCTTACAAACCCATCGAAGACTGGGCGCGATCTCTCTAGAAGCCATTCCCAATCGATCATTTAAAACCTCCATCTTGCTCAAAGCAAATGTGAATAACAATAAGGATCTTCTCCGGCCAGATCGCCATTTTCATAATAAGAGCCGAACGGGCAAGTACCAAAACATTTCTTGCCCCAAGCAGAGCAAGAGAAACATTTAGCCGGCTTACACGTACTCAAACGACGAAAAGGCTTCCAAACCGACGAAGTCTGCCAAACAGACAAAATATCGTCTTTAAGGACATTACCAGCCAAAAAACGCTCCCGTTCCTTTTCACTCATTAGGCCGATATCGTCTACCGGAGCGACACTGCAAGGAAAGACATACCCCTGCGGGTTCACAAAAGCGAATTCGCGACCGGCCGGACACGCATGAATACGGGGAACGATCGGATGCTTCGGTATCTCTTTAGTGGCAAACAAGTCGAAATCCATCACGATTTTGACCGTCGGGTATTTCTCTCGCAAATCAGCGGCCAGACGATTAAAGGCAAGCATCTCCTCTGGACTCATCATTATCGATCTTGCATCTTCACTCTTGCCACGACCAAAGGGGCGCGGATGAATGAAATCTATCAGCAATAGATCATAATCACGAGCCACTGCGAACAATTCCTCGACGTGCCGCCAACTCTCACGAGATAGAACGGTATTCATCCGAACTTTTGGTATACCAGCTTCTTTGGCCTGCCTGATCGTAAGTAAGGTCTCCCGAAAACTACCGCCGACGCGCAAGGCATCGTTTATTCTTTCCGGACCATCAAGTGAGACGATCAAGTCGTCTATCTTATAGCTAAAGACCTTATCCCTTAAACCCTGACCCCAAACACCGTTCGTCGCCAGGCTAACATAGAAGCCGAGCTCCAGAGCTTTTTCGAGTATTATGAAAAATCCCGGTTTAAGGACGGCCTCGCCGCCAGTGAATCTTGCCTCAAAGACACCAATCTCGGCCATACGCTCTAACAGATCACACCATTGCTCCGTGGTCATTTCATTCGGCAACGGCCTTCCTGAGGCATTATAACAAGTACGGCATCGCAAATTACAAGCACGAGTCAACTCCAGATACAAACGATTCGGAGACACCACACAAGCATCGGCCACAGGATCCGAGAACATCACCGGCGGACGAACTATACTGAAATCAGCTTCTCCTAATGACGAATAGAATCCTTTTTCCAAATACTTGTCCGGCACAAAAGATGGACCGGACAAAATAGATGATAATTCATCTTCTGATAATGGTGAGAACCATCGAGTCTGGCGATCGAAAAAAGACGCGCCAACCAATTCTTTTCTTATCAAATGTCTTTTCATCAACTAACCTCCTTAGTCTTGTTTATTAGGCATTCTTCAAAGCCCATCCTTTCTTGTTCCGTCATCAAGCAAGTCTCACTGAATCCAATAAGTATCCTCTCGCTTGTAAGATCGTTGAATTGCTCTCTTTCTCGACAAAAGAAACAACCGCAGACCTCTGCCGTCGCGACTTTAAAATCACCCAGAGACTTTGAACGACTAGCCTTGCGTCCGAAGACATATATCCTTCGGCCGCTAATCATAAGATTATAGGGTTTCGGGGCTAAACTGGCGGCAACGGACGCAATGGCCCGTCCTCTCTCGCCCTCGAACTCCCAAAAATACGTCGCTATCGGCCAATCAACCACATTCAAGGTAACATCCCTGACACTGAACACTTTTGAAAAAGGCATTGTTTTTACCGGCAATATCGTCGACTCAGGCGATCTTATCAAGGGAAGCACAGAAGAGTTCATTGTCTCCTCGCCTTCATCGGATAGTGGTTGGTAATGAACATGACGAGGATAACTAGCGCCGGAATCTTTAAGGTTGCAAAACACTGCCAAATCATTGTCCTCTGAAAAACATGACAGATTAATTATATCCTCCCCGGTCGGATTCTCTCGATGTTCCTTGGGGCAAGCCAAAAAATGACAAGGAGCGACAAACTTAACGTTGTAATAAACGTCTATATTGCCTATGTCAGTGACTTTTTCCAAAACATGAAATTCATCATGTTCGGCGCAGATGAAACAACCGGGTTCCTGATAGACACCTCTCAAATTATTGCGACTCCAATCATGGAACGATTTGGAATAAATACCATTCATGAACCAAGGCTTATCTAAAAAATAAACCCGTTTGGTCATACGAAAATCATTCAACCAATCCTGGCCGAATTTTCTAAACCAAATCTCACGTAAAGATCCTTGCTCTTCTTTCATGACATTTTCTCCTTTTTTTGTAATGAACAACTACTCTTAAACATCCTCAAGGCTCATCTTTAAAAAATATCTAAGCTGAATCTTGAAAATATTTAAAATGTGCGTTGGGCAAGAAAATAATTCTTGTCCAACGCACAACTATTGAATAAACATCATTTTGGCATCAAATGCCGGAAGCAATAAGGATCGCGACCGACAAGTTTGCCATTCTCGATCTTACCACCGTTAGCCAAGACCATGGCCCGGCACATGCCCTCGCACTGCTTGTGATAGAACTTGCAACCAGTGTTACAAGAAACTTTCTTGGCATTGCGAAAATGCTCCATCTTCTCGCCAATCCAAACACCTTGAATATCGACATCGCTCTCATAAAGAGGTCTGTCGCTAACAAAGTAAGGATCGCTCATCAAGAATGAACAGGCATTCGCTCGACCATCTGGACCGACACCCCACCCTGTCGTTAGCGCACCACAGTCGCCATAAGAGAATGGCCACGGCTCGCTGGACCTGTCGGGATAATCCGGACAAAAAAGATCCATGTTTTTATGGATGATCTTGATACCAGAAGCTTTAATGGCCGGTTCTTCGCGCAAATCCTGCGCTAAACGTCCCAGCTCCATGAATTCCTCGGTCGACAACATCTGATCCCTTAATCCTTCCAGAGAGCGGCCATAGGGCCTTAGTGGCACGAAATTGGTGTTAAATCCCCTTTCGGCCGCCAGATGAATGACATAAGGCACTTGATCGAAATTGTCACGAGCGACGGTCATATTAATGGTGACTCGAATCACTTTTTCCGGCGATTCACTTCGCACAAAACTGTTGTAATCCGCTAAGCCATTCAATGTCCTCATGATCCTTTTATACGACCCCTCACTGCGACGACTGTCGTTCACAGCTTCATTACCTTCAAGACTGATGATGATCTCATTGAAACCGACATCAAGCACTTCGTCCATGATGTCCTGATTCCAACAACCATTGCTGTTGAGCATTAAAGCCATCCCCAGTCTTTTGGCATAAAAGGCCAGTTCAAAAAAATCATCACAGAAAGTCGGCTCACCACCAGTGAAGCGCCATTCCGGCACTCCTAGCTCGTAAAACCGGTTAAGTAATTCCTTGGACTGTTCCGTAGACATCCGATCTTCTTCGAAATCGCTATGACTAGCGACCAAACACTGCGGACAAGCAAGGTTACAACGACGAGTCATTGTGTGATAGACCCTTAAGGGCATAGACAGGCAATGTTGTGGAACGATCGCATTCTCAACAACCCTGACAGGAGCCGTAAAAGAATAACCACCGCCGAGCAATTTGACTGCATCCGTCTTGCTAAGCTCATTGAGCTTCGCCTCATCGTGAAGCGAAAAGACAAAAGGATAACCCTTTGACCAGTTAAGGCCTGGGACGCTGCCACTGCTACCGCCTTCCGCCACCATCTTCAAAAAAGAATAGATAGACGGAGAAAGAGTGTGACAGAATAACTTCTTAGTATCATGCAAAATACCACCACAAGGACTTCCGTCCGCATAGGTCATATTTTCTTTGCGCAAAGTAAAACGCGCTCTCTCCATAGAAACACCTCCTACAAATTTCTGTTCGGTTCACGTGATTTGAGTTTACTTATCAAGAGCTGGTAACTGTAATTCCAACCACTGATCGTAGCCAAGCAATTACCACAACAAGAAAGATCGCAGCGGTCGGCCAAGGCTTTTTCTCTGATCCCTTCGAATTTCTCGCCGCGCCAAATTGACGCAATGGACGAACTTGGGTCATTCAGGTCTCCCACCATATCGATATCCGCCCAATCATTGAAACAAGCATTGACGCCGCCCCAAGGATTGATCGAAAATCTGGTCCATAATTGCGCACAAGGCACAACATCGACCTTATCAGAGACAGGCGGTTTTAAACGCCCGCCATAAGTATGATACGGGCGCACGATCGCCTCATCGGCTCTTTCTCTCCAATAAGACAGAAAAGCCTCTTTTTCCGGCTGGAATTGCGGAGAATCGACGGCTGAGACGATAATTCGCGTCCTACATCCGCTCCCACGAGCGTTTCGACGCCTGATCAACTCCTCGGCATTAGCCACGACTTTACGGAAATTATCGGTACCGCGCACCTCTTTGTACGCCGCCTCTGTAGCCATGTCGACACTCAACTCCAACAGGTCTATACCAGCATCGAGTAATCTCTCGGCCATATCACCATTAAGCAATATGACGTTAGTAAAACTCGTCAACGTGCCGACTCCGACCTTTTTGGCATACTCGACCATATCGACATAGTGAGGATGTAATAACGGCTCTCCCCGTGCGTGAAAACGCAAGATCGACCATGGATATTTACCCATTTCATCAGCTATCTTGCAAAACAATTCAAAAGGGAAAAAACTCTCTTTCTTCGGATCGAACTCTCCCCTTCCGTCTCGCCCCATCAAGCCGCGTTTATACTGACCGACTGGACAATGGATACAACTGCTATTGCAGATGTAGTGGATCAAAGCGATCTGGACTAATGGCGGAAATATCTTTTCCCGCTCCGATTGAAATCCGAAGACGACTCCATCTTTCTCTTTCATGACCACTCCTTTACTTCGTAGGCAGAGAAAATCCTGCCCATTTTGTTTTAGCTTCTAATTCTTTTATCATACGAGCTCGCCATTCTTCGACTTTCTTGGGAGTAAAGCTTCCATCGAGCATAGTGACGGCAAAGCACGTCTTTCGCTCTTTCCCCACCTGAACATATTTCGATATGTCTCGATCTATTTCGCAATTCCAGAGATATGGCTGCGACCAAACGCCAGTTCCAGGATAAGGTATGAAAGGATAGACTACGAACTCATCGAATTCGCATTCTTTAATGGCCTTTAAACCCTCCTCGAAAGTTTCATCTGTCTCACCAGGAAAACCGACGAGCAGATAGATACGAACCGTTAATCCGGCCGCCTTGGCGTTATGAAGACCAATACGATTTTGCTCCGGAGTCGAACGCTTATACATCTTGGTCAGCATGGTCGCCGACATACTCTCCACTCCAACGGCCACATGACGACAACCGCTCTTATATAAAGCGGCACAAGCCTCTGGCGTCAAGCTTGAGGCTCGGGCAAATACCCGATACCTTATACCCAACGGCTCTATGGCTCTGCACATTTCGATCGTACGTGCCGGGCTAAATGTAAACAGATCATCGCCAAAACGAAAATAATCAGTATCATATTTAGCTTTGAGCAGCTTGATCTCTTCGACAACTTTTTCCGGTGAACGCAATCTGAGTTCTCCCCGAGAGAATATTCGGCTGTTGCAAAACGCGCAATTAAAGGGACAACCTCTCGAAGTTATCATGCTTATACTTCTATGTCCTTCGACTCGGCGAGTATACGAATCAATATCTGCCAAATCATAATTAGGAAAAGGCAGAGAATCCAAATCCTGGACCGGGTGGCCCACATATATAGACCGACTAAACCTTTCTCCTCTGGTTATAGCATGCATGATCTCCAACATTCGTCTCTCTCCCTCACCAACAATGACTACGTTGAAGAACCTCTTACTGTCCAACGGGTCAGCACTGACATGTGGTCCGCCAGCGATAGTCGTCGCTTTCGGATTAATACTTTTCGCCAAACGCACAATCTTTTTGGTTAAATGAAAATTGACAGAATAAGTCGAGAAAGCATAAACATCAGCATAACTCAACTTCGATTCCCAGTCCTCCTCTTTTACACCAGAAAGATCACAAATACGACAGTTGAAGCCTTCCAAGGAAATAAGCGTAGCCAAATAAAGAATGCCCAATGGAGGCTCAAGGCGGTCCTCGTCCAAGTCAGGACAAGGAGTATGAATGAATAATACCGACACTTCACTATTCTTCTTACGGTGCATCTTTTTCGTCCTCCTGTTTTAAATGATGCTTATTTTTAATGAACACAAGTCTTTTCTAAGACTTCTTTAAAGCCTACTCCCGACCAAAAACATTGTCAATAAAACATTTTTATGGTGAAAAACCCCGAAACCGGGTAGTTTCGGGGTGTAATTACAAGGGGATATAGGAACGATTTTAATTTATTGATTTAAAACCGAGTTATAATTCTTCATATTAAGTAAACGATCCTAAAAAACGATCTATATGACACCGACTTATTCAAAAATAACCGGTCAGTTAAATTAACCATTACTAGCTGGCAAAAATCGGATGATGGCATTATGGCATCGCGTCCCGATGAATCATCTTCTGTCTGCATCTTCTCATTGCTAATATGCCTGTCCACGTCAAAAGAAGAACCGCAACCATGATAAAAAACTCTACGACTAACGGAGTGCCCATCATTAGCTAATAATAAAAAAGCTAAAAATACCGAAAATATCAGTAAAAAAATGAATGATATAAATACAATTTTTAATCGGACATCGATAGTATGCCCTAAAAAAAACTTCGGCATATATTTCACAACTAATGATTATAGCAAAAAAATAACGACCATGGAAATATTTTAAATCACCATCAACTGCTTAAACCACTATAATTATCAAAATAAAACCGCCTTCAAGCAATAAAGCTGAAGGCGGCGATCATCGTCTATTAGATACCAAGGACACCCCTAACCTTTGCCACGATCTCGTCCAAAGTTATGTCTGATTTTACATAATAATTAACTACTCCCAACTCCATGGCTCGAGAAATATTATTCTCCTGGTTTAAGTTTGTAGCAACTATTATTGGCGTCATGTCACCCCTTATCTTAAGCTCGGACAAAACGTCATAGCCGTCGACTTTGGGCATCATCAAATCCAATAATATTACATCGAATTTTTCTTGAGCAAGAATAGCCAGCGCCTCTTCGCCATCATAGGCATTCTTAACATCAAAGCCTGAAAGTTGAAGCTTCATAGCCAAGGGCTTGGCTATAAGCCTTTCATCCTCAACTATAAGTATTCTTTTTTTGTCAGCCATTTTATTTTATAGCCCCATCTCCTTATAAGCGGGCTGTAATTAATTATAAGGGAATGTTACATGAAAAACAGTTCCTTCATTTTCCTTAGATTCAAACCAGATATCACCACCGCCTTGTTCCATAACAGCCTTGGCAATATAAAGACCTAAACCACTTCCTCCTCCTGGATCTAATTTGGTAGAATTTGAACCACGAGAAAATCTTTCAAATATCTTATTCTGTTCATCTTCTGGTATTCCTATGCCATTATCTTTGACGACCAATTCTAGGAATTTCACTCCCTCAATGATACTAACATCAACTTTGCCGTTAGAATTAGCACTACTGTATTTTATCGCATTGTCGACAATATTCTGAATGACTTGTGACATCCTTTGAACATTTATCTTGACCGGAGAGAACTCACTAGAAGGACGGTCATATGTCAATGTCACCTTCTTATCTCTAGCCATTGTCTCAAGATTCTTAATCACCTCACCGACGACGTTCTCTAATTGAGCTGGCTCTAAAGGCATCTTCAATTCTCCACCCTCTATCTTGGCAGCGTCCATCAAATCATTAATCAAGCGAATCATTCTCTTGTTACCCAAATAAGTGTCATTCAAAAGTTCCTTCTGCATATCATTCATATCTCCAGCACTTCCAGACATCAACATCTCCAGATTCCCCTTAACTATCGTAGATGGCGTGCGTAATTGATGAGAGGTTATGGATATTATCTCTCTTCTCATCTTATCGATCTTCTTCTCCTCTGTAATATCCTCCATCACCATAACCGCGCCAACGAACATCTTGTCGATTATATCACGAACAGGCGACATAAAGAAGCGGAAATATCTCTCACCGATCATAGCTTCCTGAACATTCAAAGGCTTTCCTGACTTAACATAATAGCTTAAAGCTTGAGAAATGTCGATATCTCCCTTTATCTTATCAGAGAGCTCCTTGAAGGTAAAATCCTTCTGTTGTGTTTTGCCGACTATCTTTTTTGCTGCGGAGTTAGCCAAAATAACATTAAGACTTAAGTCGACCATGACCACGCCAAGTTTGACGCTTTCGACCAAAGACGACATGCGACCATGCTCCTCCGACAGCTCTTTAACCTTCTTTTCAAGATTATTGCGCGACGTCAGGAGCTTGTCGGTCATATGATTAAATGACTCAGCTAAACGACCGATCTCATCTTCGCTTTTTATATTGGCTTTGGCTTTTAAATTGCCCCTAGTGATCTCTTCTGCAGTATCCTTCAATATTCTAATATTCTTAGTCACTCCTAAGGCCAAAAATATGGACCCAAGAACGCCTAGCAATAATATAGCACCAGCCATGGCCATACGAGAGAACACATTAGCAGTAGCCGCTTTAGCGATAGAGCGCTGTGAAAAACCAAGCCAGGTCGTGTATCCTCCTGGGCTTGGAGAAACGACGACTTTTATATCCTCGCCATTATAGACAGTATCCTTAACTATCGTTTGAGTCGTATTTACAGCATCGTCACGGACTATCTTTCCTTTATCTTCCTGCAAGCTCGAAAGATATATTTCACCACTTGGATTTACGAATCTAACAAATAAAGTGTCTTTAGTTTTAATACTCTCTTCGATCAATTGCGACTGAAAAGCGAATCCTCCGACTGACTGTGCAGCTCCAAAATTTATTGCCAAAAGACGGACAAAATCCTCCTTATTCTGAATTAAGACGTTTTCCATATTCTTTATCTCCGTCCCAACGTAAAAAAAGGTTTGAAAACCAATGATCACCATTAGCAAAAGCGTGGTAAGAAATATTATCTTGCTCATCAGTGATCGAAATAACATTTTAAAAGGATTTTTCATTTTTGCTATTTATTACTTTATTTGAGAGACCAATTAATAGTGTATTCGTCATTTATTATTGCTGAATATGTCGTCATATCGGCCGCAGCTTTGTCAACATTGCGATCGACAATAAAATCAGCCACGATATCGGTCAACTTAAGTTTGAAAGATTGCGGAGCTCCGCTTCCGTGAACTACACTAGGAAACATCGATCTGGCCTTCCAAAAATCCGATATTGCCGAGCGTTGATAATCATCATATTTAGAAACATCAACATCAGTGCGAACAGGGATAGATCCTTTTAACGAATTAAAGGTGTCTTGCCCCTCTTGCGAAACGATCAATCTTAACCAACGACTAGCGTTTGTTGGATGTAGAATACCCTTAGGTCGCTGAAAGGAATCAATAGAAAGACCATATACACCATCGGTTCCAGGAGTCACAATAGCCCCGTAATCCGTTCCGAATTTCTTACCAGACAGACCCATCTCTCGATCTGCCCAGTCTCCCATTACCACAAAGGCTGCATCACCATTAGCCAATCTGTCTACGACCTTATCCCAAGTCAATTTTTCATAATCAGGGTTGGTGTAGCTAAGATATTTTTTAAATGTCTCCAATACCCTCAATAATCTAGCGTCCTTAGCTGAAGTAACCTTGCCATTGACCCAATCTTGATAAAAATCTACACCCTCACCCGCCACCATCTGCTCAAAAACTTGGGCCGCAGTCCAAGGTTCGCCGATTTGAGCTGGGTATTTTACACCAGAAGCCTTTAATTCGTCACAGGCACTAAAAAAATCATCCCAAGTCTTGATCTTTGATACGTCAATATTGTTTTTGAAAATAATATCTTTATTATACCAAATCAGATTGACACGATGAATATCGACAGGCACAGAATAATAATGTCCGTCGAATTTGCTTATTTCCTGAACCACACTAGGAATAACTGTTTTCAATCCTTCCGACTCCCATATATCATCCACTGATTCAAGCAGACCAGCTCGATAATAAGGCATGCCCTCATAACCAGCGTGCATTTGAAAAGCATCTGGTGGTTGACCAGAGGCGACCAATGGCTTAACAATACTCATCATGGCATAACCAGCGCCCCCGATCACCGGAGTAGGAGTAACAACTGTGTCTGGATATTTACTCTTGAAAAGCTCGATCAGGGCATTTACAGCAGTTACCTCACTAGGAGAAGTCCACCAATCGTAAAAGACCAAAGCGTTAACCTCCGTCCTTTGAATGGTCTGCGGAGGGGTAAACTCCTTTTTCTCCACTCTTGGTTTTATGTTTAGAACTGCAACTAAGCCGCCAAGTAAAATTATTAGCGCAGCAGCAGAAAAACCAAAAATTATTTTCTTGTTCATCATAAAATTCGGGTTTAACCTGTTTTTATGCTTTATTTTTTATCATCCAATATTTTTCTGACCTTCTCCGTTAATTCACCCAATGACAAATTAGCTTTTACCCAATAATCATTGGCGCCAAGCTCTTTGCTCCTGTCCATATCCTCTTGATTATCACCGAGATTAGTTAAAATAACCACAGGAATATCCTTCCAGAGCTCATCCTTTTTTACTCTTTTAAGCATTTCAAAGCCATTCATCTTCGGCATCATGATATCCAAAAGGATTATATCCGGACGATTCTTAGACAGAGCTACAAGCCCCTCTTCCCCATTAAAGGCCAGGAAAAGCTCAAAACCGTCCATAGTTAACTTCCTCTTATACATCTTGACGACCATTGGATCATCTTCAACTAGTAAAACTTTGTTTTTTGTAGACATAGTTTGATTTCCCCGCCACAAAGTTGCGAGACGTGAATTTTGCAATTAAACTGTTAAACTTTAAAAGAGAAAATGACTTAAATTATGTCAAAACTCCTCTTCATCCTTTTCCTCCTTTATTATTAATGGAATTGTAAAATAAAATATTGCCCCTTTATTATCACCATTGGTCACACCGATCTCGCCTTGCAACATCTTTATATTGCGTTTACAAACATAAAGCCCTAAGCCCATGCCATCATGATCGCCAGGTGACGTGGAGCTTGGATTGAAAAACTTAGAGAATAGGCCTTCTTGCTTTTCCTTTGAAAGCTCCTCTCCTTCATCAATGACTTCCACCCTTGCCATATCTTCGCCTATGCGTTTCATTACAACTGTTATTGTTTGTCCGTTTGGTCCGTGGGCTACGGCATTATCTACAAAATTATAGATCACCTGGGATATTTTTTCTCTATCACTATTCATCACAACACCCCTATCCCTAATACTTAAAATTATCTTACCACCCCTTCTATCGGCCAACATTCTTAAAGAAGACTCTAGAGACATGATCAGTTCGTCCAAATTAAACCTCTCCTTTTCTATACCATTACCATTTTCACCGCTCACGGCCTGCAACATCTGTCTTACGATATTATTAAGCCTTATTCCTTCTTCGCGAATAGCTGTTATGTTCTTCTGGTAATCCGGCGATAGCGACTCTTTGTTTCTATCCATTACTTCCGATAAATTGAAAATCGGCACCAAAGATGTCTTGAGTTCATGAATAACAATGCTCATTAACTCACTCTTAGTACGACTTACTCCACTCAATTCCTTTATGTGCTCTTCTTTTCCAGCTATGATCTTTTTAGCCTTAGATATTTTACCTTCGTAATCTTTAACCTTTTTACCACTCTCCATTAATGAAGTTTCGATGGCCGTAAGCGTTTCTGATAATTTTGCGAGTTCGCCATTCTCTATTTTTAAGCTTTTATCGATCTCTGCCTCAAAATTACCACCAGACACAGCCTTTGACCACTCTACTAGTTTGGATAGGTGTCCGGCCAATCTTTGAGAAAAAGAGAGGGCATACCAAAAAGAATACAAAAGAACGAGTAAGAAAAGAGTCAAACCAACCACTTCACTATATTTTTGTATCCTATATACCCTAGCTTGCGACTCCTCTACGTGCCCAAGCTCCATTAAAATAAGATTAGCAGCATTATCCTTAACGAAACCATTCTTTTGATTAGCTTCTTGGTAATATGGGGTAACGGTAGAAAGATTGCCGGTCAAAACAGCATCTACTCCCTTTTTTGATTTTTCCACAACACCATTAATGGTACTTTTAACCCCTGAATAAACAGCCCAACTACTACTATCCGTGATACTGGAATCGAGTTTCGACAAAAGGGATTGTAAGGTCGTTAAATTTTCGTTGAAAGCATTCATTCTCTGCTGATCATTGGAATACTGTATCAAGTCATAAAAAGAGTTCACCAAATTCGATGTGGTGTCGATTAATCTGTATTCAGATACCACGTTGTCAGTGATACGCTGATACTCCCTTACGACTATAAAATGCATCACAAAGAAAAATGCCTCTGAGATGAATAAAACGGAAATTACCATCAAAAACGCCGTCAATATTTTTGCTTTCATGTTTTTTGACGCTAAAATTCTAATCTCTTAAAACCATTATCTGGTTTAATTCAGCCTTTCAATTATTTATCGGCCTCTTTATAAACCTCATCATAAGAATGAAAGCCATCCTTAATAACGGTATCCATCATATTATCCTTGTTAACGATAACTGGATCGAGCAAATAAGAAGGAACGTCTGTTTTACCATTGCTAACCTTGCTATTGGTCTCTGGAGTCTCACCACGGGCTAAAGTCGCAGCCATTTCAGCGGCTTTGTATGCCAATGATTTAATAGGTTTATACACAGTGGCTGTTTGAGTTCCAGCGATTATTCTTTGGCAAGCGGCTAAATCCGCATCCTGACCAGAAACTGGGACGCGACCAGCCAAACCCCTCTCTTGCAAGGCCTTGATAACGCCAAAAGCCGTTCCATCATTGGCTGCGACAACGGCATCAAGACTTTTACCAGTAGA
The DNA here is from genome assembly GCA_964547855.1 of uncultured Gammaproteobacteria bacterium. GTDB lineage: Bacteria > Patescibacteriota > Patescibacteriia > Patescibacteriales > WJLG01 > JBAZHE01. The sequence continues at coordinate 17,522 of CAZJPG010000013.1, read as the reverse complement.
CAAATATTTCTTGATCGTATTGTAAGCCTCTGTAGGATCCCAGTTGTTCATAAATTCGTCGATGACCAACTTGATATCACCACTGTCCACCTTAGGTTTAAGAACGCTCATCGATCCATCCTTTACTAAAAATGCATTATTATCCGATGGTGATCCGCCGATATAGGCAAAATCACCTTTATTGACCTTGCTTAAAACGCTTTCAGCCTCAAGCTTGCCAACTTTGACGTTGTCGAAGGAAATATAATAATCAAGGTCGCTATTCTTTATTATACGATCGTAAGCGATTATATTGACACCAGCGGCCCTAGCCTCATCTACGACTGGAGCTAGCTTTTCTGAATCAGCTGCTATTACTACGATAACTTTAACGCCCTGACTGATCAAATTTCTAATCTGATCGATTTGAGTGTCGACGTTATTATTGGAGATCACGCGATTAACTACAGCACCTAACTCCTCTGCCTTCTCGGTAAATAAAGCACTGTCGGTATTCCAGCGCTCCTCAAGGGTGCTACCTTGAGAAAGACCGATGATCAAAGCGGTTTTTTTGTCGACTTTTCCGCCATTGGACATCTTTTGGCTTAGCCAGATGACGCCACCGATCGCCACTGCCAACACAAGCAGGATGATGATGATTTTTTTCATAGAGTTTTATTGTGGGCAACGGAATTAAATAGCACCTCTTCTTAATTATCGAGAAATGCTTAGCCAGTCACCCTATTTTATATTTTTTATATGCACATATATCATAACATAAAATAGTAAAAATAAAAAATAGAAAACCGACCATGGCCTGTTGATAATATTTTGACCATAAAATCACAAGGAATAAAAATCACGGCCACGGCGGTCATAACCGCATCTTTTTATATATAAAAAAACGCCCCTGCTTTTGGCAGACGCATTTTATCGCTCAGTGCTTTAAATTTTGGTACAAACCCTAGAATTATCTATGAGACAAACTCTTGATATTCTTACCAGCCTTTTTAGCATGCTTTTTGCGAGCTAATTTGGTTTTCTTCTGCATAGTTTATGAAAAATAATTATCTAACTCTATAATAATGTAAAAATAGTTAAAAATCAAGCCTTGTCGACTTTTAACTTCTTTAAAAACACAGAAAGTTCATCCCCAAATAATTGCCTATTATGTCCAGCTCTTAAATCGCCCAATTCTATATTCATAATCCTAACCCTTTTCAAATCTACGACTCTATAGCCTAAAGATTGGCACATGCGACGAATTTGGCGCTTTTTACCCTCTGTCAGTATTATTGAAAAAGATCTGTCACTCAATCTTTTGATGCGGCATTTTTTTGTGCGATAACCGTCGTCCAGAATTACCCCCAAAGACATTCTTTTAATAAAAACATCATTAAAGGCCCTGGTCAAAGACACTTGATACTCTTTTTCATGTTCGAACTCGGGATTAAGCAAGTGATCGGTTATGCGCCCATCATCAGTAAGGATTATTAAGCCATGAGAGTCTTTATCTAATCTCCCTAGTGGAAAAACCTTGCCCTTGACCTTGATTATATCGGTTATGCCTATCTCTCCTTTTTGTGGACTATGCGTAATGATGCCGCGCGGCTTATTATATGCCAAATAAACAAAATCTCTTTTGGCATCAGCTTCGACTTTATCCCCTTGCTTGACCATTTGGCCAGGCTCAGCTTTGCGACCATTAATAAAAACCTTGCCAGACTTCAATAGTCTGTCTGACTCTTTACGGCTGCAAATACCTTTTTGGGCCAAATATTTATTTATGATAATCGGGAAATCCATGAATCTAAATTAGCACTAGATGTGATAAAAAGCAAAAAATGCTCACTTAGCATTAAATGATTTTAATGATATAATATTTTGTATATGAAAGGAGGATACGAAAAATGTCTCTCTTATATAGAGCGCTATTGGAAAAAGATAACTTTTTATTTTCCAAAGGACAGTCAAACACATCTCGGATTGCCCAATCCTTATATCTCACCCAATTCTTCACACTTCCATCATGAACAATTCTACTGGGATAGCTATTTTATAATACTAGGACTCGTTGAGTCTGGGCGCGTAAAATTAGCTAAGGGGATGGTCGATAATTTTTTATACTTGATCAAAAAACTTGGTTATGTGCCGGTAAGGAACTTCTTTCCCAATCTTGCCATATCCCAACCTCCATTTTTAACTTCCATGGCCATGGAAGTCTTTGAACATGATAATGATAAAAAATGGTTGAAACGAGTAGCGAAGATAGCTGAAAATGAGCTCTGCGACTATTGGCAGGATGAATGTGGGACCACAAAGAAAAGATGGCCTCGTCATCTATTAAAAAACGGATTATCTCGTTATGCTGGTTCATACCGAACTAGTTTTCTGGCCGAATACGAATCAGGATGGGACGAGACCTCTCGCTTCAATAAATCCTGTCTAGATTTAGCCCCCATAGACCTTAATAGTTTATTATATAAATACGAAGCAGACCTATCAGACATCTACGAAATATTAAAGGACAAGAAAAAACAGAAATATTGGAAATTAGTGGCCAAGAAACGCAAGGCCTTAATAGATGAACATTGCTGGGATAAGAAAAAGGGATTTTATTTCGATAGCGATCACGTAAGACATAAAAAATCGAAATTTTGGTCAATGGCTGGTTTCTATCCATTGTGGGCAGGAGTAGCCTCTAAAGAACAAGCGGCGGCCATAGTCAAAAATCTTAGGCGCTTCGAATATAAATACGGACTAGCCAACACTCAAAAAAGAGGCTTGGAAAAACCCTTTAAGCAATGGGATTGGCCCAATGGTTGGCCAAATCAACAATGGATAGCCATCAAAGGACTCCTGAATTACGGCTACCGCGACGATGCTGAACGATTAGCTAAAAAATGGCTAGACCTAAACGCCAACGTCTTTAAGGAAACAGGGAAGATGTGGGAGAAATACGATGTAGCAAAAGGAACTATCGGCAAGGCAGAATTACGATACGAAACACAGGACGGATTCGGATGGACAAACGCTGTCTTTTTGCGACTATGCAAAGAATTTGACTGGAAATAAAAATCCGCGACGCCTTAAAAAGTGTCGCGGTTTTAAAAACTGCGAATCAACAAAGACTACAGATATTCAAGAGAACCGGCAGGCTTCTTCATGGAATCCCAGTCAGCAAAAAATGCCGCCATCGGAAGAGCCTCAAGTCCTTTCTGTGTCCACCAACCATAGAACGGACGATCTACGACCAGGGGCCCGGTCAAAGATGGCATGCCTCTATATGTTACCATTGAGGTGGCAACTTTAACTCTGGCCCCGGTCTCATCCATACGCATCTTGAACTGCTGATTGGCTTGCGTTATGGAATAATTACCATCCCTTCCCGTCGACGACATGCCACACAACCAACTGATATCTGGCTCGATATCGAAATCCAGCATAGGCACGTGAGCGCCTTCGAACGAACGATTATACTGACGATGTCCTGACATAACGTCGAATGATAACTTTACCAGATCAAGACCGGACAAAGAATCGTCGTTATGCATAAAGATCCACAACGTATCGTCGCTTTTGGTCAACAGCTCGACTAAGATACTGCGCGGATCGTTAAAGCCTTGGACTTTGTAGATATTCACCCCTGAATTTGGTATTTTGAAACCGTCCAGATCCCGGCAACTGGCGCGTATGGTCGTTTTATCGGCCGCACCATTGACCCATTTAACCAACTTATCAAGTATGGCTACGACACCCAAGCCCATGCTCGAGTCAAAAGGCTCGATAACGGGCTTGAATTTATTTTCCGACAGGAATGCATTGAGCTCCTGAAAAAGCTTGGACGCTTTAACATTAAGGCCTGTGACTTTAGTCAGATACTCACGAAAAGCCTCCAGCCAAAGCACGGTCTGCCCCTGTTCCTTGTTTCTCACCATCCAGCTGTGAAGCCCAAGCTCGTCATCAAGCATGGTCAAGGCTTTCATTATGGTCACGACATCAAGCGCTCTTGTGGCCATTCGAGAATCCCCTTTCTTGGTTTAATTTTATTTTTCCAAATAAGCCGATCTATTAGCCTATTATGTTTTAAAAAAGAACAGCGATATAATATCATTATTTTTTACTTTTGTCAAACAAAAAACCAGCCCCAAAAAGGCTGATTTTTTTATTGCTTACTTGTTGCCTAAATCACTTTCAATAACTTGTTTCCCCTTCTCTGCCCAATCGGAAAGCCCCATATACTCCATTTCCAAAACATAATCCTCGACGATCTTTCTTGACTCATCTTTATCAGGAAGTGAATTGGCGTAGCGAATAGTCAGATCATTTTGCAATCCTTCTCGCCTATCATCATCCTCGAACTGCAACCAAACTTGATTATCATAAGCCCATTTTAAAAATTCAGTATCATCCTTGCCCTCGTCGATCGTCTTTAATATCTCTGACTCTATCTCTTGTTTGCTTTTTTCAGAATAATCATCAGGTGATAATAAATTCTTGATCGGATCAAGCATGGTCTTCAAATACTCCGTCAGATTATCTTCGTTATACGGGATATCAGCGACGTTATAGGCTGGACGCATCGACAGTTTAATTTTGTCCGGCTCATCGGACAACTTCATATCTATTAAAGCCGACGTTATTTTCCTTGCCTCTTCAAAAGTCAAATCAGTCCTAACCATCTTGTAAATAACATATTCCCAAGAAGCATCTAATTTGGAATCTGTCTTAGGCATAAAACGCAATAAAAGCTCCTTAATGAACGTAGAGTGATTATGAGCTCGTTGCGGCTCGCCTATGGCATAACCCTGTCTATGTCTAAGCCATCGCAAAGTCTCTGGCCCAGGCAATTTTAACTGGCGAATTATACCCATAGCTTCAGAGAAGCCGACCATAACTAAATAATCGGCCTTTTTGCCAGATAACCTCTCTATCTGTTTTATACCATAATCAAGACCTTCTATCGCGCAAGAGTTTGAGACATAATAATCACCAGGTGGTCGATGTTTATCAGTAAGCGGAACATAGGTGCCACGTGGCACTGCCGTTATCTCCACCGTTCCTTTATTTTTATCTATTTCTAACATCTGAATCGCATCGCAATGTCCAGCGGTCTGCCCCACACGACTATCAAGACCAATGAAAAGAACTCGGACTATGCCATCATCCCCAAAAGGATCAGTATCACCATTGTCGCTCATTTGCTGTTCATAACGTTCTGCCAAAATACGATCGATGTCTATTTTCTGTTTTTCAATTATCTCCTCTCCTGGTTGTGGCTCTGTCGTATGTAAAAAGAAGATCGTCACGGCGACTATGGCCAAAGCGACGACCGAAAGTATGATAATTTTTTTCTTACTAAGTCTCATATTTTAATAATACCTCTTTATGAAAACAGTTCAAGTGGATACTTTTTTTCAAAAAGACATATTGCCGGCAAAAAAAGACAAAAGACCGCCCATTTACTATATGAGCGGTCTTTTCTTGATAATATCTTTATTTCTTTTTGGCAACTTTCTTAACGGTTTTCTTGGCAACCGGTTTCTTAACAGCCTTCTCTACCTCTTTCTTCACGGTCTTCTTGGTCGCTTTCTTGTCAGCAGACTTAGCTTTCTCAACCTTAACTTCGGTGACTTCCTCGGTCTTGACCTCTGAAACCTCCGGTTTATCCTCAAATATATCCTTAACGGCCTTTTTGACTTCCTGTTTAGCAGATGGATCCAAAAGCTCGATGATCTTATTGAGTTTAAAATTCAAAGCCTCGAACTGTTTGTCGAAATTACCAGAAGCTGAAGGTTGGCGATCAAAAACTTTTAAATCCCCACCCTTGCGATCGTCGTTTTTACTAAAACAAGCATCGCAAAAAACCTCCTTGCCTGGTCTTGGACGGAACGGTACTTGGCAGCTATCTCCACAACTAGCGCAAACGGCGTCAAACATTTGTTTATCTTCAAATCTCGGACGATCGAAATCGCGACGAGACTCACGTCTTGGCTCATTGTGTCCAGGACCCTTAAAGCAAGTGCTGCACAAAACTGGACGATCGCCAGTTGGTCTAAACGGAACTTCGCAAGAAGCACCACATTCTGAACAAACAGCCTTATGCATTCCTGGCTTTCCACCACCAAAACCGCCACGTCCACCAAAACCACCCCTTGAACCACGATCTCTGCCACCGCCAAAACCGCCGCGGCTCTGATTAAACCTACCCATAAAAATTTGATTAATCGATTGTTTAAATTAAATAAATCTACCGGAACAATCTTTCAGTAGGCGTTTGTAAAGCCTGCTTAACCGATAAAAACTAATTAAAACACATAAAATTAAAAAGGTCAAGTGATGGCCTGAATAAGCTCTTTAACCCCGCTTTTCTTTTCAGCTGAATACGGGATCACCAGAACCCCTTCAAAGACCTCAGAAATTGATTTTAACTGCTTAACCAGGTCATTTCTACCTAATTTATCTATTTTATTAGCCACAATAACAATATCCTTTTTATGTTCGATCAAGGCCGAAAACATCTCCAAGTCATCCTTAGTAGCCCCTACTTTAGCATCAACGATCAAGACGACCTTTTTTTGCGGATAATTAGAAAGAAATAGATACCAATTGATCAAGCGTGTAACATCCCCCCTCGCCTCTTTGCTCAATTTAGCATAACCATATCCAGGAAGATCGATGATATAAAAATTCTCATTGATGAAAAAAATATTCACCTGTTTAGTACGACCCGGAGAAGAACTGGTGATGGCCAATCCCTTTTGCCCGGTCAAGGAATTTATAACGCTCGATTTACCAACGTTCGACCGACCGATAAAAGCGATCTGCGGATAATGACTTTCGAGTAAGCGATCGGGACCGGTCACTCCTTTTATAAAATTTGCGGAAGTTATTTTCATATTATGATTTTATTTTTATACGGTGATGGCAAAACGGTCGTTTTATGTCCTTGGATCGCTTTTTTTCCATTCCTCGATATGATTGACCATCGATTCTATATGATCGGCCGGGCGCAACATGCGCAGGTTCGCTTTTGGCGCAACAGGAAAATGCTTCACATCATCAAGCCTGCAAGCTAAATCAAAAAGGTCTTCCTCCGATACTATCCACTTGTCGCCGAACTTCTTAAGATCTATCAACCCCGAATAGGCACGCAAAGTCTTATGATCATTATGGTCATGCAAATACTCATGAAAATAAGACATAGCCAATTCACGAACTGTCTTATAGACAGGGTCTCGAAAACGCAGACCAGCATGATTTGTCTTGCTTATCGCTCCGTAATATCCATTCTTCCTATAAACAGCTATGACATGATCGAAATCCTCGTTCGAGGCCTTAAGATCGATCACCCAGGGAGGCATACCATGGTACCATAACGCCGCCGCAGATAACAAGGCACCTTCTATGCAATGCGCCTTCCTTTCGCGCAAAACCATTCTTGGCGACATTACGGTGTCGCCATGTTTTTCCATATTCCTAGGCAAAGTATCCAAAAAATCCTGTATCTTTACCGGAGTCGATAGTTCTTTGAATATTTTCTCTTCTTCCTTGCTTAATATCTTTTTTATCATAAAACAATGCAAACCCCCTTTAATAGTTCATATATAAATATTAGACAGGCGGCATTCTGAACCATGATCAACGGTATTCCAAAATAAAAATACCACTTTCTAGTCTTATGCCGAAAGGCCAACATGCCCAAATAGATGCCTAACCCACCGAAAAGTATAGCCCAAAAGAATAACGCACCTTCACTTATACGCCTTTGACCGGTTATGGCCAAATTCTTATCATAGACCATAATCGATAACGATATCAGGTTTGCCAATAAAAGAGCGACCAAAATGAATAATGTTATATTGTCCATGATTAATATATTAGCACAAAATCAACCTCTTGAATTTATTCCGTTTTAGGGGGATAATAAAAAGTCGAACTTTGACAAAGCTATCAATTTCAACTCTCAACCAAAAAGGAGCACCGACAAATGAGTATTCGCACGGTTGTGCACTTTCTAGGCGGCGTGGCCGACGGAGATAATCTAACCGGTTCATGTACATTATTGCAAATAAACATAGGAAAAAAAGTGCATCGCTTTCTTTTGGAAGCTGGGCTGATACAATGCCGCTTTCGCGAAGCATTGGAAAGGAATATCGAATTACTTGAAAAGCTCAATCCGGAATCCCTGGATGGCATAATTCTCACTCATGGCCACATAGACCATAGCGGACGCATACCACTCTTGGTCAAAAACGGTTTCAGCGGAAGCATCTACTGCACCGAACAAACTTCCAAATTACTCCCGATAATGCTTGAAGACAATGCCAAGATACTGTCTCATGAGGCTATTTTCAGGAATAAAAAAATCAAAGAAAGGCAAAAGAACCCCAAAAATAATGGCAACAGAAGAAATGAGATCGGAAGACACCAAGATTATTCAAGGTTCTTAAATCAACCACTCTACACCACTAAGCATGTACGAGAAACTTGCGATTTGGTTAAGCTGGGTGGATACGGCTACGAAAAATGGATAAAATTGGCCAAAGGCATAGAACTTAAATTCTATCCTTCTGGACACGTCTTGGGTGGAGCTGTGTGCATCATTAAGGTGACAGACAAAGAAGAGACCAAGTACCTAGGCTTCACTGGAGATCTTGGGCGATCGGATGGAATAATTCTGCCTCCACCGAAATTCGTGGAAGAACCGATCGACTACTGGTTCACAGAATCGACTTACGGCGGAAGGGTTCATCCAAGGAGAAATGTCGAAATTAGCCGTCTATTGTCAGTCGTAAGGACTACTGCCATCAAAAAAGGAAAGATCATAATCCCCTCTTTCGCGCTTGAAAGGACGCAAGAAGTCATTTATTTACTCTCCAAGCACATGGCCAACGGAAATATACCAAAAATGCCGATCTATCTCGACTCGCCCATGGCAGCCAAGATAACCTCGGTCTTCTCGGAAAGCTGGCACTCGTCAAAACTCTTCAAGGGGCAAGGAGAGCTGAATTTCAATCCTTTCTGCTGTGAAGAGAACTCCTGTCTAAGGTTGGTCACCGCTCCGGACGAATCAAGCGCCCTGCTTGATGCCGATGGACCGTACATCGTCGTTGCCGGATCGGGTATGTGCGACGCTGGGCGAGTACGCGGACATTTACGGCGCAATCTAAGCAAGCCGAACACCACGATTTGCCTGGTAGGATATATGACCGAGGGCAGTCTTGGACGCAAACTCAAGGAACGCTGGCCGCTAGTAAGAATGAATGACGAAGAGATACCGGTAAAAGCCAGCATCGTATCGTTTGAAAGCTTCTCTGCTCACGCCGACAGTCCTTTTCTTTGCTTATACGCCAAGAAAGTCAACAGCAATAAAGAGAAAGGTATGAACAAGATTTTCATCCTGCACGGAGAAAGGAAGACCGCCCTAGACCTCAAGGTCGAGTTGATGGAGACGCTAGGTATGAGCGGTGAATCCGTATTCATACCAAAAATCGGCGAATCCTTTAAGCTTTGAGGCTCTTTTCAAAAATCCGAACCGCGACCAGCGCGTTCGGATTTTTTATCGCAAAAACATATTAATCAGCCGCTTCTAACTCTTCATCATATCGACGATCGTTTTCGTCTTTTATATCCCCGACCAATTCCTCCAAAAGATCCTCCAGACTCAACATGCCGATCAATTGCTCGCCGTTCCTATAGACCATGGCTATGTGTATGCCCTCTTTGACCATTCTCTTGAATATCCTATCCACATTGTCGTCTTTGTCGACCTTCATGATCGGACTGATATGCTTAGAGATTTCGTCCTCTCGATCGTCGCTATTAAGCACGCGCATGACATCCACTAAATGGACATAACCAACGACATTGTCTTCGCGATTATGATAGACCGGATAGCGGCTATAGCCCTCCTTGGCCATAAAATGGGCCACCTGATCGATCGCGACCTCATCGCTGACGATAGACATCTTATATCTAGGAGTCATCACCGACTTAGCTTTTACCTTATCGAATTTGAGCACGTTCATGATCATCTCATGTTCCTCAAAACCTAAAACACCCTTCTCAACGGCGACACGGCTCAAAGCCTTGAACTCTTGCTCCGACACTAACTCTCTCTTGCTTTTGCCAGTTAAAAACAGAAGTAATTTTTCCAGAGGGAAAATTATTGGATAACATACGGTCTCTAAAAAATAGATCACAGGAACAAACACCAAAGACAGCGACTCGGCCTTAGTCTGAAAAAAAGACTTGGGAACCATTTCACCAAAGATCAGTATCAGTAATGTCGTAACGCCAGTGGCCAAACCCAAGGCTCCACTGGAAAATCTTTGATTAACCCAAAGACTGGTCATGCTGGCTATGGTCACATTCACTAAATTATTACCCAAAAGTAAAACGACCAGTAATCGTTTCTTTTTATTCAATATCTTTTGCAGCAACTTAGCATTTCTCTTTCTAGCTACGACCAAGTGCTTTACGTTTCCCGGAGTAAGAGAGAACAGGGCTATCTCCATGCCGGAAAACCAAGCCGAAAGAACTATAAGTATTAATAATTGTATGAAAAACATAGGTTAAAAAATCTGGCCGACGCTTTGTCGCCCTTGTAATAAATTCTAGCATTTATTAAGTTTTCATGGAACTCAAAAAGAACCGGGAAGACCAGTCCTTTTTTGTTTGAAAATATTTTATTTATCACTTCGGTGAACGACTACTTGCGGAAACGGTATCTCTATCCCCTCCTTGTCAAAAGCCAATTTTATTCTTTTACGTAACTCGCCAGCGACATCCCACTGCTTGATCGGCTGGGTGTCTCCTAATATTTTTATGACAATAGCTGAATCGACGAAGTCGTCGACGCGTAAAAATTGCGGTGCTTTGATTATCGATTCTTTCCAAGCCGGGTCATTGGATAATTCTTGCCCGATACGATTGACTACGGCAATGACTTTTTCTAGATCAGAAGAATAAGAGATGCCAATATTGAGGTTGACACGAGAAAAACCTTTGGAAAGATTAGAGACAGTCTTTACCTCCCCATGAGGAACATGGATGACTGTCCCATCAAGGTCGCGTAAAGTTGTCATGCGTAAGCTAATATCCTCGACTAAACCACATTTTGATTCAAAACAAACGACATCACCGATACGATATTGGTTCTCCATGATAATAAACAGGCCGCTGATCAAATCACGGATCAAATACTGACCTCCAAATCCGAAGGCTAAGCCAGCTATGCCTGCAGCCGCTAAAAGTGGGCCCACCGCAAAGCCAAGCTCAGACATAATCATTAATCCTGCCAATATCCAAACTAAAACATTGATCGTGGTAGAGAATATTCTAATCAAAGTATCCTCTCGTTGTCTTTCGGCATTTCTATTTTCGGAAGTCTTTTCCGTGACAATAAACTTTCTAACGATCTTTTCGATGAAAATACCACCAAACAAGGTTACCAACCAGGAAATGGCTAAAATAAAAAATATCTTCAACCCATGGCTAAAGAACCATGGCCAAAAAGATGCAAGAAATGATTTTATGGACTCTGTCATAAAAATTTTATCTTAATAATCTTAAAGTTTAATATAACCCCATATCGATCATAACGCAACCCAATCATTAACCTTATAAAAAAACAAAAAGAAGACCGTTTCAAGGGCCTTCTTATGTAAATAGAAACTCAAAAAGAGTGATTTAAACACTCATCTTGAGCCATAAATTTTTTGATTTTTTAAATAACTTAATTGTCAGTGTTTGAAGCGTTGACGTTTTGCATTCTTCCAAGACCACGCCCGCCTCGACCAAAATTACCTAAATGATCGCCGTTCATACCTGATCTGTTAAATCCCATTCCGCCACCGAGCATAGCTCCTCTGCCATCAATGCCTAATTCTTTAAAGATAGCCTCGGCGTCGTCAGATAATTTTCTAGCCTCGACATAGCGGCTAAAATTATCGGGATTTATTTTCTCTAGCGTAGGACAATTTTCATTGACCGCCTTAACGGCTGCCACCCAAGCATTGTAATCGCCAGCCTCTATGGCCGCATTAACGGCATCGATTTCGGTTTCTATCTCTGCTTTTTGAGTTTCAGTCATTTCCGGAAAATTTTGCCCATGCCCCTTACCGAAAAACTTTCCGATGCCCAAGGAACTATCTTCTGCCGCGAAAACGGAAGTGGCGACTCCGCCAGCGATCACTAAAGCCATAAGGGAGGCAGCCACAATAATAACTTTCTTTTTATTCATAAATTTTGCTGGTCGACGACCACAACACTTTTAAAATGATATGGTCACTGACGATAATTGATTTATTAGGAAATTCCCTTCTGCTTATTAATACGCAGGATATCTTTTTTTCTTCATTATAAAAAACCGCCGATCGATCAAAGGCGGTTTTAAAAAAATATTCAAGACAATAATTATCTGGCATTATTTAACTGGACACTCTTCTTGAAATTGTCCTCGTTTCTCATGAGGTCTGCCAAAACGATCGAAAAAACCATCACCAGAAGCTATCGCCGGAAGTATTTCCAATGCCACAAACTCATCACTTCCTTGAATCTCGCCTAAAAATCTAGCCGAGCGGCCAACTCCGATATTAACGCATTGCTTTTTTCTGGCCTTGGTCGTAATGACTCTCCATTCTTTACCGCCACGGTCAAATACTATATAACCATCATCCATCTCCGAATCTATGACCCCAGTCAAGCGCCCTTCCTTTGGCTTAGACCAAAAATCTATTCGCGGATTCATTAAACGATCGTAGAACGGTGCCTTTTTGCCTAAAACTACGTTAACGGCGTCTCCAAGACCAAATACATAAAATATACCGCCCAATAAAGCGCTAGCCAAAACAGTGAACAATAACACTGACATAACGGAATAACGATAGCCTTTTTTGGTGTGTTTTATGTTATAAAAAATTATAAATATAAAAACAGCCAAGCAAGCGATCCAAAAAGTCGGAACAATCAAAAAGAATTTATCCCAAACCTTGCCTATAGACATCTCATAAGAATCCGGATTGTTATGGCTCAACATAAAAAACACCAATAACATAGACAAGCCACCCAACACCAAAGAAAGACTGCCCATACCCCACACAACGCAATCTTTAAGCAAAAATCTCCACCTCGCCAAAGGCTTGATTTTCTTTTCTTCTATTCGCTGAAGCAAGCCCTCCCCGAATTTTTCATCTAAAGTCATATCTCATATTTTATATTTTTCCTTTTAAACTCATCCCTGAATTCCTTTTTAGCCTTGTTTATCATCGAACCGACTGTACCAACCGGCTTTTTTATAATATCGGATATCTCGTCATAACTTTTGTCTTCAAAAAACTTCAAGACCAAAACCTCTCTATACTTCGCCTTTAATTCATCCAAGGTATACAAAACCTTTTCTTTTGCCAAGCCGGAATCGAAATCTTCTCCAATATTGAAATCTGATATTATTTTTTCAGCTCCGTCATCATCGATCCCGACCGAATGTCCCTCTGGCCTAACTTTAAGCTTGCGATGATTGCTAATAACCTGATTGCGAGCTATGGCATATATCCAGGAAGAAAATTTCTGCCCGCGATCGAAGCTATTTATATTCAAATATACTTTTAAGAAGATATCCTGCAGTAGATCTTCAGCATCTTCCACTCCAGTATTGGTTATTCTTCTGATAAAATTAAAAAGTTTATCCTTGTAACGATTAATGATTAGTAAAAAACGACTCTGATCTTCAAGGACCAAGTCAACGATTTCTTCATCGCTCAAATTGTCTGGGTTTTCATTTACCATTATCGAATAATGCCCCTTCCTAAATTAATACGCTAAACGCCGTAAAATATTCATTTTATCGAAGATCTAATCACAAAGACTAAACTCGACAGCATCTTTGTGTCTTATTTTAGCACAAACATATAATCAACGCCAAAATTTACCACATTGACTTATGTGCAGACTTGTAGTAATTTTATAAGTCATCTAAACGATGAAAATGACCTTTTAAAATAAGTTCCACTGTGTAAAAATTTTTCAAGACAAAGGAGTCACAGAATGACCGACCTGTACAAAAAATTAGGAGTAGATTCCAGCAAGGGCATTGTCCGCAAGGCCTTTTCCGGCATCATCGACAATGACTACCCAGGAGCGTTCGTAAATATCATCAAAGATCCGACCAGAAAGGGATGGGTAACTACGTCGCACGCCGATGGTGATGGCAGCAAATCGATCCAAAGATTCTTGTACTTCTTGGAAACCGGAAATATAGAGATCTTTGGCGGGATGATCGACGATGGTATGTCCATGAACACTTCCGATATTTCCGCTTCTGGATTCGTCTATGGCTACTGGAAGATAATCGACTGCCTCAATGTCGGATTACCTGCTGGTAAGATCAAAAAAGAGCTGATGAAAATTCTGTCGATGCGCTTTGAAGAGTTAAAAAAACTCTACAGAGACAATGGTTTCATTTTCTACTTTCTAGGCGGAGAGACAGCCGACCTTCCTGACAATGTGCTGAATATAGCCTTCGACATATCAATCGATGCGCATATGCGAAGTGGTGGTGTCATACGTGGCAATGTTAAGCCTGGAGATGTCATCTACGGTCTTTCAAGCGATGGACGAGCATCCTGGGAGAGAGAGGAAAACTCCGGAATAATGTCCAATGGCATCACTTTGGCCAGAACCTTGATGGATGTGGGTTATAACAAAAAATACCCCTTCCTTCGTCGTCCAGGCGGAAAATTCTACAAAGGACGTTTCAAAGTCGGAGATGAACCAGAAGGACTGGGCATGGAGATAAGCCAAGCGATTCTCTCCCCCACCAGACAATGGGCGATCTTCATTCGCCGTCTAATGGACGAGTTAAAAAAAACAAAGGCCGAACACACTCTCCATGGTATCAGTGTCAACACCGGCGGAGGAGCCACAAAGATCCGTAACGTCGGACAAGGCGGCATTCGTTATATCAAAGGAATGATAGAACCACCACCGATCTTTCAACTCATCAAGTCAGAGACCGGCGAAGGATGGAAAAACATGTTCAAAACCTTTAATTGTGGTGTTGGTCTTGATATCATCGGAAAAAGATGCCCAGAGCTATACAGAGCCATTGAAAAAGCAGCTAATCATTCCATGATCAATTTTCACACACTCGGTAAATGCGAACGCTGCGAGGGTGAAAATCAAGTTATTCTTGAAACCGCCTATGGAACTTTCAATTACTGAACGTAAATCAACATGTTCAACAAAAAACCGCGACTTTTCTAGTTGCGGTTTTTAAATTTCCAAAAAATAAAAGAGTATTCTAATTCCCTTCTTTCACTTCCTCAACGACCTTTGTTTTCAATGAAAACGATGCCACTATCAAGGCAATTCCAATCACTAATGAAGCTATGCCAGCCGCCAGAACCAAAGAAAACTCCGCTGCCCGAAAATCACGTATTATGCCCGGCAAAACAGAAGACAAGGCAATGCCCGACCCACTACTCAAGGATTGATTGGCCAAGATAGTCTTTTCTATTATGCGGCGACTAGCAAAATCCATGACCAAAGGAAGGACGCTAAAAGAAACGAACATTATGCCGAACCAGCGCAAAAATCTTTTCAGCCCCTTAATGTTTAAGATTAAATAAAGTAAGATCAAGACAAAACAAGCGATAGCAGCATAGGAATAATTCTTAACGATCCTATTGTAAACATCTTTTTCCTTGATCAAAAATTGTATAAAAGGCGAGATCTCCTTAGCAAGGTCAAAATCCTTTCCATCCGTCAAAGTAATAACCGGAATATTCGGATCAGCCAAATCGATCTTGTCCGGAACTTGACCTTGAATAGCAACTAAATCGATACTCTCCAATTTTAACAGGTCCTTGATCTGCGCCACGTTCATTCCTGGTTGGCGGCAGAACTCCTTATTCATTATCATTTTTATAGTGCAATTTGGCAAATCGTTCAACCACTCTCCAAGAGAATAATCCAAACCAGAAAAGAACTCCCTCTTGGGATCGGAAAGGTCGACCGGCAAAGATAGCGGGGTGTTATTTGGCTCATCGACCCACTTAAAATAATCGTCAATGGTTCCTTCGGCGCTAGATTTAAGCCAAGACGCGGAAATTGCGCGGCGAGAAATATCATTCAAAACCTCCTTTGACAAAGGCAATGCGCCAACTATATCCGACGATGAAAAGGACGTGGCCAAACTATCCTCAAGAATTGAGTAAATCTGACTGGAGGATAACTCCTCTTTTATAAAATCAGCCTTAAAGACGTTGGCCTTAAAAGAAAAGATCAACGACATAACTGCCACTGCCGGCATCAAGACCAGTAAAAGCAAGATAGATAATGATTTGCGCATATTTTTCTATAATTTTAATATTCCTCCGATTTTAATCTTAGCATAAAAATCAATATATTTCTTTAATCTTTACGCACCCCCTCTTTTTAAATTATTAAAAAATAAAAAACGAGCCGTTTCCAGCTCGTTACTTGTCGCAAAAACACTAAAAAGAAAGTTCTACAAAAACCGGCAAATGGTCACTTATCTGCTTGGCCTTTTTTAGACCATTCTCCTCAGAAGAAAGGTCTATAGTCCCAGTAGCGGCCATCTTGGATACGAAATCGATTATTCCAGCTCGACGCACGACAACACCCTTACTAAAAACGTTATCATACTCTTTGTTTAAGTATTTTCCCTTTTTAGTCAATTTGCTTTTTAGTGAAGTTTCTCCAGAAATATTGCTTTTAAATCCCATAGCCATCTCGACGATGTCATTCATTTCAAGATGGCTAAGATTGAAATCACCAGCCATGACAATATTCGGCTTATCAAAAAGCTTCTTATTGACTCCGATAAATTCGATCTCGGCA
This sequence comes from uncultured Gammaproteobacteria bacterium, assembly GCA_964547855.1. GTDB lineage: Bacteria > Patescibacteriota > Patescibacteriia > Patescibacteriales > WJLG01 > JBAZHE01. The sequence continues at coordinate 677 of CAZJPG010000013.1, read as the reverse complement.
CGAGGATTCTTTTTTGTTGGCGCCAGATGGAATGAGGCTATATATAGCTCTTTGCCATCAATTTTAAACCGCACCAACGCTGGCTCGCGTTCCATCCCAGGACTTAACTCAAACACAACCAAGCAAGACCGACTCATTAGAGATATTCTTTTAGTCTTCCAAAGAAATGAATATCTCTCCTTTGAAGGGCTGTCATGAGTCGATTCAGTGACGATATAATCCCATTTCGCGCCTTTGCGATTAAGCTCGTCGGCTAATTTAGCCGTGGTCTGCGCACCGCAATCAGACGTACTGACTTCCTGGATCGCCACGATATCGGCAAACCTTAACACGTTAGCCATAAAACCGATCTCTTTATCGGACTTGGAACACCCAAAATTACAGGCATTCCAAGAGATAAAGATAAAAGCATCCTTAGCGGATGACCTGCCAAGATCGTCTACATAATTACAGTCCGCAGCATAGACCGCAAACAAAAACGAGAACAACAAACAAAAAACATTCCTTATCACGTCCCACCTCTTTCTTTTAGATTAAAATGAGCAATATTAGATGTATAATTTTACATATTCACTAAACAATGTCAATAAAAATAGCCAAACTTAGCAGTAGCGACCATTTCATTTGTTTTAGGAACACACATTTTGCACCTTAGCCAACGCCTCGTTGGGCGTCAG
>CAZJPG010000012.1:0-39963 GCA_964547855.1 uncultured Gammaproteobacteria bacterium | reverse complement strand
GCCTCTGCAATGTGAATGCAGCGCTCTAACCAACTGAGCTAATTGTCCTTCATTCAATCTCTTGCTTTATTCTTTTTATATAATGTATCAACGCTCTAACCCGCCTCGCTGAAGACGAGCTTCATCTCGTCGAGGCGGGCCAACTGAGCTAATTGTCCTTTAGGCATCCTTGGATGTGTCGGGGCACTGGGAATTGAACCCAGACTACACCCACCCCATGGGCGCGTACTACCGTTATACTATGCCCCGCGCTTTAAAGCAACTGTTCGCTAAAATAAACAAAAAGCCCCGTTCAAAAAAGGCTAAGGATATTATAGCTTTTTATGGGAAAAAATCAAGTTTTTCCGCCATAAAAATTATTTTTCTTCTTTCTTGGAGAAAAGTGATTCTAGGTAATACACAGCAACGACGACTAAGACCGTGACCAAAAAAGCATAGACAAATTTAGCGGCCAAACCATCACCGGAGCGAGGAAAAAGTGCGTCGATCAAGCTCTTGATCGCATCATTCCAGGCTAGTCCGGCCACGAGACCGAATGCCGCCGCTATATAAGAGATGGATCTTTTCCTGATTTCTGCCTTGGCGTTTTTAGCGTCATTGATAATTTTTTTCACTATATCTTTTTCGTTTTCCATATGATCTATTTAATTATATTTTCTCCCAAAGAAAATCCGAGTAACCATTCATCCTCGACGACATTGACCGCTGCCCAGCTCCACTTATTAGAAGCGAAGGCGGCTGGATTCGTTATGTAATGTCTTTCTTTGCCGTCGATATAAAATATCCTTGGCGAATGAGCAGTTTTAACTAGTTTTGGATAAGTGAATATGACCCGCGCCGGACCATTGGCCTTTTTAACGCTAAAATCAAAATCATGCAGCGTCTTCATAAATAGATCGTAGCCATAGCGATGATTTTTTCCGTCTTTGCGGTCTCCTGGATCATTAGTTATAAACTCCTTTTTTATATCATCATAGCCGACCACGACCATCATATGATAAGAAGATCCGGTCGATAAAAACGGGATATTCTTGTTCTTAAGATCAAAACCGTAATGAAGAGTTATGACTGGACGGCGATTGTTTATTTCCTTTTTTATATCATCTATCGTCGGATTGTCTTTTATAAAAGAACTATAGGAAGAAAATTCATTTATCAATCTATTCGTACGCACCGAATCGGAATCTGAATTCGACCCATAGATCTTGTTTTGTTTATCGAACATCATTTGCATAAAAGCCTTGGCCTCTACTACTGTCATTGATGCTTGCCCAAGATAAAATTTCTCGACCATTGCCATACTGGATTCCTCGCAAGCATTCTTCCATGGGCCAGTCCAATTGTCATCTGGGGCCTCATTAGTATAAGGGACGTCTAGGTCGACTTCAGATAAAATCGCTTCGCCACCAGCGATAAGTGGAGAAAATCCATGATACACCTCAACGGCATCACTATATCCATCGCCGTCTGTATCGGCCTTAGCTAAGTCCGTAGCATATACGGTCTTCTCCTCCCTGTCCGACAATCCATCCCCGTCAGTGTCGACCTCAATTTTTGCCGCACAAAAAATCAAAGGCATCAGCACCCCCAACAATGTTAGTCGATAAATAGAATGTCTTGTTGTCATATACTCATCTTATAACACTTTAACGCCAAAAGACAACCTTGATCGTTAAAAATAAAAAATAGAACCTGACGAAGGTCAGATCCTATTTTTTAGCGGAGAGGGGGAGATTCGGTCACGGTCGCTAAGTGTCGCTAGTCCCCGCTAAAGCGTGGCCTGCGCTCACTAAGCGCCCCGACCCGGCCTCGACGGTCCTCGCCAAGCTCGGACATCGTCTCCGGCTTTCGAATTTCCCCCTTCTTTGTCGACAAAAAAATAGAATCTGACGAAGGTCAGATCCTATTTTTTAGCGGAGAGGGGGAGATTCGAACTCCCGGTACCCTTTCGAGCACACCTGATTTCGAGTCAGGCCCATTCGACCACTCTGGCACCTCTCCAAAATTAAAAACAAGCTGTTCAAGGCTTTATTCCATTCTATATTATTATGGAAAAATGTCAAAACACTAACAAAAGGACGCTATTGCCTAAAATTAAAGAATTTGGTATAAAATTAGGTTCTTTATCAAAGGAGGTTCAATTGAAAGATTGTAAAGGTCACATCTTTCCTCTTCTTCCGGAAATGGTTCTTTTTTACGATAAACGCTCAAAAGCGTTTATGTCTGGACTAAGTCTTGCCGAGACTTACTACTGGCACAACGGGTCAAAAGATTCCGACGACAAAATAGTCTTCGAAGAACAACTGTCGCTTAACGACGCTATTAACGTAGCAAAAATAGCGGCTAATGTCGCTGGACTTGAAGTCAGCAGCGAAGACTTTGGAAACGTGGTAATATTCAAATTGCGTCGGCCGCAATAAGAATAAAGCTCCGCACTCTTAACGAGTTGCGGGGCTTTTTTGTTGCATTCTTATTAAAGCCATAACGGCAATTATTACCCAAAATAAGCAAGAGAGGTCATTTTTGAAATATGGGACATCGACTAATCCATGAATTACGATAACTACAAGAGCACCTAAAACACCCAAGGATAAAAACAAACCAGAACTATCTTTGCTTTTTCTTGAATACCGAATACCAAGTACTGAACACACTATAGCCTTAACAATAATCCAAATGAACAACAACACCCCAACTAAACCAAGCTCCGTCCAAAAATTCAAAATAATATTATGAGGATAAAGATATATCTCGACCGGACGCCAAACTTTCTTTTTATATTCGTTATCCCAAACCACATGACGATGAAACTCTGGGTCCGTGCCATCATCATAGAATATTCCTGGAACATGATACGGCTCTATAGCTTTCTGATAACCAGAGAGTCCGGAGCCAAAAAACAATCGACCATCTTTCAACATTTTCCAAGTTTCTAACCACTGAGCCATTCGGACCTGTCCAGAAAAATCGCGCAGCATCATTTTACTTTCTACTTTTTTCAATGCGCCAGGTACAGAAAATAAAGCTACAGAAGAAAAAATAATTAAAGAAATGGTCACGAGCAATGTCCTTTTATTGCCAAGCATTCCAACAACGAATAAAGCGACGACCAAGGCCACCATAGCACCATCGCTTTTCGCATAAAAGATCGCTAAACAGGACATTATCACCGCAAAGGCTAAAAAGGCCTTAGTCTTTGAACGTTTCCAGTCGTAAGATTCTTTTACGAATTTTCCAGGATAAGCGGAAAGGAAGGGATGGTTATTCTGATGAGAGGCAGCGATCACCCCCAAAAGCATCATTACTATCGGTGCTAAATAAAGACCGACGGCATTGGGATAACCAAAAAACGAAACCGAGCGCCTAGTTTCTACTGCTGCCCAAAGAGGGTTGTCTATGCCTAGACCGGTAATTTTTTGCACCACCGCCCAAGAGGCGACGGCTAAAGCACCACAGCCCAAAGCCCAAATCATTCTCTCGACATCTTTGCGTCCTTGAAAAACATTCAGGATCATAACATACAACAAAACCGGCTCGAAAAAATACGCCTTCCAAATTCCTAACGAGTTGGAGGTAAATCCACTAATCCCAGCAGCGGCAAAAGATACGAAAACCAACAACACGATCTCGATGCCAAACGGATAAAACGATCGCTTCTCTTTGTTAATTAAAGAAAATGGGCTATTAGAAAAAAAATCCTTTATCTTATACCGACCACGAATAAAATCAAAAAAGCGGGTCTTAGTAAAGAGCCAAACAAAAAACGAGATCAATATCATTCCCTCTAAGAGCGTAGATGGCAATGGCCCGATATCAAAACGAATGACATAAGATGGCAAAGAGGCCAATAACAACATTAGCGCCCAGTCAATGCGCTTCCAGGCTAAAACAGCAAAGGAAATAAAAAATAAAACCAAAAAGACAGACACAAAAGATAATTTATAAATTAGGATTTAGGAATTACGCCCTTAATTCTTAAATCTTAAGTCTTAAATTATCTCAAACTAACATATATAATCCAATGCCGACCAACAGCCCGCCACAAATCTTTTGAAACAGCACCCCTCCACCGAGTTCTTCTTTGAACAGTTTAGGATATCGAGAAGATATGAAGAATACCAACAAGACTAAAAAGAGATATTGAGTGCCTTGTAAAGAATTGACCAGCGAGACATTGCCTAAAGAAATGGCTCTGTTGAGCAAAATAAACGCAAAGGCCGCACTGGCACGCACCAAGAGAAAGAATGGCCAATTTATCGGCTTTCCAGGAGTGTTATTATGCTCCTTTATCAAACGCCTCCAAGCCGGAACTAATAAGATCATGTTCACACCAATAAAACTTCCGAAGCGAGACCAAACAAAAGAACCTACGAACGGCTGATGAGTATAAACATATTTTATAAGAACGTAATAGGCAGCAAAGAAAAAAGCTGAGACGGACGAGTTCATCAACAATCTCTGCGTAGGCCGAAAGCTAGCATGTATATGCCCAAAGGTATTGCCGAATACATTTTTAAAACGCTCGATAACAGCTTGCACTTCATAGAATTTAGTGCGCTTAACAGATATAAGCACACCACCGATTATCAATATGATAAAAGCTAAGAGTTCTTTTTCTCCCAATTTTTCACCCATGAAAGCGAATGACAACAAGAACGAAAAGATCGGAGTCATGGCTCCGACTATAGGAACGACGCGGGTGGCCTCAGATTGATGCAAGGCTTTATACCAAAAGACCAAGGTAGCCAAAAACAACATGCCAGCCATAAGATCCAATATCAACTCTTGAACATTCGGCACCCAAGGGTCGAGGAAAAGTAAAAAAACGTTAAGGAAGCTCCAAATACCGACAAAAAAAGTATAAACGATCGAAGAGTGTATTTTCTTCGACAATAAAAATTTATCGGCGACAAAGACGCCGGCATTTATCAAATAAGCGAAAATAGCTACTGTCAACCACATAATATATCAATAAAAACCATTTTGGCGGCAAATTTCAGCATAAGCCTGTCCGCTTGGTTTGATATAACGCTCGAATGTTTCCCGGTCAAAGCCACAAAGTCCGAACTTCGGATACCAGCCATGTGCCCATTCAAAATTATCCAAAAGAGACCAATGGAAATACCCCCAAACTGGCACACCCTCCAAGATAGCGCGATGCACCCAAAAAAGATGATCTTTAATAAATCTCTCTCTTTTTTGGTCAGAGGCATCGGCCAATCCATTCTCCATTACTATGATCGGCTTCTTCAAGCGTTTTAAATATTTTAAAACATTATATATTCCCTTAGGATATATTTCCCACCCCATATCCGTAACCTCTTTATTTTTGTTATGAATAAAAGGTGGATACCAAACGATGCGATTATGAAAATAATAATCAAGCCCAAAAAAATCTAAATGTTTTTTGACCCGTCGAATTAGCAAACCATTGGCAAAAAAATTAAACCCAGCCGCTAAAATCAACTCCGGGAGGAACCAGCGACGCGCTGGATCGAAATTATTGCCCAAATGAGTCAAGCCAACATATGACTTTGGTCGAATGGCATGGATCGCATCATAGGCCTCGCAATGAGCCTTGGTTAAATTCAAATAGACTTTTGCAGCTTGCAATAAATTTCTTTTATTAGGAGGGAAATTGCCCTTGATATAGCCATTCATAACATGAACCGTCGGCTCATTCACTGTTATCCAATAATCCACTAAATCACCTAATTCTTTAGCTACAACTTTAACATAGCGCTTATAATAGGCCACTGCCTTTTTATTGGCCCAGCCACCTTCGGCCACTAACCACATCGGATTAGTCCAATGCCAAATAGTAACGACCGTTCTTATGCCGCGATGCCTCAAATAAGAAAGAACGTGGCGATAATGATCTATAGCTTCGGAAGAGAATTCACCTTCTACCGGCTCGATCCTGGCCCACTCCAAGCCAAGACGATAGGCTCCGCAATTCAAATGAGCTACCAACTCGGCATCGTCCACATAACGATTATAAGAATCGCAAGCTTTACCAGCCACAAATTCTTTATAGCTTAAGCCTTTGCGGCGCAAATAAGCTAAGCGCTTATCGGACATTTCCCACTGGCTCCAATCATTGATCGCCCCGCCCTCCACCTGATAAGCAGACGTCGAAACACCCCAAAGAAAACCTTGAGGAAATTCATAAAAATCAGATTTGGATCGATATTTGTCGTTCGGCATAATATACATATATTATAGCACCCTCAAAGCAATCGTCTAACGTTTTTATCTGGAAAACTATTTTTATATAATATACTTAATCTTCTCTATGCTCAATAAAAAAACAGGGCTTTGTGGCCCTGTTTTCATATTAAACTATTTCTTGCTTGAATTTATCGCCCCGCTCTTTGTAATTCTTGAAACACCCAAAAGAAGCGCAACCAGTCGAAAGCAATACTACGTCACCTTTTTCAGCCACTCCAACTGCCAAGCGAGCAGCATCTTTCATATTATCGACTTCAGCCCAAACATCATAACCGATCGATTTTAATGCCTTTTTCAGTCTTTCGCTACCCTTGCCGGAAAAAAGGATCAAAGCCTTAACCTTCTTTTTTATTTCTTTGGCAAATAATTTAAAATCCGAACCCTTATCTGCCCCTCCAGCCAAAAGCACGATCGGCTCTTTAAAAGATTTTAGGGCGATCATGCTGGCTTCCGGCATCGTCGCAAAACTATCATCAAAATATCTCACACCATTTTTTTCAGCTACAAACTCTAAACGGTGTGGCAAACCTTTAAACTTTTTAAGCGCCGACCTTACCGCTGTTTCTTTTATCTTTAAAATTTTTGCCACTGCCTCTGCGGCGGCGATATTCTCTTTGTTGTGCTCACCGATCAAATTACTTGCTGATTCCGATTTGCTATAGAATAAAATTTTGCCTTTTGCTCCGGTTCCCTCGATCTTATTTTTTAATTTTTCATTGACCACTAGCCAGTCACTACTTTTTTGATGCTTAAATATATTGGCTTTAGCCTCTAAATATATTCGCATCGTTTTATGATAGTTAGGATTGTTCTTGTCGGCCGGAGCTAGGTGATCTTTAAAAATATTGATAAAAACGGCTATATGAGGACTTAAATCAAGATCTTCGAGTTGAAAGCTTGAAAGCTCCAAGACAACAAAACTCGTCGCACTTAATTTGTCGAAAAAATCAAACGGGGCAATGCCAATATTACCACCAAGAAAAGCCTTTTTCCCTGACGATTTAAGCATTTCAAAGATCAAGGACGAAGTAGTTCCCTTGCCTTTCGAGCCTGTCACACCGATGATATTTTTAGTCGGACAGAGCTTAAAAAAAGCGCGCATCGGGCTATCTATCAAAACACCAGTCTTTCTGGCCTTTAATAAACTTTGAGAAAAAAGAGGGTGGCCAGGAGACCTGAACACGATATCGAAGTCCGTCAGATGCGAATCATGGTTTTTCCCGGTCATAAAACCGATCTCCGGCAACTTATTTTTTCGAGCAAGTTGCTTCACCTCTAAAAACCTGTCTCCCAGCTCGGCTGCAGACTTAGGATCACAAACCGTTATGTGGCAGGGCACCCTTCTTTTTAATAAAAATTTTATAAAAGAAGCGTTCTCCGCGCCCAAACCTAAAAATGCCAACCTCTTACCATTCAATTCTTTAAGATATTTTTTTGTCATAGCTTGATAAATAATAATAAAGATTATATTATACAATGCACAAACAGCTCTTTTACCCCAACAAGGAGGCATACATGGCAACCCATGATCGCTCCAATTTATCCTATATAATACACTTTTTCGGCTTCTCCTTGCTGGCCGGTGCCTTATCAGGGCTTTTCTTCTCTGTTATCGGAATCGCTCAGATATCTTTTGATGTCTTCGGTATGTGTTTTGGTTTTTGGAAAAGCACATTTTATTTTATACTCCTTGGAGCCATCGCCTCTCTCTTATTCGCCTTTGCCACTTTAATCTTAGTAAATGTCGGTGAATGGTTTGAAAAAAGAAAAGCTCATCACAAACCTCTCTAAGCAGAGGTTTTTTTATACCAAAAGACTATTTCTTATTCTCTATTTTTTCCATCTCGCCCCAATTATCACCTATCTCGACATCCACCACAACAGGAACCTTTAATGGTAGTATATCTCTCATAATGTCCTGAATTCTACCAGCGGCTTCATGAGTCTTATCAGCCCTGATCTCGAAGACCAATTCATCGTGAACTTGAATTATCATCTTGACCGAGTCTCGATACTTTTCAGTTATCATCTTGTCGATCAAGATCATGGCTTTTTTAATCATGTCAGCATTAGTCCCTTGAAGAGGCGTATTGACCGCCATTCTTTCGGCACCGGAACGTACCGCCGGAACCTGTGACTCTATTTCCGGTAAATAACGGCGACGCCCAAACATCGTTTCGACATAACCATGCTCGCGAGCAAAAACGATCATGTCTTCGGTGTATTTTTTAATGTCCTTGTAGATGACAAAATATTTTTCAATAAACTCTTTGGCGCGAGCAAAAGGAATGTCGGCCGTTTGTGACAACCCATAAGGACCTTGGCCATACAGTATTCCGAAATTAATAGCCTTAGCCTCGCGACGCATCTCCTTGGTCACTTCCTCGACTTTAACGCCGTTGATCTCGGCGGCCGTAGCAGTGTGAACGTCCTTGCCTTTATTAAAAGTCTCTATCATTCTTTCATCCCCAGATAAATGAGCCGCTAAACGAAGCTCTATTTGAGAATAATCTAAAGAAACGATCTTAAACCCATCTTCGGCCACAAAAGCCTGACGGATGCTTTGGCCAAGCTCCGTTCTAGTGGGAATATTCTGCAAATTAGGATCAGAAGAAGAAAGACGTCCAGTGGCCGTAACAGTTTGATTGAAGGAGGCATGCAATCGTCCAGTGTTTTCATTGACCAACTCCGGCAATGAAGAAACATAAGTCGACTCTAATTTGGTCAATTCACGATATTCCTGTATCAAAGGAATTATTTCATGCTCGTTCTTTATCTTTTCCAATTCATCGAAGGCTGTTGAAAAACCAGTCTTGGTCTTAGAGATATTTAAAGTGGATATCTCTAGACGCTCGAACAATATTTCTTTAAGCTGCTTAGTCGAGTTTATATTAAACTCTTCCCCAGCTAATTCCCAAATCTTTTTCTCCAAGGAAGAAATATCTTTTTTAAGTTTGTTTGAGAGTTTATCTAAAAATCTGACATCTAGTTTAACGCCGTTGTCTTCCATATTAGCCAAGACCGAAATAAGCGGCATTTCCAATTTTGCAAAAAGCTCATCGCTCTCTTTTTCCTTTAAACCCTTCTTCAATTTTTTGACTAAGCGATGAGTGAAGTCGGCGTCCTCACAGGAATACAACGACAGCTTTTCTGTGTCGACCTCGGCAAAGGTCGTTTTATTTCGGCCACTTCCCAGAAGATCGTCTTTGCTTATTTTTTCAAAGCCCAATTCAGAGAAAGTCAGAGCGTCGAGATTGTGCTGCCTAGTTCCTGGATTAAGCAAGTAAGAGGCGACCATTGTATCGAACTCTATTCCGCGCAATTCTACCCCATTGGCACGCAAAACCCTTAGATCGAATTTAATGTTATGACCATACTTCTCTATCTTTTCATCTTCCAAAATCGGTTTTAATTCCTTAAGCCAAGGATGAATTTCTTTATCACTATCTTCTGTCGCTGATTCTGAATAATTAAAGAGGTTGCTTTCTTTTTTTTCTTTTATTTTTTCTTTTTTAACTGAAACATAATATGCTTCCCCTTCCTCCCAAGAAAAACTCAAACCAAGGATGCGACAAGAAAGGGGATCGAATCCAGTCGTCTCAGAATCGACGGCAAAAGATTTTTGTTTAGACAATTTAGCAAAGAAAGATTCAAACTTCTTGTCGTCATCTACTAACTCATATTTAAAATCGTTTTTATTTCTCTGAAATTTATCGGCTGATACTTTAGCCGCCTCTTCTTTAGTGTTTCCTTGCCCAAGCAATTCTTGAACGCGTGGCAACAAAGTTTTAAATTCGAGATCGGAAAATATTTTCCCCACCTTTTCCACATCAAAATCATTAGCTCGACAAGCCTCGAGGTCGAACTTTATAGGAACATCCGTTCGTATCGTGGCCAAATCCTTAGACATCACCGCATTGTCCTTTTGCGAGTTCAAAAGGTCGAGGATCCTTGGCTTTATCATGTCCTTTATATCTTCTTTTCCTTCCTCGATACTCTTATATAAATTCTCTATGGTAATGAACTGGCTCAAGAGTTCTGTGGCAGTCTTTTCACCAATACCTTTAACACCTGGAATATTGTCAGAAGGATCACCACGCAAGCCCTTATAATCAGTCATCTGTTCCGGTTCTAAGCCATAACGAGCCCTGACACGATCTTCGTCATACAAAATACTCTCTGATAACCCCCTTCCCATAGAAAAAACTTTCGTATGATCATTTACCAATTGCATCGTGTCCATGTCGCCAGTGACTATAATTTTTTCAACACCACTATCAACGGTCTTGGCGATGGTCCCAATAAGATCATCAGCTTCATAACCAGACAATTCAAAAGTCGGTATATTAAAAGATTGAGCCACGTCTTTAACTAGAGGAATTTGATCGTAAAGATTTTGCGGAGCCTTTACGCGCGTCGCTTTATATTCTTTATATTGCTCATGGCGAAACGTCGGTCCTTTCTTATCTAAAGTTAAGACTATATAATCTGGCTTCAATTCCTTCCAAGCCTTTAAAAGAAAAGAGGAAAAACCATAAACGGCATTGACCAACTTGCCATCGGTCGTGCGCAACGTCGGTGGTAAAGCATGAAAACTACGATGAATAATGGCATTGCCATCAATGATCATTAATTTGGATTTTTTCTTGGACATAAGGCGATTATATCATAAAATACCAATAAATACGAGGGTTATTTACTACAACACGACCAATAAAAAATTTCAAATTTTTCAACAAAATAAAACCCTCTGCTATTCCAGGCACAAAGACCAAGCAGAGGGTGAAAAAATTTCTGATCTGGAAAATCTCGACATAAAAACCCCTATACCTCCCGCAATAAACTGTTCAAACGATTGATCTCACGATCGACGAAAGACTTAGCCTCTTGATTATTGACTCCGGAGTTTAAATAATTCCGCATCGATAAATAAGAGTCGCGCAATTCAGTGCGACGACGAGCTAAGCCAGCCAAAGCCACCTCATCGTTTCTATTAGCGCAAAGATTTTCCAATCTTCTAAGATACTCTCCGGCCTCCTTGATCGTTTCCAGATCACAAGAAGAAAGAGCTTCTTGAAAACCACGAAGACTGCCAATAGCCATAAACTGCCTCCTTCCTTCCCTCCTTCCAGTCCTTGTGCTTTATTATAACATCAAAGGCGTATTTTAAAAACACATCCTAAAACCACTTATTTTTTAATAGTTAAACTTGACAAAAAATCATTTTTAGCCTATTATAAACAAACCAAAAACTTCTTAAACGCCCAAGGAAAGGAAGCGCTATGGAAAATAAGAAGTTGGCTCTTTTTTTCTTTCATGACCCTGAAAATATCATTTACTTAGCCAAGGTTTTGATAGAACAGGGTTGGGAGATAAAAGCTCCCAGTCATAATGCTGAATATCTTGTAAGTAATGGTGTAAAAGAAGATAAGATATTAAAGTATTATTGGGGTCAACCTAACGAATACATGACCCCGACCAGCACGACCATTGCCGGAATCAGGAGTAGGAGTAAAAACGCCGAAGCTTTGGCCAAGAACGACATCAGACGCATAGATTTAGTCTGCACCGATTTTCTTTCCGTTAAGAAAAAAGCTGGCAGCAACCGAAAAATGCTCCGAGATATGCGTCTTGAAAGCACGAAGGCTTTTCTGCTCATGGCAGCGGTCGAGGGAGGAAAAATAGCTATTTGCGACACATTCGATCGCAAATTAGCGGCTGACTGGATTAAAAATGGCCGATACAACGAAGGTAACTTCATGTTAAGATTGGCCGGATCGGCTCTCAATAAAATGGGCATCCATCTTTTGGACATTGGCAGATTTTGCGATCATTTACGAAAATGACCGCAAAAAAGCGACCACTCTTAGTAAGAGGGTCGCTTTTTTATTTTTTTTGATTTTGTGGACCAGAGGGGGTTCGAACCCCTCACCCCCTGCTTGCAAAGCAGGTGCTCTACCAAATGAGCTACTGGCCCTTAAATCTTATCCTTTAATTCTTTTCCAAAAACGCTTGAATTTCCTTCCAAATCTAAAAATGATCGCCCTAGGCCTCCAATCCAGCCAAGTTAAAAACCAAATAGCCTCAAACAAACTTATCGGTTCAGAAAAATTTCTCACCTTTCCAGCAATGATCGCCCTCTTTATAGAATCCTTATCTTTTTCGGCCTCTATAAAAGAATACGACCTCTCCAAACAATCCAGGCGGTGAGTATCAGAAGTCGCTATATACGTCTTATTGTGCCTAGCAGCCATTTTAGCTGCTTGAGAATTAAAGTCAATATCCTTTGTGTGAAACCACGACAATTCAATGGCATCAAACAAGTCTATATACTCTCCTAATTTTTCGGCCAGGGCTACTTTAGAAGGAAAAAATGGGTGCGGAGCGATCACCAAAACTTGATTATTAGCCTTTTTATATTCAATTAACTGTTTAAAGGTCTTGATCTTTTCAGCATTCACATCGCAATCGATCAATAAAATTTCACGACCACCGATCTTGGCTTCGATCCCTGGAAAAAGTATTATGTCTTTCTTTTTAGCATATTCCACATGTTCCTGTCGACAAAGAACCTGACGGTGCGGAGTCCAGGCTAAAACCTTATACCCAAGTTCGGCCGCCCTATCGATCGCCTCGTAGATAGAATACAAAAGGACATCATAAGAATCCTCTTTAGTATGAAGATGTAAATTACTCTTAAGTTCCATACTTATTTTTAAAATCCGCCTCTCATTAATGGTCCTAAAAGCCAAGCCATAAAACCGTTGATCATTCCGGTCATAATCAAAAATCCTATGAATGCGATCAAAACACCGATAAATTTATAACCCAAACGAGAGCCGCCTTCAGTTCCCAAGTGCCTCTCGAACCAACCTATCGGTCCAAAGGCTTTTAGAAAAGATTCGGATTTAACTGTCATCCAAATACCGAGCGCCGTAATTAAAAGACCACCAAAAAATCTTAACATAGGCTTTACTTTATATAGCTTAAAGGATTATAAGTGACATTATTTATTCTAACCTCAAGATGCAAGTGTGGTCCAGTAGAGTGTCCCGTTGTACCCATTAAGCCGATCAATTGACCGCGTTGAACCTTATCACCAACTTTAACCGAAAGCTGGTAGAAATGTCCGTAACGAGTGTGTTTTCCTCCACCATGATCGATCTCGATCATGTTTCCATAACCAGCTGTGCTCCAACCAGAATAAACGACCGTGCCGGCATCGCAAGCATAAATAGGAGTTCCTTGTTTATTGGCAATATCCAAACCATGATGTTTCCAAGTGTAGTATTGAGTTATGACACCCTTGGTTGGCCAGAACATCTTGTTGGCCGGTGTATTGTCAGCATCTGGATTAATAAGGTCTTTAATTACAGCTATAGGGTTATAAGCCGGGGCGGCTGGCTTCGAAGCAACAGGTGCTTGATATTTTCTCCCACCAGGAATAAATAACTTTTGACCTATGGTTAACGGGGCATCGTCTGACATATTATTTGCCAGCAATATCGCGTCTGCGTCAATGTCATATTTAGAAGATATGGCACCCAAAGTCTCCCCTTTAGCCACCTTGTGATTCACTCCAGTGTCCGGAAGAATCGTCAACTTATCCCCTGGTCTAATCAAACTATAGGCCGTAAGACCATTTTCCCAAAGTATGGTGTTAACACTAATATCAAAATCCGAAGCGATAGTAGAAACTGAATCACCCGGTTTGACCACGTATTCGATCGCCTCTTTTCTAGTCTTCTTACTTATCTTGGTTGTGGCCAGCTCAGGCTTTACTAAAATATCATCACCGCGCAAGGCTAAATTAGAATCCAGGTCATTAGCATAAAGATCATCTGTACTGGTTGATATGCCCATGTGCCCAGCTACAGACGGAGCGGTATTATCATAACGAAACTGATTATGGGTCGACGCCGAACCATCATCAACCACCTCTTCGATCAAATAATCATCTTCAGCGGAAATATCAACAAATTCACCAGACACCATTTCCGACAACAACGTCTTACTGGCACGATCCGATAATGTTTTGGCCTGACTATATTTTGACAAAAGACCAAAAAACGACACAGTAACCGCCAACACTATAACCAAAACATGTACAACTCTTTGATTCAAAAGAAAAGACACGAAGCTGCCACGCAACTTGTCCCAACCCAATCGCTTGATCAGGACTAAATAGTTAAGATAAATCTTTACCAGTATTTTAAAGAAGATAAATTTCAAAACCCGCCAAAAAGGCCTAAGCAAAAAAGAAAAAAAAGCCGTTAAGAAAGACTTTATAAAAGCTAACGACTTTAAGAGCGCCAACAATACATCTATGGTCGCCTTTTTAATTGTTCGGTTGAAATTAGAAATAAAAAAATTGTTAACCTATAAAAGGATAATAACACCAAAAAGCGCTAGAGGTCAACTTTAATTTATGTTTTTATAACTAAAATTAGCCTTTTTATTTCTTAAACTTCCTGAATCTCAGTTCTATTATACCGAACAAAAACGCCAAGCTGTCCCCAAAAACCCTAACTTTACTCTGGCGTTGATCGTAGCGATTTTCCTCCCACTCGACCGGAATCTCTTTTATTCTTAACCCCCTCTTTTTGGCCAAATATATCATTTCCGTATCGAACAACCACCCCTTACTAATCAAGTCTGATGAAATGGCTTTAAACGCTTTTCGCTTAATAGCCTTAAAACCACACTGCAAATCAGACAGACCATGCCAAAGAACAAGGCGCGATACATACATATAGGATCTGGATACAAGCTCCCGCCAAAACGAACGGTCGATCTTTGATTCTGGTAAAAGACGCGAACCAATAACCAGGTCATAATCCTCTTCGACAATACCATCGATCAGCCTCTTAATGGCTTCAAGGGAAACAGCTAAATCAGCATCCATATACATTAATATGTCAGCGCTGCTTGAAAGCCAATGCTCTTTTAATGCCGCTCCGCGCCCCTTCTCGCTAGCCTCGACGACCTTAACAAACCCCGGCAACTCCGAAGCTACCTTCTGTGCAATGGCCAAGGAATCATCGGTCGAACCATTAAGTATTAAAACGACTTTCCAATCAAAACAAAAACAAGCCCGCAGACAATGCTCGAGCAGCTTCTTGACATTAGCTTCAAGTATCTTGGCTTCGTTATATATCGGTATGCAAATGTCGACCTTCATATTATTTTTTAGCGGAAACCGTGATCGATACTCCTGGTAACCGACGAAGCGGTCCGCCAATGATATTTTCTAAAGACATTATCTTATAAAACAACCAATTAATCGGTCTGGATGGCAAACGATAATCTTGTCGAGCAGAATTTTTTTGAGAAAAAACCTTTTTTAAAAAACGCCAAAAAACAATAGGAAAAAACAACAAAACATTCCAATGACCAACCACTATCTCAGAAAAGCCAACCGCCCCCAATTTTTCCGCGATCTCTTTGTCACGATAACGTCGCCAATGCCCCATAGCCCTATCATGCGGACCAAAAAGAAAAGGATAGGCTGGAACCGTTAAAAATATTCGACCGCCATCTTTAAGTGCGGCATAAGCCTTGGATAAAACTAAACGATCATCCTTAATATGTTCTAAGCAGTCAAAAGCGACCACTACATCATAAACATCTTTGCCAAGATCTATTTCAGCAAGATCTCCAACCACAACCTCGACACCTTTCTTCCTGGCTAATTCAGCAGCCTCAAAATTAACCTCCACGCCAGCTACATCTCCAAAACGCTTAAGCTCATCCAACTCCTCACCACAACCACAACCAAGATCGGCAATTTTAAGTTTAGCGCCCGAAAAATAAAAAGACGACAACCAAGAAAATATCATCTCCTTTCTGGCCCTATACCAAAAATGGAGATAATCACTATTCTTTTGCAAGTGGTAATCTAGTAAATCCATAAAATCATCTTTCTCGAATAAACACCTTGGCTACATCGTCATTATACACCAACCTCCAATCCGGGGAAGAACTTAAATATTCACCCAAAGAAGATTTGTCCTCATCGTCATCCTTTACGGCCAATAGAGATTTTTCCCACCAAGCTGGGGAAAATTCATCTTTTTTAGCTGATATCAATACAGTTTCTATACTATATTCATTTAACTTATCCCCAGCCTTGTCTTTAGATGAAAACTCATAAAACTCCTCCAATAAAGAATGTCCTTTATATTCCATTTGCGGCAAGCGCCCATCTATAAACAATTCTTTCCCTGGCCAAACCCAAATTAAATATCCTCCCCAATTAAATTCATTGAATAACTTACCCTGAGAATACTCCGGATGATCCTTTAAAAATTCGACGGCAGCATATGGATATTTATACCCATAATGACTCCAGGGGTCGTTATTTATATCACTAGCCAAAAGGCAAGCCGCCGAAGAAATCAATATTGAGAATAAAATAAATATTTTCACTCCTTTGTCCAACAAGAATGATTTTGCGATAACTTCTGGTAATAGTTTCATTTTTAAGCCAACAAATTCCACTGTCAAAGAAGCCAATATTGGAACCGAAAAAATAGACCAAAGAGGAAAATGACGACGAGACCTTACAGCCATAAAAGATAAAACAAAAAAGAAAACTGCCTCCCACAAATTTATTTTTGTCTCAACCTTGCGTCGCAACAACAAAACTCTCACTAACCACCAAACCAATATTAAAAAAGCTATATCCAACCCAATAAGTTGTGAATAAAAGAAAGGGTAGCGAAACTGATGGAACCACTCGAATATCCGTTCAAGATAAAAATCATTGCGATAGCTAAATAAAAAAGAATAAAGCTTTAAACCATAAGGAGTAACTAGAGTGGCTAAGAAGGAAAGAAGAGACCAAAAACAAAATATAAACAAGCTTTTTTTGGACATCGATCTTTTCTCCAAAAAATTTTCTGACCACCCTCTAACAATAAAAGGTTCGATCGACTTGGCCACAAAAAACAAAAACAACAAACCAAGACCAAATAAAAATCCCCCATGAAGAGAAGCCCAAAAATATAACAAGGGCGGTAGGATTATTAAAACCGCCTGTTTAGAAGTTTTTTCATAGGCATACAATATAAATAAAAGAATGGCGGTAAACAACAAAGTGAACTCCTGCATCCTAACCCCCAGTGATGGCAGAGAAGCAAAAATAAAAAAGAATTGAAAGACTAAAAAAATTAAAATTCCCAAACGATCCTTGGGGATAAAAAATCTCTTAACTATTAAATATTGCACCACAAAGGCGAGTAATGCCAAAAATGAGAAAAAAATATTAACACCGACATACCCGGAAAAATTAAAAATAAAATACGTCAATAAATTAGAGAGCCACTCATGATCCACCCAAGGTATATTAAATAATGTATAGTTGACCAAATTAATCCTTGGCACATCCCCGCTTAAAGCGATTTCCTCTCCAAACTTAAGATGCCAGCCGAAATCTGGATCTAAGTAGCCAAAAGAATGCTTTAAAAGAAGGGAAAAAACAAGGATAAAAAAAGATGCGATGGTTATTTTAACAAAAAAATTGGTTTTTTTAAGATAAGACATATATAACTACATTATATATACTGACCGACCTTTAAGCAAAGTAATTGTCTGTCGGCTTGCAATATGCTAAAATATTAACAGCTTATTAAATCAAAGGGGCGTTTTTTACGCTCCTACTAAGAAGGGAGGTGAACTATGAAAAAAATGTTACGTTATTTGGTCGCTTTCGCCATGGTTTTGGCTATCGCCGTTCCTATGGCCACCCCAGCTTTGGCTGCCGTCGATGTCGGTATGAACTATGCCGCTAACGCCGGATTGGGACAACGCGATCCAAGAGAAATTGCTGCTTCCATCATCAACATTATGCTCGGTTTCTTGGGCATTTTGGCGGTGATCATCATCTTGATCGGAGGTTTCAAGTGGATGACTGCAGCTGGAAACGAGGATCAGGTTGGTGAAGCAAAGAAGATCATTGTCGCTGGTATCATCGGCTTGGTCATCATCTTAGCTTCTTGGGGTATCGCCAGCTTTGTCTTGAACAGCTTGCTTAACGCTACCAACAATACCTAGTTCCTAAAACCGGTTTTAGGAAATTGGCGGGCCTGCCTTTTGAAAAAGGCCCGCTGCTCTGAACAGAAATTATTTTGTGTCCAGAGCAGCGAAAAAGAGATACGACCACCTCTTTATAGTACTCGAAAAAATCATAAAAATATGATAAAAAACCACATAAAAACCGCTATCTTAATCTTTTCGGCGGCTTTTTTCGTCTTCGCCTGTGCCTCTGCGTCAGCGCAAGGGACTCAATCCAATTCACCCTCTGGCAACTATGGACTAGATGAGACCGTGAGCGTGACATCTGGTGGTTTTAGCGCCAAAGAAGCACTCCTTGACCCAGCCGCCAATAAACCGCAAATTCTAGTCGGTAAAATAATCGGCGTAGTACTATCTTTTGTTGGTGTGATTTTCTTGGTCTTAATAATATATTCCGGCCTAACTTGGATGCTGGCCCAAGGCAATGAATCAACAATAGATAAGGCTAAACAAACCATAATCGCCGCCACTACAGGGTTGGTAATAGTTATGGCCGCTTACGCCATAACTGCCTTTATAGGAAATCAATTGTCAAACACGAAATAATTTTATGGCCTTTAATTTCTTAAAAAACAGTGGCTTGCAAGAGACTGCGGAAAATACTGGTCATACCAGCCAAAAATTATTCGACGACGGAAATTCGCTTTTTTCTGGCATTGGGCTAATAATCAATTCCGTCTTAGGATTAGTTGGGGTTATTTTTATGGGATTAATGATATATGGCGGATATCTCTGGATGACAGCTGCCGGAAATGAAAGTCAAGTAGAAAAAGCTCTTGGAATAATAAAATCAGCGATCATTGGATTGTTGATAACTTTTGCCGCATTTACCATAAGCTACTTTGTAATGACCGCATTTGTCAGTGAAGGATTAAAATAAAAATATGTTAAAAAAGAAAATAGCGCTTTTACTAGCTTTAATAGCCATATTTTTTTGTTTAAGCTCAATCATCTCTCCAGTTTTCGCCGCTAGTCTCAATGATGCTTTTAAAGTCAAAGATGGATCCCCCGACGATACTCTTGACTCTGCAGCAGACAAGGCGGGGTACAATATTGGCAAAACCGACATTTTCGTATTTGTCTCTAAAGGAATAAGCATTGGACTATCATTCATTGGGGTTATTTTCCTTTTATTACTGATATATGGCGGATATCTCTGGATGACAGATAGAGGAAACGAAGATCAGGTAGCCAAGGCAAAAAAACTTATTCAAGCTGCCGTAATAGGATTAATAATAGTGGTCGCCGCCTATTCAATTTCCTGGTTCGTAATAAACGTCCTTACCCAAAGCACCCTAAAAAACACATAAAATATGAAAAAAAACCTAAAGAAATTGATTTTTTTGATAATTTTTCTAGCCATACTAATAATCCCCTATCTTGTTTTCGCTCAAAACACCGATACATCTGGTTCTGGTGTTATCAGCAACATGACCAAAGTCGCTGGAAACGGCGGATATGCCACAGGAGAAACAGATCAGTTCTCGTTGGCCAGGTTGGCAGGCAAAATAGTCTCTATTGCCCTATCCTTACTCGGTGTTATCTTCTTATCACTAACGCTTTATGGAGGTTTTCTCTGGATGACCGCCCAAGGCGACGAAAGTCAAGTCGAAAAAGCCAAAGGAGTGATCAAAAATTCTGTGATTGGTTTAATAATAATAGTTGGCTGCACGGCCATATACTTAATAGTCGGCAGAATACTACAGGCCACCTTAACTTAAAAATATGACTAAAAAAATATTTTTTTCGGTCATCGCCATAATCCTAGTATCATTGACCGCACTCCCCTCCCTGGCTCAAGAAACAGGAATGAGCAAGGTTAATGATCAAACTGGCGCCTTCTTTGAACAAACAGGATTAGCCATAACACAACCGGGAGACCTAGTCTCATCTATAATCAAGATCGCTCTAAGCCTTTTAGGAATAATATTCCTAGGTCTAACCTTTTACGCCGGCTATCTATGGATGACGGCCAATGGCAACGAAGATCAAGTCTCCAAGGCCAAGGACACACTCAAAACCGCCATAATAGGCCTAGTGATAATAGTAGCCGCCTATTCGATAACCTACTTCGTGTTCAGGGCATTAGGGAATGCCACCGGAGCTGGCGGAGGAACGAACCAACCAGTGCCATAATCAAAAATATAAAAACACCAGCCGTAAAAAGCTGGTGTTTTTGTTTAATGACTTTTTGAAAATAAAAAAAGCGCGCTTCCATCCATGGAAAACGCGCCGAAACAAAAAAGAAAAGAGTCTTTACCGATGGCGGCTATAGTAATAACGACTATAGCGATCGCTCATATTGCCTATGATGGCATGGTATTTATTGGCTTTGCCGCCGACATTGGTGATAACAGGAGAAGTCCTGACCTCCTTTCTGTCAGTCCAGCAAACACGACCTTCGTTATGTTCATCTCCATAATTATTGTAATATCCATATTCATCATTACAATAACAGGTGACGTCATACCAGCCTGTTGGTAAATGGTATTCAATCTCACTCATCGGGTCGAGCAAAAACGAGGCAGTGACTGGGTTAAATAAACCCGACTTCCTTACCTCTATTCGAACCATATTGTCCGAATAATTAACGATCTGCACCAAATACCCCTTATGCGGAGAAACTTTAACCTCGCGGTTTTTGATTTCGTCCGCAAACAAACGGTATTCTCTTTTTCGATGGTCGCCATCACCCTCCTTCCAGCCATTGGCCTTTTCCATCTTGTCGACGGAAGACTCTCGCTCAACATAATTCAATGTTGGAGCACAGCCAGTCAGGATGATGAACGGCAAAAAGACAAGTAAAAACAAAACACGAAAAAACCAAGCCATAACAGCCTCCTTTTTTGAATATTTTCTTGTTTAAGAGCAATTTAGCCTATTTTAAGCTATAATATAATTATATCATAAATAAGCTATTTTGTCAATATTCAAAGGGTAAATGAAAAGGCCCAGACGGACTTTCTATATTTTATATGATTTAGTAAGCCTCGATTCTGAGCCTTATCCCTAAAGATGAATAATCACTACTCTTCATTAGTTTATTTGTCTTCAGGGTTTGTGAGCTTTTCTGCCAACTTCGGAAAAGCGGCCCTCTACCATCTTTTGTAAAATACAGCGTTTTGATGAGATCTGGCTATATCTTACCTTTTTTTTATTTTTGTTTTTTTATGGTCTGTCGCCGAATACACTTTCACAAAAAAAGGAAAGGATATTGGGTGACAGACCATTTTTTGACTGCGTCGGCATCAGCCTAGTAAAAGATAGTAGAAAGCAAAGAAATTGTCCCTAAAAATAATGAGCGATCTATAAAGGAAAATTTCTCTCCAAAGTAGACACGTACTATTCTGTTGTCAATGTTCCGTTTAAAGAAAGAACTATGTAACTGTGGGTGGGAAACTTTTGGCGTAACACTTGAAACAACCACCTGTATATATCATACCATACCTAAATTTAGTCGTCAATTATCCCTGGTTATGCATTATTCTAGTTTACTATTTATGCTAAAAAAAGCAAAAAATATGTATAAAATTTTTGAACAACCAAAAATATTAACACACCAAAGTCCACGCTACTGTGGACTAAAGTGCATAACTTATCCACTTAAAACACAGGTTATCCACACTTTTCCACTTTTTCAGTCCACAATATAGTGGACTTTAAATATTTATATTGTATTTTAAGGCAAAAATAAAAATCCACAATATTGTGGACTTTTATTTTGAGGTCTGGGTGGGAATCGGACCCACGGTGAGGGTTTTGCAGACCCTTGCCTTACCACTTGGCGACCAGACCTTTATTCGAAAAAAATGAAGGCTTCAATAAGCCTACTCCAAGATGATAACAAATAACAAAAACAAAAACAAGAGCCCTGCTCAGGGCTCTTGTTTTTTATATATAGTAGATCGTGTTTACTTTAAGACCTCTACCTTAGCCACCTTAACACCAAACTGCTTGGCATCAGCCTTGTCCCTCATCCAAATATCGGCACGATTAGATCCATAACGAGCATTCATACGATCGCGAACAACGAAGACTCTGTCGCCGAATAACTCCGGAATCCTAATCTTGGTACCAAACTTAATTCCATTCATGGCTATTGTATCCTCTTTGTCGTGTTTACAGACATCAAAACCATTAGCGGTTATACAAGGAGTGGCATCGCATTGTCCAACCTCGGAATTATAGGCCGTAAAAACTATTTTAGTCACATAAGCAACATCTCTTTCATCGTTTTCCGGCAAATAATTGCGGTTCATGCCATTTCTGTCCAGGGAGGATACCTCAGGATTCAATATTTTAACAATGGTCTGACCATAAGAATCCCCAGCGCTGTCTTCCATTATATAGCTCAAATTCCAAACAATGGAATTTTCATCAGCCAAGGCCGGCTTAACACTTAAAACAACATTGGCTAATATAACAGAAATAATGGTTAAAAACCCTAGATTAAAACCAATTTTTTTAGCTAATTTTAAACTTTTATTGAAAAAAGTCATAGTTAATTGAGAAATAAAAAGCCTATCTTATTGATAGGGGATATTACTGCTTAAATAATATCTATACTTTATATCATATTTTTACTATTTTGTCAATAGTAACCAGACTATAAAGTCTTTTTATTTCTTTCCTTTTTAGCACAAAAAAATAATAAAATCAAGGGCTTTCGTTAAAAATAAAAGCGCCCTTCAAACAGAGGAGGGCGCTTTAAAAAATTTTATTTTTTCTCTATGACCTGACCTTCGATTACTTCCGTTGCGACTGGAGAGGCTTTTGCTTTATTCATCTTGTTGAAGATAAAAACCTGCTGCAAAATAGTTAGGATAGTCGTCACAAACCAATAAAGCGTTAATCCACCGGGAAGACTTATTCCTATAAACACCGTCAATGCTGGCATCATAAAAGTCATTTGCTTGTTCATGATAGCCGCCATGTCTTCATCGGACGTACCCGGACCCTTAACAGCAGGACGCTTGGATATCATCATCTTGGCTTGCCAAAATTGAGCCAGTCCGGCCAAGATAGCTAAAGCCCAATTAGGCTTAGAGAGATCCAAGAAACCAAGAGAGATGGAATGTATAGTGTCTGGGCGAGAAATAAAAGGATAGACCAGGTCCATAGACTTGTTTGCCAAGCCATTGGCAAAAACTCGATAGACCGCCCAAAGGAAGGGGAGTTGCACTAAAAGCGGTAAGCAAGAAGAAAAAGGATTTACCTTGTGCTCTTGATAAAGCTTAAGCATAGCACGCCCCATCTCTTCCTTGTTATTGCCATACGCTTTCTTTAATTCATCGATCTTTGGTTGGAGATCTTGCAGCTCTTTCTGAGACTGAATGGACTTCTTAGACAATGGCATTAAGGCGGTCTTAATGACTATTGTTAAGACTATGATCGCAATGCCTACGTCATGTCCTGGAATAACGTTATAAAGAAAGACCAATAAATTAAATATTGGCTGATAAAAAACG
This sequence comes from uncultured Gammaproteobacteria bacterium, assembly GCA_964547855.1. Taxonomy (GTDB): domain Bacteria; phylum Patescibacteriota; class Patescibacteriia; order Patescibacteriales; family WJLG01; genus JBAZHE01. The sequence continues at coordinate 16,189 of CAZJPG010000012.1, read as the reverse complement.
ACTGTAAATATATGGCCCATTTTAAAAAAGTTAAAAGTTAAAAAATAAAAAAGAAAAAAATCATCGACTATCTTTTCTTTTTTATTTTTTATCCTTTATTTAACAGGGTCGTAACCACCTTTACTCCAAGGATTGCAGCGCAAAACTCGCCAGAGAGCCTTTAATCCGCCTTTTAAAAACCCATATTTTCCGATCGCCTGAACAGAATACTCGGAACATGTTGGCTGAAAGCGACAATAACCATATGGCTTCATGAATTTAAAAAATCCATGATCGAAAGAAAAAATCTTTTGATATAGGCGTATTATAAATATCGCCGTCCAAGATGGGGCCGTCTTAATATAAAACAAAAGATCTTTCATATAAAAAGTCTTAATCTTTTGAGCCCACTTTCTAAAGAGACCTTTAACTCGCTCAAGTCTTTTTCTTTCGCTGCCGGCAGAGAAACAATTACTATATCAAAACCTTTTTTCATTTCTGGCAAAAACGAACGAATAGCTTCTCTGATCCTTCTTTTGACTAAGTTTCTTTCCACGGCCTTTTTCCCAACCTTAAGACCAACTAAAACACCAAAACGATTAAAATCAAAATCATTTGGGATGGCCTTAACACCCAAAAGACCGTCGAACGACGATCGGCCCTTCTGCCAAACTCTGTCGAAATCCTTGTTTTTGGACAAACGCCCATTTTTTTCCAACATCTTCGTAAAAAGCAAAAAAGCATAAAATTAATTATGCTTATTTCGCCAAAACCTTGCGTCCCTTGGCACGACGCTTCTTGAGGACGTTGCGGCCATTTTTAGTGCTCATTCTCTTGCGAAAACCGTGTTTCTTCTGGGCGCGGCGTTTATTTGGTTGATACGTTCTTTTAGTCGACATAGTTTAGTAAAAAACAATCTTTCTTCTTAAAATCAAATAAACTATATCATTGCTTTTTCTTTTAGTCAAATGTCAGTGTCTCTTGCCAAAAAATATGATATAATATATAGTAGGGTTTAAATCCGTCGAATATTTCGAACTTAAAACAGTCCCTCCAAAAACTGTTTTTTGATTAACAAGAATCATATGGAAGATTCAAAAAAAATAGACAATAACACTCTCGAGGCCATAAAGCAAGACCTTTTGAAGAGAAAGGCGGAAGTCGAAAAAGAACTTAGCAAAATTGCCAGAAAGGAAAACGATGGAGGAGAGGATGAATATAAGGCTGCCTTTCCTGATTACGGAGATAAGCCAGACGAGAATGCCATGGAAATAGCCGAATATGAGGCTAATATTGCAGAAGAAGACCTACTTGAAAGATCTCTAAGAGATATAATTAAAGCTCTTGAAAGAATAGATAATGGCTCCTATGGGATCTGCAAACACTGCGGAAAGCCGATCGATCCTCGCCGCCTACAAGCCAGACCAACGGCTGGATCCTGTGTTGATTGCAAAACCAAACTTCAACAGAGCTAAGCAAAAGGGGCTAGTATTTTGATTTTTTAAAATCAATATCTCATGAAAATATCAAAAAAAGCGGTAATATTTACTATAATAATCGCTTTTTTTGTTACTTTAGACCGTTTTTTAAAAGCTCTCTGCTTAAAAGGATTGTTAGATAAGCCATTTCCTATTTTTGGCGACATTCTTTCCTTGCATTTCGTAAAAAATTACTATATTTCCTTCTCTTTACCGTTTTCTGGGCCAATCTTAACGATTCTTATCTCATTGATAATCTTGTCATTGTTGTCGCTATTGTTAGCAAATTTCAAAAAAAACGCTAAAACAAACCAAAATTATCTATTGACACTATTGATAATTGGTGCTATAATTAATCTTACGGATAGGCTAAAATTCGGATACGTAATCGACTATTTAGACTTAAAGTGGTTTACGGTGTTCAACATAGCGGACGCAATAATAAGCTTTTCAGTTATTTTTTTAGTAGTTATAAGTGTTACAAAAAATGATAAATAAATTTGAACCATCTTCTTTGCCACAAGAGAATAACATTACAGAAGAAAATACCAACGAACAATTGTCTATTGAAAACATCTTGAGACGATTCAAAAGAAAAGATCTAGCAGAAAGACAAAGAATTCGATATGAAAAAGCTGAAAACAAAGAAGAAATACTAAAAGACATCCTGGAAATAGCAGAGGAAGAAGAGGAGTTTGCAAAAGAAAAATTTTTAGAATTGCTATTGGAAGACGATCTATTAGAAAAACACGCTAATCAAAAAAATGCCATTGCTGAAGTTGTACAAGAAGCAATAAAAAAAGGCGATTTTTTTGAAGGACTTGGCCGTGGAAATGTGGCTGTGGTTGCGAAATCAGAGATACATCCAAAATATTGCTATAAGGTAATTCACAATCCAGAAGATTATAAAAAAGAGAATAATGTAATCAAAGAAACTCAAATAGCAATGGAGGCGATCTTCGCCAATAACTCAAAAGTAAAAATACCTGAAACATTTTATCGCATAGCTAACAAAAAAACCCATCTATACGTCATGGAAACCATAAACGGATGTTCTCTTAGGTACTTGTTTCTTGACAAAAACAACGGGGCTTTGAAAAATTTTAACCTGGACACTTTTTTTAATGAGCTACAAAAATGCTTAGACAGTCTTCATTCGGCTGGGATACATCACAGAGATATGCACGCTGGAAATGTAATGGTCGAAGAAAAAACAGGATTGCCAGCTTTAATTGATTTTGGAAAATCTGTAATCTTAAGTAATCCAGATGAAGATGCATATTTTCAAGAAATAGATAGTGGCGCGCAAAAAGGAACACAAACATGGATGATCGACAACATAAAAATAAAAGAGTTGAAAAACGATATAAACAAAATGTTAATAAAAACTAATTCTTAACAGAAGGAAGAATATGGCAACGGCTCTTGTTGAAAAAACATACGAGAATGCTCTTGCAGTTATAGAGCAAATGAAGAAAACCGGCGCCACAGAAATGGCGCTACCTAAATCGCTTCTTACGGTAGTAAGAAATGATTTTGTCAAAGAAAATGACTTCCCCTTACAAAGAATAGGGGATTTCACTGTTGTTCAGAGGGGGCTATAATAACCCGCCTCGCCGGGTTCAGTCTCACTTCTACCAAAGCTTCCCAGATAACAACAATGGGGCTGCTCAAAAAGCGGCCCCTTTTTTATTTACACAAAGAACACAGCGGACAAACCCTTTTGCTTGCCGTGTTATTTACTAAAATACTTATATAACCAACAAATTTATGTTACAAAAAGAACCGGAAAATATCGGATTGAACGAAAAGTAATTTTTTTCTTTATTATCAGCAAAAATATATAAAGGTATTTTGAGATTAGCATTGACAATCTATATAAAATATGCTATAATTTAATTATTGAACATTCAAGTTATTATATTATCCGCAGATCCGACGGGGAAAATTCGGACAAGGAGTAAAAATGGAAAAAGTAAAACACTGCATCGTATTTGGTGCAGAAAAAATGTTTTCAATCCTGTTCAGCAACGAGCTGACAGGAAACGTCCAGGAAAAAATTTCCGAAACTCCAAAAGAGGAGCCATGGAAGAAATTCTTTTTCTGGACAGGAGGAGAAGGTGATGACGGTATTTTTGATGATCAAGATAATTCTTTCTATCTCCACGAGGTAGAAATAACTGCCATCATAGATCACTCACTTTCCCCCTTTGATCCTCCGAACAATTTTTACGACGACTACCTCAAAGACTGGAAGGAGGCAATCGTCACCCCCGAAACCCTTTCCTTGGATGGGGTTACGTGGGAGGAGGTGAAGGCGGAAATCACCGAGCCTCACAGGCCAGTGCAATGATTTGGAGGGGTGCGAAATATCACCCCTCTTTTTTATTTAAAAAAATTGCTTACAAATGGAAAAAGGGTGGGGGTAGTGATCGCTATTTTTTTATTTCAATACTTCTTTCTTCTTCGCTTTTTGCTAGTATTTTTATTTGAATCGTTTTTTTATAAAAATCATCGACTACTTCCGGCCACTCGATAAAACACACCGTATCTGACCGACCAAAGTAATCTTGCGCACCGATCGCCTCTAAGTCCTTTCTAGTCTTTAAGCGGTAGGCATCTATGTGACAAACTTCTTTTATCGTTTTATGCTTCTTAACTTTATATATTTTCATTAAAACAAAAGTCGGACTGGAAACCCCATTTTTTATTCCTAAACCATAACAAAAACCCCTAGTGAACACTGTTTTACCAGCACCAAGGTCTCCGGATAAAGTATAGACTTCTCCACCTTTAGCCTTTTTGGCCAAGCTCGCACCCAAATCAAAAGTTTCTTTCTCTGATTTAGTTATTATTTTCATATTTATAATTGTATAAAAAATCGCCCTCTTTTGAAAGGAGCGATCTTATACTAATGTGGGCAGCAGAGGATTCGAACCCCTGACCCTCTCGGTGTAAACGAGATGCTCTAACCAGCTGAGCTAGCTGCCCAATCTTCTATAAAAAATAAATCTTATCAATCATGCGATAAGTTTTATTTCGTCTTGTGCCCAAGAGGAGACTCGAACTCCTAAGGCCTTGCGGCCGCTACCACCTCAAGGTAGTGCGTCTACCAATTTCGCCACCTGGGCATGATGTTAAAAATACGGACAAAAACACTTCGTACTTTCCAGCTTACACTATAAAACGGGGGCGAATCAAGTCCACCCCCGTTCTTCATATCCTTATTTCTTAAGAGTCTTCTCTTTCAAGGTCTTGTTGTAGCCACGGCGGAAGTGATAGAGTTTAGCACTTCTTACTTTGGCCGCTTTCTTAATGACAACCTTAGAGATAGTAGGGGCGTTCAAAGGAAATATCTTTTCGACGCCGACACCTTCAGAGGTCTTGCGAACAGTGATGGTGGCACCCTTTTCCTTCCCGTGTTTACGAGCGATGATCATGCCCTCAAAATACTGCAAACGCTCTTTCTCTTCCCCCTTAGAGTTAAGCTCTTTTATTTTCTGATAGACACGAATAGTCATGCCCGGCTTCAAATCATCAGGATTGACTGATTCTTCTTTGGCCGAATTTTCTTTCTTTGTCTCTTCGGCCGCAACCTCTTGGTCATCAGCCTGAATTTTCTTTTCCTCTGACATATTTTTATCAATTTAAAATTAAAAGTAAAAAATTAAAAATAGAATGAATATTCTATTTTTGAGAATAATCGCTTATTTTCTGTAACTTTCTAAATATTAGAACAAATTTTATTAATTGTCAATATTTAAAAACTAATAACTATTTGCTATATATTTTGGCTAATTTTAAAAAATTATTTCCAAAATAGCAACAAATGCGCAATAACACAAAAAACTTTATTAAACGGATGTTTTTTTGTTCTCAACGACTTGCAAAACCTTATCAAAAACATCTTCAATACCCAAGTCGGTCGTGTCTAAGACAAAATCATAATTAGCGAGATCAAAAACGTCTATATTAAAGTATTTCTCATATCTAACTTTATCGCTTTCTCTTCTTTTTTTAAGACTCTCTAGCACCGCCGACTCGCTATCTAATCCCTTTCCCTCGTTCCTTTCTTGACTTTCCTGTAGAGCTAAAAAGATTCTTTTAGCCGCCTCTTCCATGTTGACGTCTAAAAAGATCTTAAAGGAATGAGGAATAAAGTGCCACGAGGTTCGTCCTTCAATAATAAAATTGTCTTCCATTTCGCCAAGCCTTTGTTGATATTTGTCGACTTCTAGGTCAGTAGAGGGGTCAGTTTCACCTAGTTTATTGTATTCTTCTAGCGTCATGCCGCGCTCAGCCGCTTTTTGGCGCCTAATACCACCTATATAATAACGCGGCCAGCCAAGTTTTTCGGCTAACATTTTGGCGATCGTCGACTTACCGGCGCCCTCTGCGCCTGAAATACTTATTATCATATCTCTTATTTCACCATAAAACAGAACAAAAAACAATTAAGGATTAAAATAGCTAAAGGATGCCAAATGTAGTATAATTATATTTGAAAAATATTTTTATTTTTTCTTCGCCAGTCGGCGATTTTAATTTTTAACTGTCATTTCGATGTATCTGGAAAAATTGGAAATCCAAGGCTTCAAATCGTTCGCCAGCAAAAATTCCCTAGCCTTCCCAGCTGCCCAAGGTCAACGCAAAGGAATAACCGTAATCGTCGGACCGAACGGCTCTGGCAAATCCAACGTGGCCGATGCTATTCGCTGGGTCCTTGGAGAACAAAGCATGAAGACTATCCGAGCCAAAAGCTCGGAAGACGTCATCTTCTCCGGCTCATCCAGCAAGGCCCAGCTCGGTATGGCCGAGGTATCTCTACATCTCAATAATGAAGATGGCCAAGCTCCGATCGACTACTCACAATTAGTTATAACTCGTCGCATTTTTAGAAATGGCGAGAGCGAATACCTAATCAATAACGCCAAGGTTCGCCTTTCTGATATACAAATACTACTAGCTAAGGCCAGCGTCGGGCAAAAGACCTACAGCGTCATCGGTCAAGGAATGGTCGAGTCATTTTTAGCCACCACCGCCACCGAACGCAAAGAATTCTTTGACGAGGCTACTGGCGTTAGACAATTTCAAATAAAAAGAGAGCAATCAATAAATAAACTGATCGCTAGTTATGAAAACCTTGGCCAAGCCAACCTGCTATTGAACGAGATCGATCCTCGTCTAAAGAGCTTGACCAAACAAGTCAATAAACTTAAACAAAAAGGAGAGATAGAAGGTCAGTTGAAAAATTTAAGAACTATCTATTTTCAACATGTCTGGCACAAACTCAATGATCGATTCAAAGAATTCAATGACCGCTATTTGGAATTAGAAGGGGTCTTAAGAAGAAAAAACGAAGAACTGTCTTCTTTAAACGAAGAGTTGTCGAAGATGGAGAGTGAGACCAAGAGCGCCGAATATGACAATCTGGCATCGACTATATCACAGCTACAGAGGCAAAGAGAGGACGTTCTAAAAAAATTAGCCACTGTTGAGACGCAGATATCTATGGAGCTTGAAAACTCCGGCAACTTCGACCTTTCCTGGTTAACCAACAAAGAGAACGAATTAAGGAGCGAGGTCGATGGTCTAAAAAAAGAAATTGACGAAATAATTACCAAGATAAATAACAAAAGAGGCGAAGCGTCCATTTTCGAAAACGAAAAAATAGAGATCAATAATAAAATATCCGAGCTTAATCGTCGCTTCATAGAAGTCTCAGCCGGAAAGAAAAAAGACGACAACCGAGAGCAAGATATTAATGGTAAATTATCAGAAATCAAAATCTTGCTTGAAGAGCTAGAAAACCAGAACGAAATCGAACGCGTCAAGGAAACACTAACAAAAGTCAAAACCCTATTAAGAGAGATAATGGAAATTAGGGGGGTGGATGAGGAATCGACGGAAACACTGATCGCAGAGCAGAAAAAAATACAAGACGAACTAATGGAGTTGTCTTCTCGTAAAGAAAGTCTTATCGCTCGTGAAAGCGAATTTCGCATCAATCTATCTTCTTTTGAGCAAAGATCGTCGCTTCTTAAAAACGAATTAAGTAGAAAAGAAGACGAATTGGGGCGAGTTAAGGACAAGATCGATTCCGCACAGAAACCTAAAGAAAATCTCGATCTTCAAGACAAAAAAGGTAAACTCGAGATCGAACTGAAAGATATAGACGGAAGAATGGGTGAAGCCAAAGATCGCCTATCTACTTTGGACCGCGAAGCCGAAGAAAAAAGATCTCGTCTCTTCAGGATTCAACGCGAAAGCCAATCTCTACAAAGCGAGATCAATCGTCTGAGCAATGAATTAGGATCGGTCAAAATCGACTCGGCTAAATACGAAACCAGACTTGAAGATTTAGAAAGTGATATTCGCAAAGTCTCCGATAATATCAAGGAAATTCGCGATCAAAGACCACAGGAAGAGATGAATGAAGAAGAAGTCGAAAGAAATATCCGACAACTAGAAAATCAATTTAATCTCATTGGCGGAATCGACCCTGAGGTTGAAAAGGAATACGAAGAGATCAAACAAAAATACGATTTCTTGCACGGACAGGTCTCTGATTTGGAAGAAGCTATTGGCTCCCTTGAAGGTATAATCAAACAATTAGACGGAGAGATAAAAAACCGCTTCGACAAAGAATTTAAACAGATATGTTCCAAGTTCGAAGAATATTTCAAGATATTATTTAACGGCGGCACAGCTAAAATAGTCGCACTAAGAGAAGACGAATTAGAGAAAGACGACAAGCAGCAAGCCGAGGGAGATAACGTCGACGAACTCAAAGAGAAGATCAAAAAGTTATCGAAATACAACGCCACGGGTTTAGCCGGAATAGAGATCCAAGCCTGTCCGCCTGGTAAAGCGATCAAATCGATCACCATGCTCTCAGGAGGAGAAAAAGCATTGACCGCCATAGCATTAATTTGCGCTATTATCAGCGCCAACCCATCGCCGTTCGTAGTCTTAGACGAAGTAGATGCTGCCTTGGACGAGGCCAACTCCGAACGATTGGCCAGAATACTGGAAGACCTATCGCACAAAACCCAATTCATCGTAATAACCCACAACCGCGCCCCAATGCATCGAGCCAACATCCTTTATGGCGTCACCATGCAAGATAATGGCATTTCCAAATTGCTGTCGATAAAACTAGAAGATTACATCAAGAAATAAAAAGATCCCCGACGAATTAAAATACATCGTCGGGGATTTTATTTTGACTCTTTTAGCCGCGGCCAATAATCGATATCAATTTTTTTGTTTGATCAGCATGCAGGGCTCGATCGCCAGAGAATCTTCCTTCGACACCTTCTAGCATCTTAAGAAGTCCTTCGAGCGTTTTGTCGAGCTCTTTATTCTCTTCTTCACTGAAGTCAATATTCGGAATAAGCGAAAGTAATTCAAATAAAGCTTCGTGACGAGAAGACTGGGCTGTCACAATGAACGTGTTCATGAATACCAGGGTCAAGCGCTCCTTGATCACATCGACGTTGATATTTGCCATTAAAAACCTCCTCACAAAAAATGTTGGTACAAATTTTATAAAAACAACCTACTCTTTGGGTCATTTTTTGTCAATCTTAAAACAAAAGTTTTCAATTTTATGCTATGCTATTTTATAGGAGGGGTAAGCAAAGAGCTTTGTGCTTCTTTGCTTTTTATTTTAAAAGCCGCTCTAAAAAATATGAGCAGTAAAATTTTATCCGCCTCGGTCGTCGGTTTAGACGCTTGCTTAGTCGAAGTCGAGGCTGACACTGGTGGAGGAGAACTTGGCACCGTGGCCATTGTCGGTCTGCCGGACGCAGCCGTGGCCGAGGCCAGAGAACGGGTCCGCAGTGCCATTAAAAATTGCGACCTTAATTTTCCAAAACTCAGAGTCACTGTCAATTTAGCACCAGCTGATCTTAAAAAACACGGTTCATCATTCGACCTTCCGATCGCCGCCAGTATTCTTTCGACTTGCGGTCTTTTACCAGAAGGGGTTCTCGACAACTATTTGCTTTTGGGCGAACTGGCTTTGAGCGGCGAGGTTCGTGCCATCGACGGCATTCTGCCAATAGCCATAAAAGCGGCCAAAGATGGTTTCTCTGGGATTTTTGTACCAAAAGACAACGCCTATGAAGCTAAGTTAGCTAAAAATATAGAAGTGTTTCCGGTAACTTCTTTGACCGAACTTGTCGAACATCTGCTTGGCCGAAAAAAAATAATTCCAGTCGAATATCAAGAAGCTTCTTTTTCCAATCAACTATCACCATTCGACATGTCTCACGTTTTGGGACACGAACAAGTCAAAAGAGCCATGGAAATAGCAGCGGCCGGAGCTCATAATTTGCTTATGTTCGGGCCACCCGGATCTGGTAAGACCATGTTAGCAAAGACATTTTCCTCGATCCTGCCCAATCTAACATTAGAAGAAGCTTTGGAAATAACTAAAATATACAGCGTTTCTGGTCGCTTAAAAGACAAGTCGCTGATCACTAGCCGGCCCTTTCGATCGCCTCATCACACTGCCTCAGATGCAGCCATGGTCGGTGGCGGCACTAGACCGTCTCCTGGAGAAATATCCCTAGCCCATCGTGGCGTTCTCTTTCTTGATGAATTCCCAGAATTTCAAAAAAGCGTCCTTGAAGCTTTGCGCCAACCACTTGAAGACGGAGTAGTTACAGTTAGCCGCGTAGCCGGATCTTTAGAATTCCCGGCTAAATTCATTCTTCTAGCCTCCATGAATCCCTGCCCCTGCGGATACTTTGGTGATGATAAAAGACAATGTTCCTGTTCTCTTGGACAAATAACCTCTTACCGAAAGAAAATATCCGGCCCAATACTCGATCGCATCGATATGCACCTTGAAGTACCAAGAGTGGATATAGACAAACTATCTTCCGAAGAACCAAGCGAGTCTTCGTCTGACGTAAAAGAAAGAGTTGAGGCTGCTAGAAAAATACAAAAAGAAAGGCTTTTTTCTAGAGGATTAGTAACAAACTCCGAAATGAGTTCGGAAATGACCAAATCAATATCGGGGACGACAAAAGAGGCGAAGAGCATGCTCAACGATGCGGCTAAACATCTCAACATATCAGCTAGATCTTATTTTAGAATATTAAAACTAAGCCGTACCATAGCCGACCTGGAAAACTCCGAAAAAGTATCTTCGGATCATGTGGCAGAGGCATTACAATATCGAGAAAAAACTCTTTAAAACAACTAAATAAATTCCTAAAAAATCGCGACCAGAAAACATTGGGAGCGATTTTTTATTTAAACTCTATTTATGTTATAATTAAGCATAATCGGGCATTGAGCTAAAAAGCTCATTCGTTTCAATCCGATCTAAAAAAGTCCTTATGAAAAAACGATTTTCTATCTTATTTCTTCTTTCAGCTTTTATTATCACTTCAGGTTTCGGCTGCAAGACCACCAACAATGAAGTTCAAGAAAAAATGAAGCCGGTGACCATAACTTATTGGAGAGTTTATGATGAAGAGGATGCTTTCGAAGACATCATAAATAAATACAAAGCCTTACATCCTTTTGTAAGTATAGAATACAAGAAATTTCGCTACGAAGAGTATGAAAAGGAGCTACTCAATGCTCTTGCCGAAGATCGTGGTCCAGATATATTTTCTGTTCCTAGCACTTGGCTAAAGGAATATCAGCCAAAACTAGCCCCACTGCCAGCACAAATAACCATGGTCTACCCGGTAACTAGAGGAACACTTAAAAAAGAAACTATACCAGAATTACGCACCTCTAAATCCTTAACTTTAAAAGACCTTAAAAACAACTTTGTCGATATCGTTTATTCAGACTCCATCATGGACAAAGATGGCGCCCCACAAATCTATGGCCTACCACTATATGTCGATACCATGGCCATGTTCTATAACCCAGACCTATTGAACAACGCCGGAATAACCGAACCACCTAAATATTGGAACAAACAATTTCAGCAAGCCGTTAAAAAATTAAGTAAACAAAACAATAAAGGAAACATAATCCAGAGCGGCGTAGCCATGGGAGGGGCAGACAACATCGAAAGATCTTCTGATATATTAGCTCTATTAATGATGCAAAACGGAGCTATTATGGTAGACGACGGTGTCGCCATGTTCCATTCCATTCCTCCTGGCAGCGATAAAAAATACAATCCAGGGCTTGAAGCCTTGAGATTCTATACAGATTTCTCTAACCCAGCAAAGGAAGTATACTGCTGGAACAGTAATCTCGATAACTCTCTTGAACTTTTTGCCCAAGGGAATCTGGCCATGATGTTTGGATATTCGTATCACTTGCCAATAATAAAATCGATGGCGCCTAAACTTAATTTCTCCGTATCTCGCATGCCACAGATCGAGGGCAATACCAAACAAGTCAATTATGCCAATTACTGGATGGAAGTAGTCTCTAATAAAAGCCAAAACATCGACACTGCTTGGGACTTCCTTCAATTTGCCACAGCCGCTGATCAAGTCGAAAGCTACTTGGAAATCACTAAAAAACCAACCGCTCTACGCGCCCTAGTAAATAAACAAATCGATGACATGGAAATAGGTCCATTTGCCGAAGAAGTTCTAACCGCTCAGTCCTGGTACCACGGCAAAGATTCTCGTGCCGAAGAAAAAGCTTTTCGCGATATGATAGACCTAGCCGTTAAAGGGAATATGGGACTTGAGGACATAATCAACGATGCCGCCAAAAAAGTCCAACAGACTTTGAACTAAACTTATCTATAAAAATATGAAAAGAAAGATCATTGGTACGCTTATAACTCTTTCTGTTTTATCTTTCGGCGTTTTTATTTTTCAGCCCTGCGTTTCACCTGCTCAGGGTGCGGGGATACTTCCAGAAGAAAGCGGTTCCGGCAATTGTGCTGACAATGAAAATTGTGGCAACTACTCAGTGGACGATTTTCTAAGTCTGGCCGTGAATGTATCGAATTGGATATTGGGAATTGTCGGCTCTGCGGCCTTATTATTCTTTGTCTATGGCGGCTTCCTTTTTATCCTGTCTGGCGGATCATCCGATAAAGTCGACCAAGGAAAGAGAATGATCATTGGCTCTGTCGTTGGTTTGGTCATAGTATTCTCTAGTTACCTAATAATACAATTTGTCATGTCATCGCTTGGTTTCACTAAGGCCGAAGGCGGTTCGTGGTCAAAGTGGAAGCCAACCGAAAAACAAACTTCTCCAACACCAGATGCCACTAATACTCTGCCATAAAAATCAATATGGTATTCAGCCGCAATAAAATAGATTCCGAGGAGGAGTCATTGGCGGAAAAAATGAAAGATGCCAGAGACAGAAAGGGTTTGTCATTAGAAGAAGCAGCCACAAGAACAAACATCAACCAGTACTATTTAGAACTCATGGAAGCCGGGAAATACAACAAACTTCCAGGCGGAGTATATCAAAAGACATACATAAAAAAATACGCCTCTTTTTTAGGATTAAAGTCATCTGACTGGTTGAAGGGAAAAAAAGAGGAAAAGAACGATGTTTTTGCCAGAAAGACAATAAGAAAATCGGCTCTCTTGGTCTTCCCTAAAATTTTCCGAAATACATTAGCTATAGTCGCTGTCTTGGCATTATTCCTATACATCGGTCTATATCTAAGGAATAGCCTTTCTCGTCCAGAATTGGAAATATTCGAGCCGATCGACGACCTTATAACCGAAAAGAATTCGATAACGGTCTCTGGAAAAGCCGAGGAAAAAACCCTAATAGAGATCAATGATCGTCCTATACTTAAAAAAGATGATGGCACTTTCAGTGAAAACGTTGAATTAAAAAAAGGCCTAAATGTCATTTCGATATCCGCGCAAAATAAATACAGCCAAAAGAGGGTGATTAAAAAACAAATCCTGGTGAAATAAGTTTGCCCGGAAAATAAAATAAAAAAATATGATAAGAGTCACAGGAGGTAGCGCATTACTTGATGCCGAGTCTCTTTTAAAAAAGACTGGGCTTAAAGACAAAATGAAGGTGGCTGATTTCGGTTCAGGAGCTTACGGACACTTCATTTTTCCAGCAGCGCAAATGGTGGGAAAAAACGGAACGGTCTTCGCTGTCGACATACTTAAACCAGCCTTGGAAGCTATAAATAAAAAAGCTAGGCAAGAAGGACTGACCAATATCCAAACAGTATGGAGCGATCTAGAGGTATTCAAAGCGGCAAAAATAGATTCGGAGAGTCTAGACATAGGACTATTGATCAATAACCTCTACCTCTCCAGAAAAAGACCTGAAATACTAAGAGAGTGCATAAGGATGATAAAAAAAGGCGGAAAATTATTGGTAGTGGAGTGGGAAGATACATCATCCCCGTTCGGTCCACCACCAGAAGAACGAGTTAAGATAGATTTGTTAAAAAAGGCCGGAGAAAAACTAGGGCTTAAAACAGAAGATTCATTTTCAGCCGGACAATTTCATTACGCAGTTGTTTTCACTAAGCTCTAAATCAATCCACTTGCCAAACCGTATATCATAATGTTAATATTCTCCATTATCTAAAAGTCATCATTTATGAGCAAATTCTTCAACCCTTTGTTTTGGTTCAATCAACGCCCAGGTCTACTTATTCCTCTGTGGAGAAATACACTTATCGCCGTCCTAGCGATTCTCCTAGCACTAGCAATTACTTCTTTTATATTAAAGAAAAAATCTGGAATATATGCCAAGCTTTGGGACCGAATATTCAATCTTTCCTCTACTAATCTGTTCATCGGTCTCGTCCTCTTTTTCTTTAACGCCGAATTAGTACCACTTTTATCCGCTCGCTTCTGGTATCTACTCTGGGTGATTGGTATGGGCATATGGACCTTCTTCACAGTTCGTTATGCGATGACATTGCCACAAAAAAAGAAAGAGTTTGAAAAAAGAAGAGAATTTGAGAAATATTTGCCAAAATAGTAAAAAAACACCGGCCACAATGCCGGTGTTTTTTTATATAATAAACAATGGATGATTTAATGCCTAGATGATAAAATAATAACCATGGAGGGGTATAAAAAAACAATTGGCAAATTCGGAGAAGATCTAGCCAAACAATTTTTAATAAAAAGAGGTTACGAAATAATAGCTGCCAATCATAGAATTAATAGACTTGAGCTTGATTTAATAACTAAAGAAAATGACTCCATAGTATTCATTGAAGTCAAAACAAGGAAAGCGTCTTCGGCCGGACCAGCTCAAGACGCCCTTAAGTCATCCCAGATCAAAGATTTAAAAAGAGCAATTTCCATATACTGTCGACAAAGAAAAATAAATATAAACAGTATTAGATTGGACTTTGTTTCAATAGATATTAAACCAAAAGAGTCAAAAGCCATAATTCGTCATTTTAAAGATATTTTTTAGTTATTTTATTTGACTAACTACCCGCGCCTAATATAAAATAAATGGTTAAAAACAATATCTATGAAACAAATCAAAACCATTGTCTTCGCCCTTCTTCTTCTGACTATATTCTCCGGCCAAAAAGTCCTAGCGCAAAACAATAACCCAACAATACTTGAAAGTACTCTTCTAAAGGCCGATTATGGAGATCAAATAATGGTCAATGGTCTAACTTCCAAAAAAAGCGCTGTTTTGATATATATAAATGGTTCTTATTCTGGATTGGCTAATATTAGCAATAACGACCCTGATTTAAACAACTTTTCTTACCTCTCACCAGTAATAAAGGACTTTCCGGATCACAAATATACCGTTACGGCAATAGCTAGGGACTTAGAAAGTTTAACGCTTTCTTCTCCTACTGAAAGCAAGGTCATTTCAGTTATCGAGCAGTCCTATATAAAGAAAACAGATACACCAAAACAAGAGACCATAATAAAACAAAACACTGCGACGAATTCAAATCCTAATAACAAGCAAGAAGAAAAACTTAAAGCGCCAACCATAATAACACCAAAGGGGAATATAAACGAAAGCCGACCTCTTATCTCTGGTTTTTCAAAAAACCAAACTAAAGTAAAAATATATATCGATGGCAGACTAGAGGCCATGGTGTCTGTTAAGGATAAAGAATCTGGAACTGGCAGCTTTGAATATAGACCAGACAAAGATTTGGACAGGGGTTTGCATTTTATAAGCTCATCGGCCATAAATGACAAAGGGCTAGAAAGCGATAATTCAAATATTTTATATTTTTTCATATCTAAGCCCCAGACAATAGCCACGTCTACCATAACTAGCCCAGACGACACTCAGCCACAAATTACAATAGAACTAAACAATAGCAATGGAACAACAACCTCCTCTACTATAGACTTAAAAAAATCTAAAATTGCCGGTTCGGCTTTCAACATTTCTTTGTTGATACTGTTCGCAATTGGGGTTATCATCTGGATAATAACGACCAATATGGAATTAAAAAATGGTCATAAAGAAAAGGGAGAAATAAAAAAATAGTCACTTTAGTCCACAATATTGTGGACTAAAATATAGAAATATTTAAATCTAGTTTTTCAAAAAACCCCAACAAAAACACCAGTCTATCGGCTGGTGTTTTTGTTAATATCTTATAATGCATCAATAAAATTTATTATAAAAAATTTTTCGCACTTAAAGATCAATGATCGTGTTTTAAATGACCATAGCAAACCACCGACTAGCATTGTCTGTCACAAAAACTATTTTAAGCCAGAAGAACCTAAAGACAAATGACCATTAATAATTATAAACTATAAATAAAAGCTTAAGCATTTGTTTTATTTTATAGT
>CAZJPG010000011.1:12947-42546 GCA_964547855.1 uncultured Gammaproteobacteria bacterium | reverse complement strand
ATTCACTATTCACTATTCACTATTCACTATTCACTATTCACTATTCACTATTCACATTTTCCCCCAAAATTAGCCAATTATATTAATATAATATTTTGCTTATATTAGCTACGGTTATAATCTTACCTCTATTGACTTTTTATCATTTTTATGCTATAATGAAATTATAGAGAATAGGATAGCAATACTCTACTCTCTAAAGGGAAAGCCCTTTAAAACTGAAAACAATCAAACAAAGGAGTCATCCATGTTAAAGAATTACATCCAGGGGATACTGGTGCTCGCGCAGGCCAATCTCGTCCTTTTCCAGGCCGCAGCCAAAAAATGGCTGTTTCAAATGCTTGGCCTGCTGTTTGCGGCAATTTTACTTGATATCCTTGGGATATCTTTTAAAAACGCCCACATCGTCTTTCTGGGTTCACTGGTTTCATCGGTCATCTTTATTCTCTCCTACTGGACTGCGGTTGTTCTTAATGAAACCGTGATCGGCACAGCCAAAATGATCCCGGTCAAGGGAAAAGATGAAGCAAAAAAACGCGACGAAGCGGTCGAAAAAATCGCTATCGGGCTCAACAGAATGAGCTGCATCTTCTTAACTACCGCCTTAATCCTCTCCTTCGTGTCCACTTGGTCGATCGCTTTCGGCTTCTCAAGTTTCAAACTTGGAATCGTCGAGATGGTCACAATGGTAGTCATCACCTTCAGCGTTATTAATTTCTACAAAAGAAAAGAAGCTGTTTGGCCACAATGGATCATCGGCACACTAACAGTGATAGCGGCTATCTGCTACTTCTCAACCCTCGATACTGCTCCATCCAGAGCCATAGCAGTTCGACTGCACAACCTCACAATCGGTACAGAAAAAAATTCCGACAGCAAGGCCACAGCGGTCATCATTAGCGATGCGATTTTATATCACGTCGATGAAGACGGAGATCTGGTCGAGTGGACCAATTACCCTGGCGCCAAGCTGGTAATCGGTTCGGTAGTGAGAATCAAGGAAACGCGTCGGTTCGACGATGAGCTTTTCACGAAGGTCGTGATCCCCAATGCCAATGGCAGTTATGCCCGCGGCACTAAGGCCTACATCCAGACGGAAGTGCTCTCATCGAGCAAAGGTTTGACGGTATACCCCAATGCCACCAACCCACAGTACGCGATCTCGAAAGAGAAGTCAGGCAGCTTGATCCTCGGCGGCAAAGAAGTTTGGAAGATTTACTTCCTCACCAATGAACCGATCGATTTCGAAAGCATGCCAGGTAAATGGTACACACTATCCGGAATAAATTCCGGAGAACTCTGGGCCATGAACTCTCGGACTGATAATTTACAAGCTGGAAAAATGGGGAACGACCTTAAGGTCGGAGTCAAATATCACAACACAACAGCCAGGGCTATACTGGCCGCTCCCAAAGGAACGGTCCTGATCATAACCTGGACAAACAGCTGACAATCCTTTGATTGTTTTCATTTCAACTAAGAGGGAGACAAAACTAGTCTTCCTCTTTTCTTTTTGCTCTTATAATGTTAATATTTAAGCATAATCAAACGACAAACTTATGAAGAAGGCAATAATATCCTTTTTATTCCTACTGATAATGCTACCAGCCGTGAATGTTTTGGCTCAAAGCAATGATGATAACTCAGGCGGCGGAAACACCGTCCCTCCTGCTGGCAGCAAAGCAGTCAACATCGATAATCCTCTGGGCAAGATCGATAATCCTCTGGGCGAGATAGACACCCCCCAAAAACTGATCGGCCAAATCATCAACTCAATCCTTGGCTTGGTCGGATCGGTCGCCTTGGTCATGTTCATCTGGGGCGGATTTCAGTGGATGACCGCAGCCGGCAATTCCGATAAGATCGAAAAAGGCAGAGCGACATTGATGTGGGCAGCGTTAGGATTAGTGATAATCTTCTCGTCCTACGCCTTAGTCAGCTACTTGATCAAAGACGTTATTAAGGGCGGATCGTAAAAAACACTCTTGAGAATCTTATAAAAAAAATCAGGCCACGCGGGTCTGATTTTTTTGCTCGAAATAACAAAAAGTATTATGATTAATCGACTTCGGCCGGAATGACAGAAACATGTCACCCTGAGCGTAGTCGAAGGGTCATGATAAATAAAGAGTCCATAATTATTATGATTCCTCGGCTGCGCTACGCTTCGCCTGCCTCGCCAAGCCATCGGCAAGGCGGGCTCGGAATGACAAGTAGCAGAAGGCTCACTCTTCACTCTTCTCAACCCTTAACTATCTTAACGAACCCTCTCTTGCCTTTCTGAATTAACACCTCTTTCTCGGAAACAGCTACTTCACACTCTTTGTCATCCACTTTTTTACCATCGACCTTAACGCCACCTTGGTCGATCAATCTCCCCGCCTCGCTTTTGGATTTAGCTAGGCCATATTCGACCATTAGATCGACTAAATGATAATTACCTTCTTTCTTTTTGAATTCCTGTATTTCTTCTGGTATTTCCTTATTCTGAACTGTGGATTCAAAATGCCTTTGCCCCTTAACAGCCTCTTCCTCTCCACGAATAGCCTTAATTATCTCAAAAGCCATCATTTTTTTATAGATCATCGGATTCT
Organism: uncultured Gammaproteobacteria bacterium; assembly: GCA_964547855.1. Taxonomy (GTDB): domain Bacteria; phylum Patescibacteriota; class Patescibacteriia; order Patescibacteriales; family WJLG01; genus JBAZHE01. Next base: position 39,952 of record CAZJPG010000011.1, on the reverse strand, counting down.
CGCCATTGGCCATATTGTCCTTCACCTCTTTAACAGTCTCCATTGGTACATCAGTCAAAAGCTCAAGACCCATTGGAATTAGGCTGTCAGGATATGACATGGCTTTACCATACATATCCTCAGAAGTATCAGCTAAATTAATGCCATTACCCTTAGTCTTAGACATGGTGCGTCCATCCGGGGCGTCCATCATCTTGTTGGCGCGAACGAATTTCTCTTTGCCTAAATAGCCTTTGACAATATCTCGTCCCTTGAGCATGTTAAAAGTCTGGTCGGCGCCGCCGATCTCCATATCAACATCCATGGCCACGCCGTCATATCCCTGCATCAATGGATAGATGAACTCGTGCAGACCGATCGGATCGCCCTGCTCGATGCGGCGCTCGAACATATCGCGCTCCAACATCTGCTGAACCGTCATCTTGGACATTAGCACTATCAAATCACCTAAATTCAATTTAGAGAGCCACTCATGGTTCATGGCGAAACGAACCGGATTATCACCACTGAAATCGATCATCTGAGCGGCCTGCTCTTTCCATCCAGCCAAATTCTCTTCGATCTGCTTCTCGGTCAACATCTCGCGGCCAGTATCTTTGTCAGGATCACCGACGCGCGCCGTATAATCACCAACCAAAAAAATCACCTCGTGTCCGAGCTGCTGAAGGATGCGCATAGCACGAATACCCATGGCATGCCCCACGTGTAAAAATTTTCCTGTAGGATCGAAACCTTGATACACCCTAATGCGTTCGCCGGACATCAGTTTCTTTCTTAATTCATCAGTCGAAGGATAGACCGCCTCCACTCCCCTGGTCAAAAATTTTTCGATCAATTCCTTGTCCACTATTACCTTGGACATACGTTTAACTTTTAATTTTTAGCTGCCAAATGTGCAGACGGAGGGACTTGAACCCTCATGGATTGCTCCACGTGCTCCTAAGGCACGCGCGTATACCAGTTCCGCCACGTCTGCGTAAACGATGAATAATGAATACTGAATTTTGAATACTAAATAATACGTTACATGGGGCATTTAGTCAAACTCTCTGAATAAAACGCCCATCGACAAATACTTAATTAAGAATAACCAATTTTACTAAAAAATTCAATATTCAATATTCGCTATTCAATATTCAATGAATGCCATTTTCGTGCTATAATTATAATACAACCATTAATTAACTCTCTAAATAAATTACGCTTTTATGAGCGAAAACAAAGAAAAAACGACTATCGACAAAGATGTCGAGGACAACAAGTTCGTTGCTGTCCTATCCTACATTCACATTTTGTTCCTCGTGCCGCTACTACTTAAGCGCGACTCTAAATTCTGCCAGTTCCATGCCAAACAAGGATTGATCCTGTTCATAGTCCAGACAATCGTCGGATTAGTGGCCTGGATCCCTGTCATTGGCTGGCTTCTGGGTTTAGCCGCGGTATTGATATCTATTATCGGTATCCTAAAGGTTCTGGCTGGCGAATACTGGAAGATCCCCTATTTATACGAATATAGCCAAAAAATAAAAATCTAAAATTATAAGTGAGTAAAGCCAAGCCGCTTCGCTCGCAACGACAGACAATTATGTCAAAATTCGTAAAATTCTTCGAAGAACTGCGCATCAAAGACGTCCCACAGGTTGGCGGCAAAAACGCTTCCCTGGGCGAAATGTATTCCAAACTGAAGAAAAAAGGCATTCGCGTCCCTAATGGTTTTGCCACCACTGCTTTTGCCTATGATTACTTCTTGGATAAATCCGGCTTAAATAAAAGAATCAAAGAAATCCTGGAAGATTTAAACACCAAAAATGTCGCCAACTTAATGGAGCATGGCAAAGAGGTTAGGCAAGCCATTATGGACGCCGAACTGCCAGAAGACTTAAAAAAAGAAATAGCTGATGCTTATCATAAACTCTGTAAATCAGAAGGACGAAGCGTTTTAGACGTCGCCGTGCGCTCATCGGCCACTGCTGAAGATTTACCTGACGCCTCTTTCGCCGGTCAGCAAGAGACCTTCTTGAATATCCGCGGCGCAGAACAAGTCATAGAAGCTACAAAAGAATGTATCGCCTCTTTGTTCACCAACCGTGCTATCTCCTATCGCGCCGACAAAGGTTTTGACCGTTTTAAGATAGCCTTATCGGTCGGTATCCAGGTCATGGTCCGCTCCGACCTAGGCTGCTCTGGAGTCATGTTTTCCATCGATACCGAATCTGGTTTTAAAAACACTGTGCTCGTTCACTCTATATACGGCCTAGGAGAAAACATCGTGCAGGGTCGCGTGAATCCTGATGAGTTCTTAGTCTTCAAACCAACCCGCGCCATCATCTCTCGCTCTCTTGGCAAGAAAGACCTGCGCATGGTCTATAACAACGATAAAGACAAACCAGTCAAACAACAGAAGGTCTCCCCTGCCGATCAAGCCAAGCCTTCCATAACCGACAAAGAGGCTCTACAATTAGCCGACTGGGCCATCGAGATCGAAAAGCACTACAATAAACCGATGGACATGGAATGGGCTTTGGATGGTCGCGATCGCAAGCTCTACATAATCCAAGCCAGACCGGAGACAGTCAATAGCCAACGCGACTATAACATCATTGAAAAGTATTCTTTGGGTAAAAAAGGAGCGGTCCTAGTACAAGGACAGTCCGTAGGTAACAAGGTCGGCGCCGGAATAGTCAATCGCATCATGGATGTCTCCGGCATCAAATCCTTCAAACCTGGACAAGTCTTGGTCACAGACATGACCGACCCGGATTGGGAACCGATTATGAAAATTGCCTCGGCCATCATCACTGACAAAGGCGGACGCACCTGTCATGCCGCTATCATCTCCCGCGAAATGGGCATTCCTTGCATCGTCGGAACAAACAACGGCTCTAGCAAGCTAAAAAGCGGCGATAAGGTCACTGTTTCCTGTGCCGAAGGAGATCGCGGCTATGTCTATAAGGGCATTATGCCGTTCAAGGTGACGAAGACCAATGTAAAGAATCTCAAGAGACCGAAAACGATGATCATGATGAACGTCGGTGAACCAGACAGAGCCTTGGCCACTTCCTTCGTTCCTAACGACGGCATCGGGCTAGCTCGCTTGGAATTCATCATCAACAACTTCATCAAGATACACCCACTAGCCTTAATCAATTACGATAAGCAGTCACCAGCCGTCAAGAAAGAGATCGACAAGATCACGGTCGGATATAAAGATAAAACCAAATTCTTCGTAGACAAGATGACCGAAGGCGTAGCTACTATCGCCGCCTCGGTCTATCCGAAAGACTGCATCATCCGCCTGTCCGACTTTAAGAGCAATGAATACGCCAACTTGATCGGTGGTAAGGAATATGAGCCGATCGAGTCTAACCCGATGATCGGTTGGAGAGGAGCTAACCGCTACTACACACCAAAGTTCGTCCCAGCCTTCGACCTAGAGTGCAAGGCCATGAAGAAAGTCCGCGACGAGATGGGGCTGACCAATCTCAAGATCATGATCCCCTTCTGCCGCACCGTCGAAGAAGGACAAAAGGTCAAAGCCATTATGGCTAAACACGGTTTGGTTCGCGGAAAGAATAAATTGCAGATCTATGTCATGGCCGAAATTCCGACAAACATCATTTTAGCCGATCAATTCGCCAAAGAATTCGATGGCTTCTCTATCGGCTCCAACGATCTCACCCAGCTCATGCTCGGTATCGATCGCGACGCCGGAACGCTCGGAGTCGTCGGGACCTCTAATGAAAAGAATGAATCAGTAAAGATAATGATAAGACACCTGATCAAGGCCGCTAAAAAAGCTAAACGAAAAGTCGGCATTTGCGGCCAGGCTCCGTCTGATTTCCCTGATTTCGTCGAATTCTTAGTTAAGGAAGGTATCGACTCCATCTCATTGATACCAGACACCGTCATCGACACGACCATGAATGTATTGAAGGTCGAAAAGAAGAAAAGATAATCAAAAAAGAAGACTATATCAAAAACCGCTGGCTTGTTGGCTGGCGGTTTTTGTTATCTTTTAAAATATATACGGTGTAAAACCATGGAAACTTTACCCGTACATGGGGTAATAGTGACCTTAAAAAAGACGTTCATTTTCGCTCCAGCGGCGAAAATTCACTCTACCGCTTCGTCAGAATTTTTTCCTTTCAGGAAAAACCAAGCAATTCTGACGAACGGAAGCTTTTTTAAGATCACCATTACCCCCTTGCATAATTTACTGAAGAAAGTTAACAATAATTTTTTTACAAACTTTATCGCTCTCGCCGACAATTTTCCAGGATTTCAAAATTCGTAGCGATTTTTAGTTGAGCGACTAGGAAAAATCTTGTTTGAGCCTTTGGCGAGTTGGCAGATTTTTCCAGAAGCGAAACGATCCGCAAGGAAAAAATCGCACAGAATTTTGCATGACTGGGAAGTTGTTGGCGAGAGAGTTAAAAAATAGATAGATAGATATGCTTTTAATGCATAAACCAATTAGGTGGTAATATTTATTTAACTAAATAAAAACCGCCAACTAATAAGTCGACGGCTTATATTGTGTCTGATTAAACTACTATCGCTTGGCCCCAGAATAAGCTATGGCGCGAACGATGTCCCACTCCTCGGCCGTAGCTGGATTCTTCTTGTAGATATACTTAAAGCTCTTAATAGAGGCTTTTTCGCTTTCCAGGCTTCTCTGTGCTGGTCTAAGACCGTAGGCCATGACAGTAACACCGGCATTGTCATGGGCATCTTTCATATTTGGATCTCTAAGATATATCTTCTTAAATTTCAACCTAGCCTTTTCTTCGGCGCTTTGACTCCTTTGCGTCGGCCACCTTCCATTAGCTATCTTGATGACGTCCTGCCAGTCAAGGAAGCTATTAGGCAATCTTCCGAAGGCTGCACGGAAAGAAGCGATAGAGCCGCCTCTTTCGCCAGCACCAATAATTACGGTAGTAGGTGTGCCATAGTGAATGAAATAAGCGATGGCGTACTTATCGTCTTGCGTCAAAGTCCTTTCAGCCAGGGCGACTATCTTTTGATATATGATCTTTTCTATATCAGTTAGAGGAACTTCCTTCAAATCGGTCAAAAGATCTTCGGTCTCTTGTTTTGTTATAGCATCGGCCTGTGGTCCAGGTACGCCGATCAAGCTGGTGACCCGTGGAGAATTTGTATTATCCGTAGTTTGGCTCTCTGTCCCTTCTTCGACTTCTGTATCTGGAACCGTAGTATCGTCGCCGCTGATAGTGTTGATCAAAGTATGGAAGATACCATCCAAAGATATGGTCGTATTGCCGTATGAATCGGCCGACTTAACCCTGTAATGATATATAGTATCGGACAAGAGACCAACGATATTCAATGAGTGTATCAAAGAATAGGCTGCAGAAGAGAAGGTCTGACCATAACCAGTCGTCAAGCCATACTCGACCAAAGAATTAGCGGCTTCGTTGGTAACCCAAGAAATAATGGTCGATGTCGGAGTTGATGTGGCCATTATATTGGTTATGAACGGAGCGATATAATCACCAACACTTCCTCCACCACCGCCTCCTCCGCCACCACCACTGCTCGGAGGAACATAATTAGTGGTGCAAGTTATAGCTATATCGGTCACGTCAGTACTAGAGACAACGCCCGAACCATTAGAGACCGAGCAAGTCTGTCCGGAAGGATTGGTCAAAACGGCCACAATATAAGAGAAACCATCATAAACTTGTGTTGGGAAGACGAACGCTCCATTGGCCGATACAGACACATCGTCATAACCATTGTTGCGCAAGACAACCGTACCAGAAAGACCGGAAACCGTTCCACCGACATTATAAGCATCTAACATAACGACCACTGAAGAAATAGCTGCGATCGAGATATTACCAGCATTGTCACGTGCCCAGGCATACAAAGTAGAAGTGCCAGAGGAACTGAAAGTATAAGTCGTAGTGGCTGACGATTCCCAGCTCGCATTATAAAGAGACGGCGTTGAAGATGATTCGCTAATCAAGTAGCCAACGACTCCACTACCGGCATCAGAGGCAGTGAAAGAGGTGATGTCGATCATCAAAGAAGAAGACGTGGCCGGGGTTGTGAACGAATCGACAGTTGGGATAGTGACATCGACTAAGACAGAATCGTTCGAACTACTAGAAATATTATCAGCGTTATCCTTTATCCAGGCATAAAGTGTCTTATTACCCTCAGTGGCAAAATTATAGGTCGAGGTGGCCGATGTTTCCCAAGACGAATCGGAGATCGATGGAGTCAATGATGACTCATTGACTAAATAACCGGCAATTCCTGAACCAGACCCGTCAGAACCAGTTAAAGAAATAATGGAAACTCCCGTTGAACTTGAATAAGTCGGGATCGTGAAAGTAGAAACTATCGGAGCCGTCATATCCACTATCACCGTATCACTCATTGAGGAATTGATATTGCCAGCGGCATCCTTGGCCCAGGCATACAGAGTCTTGGCTCCTTCGGTGGCGAAGGTATAGGTGGAAGTTGGGGTAGTTTCCCAGGCACTGTCGGAGAGGGATGGGGTGGAAGCGACCTGATTGACGAGGTAGCCAGTGACAGAGACATTGTCGGTGGCGGTGAAAGTATTGATGTTGACGATCAAGGATGAGGAAGTGGCATTGATGTCGAAGGCAGTCACTGTTGGGGCGGTGTTGTCAGCGCCAGAGGTAGTGAAAGTATCGGAAGTGGAAGTCGAGGTGTTGCCGAAACCATCAGTGGCTTCGATATAGAAGTAGTAGGTGGTGGAAGCGGAGAGGTTGGAGATATATATAATATTGGAGGTAGCGATGGTATCAGTGGTGGAAGAATAGCCGTAGCTGGTGGTAGTACCATAATAGACCGTCGAGGTGGACATCTCGTCGGTGGAGAATGTGATAGTAACAGAGGTGGTGGCGGTAGAGGTAGAGATGCTAGATATCACTGGGACAATGATATCGGAGGCAGGGTTGAATTCATCGGCACCGATATCCCAGGAGGCACCATATGGTCTGGATTGGCCTTCGATGTCGGTGGAGAAGGCTAGGTTTAGATCGGATGAGAGGTCGGCGCCCATGTCTCTGACCGGAGAGTCGTAACGGATGCGGAAGTCATTATTAGCCGGATCCATGAACACTGAGGTCGATGCATAGCCAGATATATCCAAACCACTAGAACCTAGGTCAGCTCCTTCGGAATAGGCATTGTTAGTGGAAGAAGCATCGAGAGTACCATTAAAAGAATCTGAGGAACCGAATATTAAATTGTTCTTCACCATAACATCTATTCCGTTTGCTGATATTCCTGTTTGAGAATTAAAAATTGTATTGCTATAAATATAAGCATTACTGGCAGTGCTAAAAATACCATATTCTACATTACCTCCATTTACAAAACCATATATTATATTATTCCAAACATAAGCTGAGCTGGAATTATCAAAAGCCACTCCAATAGAATACTGTGACGATCCTGTTATATTTCCTCTGACTATGTTGTTTGAAAAATGAAAATCAGGAGCGTTACCAGCAGCCATGGCCGCATGCCAATCAGAATTATCACTAAGTATTATACCTATTTGCAAACCGTCTATTCGTAAATGATTATTCCCCGTATTATATACAACCGAACCCGAATTAGTCGCCTGAATTGAATATTTAGCATCATCCCAAACTCCATTATGACGCTGGGAAACCCCCACTTCAGAAGTGGACGTTGGGGTATACATCTTAATGTAGTCATCGGCGCTTGTTGTCCAGCCGTTGATGTCCACTGCCGTTGCATCAATTCCATCCCCATAGCAAGCGATATTCCATATCTCATTAGCGCCAGTCGAGGCAGTGAGATCACGGCCATCAGACCAAACATCGAACGATACTGGAATGGAAGCATTGATAGTCCCCGCTTCAGCGTTGAACAATGAAGTATAGGAGCGATATAGCGCCCAAGTATCATTGGCGGAAGTGGTGGTCGCGGATAGATTACCGAATTGATCGCGGACGGAGTAGGAAGTTCCGGAGTCGCGACCATGAATAAAGACGACATCATCGGAAGAGCCTAATATATTGTCATTATTGGAGTCATAGACGATGGCGTCACCTACTCCGACGTTGTTTGGGATAGTAGTACCAGAGAAAGTGGCGTTGCCGGAAGCGTCGATAGTTAAAAGCGCAGTGGCTGTGCCAGAGGCTAACTCGTTAGTATTGGATGGACCGACTGATCTGTAGATCGGAGTGGCTGGAGGGATGGTGACGGTTACAGTATCAGACATCGATGAACTAATATTTCCAGCAGCGTCCTTGGCCCAGGCATACAGAGTCTTGGCCCCTTCGGTGGCAAAGATGTAGGTGGAGGTCGGAGTCACTTCCCAGGCGGTATCGAACAATGACGGGGTAGAGGCGGTATTAGTCACTAAATAACCGGTGACGGCATTATCATCGGAAGCAGTGAAGGTGGATATCGGGACGATCAGAGAACCATAGCCGGAGGGAATCGTGAAGGCGGTCACAGTCGGAGCGGAATCGTCCACTAATATATCAGTGGACGTGGACAAGGAGACATTCTTGGCATTGTCCATGGCCCAAGCATAGAGAGTCTTGGAGCCGGCCGAGGCGAAGGTATATGAATCTGGGGCGCCTATGGTCCAACCAGCGTCGTAGATGGATGGGGCCGAGGAAGATTCGCTCAAGATATAATGCAACAAATCCTTGCCAAGATAGGCGCGGCCAGTGGAAACACCTGAAATAATATCAAGACCATCTCCAGAAATCGATAATGTCTGCCAATTCATATCAGAATAATCATTGACAGCACTCTCCATCCAATTTAATCCGTGATCAAAAGAAACATAGATAAGCCCCCCGTAAGCAGCGACTACCATAACTCCGCCATTGTCAGAAATAGCGGAAGAAGACCAAGTCCTATTAACATTACCAGCTGGCATGGTCTCCGACCAAGAATTACCGGAATCGGTTGATATATACAAACGGCCAGAAGTCCCATTATTCACGCCAGCAATAATGACAGAACCATCGGCTGAAATAGATATCGTATTCCACCACATATCAACATCGCCGACTGGTCTAACTTCAGACCAACTGTCTCCGCCATTGGAAGAAAAATAGAGACGACCATATTGAGCGCCAACGATTATAATCAATCCATCATCAGACATTGCCGATGATTTCCAAAACTTATTGACACTGCCAGCTGGAATTTGCTCGGTCCAATTTTTTCCGCCATTAGCAGAAAGGTAAAGACGACCGTTGTTAACTCCTGCCAAGATAGTAGAGCCGTTCGACGACATCGCCGTAGTGCTCCATGTTTGATTGCTATTTCCAGCCGGACGAACCTCAGACCAAAGTCTGCCCGTACTAGTAGACAAATACAGACGACCGCCGAAAGCTCCTGAAATTATTGTGTTATTATCCAGCGACATAGAAATAGTCGACCAATTCCTATCAACATCACCGGCTGGACGAACCTCGGACCATATTAGTCCAGTGGTGGTCGAGACATAAAGACGGCCATAATAAGCTCCGGCAAGAACTGTCGTTCCATCAGCAGAAAAAACAGACGATCGCCAAGCCATGTCAGCATTGCCAGCCGGCATAGTCTCCGACCAGTTTATATTCATGTTACTATCAACAGCATTGATATTATCTATTTTCACTATACTAGATGTAGAATATGGTGCGACAGAAAACAAACTGATATTTGGCAATGATGAATCTATAAATATACTCGAGCGAGATGGAGTTGAAACATTACCAACTTCATCCTTGACCCAAGCATAAAGATATTTTACGCCATCAGAAACAAAATCATAAGTATTTTCCGGAACAAGACTCCAATCTAAGTCAAAAATGGAAGGCGTGTTAATAGTTTCGGTTAGCAGATATCCAGAAATATCAGAAGTTTCATTACTACCAATATAAATACTATTACTCGTCATACCGCCTGTTACAATCAGCGAACCATCTGAAGACATAGCCGAGCCCTCCCAATAAGTATCGTTGTCCCCATTTGGCCCAACCTCATTCCAAGAAACTCCGTAGTCACGAGATACATAGGAACGGCCTGGAGCAGTTCCAACAAAAATAGTTGACCCAGACGACGACAAAGATGATGTATACCAGCTAACGTCGATATCGCCATTTGGCCTAACCTCATTCCAAGAAACGCCACTATTTGTAGAAATATATAGTCTACCGCCATTAACACCAACCACTATTACTGAGCCATCATAAGAAATGGATGACGCCCACCAAGTCTTGTCAGTAGAGCCGGCGGGTTGAATTTCAGACCAATTCTTGCCGCCATTGACCGAACGATATAAACGGCCACCATTGACACCAACTACCATAACCGAACCATCCGACGATATCGATGAAAGTTGCCAATTTTTATTCACGTCGCCAGCTGGCCTAATCTCCTTCCAAGTGGCGCCAGTACTCGTAGAAATATAGAGACGTCCACCTTGAACACCAGCCAATAAGACCGATCCATCGGGAGAAATGGAAAGAGTATCCCATTCAACGCTAACATCTCCAATAGGACGAATTTCATGCCAAGTACTACCAGTGGTGGTAGAAAGATAGAGACGACTGTAATTAGCTCCGCCAGCAACAATAGTAGAGCCATCTGCCGACATTGCCGAAGTTAACCATGGAACAGAAACTGGTTCTACTTGCTCCCAGTCAATACCATAATTCGAAGATAGATATAGCGAATACCCATAATACGATCCCCCCAGAACAACAGAACCATCTGCCGACATAGAAAATGTTGTCCAATCTTGATGAACATTAGCTTCTGACCAGCTATAATCATTTAAACCAGAGAATGTATTAATGCTGATGACAGATGAACTGGATATCTTGCCAATATTAAATTCAGAGACAAAGGGAGCTGAAGTGTCCACCAAAATAGTCGACGATGCATAGGCCGATATATTGTCGTTACCATCCTTAACCCAAGCGTACAAAGTTCTTCTACCGGATAAAACAAAGGCATAGGTGGTCGTAGCCAAAGTCTCCCACCTTGAATCTAATAGGGATGGAGTGGTCGCGCTTTCAGTGATTATATATCCAGTTACAGCAACGTCATCGGTGGCGCCGAAAGAATTTATAGCTATGGTCGTAGAGGAAGAAACGGACGGAATAGTGAAAGAGGTAATAACTGGGGCATATTCGTCGTAGTATTCGTCGGCGCCGATGTCCCAGGCAATATTATTTGGGCGAGATTGCCCTTGAATATCTTTACCAAAAGATAAATATTTGTCAGCCGACAAATCAGCTCCTTGGTCGACGGCTGGTGAATCACCACGAATACGGAAATCACCGCTGGCAGGATCAATAAACACGGAAGTGGAAGCATAGGCAGAGATATTTAAATTGCTAGAACCAGGAGCTGAGCCACCAACATAAGCATTATTTGTGGATGAAGCGGACATAGCCCCCCAGAAATCATTTGTATTATTATAAGATATATTATTCTTAAGAATAGGATCTGCGCCACATCCATTATCAAAGCCTATGTAGTTGCCAAAGGTAGTATTATTATAAAAATAATTAGAACCGCTACCATTATTACAAGAAGTAATGGCTCTGCCGTCATTTGTACCATTCAAAAATCCGTAAACTATATTATTATATACCTCGTAATCACCATAACTGGAAACTTGTGCTGCAATGCCAAGACCAGAACCAGACCCAGTCAATACTCCCCACACAATATTATTTGATACAACAACTTCTCCGCCCTGGCCAATATTTCTAATCGCCAAGGAATAATCAGAATATGATGATGTGAGTTTTGTCTGTAACCCGGAAACAAAAACATAATTTTCTCTTATATCAATCATGACACCGCTGGAAACGGTATAAGAAACGCTCATGTTGTACTTACTATCATCCCAAACACCATTATGTCTTTGACTTATTCCAACTTCCGAAGTGGAGGTTGGAGTGTAAATTCTAATATAATTATCAGCAGCTGTTGACCAATCATTAATAGTAACTTGGGTTGTATCCACCGCATCGCCATAGCAAGCGATGTTCCAAACCTCATTGGAACCAGTCTGATAGGAAATATCCTTACCGTTTGACCAGCTGTCATAGCTAGGCAATATGGAGGTGTTGTTCACTGAGGCCTCAGCATTAAAGAGAGAAGTGTAGGCACGATAAACAAACCAAGTGTCGTTGGCGGTCGTGGTAGTAGCGGTGTTGGCACCGAATTGGGTTTTGACGGTATAGGCGGTGGAAGATGATCGGCCATGGATGAAGACTATATCATCAGCCGATGTGATGGTATTGGAGTTGTCGGTGTCATAGACGATGGCGTCGCCCACTCCGACGTTGTTTGGGATAGTGGTGCCGGAGAAAGTAGCATTGCCAGAAGCATCGATGGTCAGAAGGGCTGTGGCAGTACCACTAGCCAATTCATTAGTGTTAGATGGACCGACGGATCTGTAGATTGGAGTGGCTGATGGGTAATTAGCGGTTTGAAAGGAGCCGGTATACACAACCGAATCACCATAAACATCGGTCGAGGTTATACTGTAATAATAATTAGTATTTCCTGATAAGCCACTTAGAGTAAAAGAGTGGGAATGGATATATGAACTATCGGAAAAAGATGAACCATAAGACAAAGTAGTGCCGTACTCTATCAAGGAATCGGCGAACCCATCGGTAGTCCAGGATATATCAACAGAAGAAGCATCTGTCGATGTCGCAACACTGGATATGGACGAAGCAGGTGGTAATTGGCCCTCCATAATAACTTGCCCGTAATAGCTAGTACCACCATAAGCGCCGAGTGCGATATAGCCATCAGTTGACGGAGAATATGAATCAGCTCTTTGGTACCAAATACCATCGGCATCTGTCCATGACTTTACAAGCGTTGGGCTTATTTTAAATTCATAATTATGAAAGCCGCGAACATCCATGTCGGAACTATAGTTATTAGTACTACCATTCAAAACCCAAAACTTATAACTATCAATCCATACATTGCCAATAGAAGGATTAGGAAAGGCAGTGACGCCAGCCCACGATCCATCTAAATTTGTGTAATAATTAACGTGGCTGGAAAACGGGGTGCTAACGGAAGCACTCAATCTTGAGGCTGCCATTGTCTGATTCCATATCATCGCAAGAACATCGACTCCTCCACCGCTTATTGTCACCGTCGAAGTCCCTCTGGTCAGCGAGGTATTTGTAGTCGAAGACCAATCCAAAAGCTGGTCATCGTCGGTCCAATCATAGATAAAACGAACAGTGCTAGTGTTTATCCATCCGGCTTGATGATACTTGATTTCAGGGAAAAGATCCTTTGTTACAAACGACTCGTCCGTAGAGCTACTAAGATTACCACTAGCATCCGACGATAAAACTTTAAAATGATAGGTATTGCCCAAACTTAAACCATCTATGTTGATCGAGTGGTCGGTCGCAAAGACATCTGAGCTGGAGGAAAAACCATAGCCGTTCGTTGGCCCATACTGGACTGTCGAAGTCGCGGGTTCGTTCGTCGCCCAATAGATAGTCGCCGATGTCGATCCGGTAAAATAAGAAGTGCTAGCGATGACCGGAGCCATATAATCATCTTGAGGGGTAAAAGTGTAAACATCACTAGAGACACTATTGCCCAAAATGTCAGTGGCCTTTATGCGGAAATAATACAAAACGTCTTTTTCCAAACCACTTACGGAAAAATCATGATCATAAAGATAATCGCTAGACGATGTCGACAGACCAAAAGACAAGCTGGTCCCATATTCTATAGTACTACTAGCCGGGGCGTCGGTGGTGAATGATAATATTGCCGAGTTAGAAAAGGTCGATGAAGACACATTGTCTATCAAAGACAACGATTCTACTTCACCAGTTATCGTCGTAAGACCATACTCACTACTGCCGCCATAGGCACCGAGCGCCAATCTTTTGTCATAGACAGGATAATAAACACCAGAGCTCTGATACCAGGTACTACTAGCACTGGTCCAACAGCGCAAATCCGTAGAACTAGCTTGTATTATGTACTCATTCCAAGAGCTGTCGGTTATAAGCGGCGCGCCACTACTGTCGCCAGTGGACCAAAAACTCCCCCAGTCGTTCCAAACATGTCCCAATGATTGGGATGGAGCGTAGAACTGACCATACCAGACATCGTTAAGATTGGAATAGATATTAATATGATGACTAGCTCCGGCGGCGGCATTAGTGTCGACTTCGGAGACCATCATTCTGTAATCCCAAATCATCGACCTTATATCAGTACTACCACTCTGAATCGTCACGGTAGAATCCCCTCTCGTTATATCAGCGTCCAAAGTCGGATACCAATCTAAAAGTTGGGCATCATCCGTCCAATCATATGTCACGCGGACATGAGTGGCGTCCAGCCAAACGACCTTGGCGGCGTTAAGGCCAAGCATATTCGGTTTAGTCAGGAACGATTTTGACGATGAGGCTGTAGATGTGGCGTCAGTGCTAGTTATTTTGAAATAATAAGTAGTGGAGGCCACTAAGCCATTTATCACAAAAGAATGGCTAGTAGTCGCGACATCGGAACTTGTCGCAAAACCATAACTCAAAGTAGTGCCATATTCCAAAGTAGAGGTCGCATCATATAAAGTCGTCCAGGAAATAGTTGCCGAAATCTTGGAAGTTGAAGATGATACGTCACAGATCGACCCATTACAAATAGAAGTTCCCCATTCTGAGGTCAACATCATCTCCGATAAGACCGGGCTATAAAAACCGGCGCTGGACAGATCGACGCGATATTGCACGAAGCGATCATCGATACCATCTTGCATTCCAGATGAAATAGCCGATGAGCCGCAAGAGGCATTACCAGAAACGATCGAACAATCACCCCTGTCTACGGCAAACCAAGATGTGGAATTTAAATTCCCACTAGTACTAGCTGTTCTTAATGACGTCGTTATATTTGTATTGGCTAACACCAATTCAGTCCACGACAAACCATTCATGGTCGCGGCATCTTCACCCCAATCGAACGCAGAAGAAACTATACTCCCAGAGGCATGGTAATTATCATAATAAATCGTAATATCGGAGAATACCGGAGAGACCCATTTATTAATGGTCGATAAGCCTACTTGATATTGCAAATATGGCTGACCATCGGTCACGCAGGAGCTATTGGAAATATCGTAACCATTCCAATATTCATAACAACTGCTCCAAGTCGGTGCATCGGCCATATCAGAAGTGGTACCAGTACGGAATTTAAGGGAGGTGCCAGTAGCTATACTAGTAGTCCAACTAGCGACGCCAAAATCAATATTGGCTATGGATAACGGCAAGGAGGTATAAGTCCCGGAGGCGACATAACCGGAATATTCATCAGAGCCAATGTCCCAAACATAACCGGACGGACGAACTTCTTTATTAATGTCGTAAGAAAAAGAAAGATAAGAATCCAAAGACAGATCAGCGCCGCGATCTTTAGCGCTTACATCATTAACACTCAATCTAAAATCTTTTGTTGAAGAACTAACGAAAGAAACTTTGGTGTAACCACCAGAGAAAGAATCGTTTATGGCGTCGCCAGAAATATCCGAAATATTATAGTCGGTAGACGACGACACAAAAACATTGACAAAACCATCCACACAATCTTGAGCGATGGAATTTTTTATATAAAATTTACCAGCCGTTTCAGCGCCCCAAAAACCATAACCGGAATTAGCTACGGTCACATTATAAACGTAAAGTTTGTTATTGGTATTAGTGCTTGATTGAGCGACTCCATAACCATGGTAACCGGAATCAACCCAATCATATATAGTCGAGTTATAAAGATAATTGCTGCCAGCGCTTAAAGAAGTCACCCTGAAACCACCATCATAAGTTCCAGTAACGAAATTAGGCCCTCTCATGATGGAATTACTAACATAATTCTCTATTCCACCGCTGATCAAAACACTATAGACATAGGCTGTGTTAGAATAAGAAAAATAAATTTGCAAGCCCTCTATTCTCACATAACTATTATTAACTTCTATGCAGTTAACATCATTTTGAGGCTGCAAATAATATCTGCCATCATTCCAGACTCCATCATGACGCTGGCTAACGCCAACCTCTGATGATAAGAATGGAGTGAAAATTCTAAGATAAGTACTAGTTGCAGTATTCCAACCACTTACCGTAACAGCCTGAGTGTCCGCCGCGTCACCATAGCAGGCGATGTTCCATATCTCATTATTAGTAACCAGATCGCGGCCATTGGACCAAGAATCGAAAGCCACTGGAATGGAAGTGTTCACTGTCCCTGATTCAGCATTGGCCAAAGAAGTGTAGGAACGATAAACGAACCAGGTGTCATTGCCAGATGTTGCACTAGCTATCGTCGATAATCCTGATTCAGTCCTTAGAACATAATTATTATTATCGGTGCGAGAATGAATGAAAAGAATACCATCACTGGAATCAATGACATTGTCGTCATTAGTATCATAGACAACGGCGTCACCGACACCAACATTGCTTGGTAAACTATCACCAGAGAAAACAGCATTGCCGGCAGAATCGATGTCAATGGTGAATGAGGCGGTGCCAGAGGCTAATTCATTGTCATTGCTAGGACCAACAGAACGAAAAATAGGAGTGGCGGTGCCGACGAAAGAATATGGGGTATCGTCTGCTACGCCGCCGACATACTCCAAGGATATGTTACCACTGGAAATGGAGGTGCTGGCGGTGGTGCCGTTGAAATCGGAATCAGAAGTATGTGTTATAGAGCTTGAAGATGAAGTTAGAAAAAGACCATTCTCTCCGTATTTCTCCGCTTTGTAATTACCGACGATCTCTTCGGCGGAAAGAGCTCGGTTGTAAATACGGACTTCGTCGATCAGGCCACGGAAACTGTCTTCGCCGGATTTAGATCTCCCTCCACGATTTGAACCCCAACCCTGACCTATACGTAAAGGTTCACTGGAGGTGCCTATATCCATGGAATATGAAGTTGACGCCACCATCTCACCGTCAAGATACAAGTTCAATACAGAACCATTATAAGTAGCTGCCAAATTAACAAAGTGATCTCCTGTTTCGCTTTCATTGTTTAGAACTTCCATGAACCCATTATCGCCAATCTCTTTACCAGCATAAGCGGCTGCCCCATTACCGTAAAATAAAGTTGTATACCCACTCCAAATGCGACCCTGATAAACAACCATCCCTAAACCAGCCGAACCAGAAATATTAGTCCAAGAAGTTCCTCCGTCATAACGATACATCGCCCCGTTATCTGAGCCATATAATTTATTATTATACGTAATAAAAGAATCATCCTGAGCGGAAGAAGTTGAAATAGTCATTAAGCCGGCATCAACCCAAGATGAACCATCATAACTATAAACATACCCGTCAACACTTCTAACATACATCTTATTATCAAAAACATTGATAGTTCTAGCTGCCCCATTGAATGATCCTCCAATATTTGTCCAAGTACTTCCTCCATCATAACGAACTATGTCATTATTACCGTAACGGACACCGTAAATTGATCCATCATAGACCGTCAATCCAAAATATCCACCCTCTCCAACGTCAGTCCAAGTTGTCCCGCCTTCATAACGGTAAACTCTTGCTTCGTTATAAACACCTGCGTAAAGATCTCCTTCATAAACAACAAGAGCATTAACTTCACAACTTGATTCTCCTCCACCGCCATTACCAAGATTCCCTAAATCGGTCCAAGTAGTTCCCCCATCATAACGGTAAACTCTAGCCGTAGCATCATCATTACAACCCGAAACGCTCGATAAACCGACAAATAATTTGCCATTATAAACCGTAGCGGTACGGGCCGGCAAAGGCAATTCTCCGACGCTTGTCCAAGTCGTTCCACCATCATAGCGGTAAATATTATAATCAGCATTGCTGTCACGATATATAGTTCCATCATATACTATGCTAAAAGATCTAGCGGTTATTCCTATCCCAATACCATCATTTGTTTCACTGCCATCTATTATCTCAAAATAA
Organism: uncultured Gammaproteobacteria bacterium; assembly: GCA_964547855.1. Lineage (GTDB taxonomy): Bacteria > Patescibacteriota > Patescibacteriia > Patescibacteriales > WJLG01 > JBAZHE01. The sequence goes on along the minus strand of CAZJPG010000011.1, from coordinate 21,938 downwards.
GGTCGATTGTCTTCTCCGATAGCCAAAGCATAATTACCGCCTTTGGATAATATTGTCTGTTGCCGCCAGTCTTCCCCCTTCTTCACCCAGGCAGATATCGTAAAACTCGCTGTCAGGTCAAGACTTGAGTCATGAGGTATTTCTATATAGTCGTCATTACCATCGAGTGATAATGCCTGCCCCTGAGTACCAGTGGCATAGGTCGGTGATCCTGAAGCAACGCCGTCATTAGTTCCGAAGTCATCGTTTGTATCGCCATCAAAAGACCAATAAGAAACAAGACCACTCGTCGCCACTTGCGAAGAGAAGTCTATGTTGGTAGAGGATGAATAATGAGACCAATTGTTCTCATTGGCCGGATAGACGGCCAGAGTGGAAGTAGCTTCTCCAGTCCAAAGATTCTGTACCCAGGAAAAAAATGCGGCAGCCGAAAAACGATTTGTCGACAGTAATAAAAACGAAAAGCATCCAATAGCCAAAAACAAGGCTAAGACGCCCACGACGTTTGCTTTCGTTAACTTCCGCTTATTTTTTACTAACATTTTGTATTGGTGTTTCTACTATATATTATATCATTACTCTCGAGAAATTAAAATAATAAAATTTAAAAAAATAGCCCAAAACGACGACTTTTTAAAAATACACTCAATTGTTTTTTCTTCCTGTGTATAACCTAAAATTTGCCGACTTTTTATTCCGAATAAAAAAATCGCCGTTACGGGATTGTGGCGATTTTTTATCCTTGATCACTATTTATTTTTTTTAAAAACCGTCTGTTTCGTATTTCGCCAAATGCGCCAAAAGGGTCTCTGGAGACGCACCGGCCGCTATCATTTCCTTTAGGTCTTTTATTGCTATTTGACTTGATTCTGCCTTACTAAGAGATCGTCTTAAAGACTCGACCTCTCCGGAAAGCTCCCTTTCTTTGTCAGTACGAGAATAAACCTTGGCCAGAAAACGCATATTATCCTCGTCCTCTCCGGCATAACTAGACAAAGCTTCCTTGAACGCTCTCTTGTTTTTGTCCATGGCCCTATCGCTTGAAGAGAACATAGCACCGATAACTTTCTGCAACATCCTATGATAACTATCAGTTATCTTTACCTTGCCCTTAGGATCGAATTGCGAATCGACGAGCCCATCATACAAAGTAGCGGCTCCACCCGGCATAGCTCCATGATATTTATAATACAGTGGAATTCCTTTGTCCTTCTTAAATGCAGTTAAATCGCCGCCGAATTTGTTATCTATTTCCGAGATATCCGTACCAGCGAAATGAGCCAAAACATTTGGATTATTGAAATCCAATATCTTAGCGAAATCGTCATTGTCCCAAAAAACATCTTGAACGATATTAACAAAGCCATCAAGATCTTCTTGTTTTAGTGGTTGATCTGAAGAGATAATTACCCCAAACTCATCACCGCCATCACGCGTCACTTTTTCCGGCTCAAAAACCAAGCCTTTTTCTTTGGCATAAGCGATAACCTCGGGAGACTTTATCGCATCGACGGCCATAGCCAAATAAGCATCCCCCTTCTTATGGTCTCCGCCATTAAGGTCGTTAACTGCTTTAAGGCCATTAAGGTCAAAAGACACGCGAGCGACTTTCTTGAGGTCTTCGGCGGTCGGCTCCTTGTCGCCAAACAACGCATCTACTTTATCCATAGCATTGACCATGGCGTAGGCTTCGTTCGGGATCATTTCTGTCCCAGAAAGTTTTCTTTCATAACCAGCCATGATCCTTTTATAAGAAATATCGATCGACCTCTTCAACGTCTTCTTGTCTTTAGTGACCTCTTTCATACTATTAAGGTCATCCATCAACATCCCCCTTAAAGGCTTCGGCAAATCCTTACATCTGTCTTCGACCAAAGAATCGATTTGCGCCTCACCCTCTTTTTTTCTGGAAACAGAGGTTAAATTCAGAGTCTCTCGAAGGATGACTTCCTTTTCCGAAGACAGCTCTCTGTCAATTACATCACTATGTTCCATATAATTTAATTTTATAAAAAATAAAAAGGATAACCGCTTTTTCAAACAAACGATTATCCCTGACTATCTTTTTTACGCCCCGAACCGACCTTTTTTATGAGGTCATTAAGGCCACGCTCTTTACTTGGGTCATGGACCGTACAACAAGGAGTGCCATGCAATATACTTGGAGCACCCTTACCTTTTTTCTCAGTGCCCATTTTTTCATTCTTTTTTTTGTTTTTCATGATTTTACCTTCATTCCAATTATAAATTATACCACCGAAAACAACAAATCGATGAATCACATAAAAATAAAAACTGTTTCAAAGAACAAGCAAAAAAATTAAATAAAAAGCAATTATTTGCCAAAAACTTAACATAAAAGCAAAACAATGTCAATAAAAAACAAAGAATATGCTTTACTTTTAGTTTAAAAACTGCTAATATAAAATAAGATTAATTTCAAAAGGAGGTTTTTTAGTGAAGAAGAAAAAGCTCTTTGACGCAAAACGGACCATGACCAAAGAAGAGGCTGCGACATTTTGGCAGCGCCCTCATCACCAAGTCATGAAAGACAAAAAGAAGTACGATCGCAAAAAAGAAAAAAGGACCATTAAGCTAGAAGCTTTTGGTCCCTTTTAATTTTCTCACAAACCAGCCCAGTCATTACCATCCAGTTCGGCCAACGTTCTTTCTGCCCGATCCGTCATAGGAAATCGTGATTCTGTCACCCGGATCGTGACAGGCACTGAATCCGGGCGGGGTGCACGTAGGGTGTTTACTTCCTTCTCCTTCTTTTTTCTTTTTTTGGAATTTTCTTTCATCACTTTTACCCCCATCCGTCATTGAGGCTGGGCACGATCTGGTTATCGGATTCACTTCCATTCTCCGCCTCCTTGTTCAAGTTTATAACTCCAAGCCGCAATCGGCTTTTACTTTATCGTAAGGAACAAATTTTTTAGCCTTAGCCTTAAAAATCCCAGCAACCGCTATCATAGCCGCATTATCTGTGGTGTATATTAGTTCAGGGATCCTGCTTTGTAAAGACATGTTCTCTGCGGCAGAAATAAATTCTCTTCGCAAAACGGAATTAGCAGCCACCCCGCCAGAAAGCATGACCGTTTTGGTTTTATATTTTTTAGCTGCTTTCATAGTCTTGCCGACCAAAGTTTCCACTACTGCTCGCTCGAATTCAAAACAATATTCCTCGATCCTGTCTTTAAATTTTTCATCTTTATTCACTTGATAAAGTAAGGCAGTTTTAAGGCCAGAAAAAGAAAAATCGAAATTAGGATCATTAAGCATCGGCCGTGGCAATTTCACAGCACATTCTTTTCCTGATGCCGCAAAAACAGCTGCCGCCTTTGACACCTCTGGTCCGCCAGGATAACCAAGCCCTAGAAGTTTGGCGGCCTTGTCAAAAGCCTCGCCAGCAGCGTCATCTCGCGTTTCACCAAGATGCTTCATCTTTCCTTTTTTATCCATCAACACTAACTTAGTGTGCCCGCCCGAAACAGTTAAAATGACCGCTGGAAGATCAACCTTGTCTCCGCCTATAAAATTAGCGCGAATATGTCCTTCGATGTGATTAATCGGGATGATAGGCAATTTCCAAGCCATGGCTAAAGTTTTAGCAGTCTCGACTCCGACCATTAAAGACGTAACGAGACCAGGCCCAGAGGTTACGGCAATAGCGTCTATTCTTTTAGACACCTCATTTTCTTCTATGCCGGCCTTTTTCAAAGCTTCATTGATCACTGGAACGATATTCAAAACATGCTCCCTGGCCGCTATTTCTGGCACTACTCCGCTGTATTTTTTATGTATCTCGATTTGCGAAGAAACCACATTAGAAACGACCGAAATACCGCCTCTGGTCGTCTCGACCACGGCAGCCGCTGTCTCATCGCAACTGGTTTCTATGCCCAATATCCTCATCTTGACTAATTTAAGATTATTTTATATATTATTACTACCATAACGGGTTAAAAAAATCCAGTCTCCAATTGGATTTTTATTTTCGCCGATTATATGGTCCCTTCGTCTATCGGTTAGGACACCAGGTTTTCATCCTGGTAAGAGGGGTTCGACTCCCCTAGGGACTACTAAATTAAAACACCCAGCTAATGCTGGGTGTTTTAATTTAGTTATCTTCTAAGTTGGGAGTCGAACAGGTTGCGAGCGAGATATGAGTTGAGGCGGAAGCCGAACGACCGCGACAACTGCGTTAAGTCTAAAGATATCATCTCCGCCCAAGGCGGAGATTTTTGTTTATGTGAACATTTAAAGAGTGAAACAAAATTTGCGATGAAATAAGCGAGATGAATAAAAAATTTGAACAATCTTTTAACAAAAAATTAACAACATAATTTGTCCGTATTTTCCACATATTGTATAATGTACTTATAACTGTGGAAAACTTTTGGTTCGTTAACAAATTAATTTTATATAAAGTACAGCCATAACCATTGACTGTTTACTATGACGCACCAGCGAAGAAGAAAAATCTTCATTGGGGGGATCATAGCGTTAATGTGTCTATCGCTGTTGTCACCATCCTACACCAAGGCGGCCCCTCTATTCGAGTTGGCCCAAGACACCATTTCCGATTCCAACCTTAGTGCTACCGCGGTTACCCACACCTTCACCGCCTCCACCACGATGGCCATACCGGCTGACGGTTATTTCGAAATCGACTTCCATGCCGATTTCAGTAATATTCTCGTCGGCAACGTGACTTGTCCTTCTAGTGGAGTAGCTGGAGTTAGCGGTAACGTAGTCACTTGTACTTATGCAGGAGGACTTGCGACTGGAACGTATGATTTCATTGTGACCGGCGTAACGAACCCAGCAGTAGCTGGAAGTTACGTCACCAACCTGTACACTAAAGATTCTGGCGACACTGTGATCGAAAGATCGAGTGTGGCAGTGGCGATCCTTAATGACGTCACTGTGACGGCTTCGGTCGATCCGTATCTGACCTTTTCGGTCTACGGATTGGCTACGTCCAGTGAAGTTAATGGAGTAGTCACTACAGGCAGCACCACTTCGGAATTGATGGACTTCGGCATCTTGGATGCAACGGCTTCGTCCACATTGGGACAAGGATTAAGAGTAACGACTAATGCTCCTCACGGTTTCGTGGTAACGGTCTTCCAAGACCACAACCTCCTATCCGGAAACGGAGCGGACATCGACTCTTTCTTAAACGGTAACCCGGCCTCGACCACGGCTTATGCCTGGCAACAGCCAACCGTCGATATCAACAACGAAGGAACTTGGGGCCATTTCGGCCTCACCTCCGATGATGATTCTTTGGCGAACGGCGACGAGTTCGGAGACTCTCTTTACAGGGGTCTTGAGGGAACCGACCCACTGATAGTCATGTATGCCAATAGTTCGGCAGACGGAGTGACCGATAGCATCGGATCAACGACCGTAGCCTACACTGTCGGCATAAGTGAGGTTCAAGAGATGGGCGACTACAGCAACACACTGACCTATATCTGTACCCCGACCTTTTAAGGTCAAGGAAGATAGTTTATTTCACCAATAACTAAAAACACCAGCTTAACCGCTGGTGTTTTTAGTTGGAGGAAAAATAATAAAAAAAAGGGGGGGCGTGGTCGAACCATGCCCCCTCACACTTTTAAGCTGTTGCCGAAAGTATTTCCTCCTTCTTCCTTTGGCAAGAACGAGCCACGCGCTCTGCCAATACGATGTCATCCTCTTCATAAGATAAGGACAACATCATATCGAGCGCACCTTCCCAAGCCTTTGAGCCACTGCGGGCACAAAGTCTGACATGCCAAGCGGACTTGAAATCAGTGACCGCCGACAACTCTTTTAACGCCACCTCATCCCAGCGGCGATAAAATTCATTCTGCTCAAGACTGCCAGGCCGAAAACACCCACCATAAGACAAACAATCACTCAAAGAAGATAGTCTTGGCAACGCTTCCGCCCCCATCTTCCAGCGCTTATCCATGGCCACCTCCCACTCCTCGGAATAAGGAACAGAATACAAATAAGCCATCTGCAATTCCATGGGAGTAGCAGCGAAATCAATCATTTTTCTTAAAGCCAATGATCTGCCTGGACTGTCATGAACGATACTTCTCATAACTTCACTCGCCTCTTTGTAAGAAGATAGCTTCTTCGCTTTTTCAACGGTCAAAAAGATCTTCTTCTCCTTATATACCGTTCTTACTTTCATACACACCGCCTTCTTGAATTTTTTGGATTGTTCAAAGAACAAAAGAGCCGTCTCTTGAAAGAGGCGGCTCTGTATATTTTTCCTTCTATATCTTTTTCAGACTACCAAGGAAGCGCGCCTCAAAAAACCACCAATAATAATGGTGTTAATGATGGCGATAATAATTTCGGCACTTCTCTTGAACATATGCTGATACATTATCAAAATAGCCTTATAAAGTCAATTTATTATTTATCTTCAGCCAATCTTTCCTTAAACCAATCGACCCAAGGTATTTTGACCGGATCGACCCCATTAAGAAAGGCCAAATAAAAAGTTATCCAACTACCGACTTGTAAAATTTCGGCGGCTTGCCCAAGCCTTGTCTTTGACTTAAGATCAAAACTAACAACCTTGATACCGTTCTTTTCGGCCACCTGCTCTGTTATGGTCAAGCGCTTACTAACTTCCGATCGATATAAAGACGATCGAAAAGAAAGAATTATAAGGCGCTCCTTATTGTCCAACGGGTTAGACAAGCCTTCCAAGGCATAATGGTTCATATCAGGCAAAACCAAATAGGAAGCGACGTTCTTACTATTCTCACAAAGCTGATTGCGCATAGCATGAAGACTCCCCTCTAAAAAATCACCGCCAACCAAAAAGATTTGTCTTCCGCAAAGCTCCAGGGCGAGACGCTTGGCTGAATTATCAAAGACACCAATATCGAGTTTTTTTCCAGAAGACTTGAGATCGGAAATAATTTTCTCCTTAGCTTTGTTTCCAACTTTTAAAACATCGGCCTTTTCTAAAATAGCCAAGAAACCAAAAGTGGCATATCCAAGAGCTAGTCGCGGCTGCTTAGAGGGGTTGGCCAGCGGATCAAAAATAAAACTCGGCAACTTATTCTGGCGAGCTAAATCCCAAAGCGGGTTACTGGAATTTTTGGCAGTAACGACGACGATCTTAGCTTTTCTTTTTTTAGCCTCGGCATAAGTCGACAATGGTTCCTCTGTCGAGCCAGAATAAGAAGATATTATATAAAGAGTCTTTTTGTCGACGTAAGCTGGGACAGTATAACCAGCCTCGATCAACAATGGCACTTTAAGGTCTTCTTTGAAGACTGAAGCGATGATACGAGCACCAAGATTCGAGCCCCCCATACCAGAGACCACAACTTTATCGATCTTAGAATAAGACGTTGGCAACTTGATTCTTTTAGCCTGCTTAACCGCGTCGGCTATCTGATCAGGTAGAAGAACGATCGATTCGGCCACGCGACCAGAATCAAAATTAGAGATCTCCTTAATGTCGTTAATATTCATATATTATGTATAATGTATTTCGTATATAGTATATAGCATTATAATTTTTTTTAAAACTATGTTATGCGCATATTTGACTAATTGGGGCTAAAAAGCGCAAAATATATAAATAATAATAAAAAGAATCGAATATGTTCAATCTGCTTCACTCTTTTATTCCCCAGGCAGTAATAGTCTCCTTTGGCCCGTTCAAGGTCTATTGGTACGGGTTATTTATAGTGCTCGGCACCATAGCCGCCATTTCCGTGGCCGTTAAACTCACCAAGCGTGCCAGCTTGCCGCCGACCAAAGTATTTGACTTGGCTTTTTATGCCATAATCTTCGGCATCATCGGCGCTCGCATCTATCATGTATTGATAAATTTTTCCTATTACTCAAAATACCCGCTGGATATAATAAAAATCTGGGAAGGAGGAATAGCTATTCATGGAGCTATCATCGCCGGACTATTGACGTTGATCATATTTTGCAAAAAGGAAAAAATGGATTTTTGGCTAACCGCCGCCCTAATGATCCCAGGAGTGTCACTAGGACAAGCCATCGGGCGATGGGGCAATTACTTCAACCAAGAGCTCTATGGCTCTCCGACTGATTTGCCTTGGGGTATCCCGATAGACCTAATGCATCGCCCTTTGCAATTTCTTTCTTCCGAATACTTCCACCCAACTTTTCTCTATGAATCTTTGGGCAACTTGATTATTTTTGGAATTTTAATGTTCCTCGCCATACGCGTCGCCGACAAAAAAATATCAAACCCTAAAATTGTCTTACTTTCATACCTGGCCTTATACTCTGCCTTGCGTTTTTCAACTGAATTTTTACGTCTTGACCAGACGTTGCTGATCTTCGGATTACGCTGGCCTCAAGTTTTAAGTGGCTTAATATTCTTGGCTTCGATCGTTTGGATAGTCTTAATTTTGAAAAAAACCAGCAAAAAAGAACCCTCTTGAAAATTAAAAATCTTTCTGTTATATTTAATTTTGCGATTTAAGGCTAGAGCATCGCTTGAAAATCTCAAAGTTAAATCTGCGGGTATCGTATAACGGTTATTACGCCAGTTTTCCAAACTGGACAAAGGGGTTCGACTCCCCTTACCCGCTCACAAAAAACAAAACAGCCCCGACTAAGGGGCTGTTTTGTTTTTTGTCGATGGTTAGGTTTGGGGAGTCGAACAGGTCAGAAGCGAGCTATGAATTGAGGCGGAAGCCGAAATGAATAAGCGAGCGTCGCCGACTAGAAGGAGGCGCTGACCCTGGGCAAGGGAGCGAGGCGCAATCCGGCGCCGAAGTGACCGCGACAACTGCGTCAGGTTTCAAGGAAAGACAGACTAAGGGACTGTTTTGTTTTTTGTCGATGGTTAAGTTTGGGGAGTCGAACCCGCCCAAGGCGGGCATGCAAACCAAGCAAACCATGCAAACCAAGCAAACCATGCAAACCAAGCAAACCAAGCAAACCAAGCAAACCAAGCAAACCAAGCAAACCAAGCAAACCAAG
>CAZJPG010000011.1:0-12847 GCA_964547855.1 uncultured Gammaproteobacteria bacterium | reverse complement strand
CAAGAGACATGCAAACCGAATAACAAATAATTATTTTTACTAATTAAAAAAGCGTGAGGAAATCTCACGCTCATTAAAAACTAATCATCAAAAGAAATAACGGAATCGCCGATCGATGCCAGCATCCGAGAAATGTCGTCATCATTGAAGTCTTCACTAATTTCGACACTCGCCAATTCTGGATCAATATCATTTTCAAGATCATCAACGCACCCATCACCCTTCGAACAATCCTTGTAAGGGTCATAGACATTAAAAAATATTTCCCAAGCCTCGTCTTCGGTGTAGCCAAGCATCTTGCCTGGCCAATCCTCAAAAACACGAGGATCGACAGACAGAGCAGGTATGGTCTGCGACATTTTCCTCAAAGATTGCTGATCTTTTATTCCAAGAGCCCTTACTGATATACTCATCTCCGCAGCAGAACCGAACTCTCCCCATAAACGATAAAAGTTAGTTTCCGCACCGACTCCGTCCAAATCCCCATAAAACCTAAGATAGATCTCTTTTGGTCTTTGAGGAAAGAACTTTCTTTCTTCAAGCGGAAGCCCTCGTTTAAATTTAAGATATTCTTTTTGCCCAACAACGGCGTTCAAGCGCAAGAAACGACGAAACTCTTTAAGGTTGTAGTAATAAAGATTTGCGACCTTAATGAGAGAATCGTTCGAACGAAACCTGAACAATTCATCAGAGCATTTGATCTTCCCCCCGTTAAAGATTTTCCTTCGAGGCGGAAGCAAAGGCTCTTCTTTTTGAAGACGAGAATAATCGCTGGCATAAACAGCCTTCTTACTTTCCAGAAAAACCACGACCTCAGACAAGGTCATGGATCTTTTATCTTCTCGATAGAAAAAATCCTCTCGAGAGAATTCCGGATAGACTGACCGCGGGACTGAAGGCCAACGCCTCTTTTCATTTTTGTCCGTCATCCCCCTCCTGAACGCACGATATTCCTCTCTGCCACGAATTTTGAAGTTTTTTACTTTTATCTTTAAAATATCATAAGAGTAAAAACGATCTTCAGGAGAATTGACACCAAAAAAACTAAGATAGTTGAAATCGGGATATGTCTTATCCGGTCTCTGCGGCCAACGCGCCTTCTCTTTTTTGTCCTTTATCTTAAGTCTAAAATCCATATAGGCCTTAATGCTTAAAAGACCGACTCGCTTAACCTTCTTCGACAAAACACCAATCGGATAAAAACCATTCAATTCCCACAAATCGACTCCGAAAAAAACTCGCAAGTTGATATTCGGATAAGCTCTGGTCAAGTGATATGGCCAAAGCTCCTGTTCTTTCGGTGGTAATTTGCTGCGATATTCACGATACTCGTCGCGATTCCTCAAACCCACCTTCTTAACTTTTTCCGAAAGCTCGGACGATGGCAAATAACCTACTCCAAAAAAATCTTTGAAAGAATACTCCCCTTTATAGAATTTTTCCGGTCTTTGCGGCATCTTATCTTTCTTACGCTTTGGCAATCCGGCCCTCCAAGCATAAAAATCAGCGATGCTTTTTACTCCAGCCTCCTGAACCATTTTTTTGGCGACCCTATACGGATAATGATGATCGACCTTGGGAAAAACAATATTCGGATCATAGGCCGAGCCGAAAGTACGCGATGGACTTTTAGGGAATTTCTTGCCGGTCAACTTTGAGAGCCTGCCAAGGCTTTTAGTGTATTCTTCGTGACTAGCTATGCCTAAAGTCCTGACACCGACCAAAAATTCCTCAAAACTGCAGTCCTCCATTTTAAGAAAATCATAACGTTCATGTCCGAACAAGTCCTCAAAAGAATATTCCCCTCCATATGATCGATGAGGGTCATGCGGCCACTTGCGTCTCTCGTTTGACGGCAACGCGTCCCTGTACTTCCAATATTGTTCGAAAGTTTTGATATTATTGATCTTCACTAAAAATTTAAGGGTTTTATAAGGAAGAATCCTACGATGCTTAATTAGTCTAATTTCCACATTAGCTCCTTTTTGTTTTTTAAATGTGCCTTGTTATTACTCTAAATAACAGTAAATATTAATATAAAAACACCCCTTGAGTCAAATAGAGGGTTAAATACAAAACAAGCCCCATTTTAAGGCTTGTTTTGTTTAATATAACTATTTTTCAGCACCTGCGACAACCCCACCATTAATTAGCTTGGAATAATCCGATATGAACTTGACCTGCTCCAGTCTTTTCTTGAAAGAAAATTCACCCAGGTGGTCGGTATAATTAATATTGAATATGGCCTTAAGTTTCTGCTCTCTCATCGCCAGGGTCGTTATCGAGCAATTGAAAGAATTTATCTCCGGAGAATAGCGGATAGGAAAACCGATAGTAACGCCGAAACAGGCGCGAATCACATTACCATGGGCGACGATCAGCACCCTTTGTCCTTTATACTTTTTCAAAATCTCTTTAAAGAACTTGACTGTACGCTTAGCCTTAACCCACTCCCCGTCCTTATTGACCTTCTTTTTTATTTTATAGCCATAGACGATCTCATTGTGTTCGGCTAATTCTCTGCAAAAGACTATCTTTCTAACTCCGATCTTCTTTTGATATTTACAGATAGCTTTAGCCGTTTCTGCCGCGCGATTCATGTCCGAAGATAAGACTACGTCGAAGGCGAAAGGCCTCAAATATCGCCCCGTCCTATCGGCTTGCTTTTTGCCGACAGCATTAAGATGCGGCCCGGCATGCCAAGGCGTGCCGTCTAAGCCAAAACTGTTCTGACCATGTCTAACGAAAGTTATTAAGGTGTCATTCATAGATTATTGTTTATCCTCCTAATCGAATATATTAGCATACAGAACGGAACCCGGGAATTAGTCGGCGAATCTTTGACAAAAATTCAAAAAGGAGACTATAGTTATATCATAAGCTATTCGCTGGACGATGAATGGCCGCTTCTTAAAACTTTCGGTAGGGCGCAAAGCGTGGCCGCCGAATAGTCCAAGACTGATGAGAATTCTAACCAATGAGTATCTTTGCAACGTACCAAATTTCAAAAAACCAGCCAAAGGAGGACCGGCGAATTTCGCTCGGCTTTTTTTTAATTCCTTAAAAGAGAGCGGCGATAAGCACGAATGGCAAGGAATACTCATCGAATCCAGTCTTAAAGTCAAAAAAACCTCGTTGACAAAACTCAAGGATCAACGCGGCCGGATAGCCTACAGGCTTCGCATCCCATACGAAGACATGAGTTCAATCACTAAGGGAGAACAAGTCATCGACCCGCGAGAGACTCTTTCGGAATCGATAAAAAAATTAAGCTCGCTGATAAAAAGACTCTCTCCGGACGTCGTATTCCTCAACGGCTTCTCTCTGTCTAATTGGGTGCTGTTAGCAGCCGCTCATGAAGCAAAAAAACCCATAGCGATACAACACGCCGGGATATGGACCGTCGAACTCGATATATATAAAGACTTCTTTTCCAAGGCCGGACTCAAGATGATGAAAAAAATGGAATTGGAGTCCTCGGAACTGGCAACGGCCGAAATATTCCTCAATGACTTCAGTCGTCGACGTTTCACTGGCTTAGTTTTAAAGGGAAAACAAAAGAATAGAAAGAAAAGCCTAATAATCCCTCTTCCGGTCGATATAAGTTTTTTTAAAGAAAGAAACGAAGACAAGTCTAGCCGCTTCGACTGGAACGACAAAGAATTCAACATCGGGACTATAGCCCGCTGGGACAGGATAAAAAATCACGAAGCTATAACGAAGATCGCCGAATTGGCCAGAAAAAAGAAACTGCCTTGGAAGATCCATTCCGTGGTCGTAATTCCAGACACTAAAGCTAAGGCGTCATTGAAAAAACGCTATCGAAGATCGATCGATGTCATAGGGCATCTAACAAAAGAAGAGGTTAAGGACTTCTGTCGATCGAACGACTTGGTTATAATCCCATCAAAATTCGATGTCTCGCCGACGATTCTATTGGAAGCCTTGGCCTGTGGAACTCCGACCGCCATATCGGAAAATGTCGGCTTCATAGACGACTACAAAAAATATGACTCTAAAAAATGGGTCATAGACTTCAATGACCCGCAAAAAGCGATCGACTCGATTAAAAAAATAGCCGGGAAAAATCCACCGCCAAGACTAAAGCGCGAACTATTCAAAAAACACGAGGCAAGCAACGTCTTTGAACAATATCTCTCCCTCTTTAAGAAACTATCGGAAAAATAACATGAAAATAGCCCAATTAGTCTCACCGCTCCATACGGTGAGCACTGAATCCAATACTGCGATATATGGCCACGTCGGAACGCTTTGCGATGAATTGACATTGAAAGGCCACGAGGTATCGCTTTTCGCCTCCGGTGATTCCATCACTAAGGCGAAGCTGACCTCCGTATATCCGAACGCCTTGAATAGTCAGCCAGCGTTGAGTGAAAGACAGAAGAATTTTTATCTGAATCTCCTGATCTCTAAATGCTACGAGCAAGCCGCTGACGTGGATATAATACACAGCCATTTCACACTGTTAAGCTCTTTTCCAAGCAACCTCATAGACACCCCCATCGCCATATCCGTCCACTCCCCCATAGACGAAGAGTTAAAACCATTCGTTAGGGAATACCGCAAACTACACTACATCTCTTTCTCCCTCTCGCAAAGGAAGCAGATGCCGGAACTCAATTGGTTCGCCAACATCTATCACGGCGTGGACACCAATAAGTTCTCCTTCAACCCGGTGCCGGAAGATTATTTCTTCTATCTAGGCCGCTTAACGGAAGAGAAGGGCGTACATTTAGCGATCGAGGCCGCCAAGGCGGCTGGAGTCAAATTGGTAATCGCCGGAAGAAGCTATCCCAACGAGGGATATTGGCACTCACACATCGAAAAAAACATAGATGGAGCTAATATAATCTACATAGGAGAACAAGGCGTCGAAGATAAGATTAAATGGCTCCAAGGAGCCAAGGCCCTACTCTTCCCAACCCAATATCAAGAGCAGTTCGGATACGTCATGATCGAGGCTATGTCCTGCGGAACGCCGGTCATCGGTTGGAACAATGGTGCCGTACCAGAGGTCATTCAAAACGGAAGGACTGGTTTCGTGGTCAAAAGCGTCGAAGACATGGTCAATGCCATCAAGAATATCGACAAGATCAGCCGCGAAGAGACCCGCAAGCGCGCTGAAATATACTTCAGTGTCAAAAAGATGGTCTCCGGTTATCAAAAAGTCTACAAACGTATCATTGACGAAAGTAATTTTAAGAAGAAAAAAAGCGCCAAACAGGCGAATGAATCCCAACAACCCATTTAAGCTTGTCGTTCCATACTCAACAAAACGACCATCAGATAACGAATCTGATGGTCGTTTTATAAACAAGGCTGATATTTTATACTAATCCTTGCCAAAATAGCTCTTTTACCATAGAATTAACCTATAACGCCTAAAAAACGCTCAAATGTTTACTTTAGCTAAAATTAAAAGAGAAATAGCCTCAAATCTAAGTAAGGTCTTAGGACGAAAAATAGAGCCCAAAGACCTTATCCCTACCCCAAATCCAGATATGGGAGATTTAGGCTACCCAGTTTTTGCCTTGGCCAAGGAGCTTGATAAAAAACCTATAGACATCGCTCGCGACGCCGAAGAGAGATATCCAAAAAAAGGATTAACTAAAGCTAAAGCTACCGGACCATATCTCAACTTTGTCATAGACAGAGAGGGATTAGCCAAAAGCGTCATAAACGAAATACGGAAAGAAGGTCATAGATACGGGCGAGGAAAATCTAGCAAACAAGAAAAGATCATCTTGGAATTTTCCAATGGTAACACCCACAAAGAATTACATGTCGGACATTTGCGCAACATCTGCTACGGAGATTCTTTGACAAAGATATTGAATGCGACCGGAAAGAAGGCCGTTCCAGTGTCATACGTCAATGACTTTGGCATTCACGTCGCCAAAACCCTTTGGGATCTCGATTCATATGTCAAAGAAAATTTTGATGGCAAAACTATAGACGACCTACCAGAAGAGGAAAAAGGATTTTTGCTCGGCAAAATATATGTCGATGCCTCAACTAAAGAAAAAGCTGACCCAAGCCTAACCGAAAAGATCGGTCAATGGAAAAAAAATATCGAGAGCCGCGAAGGCGAAGAATATGCCCTCTGGCAAAAGACCAGACTTTGGAGCATTGCTCATTTCGCTTCCGTCTATAAGGACCTAGGAGTAAATTTCAAAGATACTTTCTATGAAAGCGACGTCGTCGACAAGGGCAAGGCTATAGTTGAAGAATTGTTGAATAAAAATATTTTGAAGAGAAGCGAAGGAGCTGTAATCGCCGATCTCAAACAATACGGGTTAGACGTCCTGGTCTTTGTACGTTCCAACGGAACCGCCACTTACAGCGTGGCTGACCTAGCCCTGGCTCAAGCCAAGCACGATAAATTCCATCCAGATGTTTCCGTGACCATAGTCGACATCAGACAATCTTTATATTTCAAGCAGTTATTCAAAATATTAGAATTAGCCGGTTTTAAAGAAAAAATGGAGCATATCGGCTACGAATTCATTAAATTGCCATCCGGCATGATGTCCTCCCGTACCGGTAATGTCATAACCTACAAAGAACTAAAAGAAGATGTCTTAAAAAGATGTTTCGAGGAAACCGCCAAACGTCATGAGGACTGGACCAAAGAAAAGATCGAAGACAACGCTAAGAAGATCGGATTAGGCGCGATGAAGTTCGAGATGCTCAAAGTTGGCGCTCAAAGCATAATCACGTTCGATATCGACAAAGCCTTATCCTTGGAGGGATTCACATCCGCCTACATCCAATACGCTTACGCCAGAATAAAAAGTATCTTCCGCAAATTAGAAAAAGAAAAGTTGAAAATAAAAAAATTCGACCCTAGCAAACTATCCGATTTAAAAGAAAAGGAGCTTCTTAAAAAACTAGCGACGTATCCAGAGATAGTCGAAAGAGCCGCTAAGGAATATGACACTTCCGAAATCGCGAAATACGTTTACGAACTCGCGCAAAACCTGAACGACTACTATCACACCGTGCCAGTGCTTCAAGCCGAAGAGGTGGAAAAAAACGCTCGGTTGACCCTTTTAAAAGCGGTGTCTGTCGTCATCGAGAACGCTTTAGAATTGTTAGGCATAGAGGTCGTGGAGGAAATGTGATCTTCAATCAATAACTAAGAATAAGAACTATCTATATGTCAGAAAAGAAAAACGAACAAATGGAAAAGATCGTCTCTTTCTGCAAGCGCCGCGGATTCATCTTCCCAGCTTGCGAGATCTATGGTGGTTTTGCCAACGCTTATAGCTATGGCCCATATGGCGCTCAACTCAAAAAGAACATTAAGGACGCTTGGTGGAAAAAATTCGTCGAGGAGCGTGATGATGTCGTCGGCATCGACGGACCAATCCTGCTTCATCCAAAGATGTGGGAAGCCTCCGGGCATCTCTCTGGCTTCAATGACGCCATGGTCGATTGCAAAGCCTGCAATAAACGTTTCCGCGCCGATCACCTTGTCGAGGAATTGACCGGCAAGGACCTAGAAGGAAACCTACCGGGCATGACAGCGGCCCTACAAGGCCAGAAATGCCCTGAATGCGGCAAGTCCGACTGGACAGAGGCTCGTACCATCAACATGATGTTCAAGACCGAAATGAATGGCATCGAAGGCCCTGTATATCTTAGACCGGAGACGGCTGGAGCTATTTTCTCAGACTTCAAGAATGTCATCGATTCCTGCCGCGTTAAAATCCCGTTCGGCATCGCACAGATCGGCAAAGCCTTCCGCAACGAGATCGTCGCCCGTAACTTCATCTTCCGCGTCCGCGAGTTCGAACAGATGGAGATAGAATACTTCATCGACCCAGAAATCGACTGGCAGCCGCTTTTCGAAACTTGGCTGAAGGACCAAGAAGATTTTTATTCCTCTATCGGAGTGGACATGAAGAGGATCGTTAGATTCGAACACTCCAAAGAGAAGCTCTCTCATTATTCCCGCAAGACAGTCGACTTGGAATTCGAATATCCTTTTGGCCAAAGCGAGCTTTGCGGTTTAGCCCATAGAGGAGATTTCGATCTATCCCAGCACGCCAAATTCTCCGGAGCCAACCTTGAATATTTCGATCAAGCCAATAATCGCAGATATATCCCCCACGTACTTGAACCGTCCATGGGATTGGATCGCGCCCTTTTGGCTGTCCTCTGCTCCGCTTACACCGAAGAGACTATCGCCGGAGAAGAAGGCAAAGAGGCAGAAACCAGAGTCGTCATGAAATTCCCTCCGGCCATCGCCCCGATTCAGATCGCGGTCTTTCCTTTGTTAAAGAACAAGCCTGAACTAGTCAAAAAGGCTCAAGAAGTCTTTAAAGATTTGGCCAAGGATTTCGCTTGCGAATTCGACGACAATGGAAACGTCGGCAAGAGATACAGAAGACAAGACGAGATCGGCACTCCTTACTGCGTGACCATCGACTTCGATACTATCGAAAAGGATAACACCGTCACCGTCCGTGATCGCGATACCATGCAACAAGAAAGAATAAGCGCCGAAGAATTGAAAAAATATTTTGAAGAAAAGATAAAATAGCCATATAAAAAAATACCGCCGATCAGGGCGGTATTTTTTTATATGTTTCGCTAAATTATTCTATGCTAGCAACTTCGATCTTGTCATCACTATCCTTATTTTCTGGAGTAGTGAGAACTACTTTACTTTTCGATTCAATTATTGGCGCTTCGACCTTCATGTTGACGCGTTCTGGCTCAAGATAAGCCTTTGCACCATTGATCATTAAATACTCTCTGCCGTCGGCATCCTTCTGGATTTCAGTCTTTTGGCGCGGAGTTAAGACTACTTGTTCACTGGCTGAACTTTCTACCATTGGCTTAGTTTTATCGACGTCAGCCTGCTCTCCGGAAACTAATCCGGCAGCCGCTGCTCCGATCAAAGCTGCTTTCTCAAAATCATTAAAACCCATATTTTTCAAATTAGGTTAACTTATGATATTCGCTTGACTGTTATTATATTATACATCAAAAAACAATAAATGTCAAATTAAAACCTTGTCTAAACCACCTTCTTCGTCCTTAGCCACTTAGCGGCAAAAGCTGTGGCGATTGGCATCGAGAGAGCTACGCCGACCGAGCCTACAAGAGTTCTAACGATCTCGGTAGCTATGAGCTCGTTGTTTATCGCTTGAGAAAAATTTATCGCCGTGCCATCTTGAACCGAAAAGAGTAAAAGCAAGGGCAAGGAAGCGCCGGCGTAAGTCAAAAATAAAGTGTTGATAATCGCCCCCAAATGAGTATTACCTATCTTATAGCCAGATTTGAATAACTCCCAAGAAGACATAAATGGATTAGCGGCTTTCAGTTGCCCGACGGCCTCGATCTGACCGATTACCACATCATCCAAGACACCGATGGCTCCGATCAAAAACCCAGAAAGGAGTAATCCCCTAAAATCGATTTGATGCGAAGTCATGCCGATCAAAAATCCGGCGTCCTCGTCCAAACCAGAGAGGCGTGTTAACCAAGTAAAAAGTACGGATAATCCCAGAGTCACCAACAACGCAAAAAAGACCGAAGCCATGGCTAAATTAGATTTACGATTGAACCCTTCGGTCAAATAGATGATCACTCCCAAAATAGCAAAGCCACCAAGAAGAGATATGATGAATGGATTTTGGCCAGCCAAAATAGCTGGCAACATGAATTTCAAGATCAAAAAGAAGCTGACAACCAAAGACAACAACGACCTTAAACCCTTCCAGCCTCCGACGCCGGCCACGACCAACGCAAAAATAGCGGCCAAAAGATAGAGCCAGTCTCGACGCAAATATTCCGAAGGTGAATATATCTCCTCCCCTCCCGGACCAAGCGTGCGTTGAGCTAAGACCTCGTCGCCTTCTTTATAAACTTGTCCGGAAAGAACGTCGATCTGCCCAATGCCATGATATGTCACTTCCTTATCTTTCCATTCTCCAGACAAACCGCGCATCAATAAATCCTGTTGGACTATTTCGGCTCCATTGTCACCAGTAACCTCGCGCTGGTCGATAACTTTAATTACGCGCGCCTCAAAAGTATCTATACCGTTGGTGGCAAAAACATGGCTGGGAATAGCCAAAAATAACGGAATAAACAAAAATAGTGATAATATTTTTTTCATGAGTTTATTTTAACACGATACGAAATAAAAAACAGCCCCGTATCAAAACGAGGCTGCTACAGAAAAATTATGCTTTCCACTCACGAGGCGTGACGGCAGCTCTGCTTATAGTTGCCATCTCCTCTGGTGTGAGATGATCTCGAAAATCAAGACCAACGGAACGCAAAGCATTGCGCATAGCCATCACACTCAATCCACCGACTCCCTTATGACGCAGGAGTTCGCATTCATCCATGAAAACTAACTCCAATAATGGCACATGCCTTCCATTTCCAATGGAAAATTTAAAACAATTGGCCAGGCGCCTGGTCGGAGCGATGCTTTCGGCCGAACGGGATAACAGCGAACGAAGTTCTTCACCTTTAGGCAGTGGGGCTCGTTCTGCTAAATGCAGACGTGACCTTTGCAGAGTTGCCTCCGCTGTATATTCTCCTACGACCATTTTCATATTCGAAGACACTTTAATGCCACCGAATTTCTCAATCAAACGCTTTGCCTCTTCTGGTAAAGGATCTTTAAAAGCATAGATCTCCATCTATCCCCCTTTTTTTAAACGATCGACTATCTAAAAAATTATTTAGCAAGACTGCGTTTAGCGCGAACACGCTCGTTTTCGGTCAAATGTTTCTTACGTAAACGAATATTATTCGGAGTGATCTCGAGATATTCATCCTCTTTCATAACAGACAAACCGCGCTCGATGCTTAATTCCCAAGGCGGGGTAAGCACTATGGCCTCATCGGAACCGGAAGCGCGGACATTGGACAATCTCTTGCCCTTGATCGGATTAACGATCAATTCTCCGCCCTTGGACACGTCGCCAATGACCATACCTTCGTATATTTCAGTGTTCGGTTGTATATAAATAACACCGCGATTCTGTAAATTCCACAGGTCGTATCCAGTAGCCTTACCAGTCACGCCAGACACCATCGAACCGACATCATGCTTTTCGATATCGCCGACATGAGGTTTGAAGCCAATGACGCGCGAGCACATAATGCCTTCACCGCGAGTATCGACGACGAACTCACCGCGATAGCCAAGAAGGCCGCGGGTCGGAACCTCGAAAACGATACGAGTTTGACCGTTGTGGGTCTTAATATCTTGCATCAAGCCTTTGCGGCGAGACAACTTCTCGATCACAGAACCACCCATGCTCTCTGGAACATCGATGATCACTTCCTCAAAAGGCTCGACTTTGACGCCATCCTCTTCTTTTATGATGACTTGCGGCTGAGAGACTTGGATCTCATAGCCTTCGCGGCGCATATTCTCCAAGAGAACCTCGATGTGCAATTCGCCGCGGCCATAGACCTTATAAAAATCATTATTGGAAAAATCGATCTTCAAACCGACGTTGACCTCAAGCTCTTTTTCCAATCTCTCCTTGAGTTGACGGTTCGTGACGAACTTGCCGTCGCGACCGCCGAACGGAGAATTGTTGATCAAGAAATTCAAAGAGATAGTCGGCTCATCGACTTTAATAGCTGGCATAGGTTCCTGCTCCTCACTTTGGCAAAGAGTATCGCCAATGAAGATCTCCGGCAAACCGGCGACCATAACGATGTCTCCGGCAGCGGCCTCCTCTATCTCTTTCTTTTGTGGGCCGTAATAAGTGAATATCTTGGTGACTCTGCCCTTATATGTTTTGCCTTTCCCCTCTTTGACTATAATATCTTGGGCGGATTTGACCTTACCTTCATAAACGCGAGTGATAGCACAACGACCTAAAAAATTATCGTAACCCAAATTAAAAACCTGCGCCAAAAGAGGTTTTTCAGCCTTCTCTGGATCAGAAGCAGGTGGGACTTTTTCCAAAACCATGTCCAAAAGCGGAGTAAGATCAGAAGACTCATCCTCTAGCTTTCTCTTAGCGATGCCAAGACGACCAATAGCGTAAATAATCGGGAAATTAAGCTGCTCATCGGTCGCGCCTAGGTTGAAGAAAAGCTCAAAGACATCCTCTTCGCATTTCTTTGGATCAGCGGCTGGTTTATCGATCTTGTTGATGACGACGATCGGCTTCAAGCCCAGCTCCAAAGACTTTTTCAAAACGAATTTTGTCTGTGGCATCGGACCTTCTTGAGCGTCGACCAAAAGTAAGACGCAATCAATGGAACGCAAAATGCGCTCGACCTCGGAAGAGAAGTCGGCGTGACCAGGAGTATCGACGATATTGATCTTCGTGTCCTTATACAAAACAGAAGTGTTCTTGGAATAAATGGTGATGCCACGCTCTTTTTCCAAAGCATTGGAGTCCATGCTGATGGTGTCATCGACCATTTTAGTCTGACGCATAAGGGCGTCGGTCAAAGTTGTTTTGCCATGGTCGACGTGGGCGATGATGGCGATGTTGCGTATTTCCATATTATAACTCTTCTAAGATTTGCGGTTGACGCCTTTTAAAAGCTTTTTTCGAACAATTTGCTTGGTTCGCCTTTGGCGAAAATTGTGAGAAAAACAGAGCGAAGACGAGCCGCTGGAGCGAGGCGAGCGTCTTTTAAAAGACGTCAGGCGCAAATCTTTAATATTTTACATTTATTGGTTTAAAACAGCGACCCCTTAATGGGGGCCGCGGTTTTGATAACCTTTGATTATTATATATTAGCTAATTTTAAATATTTTGTCAAGGGAAATAGGTAATGTGCACACACATATTGCACTTTTTGCTAATCTAGGGGCATATGTCAA
>CAZJPG010000010.1:0-43512 GCA_964547855.1 uncultured Gammaproteobacteria bacterium | reverse complement strand
CGCTCAGAGGGATTCGAACCCACGACCGTCTCCTTAAGAGGGAGCAGCTCTACCAGCTGAGCTATGAGCGCATATTTTAAAATGACTATAAACCTAAATTGATAAATGATTCAAGCAGCTCTACCCGCCTCGACTCGCCATCTTTGGCGAGGCGGGCCAGCTGAGCTATGAGCGCTTAATCGAGTTATAAACAACAAAATATAAATTAACTCTTTTCAAAACCATTGTCAATATCGATCCACTATCATTTTGATCGATCTAGTGGCTAGGGAGAGGCTTGAACTCTCGACCTCGGCGTTATGAGTGCCGCGCTCTAACCAGCTGAGCTACCTAGCCTAAATGTAAAACTATCTTTGTGCTCCCGTCAGGATTCGAACCCGAAATTCTTGGTCCGAAGCCAAGCGTGATATCCATTTCACCACGGAAGCTCCCGTTTTCTTTCGGATAAATCTCCCATTAATCGACAAAGCTATAAGTTTGTCGACATGGCAATCTTCAAAAAAAACTAAAAATAACTTAACACGTATTTTTTATTTCGGCAACCTTTATTTTAACCAGAAGAGAGGGCGGAAAAGACCGCCCTCTCCGTTCAATGCGAAATATGTGATCTATTCTTGAGCCGAAGCTTCCTCACCGGCAGATGACTTAACTCCTTTTAAGGAATCCTTAAGTCTTTTACCGGTACGGAATTTGGCCACGGTCACGGCCGGAATCTGAATCCTCTCATTCGGTCTCTGTGGATTGACGCCGCCGCGGGCGTAGCGAGTCATGGTCTCAAAGGTGCCGAAACCAGTAATACTGACATCACTTCCTTTTTGTAACTCATCAATAATGATGTCGACCATGGCATTGACCATACTCTCGGAAAGCTTCTTACCGGAGCCGGTCTTTTCAGCGATCTTCTCGATCAAAGCTGCTTTGTTCATAGTTATTCGCGTTTAGTTTTATTTACCTATAAGTATAGCAAAGGTAAAAATTTTTGCAAATATTACCTGGCGTACTCTATAACTCTCATCTCTCTGATGACATTGACTTTAATTTCTCCTGGATACTTCAACTCATCTTCAACTTTCTTGGCTATATCACGAGCCATCTTGGCGGCAGCCAAATCATCTATCTCCTCAGCCTTAACGAATATCCTAACTTCACGACCAGCCTGCAAAGCATAAGATTTTTCGACGCCAGCAAAAGAGTTTGCCACTCCTTCTAACTCTTCAAGACGCTGCAAATACCTCTCAAAGGTATCATTGCGCACTCCAGGGCGAGAAGCAGAAATAGCATCGGCCACCTTAACGATGACTGAGATCAATCCACGAGGATGATCCTCATGATGAGTCTCGATCGGATCGATAACCTCTTGTTGCAAATTGAATTTCTTAGCTATATCGCGACCGATCTCTGGATGCGTTCCCTGAACTTCATGATCGACAGCCTTACCAATATCATGCAAAAGACCAGCCTTTCTAGCAAGCGGCGCATCGGCACCCATCTCTTCGGCCAAAAGACCAGAAAGGATAGCGACCTCTACGGAATGCCTTAAAGCGTTCTGTCCGTAACTAGTACGATACTTCAAACGTCCTAAAATAGAAACTAATTTAGCATCGAAACCAGTGATACCAACTTCATATATAGCCTCCTCACCAGCTTTCTTTATATCTATAGCTAATTCTTTCTTGGCTTTTTCAATAGCCTCTTCGATCTTGGTCGGATGAATACGCCCATCTTTGATCAAAGAATCCAAGGCACGCTTGGCGATATGACGACGAATAGCGGAGAAGGCGGAAACAGTAATGGTGTTCGGGGTGTCATCAACGATTATCTCGACGCCAGTCATCTGCTCGATAACTTTAATGTTGCGCCCCTCACGTCCAATAATGCGTCCTTTCATTTCATCGCTCGGCAAATCAACGTTAGTGGTCGAAATCTCCGGAGTGTAGGTCGAAACGACCCTTTGCATGGAAGAAGCTATTAACTCTTTAGCTTTCTCTTCCAAGACATCCTCATTTTCTGACTCCAATTTTCTCATCCTGGCCAAAAGTTCATCCTTAGACTCTGATTCGATGTTCTTCATTAAGACATCACGAGCCTCTTCTTTGGTCATTTGAGCGATCTTGTTCAATTTTTCGATCTGCTCCTCCTTGATCTGACGAATTTTCTCTTTTGCTTCTTCGACTTTATTGACTCTGTCATAGAGTTCCTGTTGCTTGTCCTGAAGTTCCAAAAGTTTTTTAGAGAAAGTCGCTTCTCTCTGTTCAAGACGATTTTGGAGATTACTCACCTCTTCTCGTCTTTTTTTCTCTTCGGCCTTAGCTTCATCGATGATCTTTAAGGCCTTGTCTTGGGCTTTGAGCAAAATATCTTTTTCTTTGGTTCTGGCGTCCTGCAAAATCGACTCTGCCTTATTACCAGCATTTTCGACCTGCATAGCAGCCTTCTTCTTCCTAAGCCAATAACCAAAAATAAAAGCTCCCGGCAACCCAAGCACACAAATCAACAAATAATACATATAAGATTTATGTCTTTGTCCTTTTTCGGGAGCTTTTATTGAGTTTTAGAGCTAACAATAAACCTCTTGCAAGGCTTTTATTCTTTTCTCGACTATAGCGGAATTATTCTTAAATATATATGTTAAGCTCCTTCTTTGAAGCAAATAATATGAAATTTAGCCAAAATAAGCTAATTCAACCATTATCCTCAAAACAACTCCCAAAAAGACAAACTGCGTTAGATAATTAAGCTTGAGTGTATACTAACACTCTTTAGCTTTTCTGTAAAGATAGGGAAGAAAAACACTAGTTGCAGGTAGCGTCGGTGGCGGTGCCGCCGGCGTTATATCCGAAGCCAGCAGAAGGGCTTTCTGAAGAAAGCTGAGCTTGGCACTCACCTGGTTCGCTCTCGAAACCGGAGCAAATGGTCTTTAAAAGACTTTCGCTATCGCGAGAAGAAGAAATATTCTCACCATTTATAACCAAAGTTGGGGATCCCTTGACTCCATACTTTTCATTATCATCCTTAAAAACATCGAATTTCGGATAAGAACCGCTAAGCCAAGTAGATTTATCGGCAAATCCGGCCTTCACCTTATACTGTTTGTCAGTAGCGGAGACACAGCTGCTAAGTTTGCTCTTGTTGATCTTGTTGTCGGTAACACACTTCGCGCTGTCAGCGGCCTCACCATTGGTACCAAGGAAGCACTTCAAATAAGGGACCATTTTGGCTGGCTCATTCTTCTGAATACAATATTGAGTCAATTCTTCAGTTAACTCTTTTTCGCCATGCATGGCATAATCACAGAATTTAACTTTAAAATCGACCTTATCGCCCAAAGTCTCGATGGCTGGGATGATTCCCTTCTCGATCTGGGTTCCATAAGGGCAATGGCTCATGACGAAAAGCTCGACCACTGGCTTGGCATTCTTAGTGTTAACGGTCTGAATGGATTTTTGAGCTTGATCGGCGCTAGCATCAGCCTGGTTGTCTTCGGCATTAGCGGTCATGTCGAAAGTACGATCGAAAAATTTAGCACCATCCTTGGTCATGTAAGAATCGATCTCATTGTCATTGAGTTTGACCATCAATTTATACATGCCATTCTCCTCGGTGACAGAAGTGATTTCCGCCTTGTAATCAGGATTGTTCTGTAAGAGCACGGTGTTGATGTACTCCGTGGCCTTAGCCTTAGCCTCATCAGGATTCAATGTCTTAGCTGTTTTACCAGCACAGCCCGTCAAAACCAAAGACAGGATGCCGATAGCGAGAATTGTCTTTTTCATAATAATTTAAAATTAATTTAACGAATTAATTTAATAGATAAATATTATCAAAAACATTTGGGCAAGTCAAAGGGTAAAAATCGCTAAAAAACACGAAAAAAGGGTATAGTCAAGATTACATTTTATATTGACTATGGGGTATAATGTATAATGTTATAAAATTCTCGTACCAGCATAATATTTTACACCTTATACTAAACAAAACTATGTACGACACAGTGATCATTGGCGCCGGTCCAGCCGGATATGCCGCCGCCATCTACGCCGCTAGGCGCGAAATGAAAACCTTGCTCATCTCTAAACATCTTGGCGGGCAGGTCGTTTGGGCCCACCTAATAGAAAACTATCCAGGATTTAAATCCATAGAGTCAATAGAATTAATGGCAAAAATGGAGGAACATACTCGATCACTGGGCATAGAAATAAAGACCGCGGAAGTATCAAAGATAGAAAAAATAGACGAAGATGGCTTTGAAATTTCATTTGGTGATGAAAAAGTAACTAGCAAAACCGTCATCGCCGCACTAGGCGCCGAGCATCGCCATTTGAAAGTTCCTGGAGAAAAAAAATTGGAAGGGCGTGGCGTAGCCTTTTGCGCTAACTGCGACGGACCATTATATAGAAACAAAACTGTAGCGGTCATTGGTGGCGGCAATAGCGCCCTAGATGCCGCCGAAGTCCTCTCTAAGATCGCGACCAAGGTCTACTTAGTCCATCAATTCAAAGACTTCCAGGCTTTTGAAAAACTAGAAGAGAAAGTACGCTCTATAGCCAATATAGAGATAATACTGGAAAATAAAGTCAAAGAGATAAAAGGAGAGAAAAAAGTATCATCTATTATCATAGAGTCTTCCCAAGGCGAAGAAAAAGAAATTCCCTTGGACGGAATATTCATCGAGATCGGCTTCGAAGTTAATACATCCTTAATATCGAACCTGGCCGATCTGAATGATAATAAAGAGGTCAAGGTCAGCGCCAAGGGTGAAACATCACTCCCTGGGCTATTCGCCGCCGGAGACTGCACCAACACTGCCTTTAAACAAATAACCATAGCTACCGGATCTGGCACCGTCGCCGCCCTCGGCGCCTATCAATATATACAGCTCAAGGAAGGCAATATCGGCAAACTCTTAAAATAAAAATATGAAGAAACCCTTTTTCTCCATTATTACTCCGACACATAACCGAGCGGACGATTTTCTGGGAGATATCATAAAAAGTATTCAAAATCAAAAAGAGGAAGGATTCGAGCATGAACACATAATCGTCGACAACGATTCGACCGATGGCACTGCCAAATTAGTCAAAAATTTAGCCAAAAAGGACAAGAGAATAGTCTATATAAAAAATGACCGCAACTTTGGCCCCGGAGACGCTCTTAACATTGGTTTTAAAAAATCAAAAGGAGAATTCATAATACCACTTGATGATGATGACCTACTCCCCCGCTCCAGTCTACAAATAAGGTGCGACTTCCTTAAGAAAAACAAAAAAGCCAAATGGACATACGGACTTTCGTTGTTCATAAAAAAAGAGAATAAGCTTTTCGATGACCTACTTGAATATAATACTTACCGTCCGCCAGCCAAAGACGCCTTTCAAAGTTTATTGAAGCGCTGTTTCGTACCAAATGGAACGGCCACTATCCACCGTTCCTGCATAAAAACCGTCGGTGGCTGGGAAGAAAAATTGCGAACCCAAGATTACGATATGTGGTTGAAATTGGCGGAGAAGAAAATCAAGCCATATTTTATAGACAGCTACCTTTGTTTGTATCGTGTGCATCCCGACCAGATCACAAAAAAAGACATAAAGACTGGTGGTAGCCAAGAGGAAAAAGATTATTATCAAAAAAGGTTTTTTCACAAAAAGAAAGAATAGGACATAAATAAAATCGCCGTCACATGACGGCGATTTTATTATCATTGATCGATGGCCTCCTGAACTTGTTCGTTATAATCATTAGAGAGACCTTTTACATCCTGGGCCCGGCGATAAGCCTCGAACGACGGCAAAGCACTCCCCGGTTCAGGCTGCTTGGGCTGCGAGCAACCCGATAAAAACAATACCGACACAAATAAGGCAAGTAAAACTCTTTTCATAATCTCAATCTTTTTTATAACTAAACCACTTTTTTAAAACATTATATTCTCCTTGGACCATTTTCTTTTCATCCTCAAAGAATATCTTTTCATTAAAATCACGTTCCACTTTTTCTAGGTCGCGGGAAATCAAATCCCAAAAATTCCTCTTGGAATACCGAGCGACCCACTCATAGAACGGCGCGGACAAATGGGTCATAGAGTCAGCCGACGCCACTATCCTCTCTTCTAGAGTGACTGGCTGATGTTCGTCGCGGCAACTATGTTTTAAAACCACCTCTTTTACTTTTTCGGCGATCTCATCGCTAAATCCTTTGGCCTTCAACATCTCAAAGGCTTTGACCGAACCGATTTCGTCGTGCGGCTCCATATCGTGCAAGTAAGCGATGTCGTGTAAAAGCGCGCCTAACCAGACGATGTTCTCGTCGGCACCATATTTAACTGCCATCTCCTTACTATATTTTATGACCGGCAAAATATGGATATGCCAAAAGTCGCTATAAAATTCCTTGACAGTGTCCTTGTCGAAGTTGCGCTTTATCACCGGCGGGGCATAATGCATGGCCCTAATCTCTTCTTCTAATTTCTCTATTTCTTTATTCATGGTCTTTGAACGTCTTTAAAAAATCTATTAAAGGAATAGTTTGCTGTATCCAAATTCATTTAGATATTCTTCGATGTCCTCATATTTTTTACCGCAGATCATGCCGCCGGCCGCGAAAATTTCCTGGGTTATGTCTACTAGACAAAAATCTGGCATTTGAAAAGCACCCTTCTCATCCAAAGACGAAAACTCAAAATCGACTATGACGAGCCCCAATAAATCATCTTGAAAGACGTCGAATTCGGCCTTTTGACCATTATAGTCATAATAATATCTCATCTTCCTAACCCTCTTGCCGTCAAGCTGCTGGTTAAAGGCATTGAACTCATCCTCAGTAAGTACTATGGTTTGTTCTTTTTGACATGAAGCATCACCTTCACTTACTGGCTCTTTCTTTGTTAACTCGAACTTATCGCCGTTCTTTCTAAGTCTTATTTTCGGATGCTCGCTGCTTTTTGGAATATAGACATCTATGATCTCTTTAAAATCGCAATTTACTAAGCCGTCAGGAAACTTCTTAGCTAAATAAGTTTTTTCTAATTCGATCATAATTTTAATATATAGATTTATTTTGTCGCAACTATGGCATACCAGCGATATAACCCGAACATCCCGCCGCCTCGCCAAAAACTCAATAATTCTTCTGTCGTAAGATTTCTATTCCCAGGAGCATCTCCATTAACATCCTTGGTCATACCGTCGGACTCTTTATCATACATGCTGTCATACACATAAAAAATATCCTGCGAAGAATCAAAACCAAAAATAGTTATGTAATGCTGGTAGCTGCCTGTCTTGCCCAAAATTATTATGGGCTCTTTTTGAGAAAGTTTTTCCTTAAGAAATAACACCCTCTCTTCGTCAGTGGCTAATCCAAGATTTGGAACATCAATGACGATGTTGTTTTCTTTAAGCTGCTTTTCTAGCCCCCAGGGCAATGTGTACTTATTCGGAAGTCGCCAAGAAATATTTTTCGCATACTCGGCCGAATCGACGCTCTCTTTCGTTAAAGCTCTGACCACTGCGGCTGCATTAAACGGAGCACAATCGTTTATTGTCTGTCGATAGTTATATTGGGGAAGATACTCTATGACCGAGGAAGTAGAGATTTTACTACTATCGACGACTTGTGTCTTTTTATAAAACGCAAAATAAACTACGGCGACCAGAAACACGCACAAAAAAATCATTAATTTCTTTTTACTCCCTAAATTATACATATTATTATTGAGTTTTTTCTTTCTTGATTTCATCAAATCTTCTTACGTTCTCATACGGCTTAATGCACTTAACATACTCCTCTTCAGAAATATCTTTGTCTTTTGCGAAGTCCTCATGAACAACCTTTCTTTGATTGAAAATATTACAGGGGTATTTGTCGCATTTTGAACAATTATCAAACCCCTTTTCAATGACGCAAGGCCGAACAGGACACTTATTATCTATTAATTTAGGGTTACCTGGCGTCATACACCCCTCACAATATATATCTTCAGGCTGCATTCTAAAGCCATATATTTTATGCCATGTATCGCTCAAAAACTCCCTTTCATCATTTTTCTTAATATTATCCTTATACGCCAAACATAAGTCACATCTATAACCGCACCTTGATAAAATTCTATTTGATTTCTCCATATAACTATTTTAACTATTCGACATCATTTGACGCCTGCCCATGGTGGATACAGCCTTAGTTCTTGCAAATATGCCGTGTTAAAAGATATTTTATATACACCTTATTTAAAAACCCTTTTAAAATTATTTAACGCAGATTGACAATTTATTAATTTCTTGCCATAATACCACAATGTAATTTGGCACCCAATAATAACAATAACCATGAATTAAGGAGGGTTGGCGGTGAAAAAGCTCGCAAGGATGACTATACTTTTTGTGGCTTACCCGATTTTTTACTTGTTCGACCGACACGTGGTTCCTTTACAAAATGTTTTTTGGCATAGTTATGCTCAAGATTTGGTAATGCCTGGATTAATATTTCTCTGGATCGCATTGAGCGGAGAAACTTTATTCGGAAAATTGATCATAAAAGCCATATTAACAATTGGGGTTTTAGATTTGCTTTGTGGCATTTGTTATGAATACGGACAGTCAGTTGGAGTAACTCCGGGCACGGCGGATAAATTGGACATTCTTTGTTACACTATAAGTATAGCGACAGCCTTTTTAATCTTTATATCTATAAGAAAAAACGGGCTTCAAAAAGCATAGTAAGGTCAGTGGTATATTTTTTACCACTGGCCTTTTTCTTTTCTGAAAAAATTTCAAGCTCTTTGTTATTAATATTTCGTTTTTTATTCATAAATTATTTTCTTTACCCCGAATTAGTAACCAGACATTTCACATAACGTGGCGCGCTTGATGCGAAGTGCTCGGATCCGAAGAGCGACAGCGAATTCGGAGACGGGCATTTCGCATAAGCAGCTGTTAGGCGAAGTGTTGCGAGCGAAGCGGAGCAACACGGAAGCCTAGCAGGTGCTGCCAAGCGCGCCACGTTACGCAAAAGAAGAGGCTCGCGAAGCTTGAGCGGAGCGAGCAACATTTTGCGTAACATCGGTTGTATCCGAAGTTTTTACGAACAAAGAGAGTAAAAACTTGGGCACAGCCGAAAAGAAATCTTGTTTTAAATTATTGATTACGCATTATTATTTGCGAAATTATCAATATTGCAAATAACATAGCCACTATAATCCATTTCAATAATGTATATTTTTTTGGAAGAATGCCCTTGTCTATGTA
Organism: uncultured Gammaproteobacteria bacterium; assembly: GCA_964547855.1. Taxonomy (GTDB): domain Bacteria; phylum Patescibacteriota; class Patescibacteriia; order Patescibacteriales; family WJLG01; genus JBAZHE01. Next base: position 34,273 of record CAZJPG010000010.1, on the reverse strand, counting down.
ATTATCAATAATTCTCTTTATTTTTCCAGGCAGAGGAAAAATAACCTCTCCATTTTTATTATAGATAATCTTTTCATCAACCTTTATTTCTAAAATTTTTGATGAAACATTTCCAGCGGCTCCACCATAAATCATCGTAGAAGATGATTCGGAAATAATAACTTTTTTATTTTTATAGTCACCTTTCAATTCAAAATCTTTGCTGTCTTTTTCTTGAAATATTAATCCTATTTTTTCTCCAAATTTCCTCATAATAAACCTTCTAACCTTCCATCTTCCAAAAAAATAAATTAATACTAATATTCCTGGAGTTCCAAAAACTATTAGCGATATAATTTGATCTGACATATTTTTGATTATTATTTAAAACAAAATTTCTTTTCGGCGTAGCCGGATACAACATGTTATATGATGTGGCGAATTTTTGAGCCATTTCATATAACGTGGCGCGCTTGATGCGAAGTGCTCGGATCCGAAGAGTGACAGCGAATTCGGAGACGAGCATTTCGCATCAAGCAGCTGCTTTAGCGATGTGTTGCGAGCGAAACGGAGCAACACGGAAGCCTAGCAGGTGCTGGCAAGCGCGCCACGTTACGCAAAAGAGATAGCTCGCGAGCGAATAGCGAAGCGAGCAACATTTTGCGTAACATATCGGCATTATCCGAAGTTTTTGTGGAGCGTAGCTGAACAAAAATTTGGGCGTCAGCCGGATATGCCGTGTTATGTGATGTTTTTAAAATATTAAATTTGATATCGAATAATAAGTAAATCTTCAATACCTACCAATAAACTTAAGCCATCTTTATTTATTTCGTCTACAATTTTTTTATGGATTGATTCTACTAAATCACAAAAAAGTTCTAAGTTTATAATAGTAATATTATCTTCATCCTTAAAATCACCGCTCCATTTATTTTTTGGAAAAACAATTAATTTCCCGCTGTCACCTTGAGTTACTCGAAATCGATGATACTTCAATTCTTTTTTAGGATCATGTTCCTTGGGAATGTTAAACAAGCTGTAATCATGGGCAAAAGAACATCTTAAGCTGTAAAGTGCGTAAATCTCATCTTCTCCTAAACTTGAAAAATTGCGCAAAGAATTCAAAAAAGAATTGTTTTCTTTGTTGGTTTTATTTTTTGGTTTTATTATTTTTCCAACGTGATCCAAGAGCGCCATATACCCCAAAGAGCCTATCCAACTGCCATGCCCTTTGTTTAACTTTTTACCGCTTCTCTTGTTTCTGCAAGTTGTAATTCTCGAATCAATCAATGCGGCAATATATGGTGATTTCATTTCAAAACCATCACGCCTAACTGGGTTGCCGAAATATAATTTTAAGACTTCTTTTTCTTTATTGTTCATTAAACTTTGCATCAAATTTAATATTTTTAAAAATTTCACATAACGTGGCGCGCTTGATGCGAAGTGCTCGGATCCGAAGAGCGACAGCGAATTCGGAGACGGGCATTTCGCATAAGCAGCTGTTAGGCGAAGTGTTGCGAGCGAAGCGGAGCAACACGGAAGCCTAGCAGGTGCTGCCAAGCGCGCCACGTTACGCAAAAGAGATGGCTCGCGAGCGTTAGCGGAGCGAGCAACATTTTGCGTAACGTCAGGGATAAAAGAAGTTTTTCTGAAACAAAGTGGAAGAAAAATTTGGGAAAATTGCGAGCCGAGCAATTTTCCTTTTATCCCTTGTTATACGAGGGTGAACGGAACGAAGTGGAGTGAAAGCGCAGCGTCCCCAAAGCGTATGACGCAGAGGCACAAAAATTCATTCATATTTGCCATAAGCATTTTTCCACTTACTGGCTAACTTGATAAATTTAGAATATCCATTTTTCCTTATGAATTCAATGGCTTTTTTATACTTCTTATATTTGTATCCGTTTTTGGCGTACCAACTTCCGATAATATTGCAAGACTCTAATTTAGAACAATCTGCACAGGTATCAAATTTATGATCCCTAAAACAACACAATTTGATTTTGCATTTAGCTTTATTAATATCTCTTTCACCTGTGTCAAAACCAATTTTGCAACCTTTACATACACCTTCAATAAAAGGTTTGCAGGTCTTGCAATATGCTCCACAACAGCCAACATATCTTTTTGAATTCATACTATTAAAATAAATTTATCAAGTTATAAAACTTTTTCTATTTTTGTGCCTCGAGCAATATGTCGTATAACGTGGCGCGCTTGATGCGAAGTGCTCGGATCCGAAGAGCGACAGCGAATTCGGAGACGGGCATTTCGCATAAGCAGCTGTTAGGCGAAGTGTTGCGAGCGAAGCGGAGCAACACGGAAGCCTAGCAGGTGCTGCCAAGCGCGCCACGTTACGCAAAAGAGATGGCTCGCGAGCGTTAGCGGAGCGAGCAACATTTTACGTAACGTTCAAGAATATCTGAAGTTTTATTGAGCGAAGCGAAATAAAATTTGGGTGAAGAAATTTTTTGTTCTATAATGTAATGTGTTACTGAAAAATTTCTGAACCGGATATTCTTTGTTATACGATGTAACAAAATATTTTAATTAATATTGAAATTCGCCTTGATAATTTTCTGGGTAAACAATTTTAATATCCTCATCTTTTCTTATAGCAATAATAAAATCGTTAAAAATTTTATTTTCAGTTAATTTTTCAATAACTGTTTTTTGCGCTGAGCCAGGCTCGATAACAAAAGAAAATATATTCATCGTACCACTGCCAATATCACCTCCGTCACAATATCCATTGCCCGTCCATCCCAACGCTTCATTTAATAAATTTTCAACCTTTTGTTGTTTATCAAGATCATCTTCAGTCCCAAAGTTCTCGCCAATTTTAAATTGAACAATTAACTGAAAATGTTTTTCTTGAGGAATCTCATAATAACCATCACTTTTAGTTTTGGCAATTTCATTTTTAACGATTTTATTAAGGTTTTGATAAAATTTGACGTTTATATTTTTCGAGTCACCAGTTTCGCCCAGCTTACCCCAGTGGATTGTGATAACATTTTTATTATCCCAAATTTCCCAATAGTGAAGAAAATTATCAACATCCTTATACAATTTAGTCATCATATTAATTAAAACATTTTGTTATTTCGTAGAACGTGGCGCGCTTGATGCGAAGTGCTCGGATCCGAAGAGCGACAGCGAATTCGGAGACGGGCATTTCGCATAAGCAGCTGTTAGGCGAAGTGTTGCGAGCGAAGCGGAGCAACACGGAAGCCTAGCAGGTGCTGCCAAGCGCGCCACGTTACGCAAAAGAGATGGCTCGCGAGCGTTAGCGGAGCGAGCAACATTTTGCGTAACTATTAGCGTATGCGATGTTTTGCGAAACGAAGTGAAGCAAAATATGGGAGAGGGCTTTCTGCGGAAAGCCCGAACCGCATACGCTTTGTTAGCTGATGCATTCCTTTTCTTTTGTTTTCTGATAAGAAAACTTGTTTTAAAAAATTTTCAAATTTCTTTTTCTGTTTTTTATTTTGGGCAGAGGGGTTGGGGGTGAATGCCCAAAATAAAAAAATCCTTATTGAAATCGTGATTTAATATACTCACTGACTTCACTTAATCCAAGTTCTTGAGAAGTATTTCCACTTCTGACATAAAATTTTTCAGATTTTTTACCATTCTCGTCTACCAACTCCAAATATAACGGCTTATTTCCTTTAAATATATTGATTACGCAAATTTCAGCCTCTTCAATTATTTGAAAATTAATACTAATACCAATTGTGGCGAATACTTTTCCAAATGTTTTATTAATTAGATTTCTTAAATGTAATTCAAACTCATCTTTTCCTCCGTCCAAAGACCTATAATCACGATCTAGTCCTAAAATTTCCCCCTCATCATTTACGCCAATAATTAACGTTCCACCCTCCCAGTTGCTAAAAGCTGAGATGGATTTCAAGATCACATTTTCAAGTTTTTTGTCTATTTGTTCGTCTTTATAATTCCAGCGCAAAGACGACTTAAATTCCAACTCGTCACTTTCGCCCTCTGAAATAAGCTCGTCTAATGGAATTTGGATTTCAACCTCCTCTGTTGTGGTTATGTTCTCAAGAAAATGGTTCAATTCTTTTGCAAGAGATTTTCTCCTGACTTCAAGAAATTTCTCAAAATTTTCCAATTTCCATAAATTCTCATCTTCGGGGACAACTTGAAGTTTAAGGGCGGAAGGAAATTTTTCTTTTACTTCTGCAAGGTAATTTTCCGCCAATTCATCACTTTTTCGACGATTTGCCAGTTGTGTTAAAATCGCTCGATTTGTAATTTCTTGTGCTAAAGCATATTTATGGCGGTTATTTATATTATATCCATTTTCTTTAAGCACCGAGTAAGGAAAAATATGATCCCATTCGAGTGAATATTTTTTGCCCATATTTTTTCTTATCCCGTTTCCAGTTGTGAAACAAATAGCGTTTTTGCTTTTAAAATACCAGCGCATTAAACTAAAAAGGGCATTGCGAACGTCAACACCAATAAATTCATCTGCTGTAATATCCAAGGGTCTTTCAAGTTTTATGCTATACAACAGTTCGTCAAAAGGATTTTCAGCCCTAACAACAATACCGATATCTTTATCAAGTTTTTGAGGCAACTGACTGATATATCTTTGTCTGATTTGTGAATAGTAAAACCACTTAATAACTTTTTTTATGTCGTTTTCAGTAATGGTGTCCACCCCCTGTTTATAAAAATAAACAACAACAGGAACCAGGGCGTAAACTGAATTTATTTCATCTGAGTGATCAACGTACGCCTGGGAACGAAGTACATTTACAACATAGTCAAGAATTTCCTCGTCAAGTCTTTTCCATGCCTCTTTTAAGCTTTCTTCATTACTTCTGTCGTGTAATTTTGTCATGTCAGAGCCTATGCTATAAAGAATTCCCAGCAAGCAGTAAATAATAAAATCTAGCTTGAATACAAAACCGTCTTCTTTTAATTTTTCAAGCTTCTTTTTAAAAATTTCTCTCGCCTGTGGCCAATATCCTGAAATTTGAGCAAGGGCCAATTCCGCTTCTGTGAGATTTACGCCACTAGCATTGACGATATAAAAAATATCTATAGCCTCTTTGAGACTTGCTTTTATTGGAATAGATTGTTCAACAAATTCAATTTCTGGAATATTTTCTACAGCCCTAAAATTATCGGAAATTTTATCTTCTTCTTCACGGCTAATTTCAATTCCTTTGTCTTGAATAGCGCGAATTAAATCTCTTTCTCTTGTTTTTCGTTGAAAAATATCAGTTATATTCACCCATTGCGGGTCAGACTGCATGATTGACGGCTTGTAATACTGCAGCTCAAGCGTTCGAATGTTCACATATAACCCACGAGGATCTTTTAAGATTTCCGATTCTTTATAATAAGATGGGATTTTATTACGAATCAAAAGATATAACGTAGTTATTCTTTGCTGTCCGTCCAAAATTATTTTTACAGCACCTTGTCGTGAATCGTATTGCCATTTTCCCTTTAGTTCTGGCGGACTATTAGTTTCCCATGTCAACATTGTTCCTGTTGGATATTGACGAATTAGCGAGGCAATTAAATCTTTTGCGTTTTCGCGTTTCCAAACATATTCTCTTTGGAATGCCGGCACAAAAATTTGATTTTCGTCGATTTTGTCTAGAATTTGATTAATTTTCATAGCGGTTTTTGGTTCAAATTATTTTAAGTATGCAATTTTAATTATTTGTTTAATAAATCGTTTTCGTAGCGAAGCGGAGAAAACACCTTATTGCCCCTCTATAATTAATGAAAAAGAAATTTGAAAATTTTTTAAAACAATTGGGCGATAGCCCAAAAAAGAAAAGGAATATTTCAGCTAACAAGGTATATGCGAAGTTGTTGTTATTTGTTTTAAAATTAGTTAAAATATTAGTATAAATTTCTAATCATAAGGAGGGTATGAACGGAAAATTTTTACAACAAAATTACCAATATCCAAGCAAAAGCCCGATTTTCTGGCTAATACAGGAAATGAAGTTGCGTAAGTTTAGCCCAAAAACTATCAAATCCTACCTGCATTATATCACCGAAATATTGAATTTTACAAGAAAAAACCCCAAAGAGATAAACAACAACGATGTTCGAAATTATTTGGAAAATTTATACGACAAAAACCTCTCTTCCTCCACTTTGAACACAGCTTATAGCGCCTTAAAATTCTACTTCGAAAAGATCCTCTGTCGTAAATTCTTCTTCAATCTCCCGCGCGCCAAAAAGGACAAAAAACTGCCGGTCGTTCTTTCCAAAAAAGAAATTATAGACATCATTAACGCCTGCGACAACATTAAGCACAAATTAATCATCCAAATCCTCTATTGTTCCGGCCTGCGCGTCAGCGAAGTCGTCGCCTTGCGTATCAATGATATCGATTTTAATCGCAAGATTATTCATCTCAAAGGCGCAAAGGGCGCCAAAGATCGCGTAACTATCATCTCCGAAATCACCTTGAGGAATATTGAAAAATATTTGGCCGAATTTAGACCGCAAGAATATATCTTCGAATCGAATCGTGGTGGTAAACTCACGGCCAGAACAATCCAAGCAATCGTCTCGCAAAATACAAAAAAAGCCGGCTTAAATAAACCGGTCTCGCCTCATTCTTTTCGCCACAGTTTCGCTACCCACCTTTTGGAAAGCGGCTTAGATATCCGCTACATACAATCATTGCTCGGCCACGAACGGCTGGAAACTACTCAAATCTATACTAAAGTCGCTGTCACGCAATTTGATAAAATCAAAGACTTACTATAACTATTTTCTCAAAAGCATCATAACCAAGCCGGTCATTTTATCTTTTTCTCTCGGATTGCTTTCGGCGATAAGTATCGTCAGCGCGGTTATGGCGGCCGGGGTCAAGCGCGAAGCATCCAGGGCGCCGCTTATTTTCAAAAACCAAACAAAAGAAAAGGCTCCGCAGCGCTTATTGCCGTCAACGAAAGGATGATTTTTGACCATGAAATACAAAAGATGGGCCGCCTTTTCTTCGATACTCGGATAGACCTCTTTGCCGCCGAATGATTGCATAACATTACCGATAATCCCCTCTACGGAACCGACCGCCCTTTCCGCGGCAAAAATATCCGTAGCTTCTGATTTTCTAAGAAGCTCAGTTTTTAATTCCGCAATAGCGGAATATAGATCGTCGGTGGCTAAAATTATTTTTCTCTTTGTTATCTTTCCTTTTTCGAAAACTCCTTTATCATAAGCGTCGAGCGACAACCAAGTGTCGGCAAACATTTTAACCAATTCCAAAACATCCTTTGCTTTAAATTCATCGCCGGCTGGTAAAAGTTTTTTGACCGTTTCCACGGCCTGCAAAAATTCAGTGTAATTCTTTGACAATCTTTTTTTATTCAGTGTGTAGCCTTTGACAATATGTTCACGCAAAGTTTTAGTAGCCCATTTTCTAAATTCTATCGCTATCTTAGAATTTGTCCTGTATCCAACGGCCAAAATAACGTCTAATGAATAGAAAATAACCGGCTTATCTGAATTTGCAATATGCATTTTTTGCATATTACTCTTTTCATCTATTTCTCCATCTCTAAAAATATTTTTAACATGTCTTGAAATAACCGACTGATCCACGCCATACAAATCAACGATTTGCGATTGATTTGCCCAGATAGTTTCCTTAAAAAAATCACCCTTAAGCGCAATTTCCCCGTTATTTCCTTGATAAATGACGATTTTATTTTTTTCTTTTTTCATAATTTGTTTTTTATTAGAAGATGGGTTAGAATGGCAACAAACAACGCTTAAATTATACCTTTTTCTCAGTCAACCGCACAATAATAACAGATCAAAAATTTACTCATGCTAAGTTTCGAAAAAGAAAAATCATTATTCGCCCAGGGCATAAAGCTTATTGCCGGTATCGACGAAGCCGGACGCGGACCACTAGCCGGACCGGTCGTGGCCGCGGTGGCGGTTTTGAATTCGGAGATACTCGCTGATGCCGCCAAAATGGAAAAACTCTCTGGCATTAACGATTCGAAAAAGATCACTGCCAAAAAACGCGATTTACTCTTCGACTTGGTGAGAGAAAATTTCTTCGAAGTCGGCGTCGGAGTTGTCGATCATGAGACGATCGACCGTGTCAACATACTGCAAGCGACTTTTCTAGCCATGAAGATGGCCGTCGGACAACTCAAGCAAAAACCAGACTACCTTATGGTGGACGGGAAATTCATCATCCCTAATTCCTCTTTTCGCCAAGAGGCCGTCATCGATGGCGACGCCTTGGTCTTTTCTATTGCTGCCGCCTCGATCATCGCTAAAGTGACGCGCGATCGACTCATGGAAGAATATGACAAGCGATTTCCGGCCTACGGCTTCGCCAAACACGCCGGCTATGGAACGAAAGCGCACATAGAAGCATTGAAACGATTCGGACCCTGCACCATCCACAGAAAGACTTTTAGACCGATATCGGACATCTTGAAAAATAAGCAATCTTGATATAAATTATTGAAAAACAAAAAAGGAGGGAACTATGCTGTTCTTTTTAAACGTTCATGATTTCAATTGTTCTGCCGATTTCTATTACTTTTTCTTCGCTGAAGGAAAAGACAAGAACGAAGCCGCTGAAAACATGAGAATATTTTTAAAAGACTGGTTAAGCGAAGATAAGCTTGGTATGTTAGACTGCATATGTCGCGGCATTCATCAAGAGCCGATCGACAAAAACCAAGTAGGAATACTGGCAAGTATCATCAACTGGGACAAAGAAAGGCTAGACGTTGCCGCCAAAGAAATCTTCGACAAGGCCGAAAAGAATGTTGCAGAAGGAATGAGGGCTGGACAAATAACCTTGGATTGTGGCGAAATCTGGGGTCATCGCTAAAAACTCCCCTAAATTAAAGGGGGTTTTATTTTTCATTATTCACTCAAGTGTCCACCCCACACCGCCACAACTTCCAGCCCACGCTAGACTTGACAAAATAACAAAAAAAGATTATTATACCATAATCGTATTTTTAATAACAACGCACCTTTTCAAAGGAAGTAAGAGTGAGTAATCCAACAACCAACTTAAGCAGCCGAATTTTCTTTTTTTCTTTTTCCGTATCCGGGGGATGTAAGGGCGATTCCCATGTCATGGCCACTGCCGCAAAAGACAAAGAAGAGGCCAAAGAAAAATTCAAAAAATGGCTAACCAATGACGGTTTCGTCATGAGCTATGTTGAACATTTTCTGGAAACCTCGATATTCGAAAAAGATGAATTCACCAGAAAAAACGTCGCCTTTCACGCCCTTGGCAACCGCAACCCTCCGATAACCGAAGACGAGAAGATGGAGGCCGCCAAAGGCGAAGAAAATCAGGTGGCAGAATTCAAGGCAAAAGCCGATGAACTCTTTAAAGAAAGGAAGCTTGAAGAAGTTGTGCAAATATACCACAACTTCGATCATGTTTAATCTTTTTCTATGAAAAACGACACAGGAAGTCCACAAGACTTCCTGTTTTTTATATATTGACCGAAACAATTAATATCGACATTTTATATTAACTTTGTCAATATAAAAGCTTAAAATAAAAAATATAGCCAAAATCAAGGATATTATTTGACTTAACGATAAAAAAGCGGTAGTATTTAAATAATTCTCTTAAGAGATTTTTATTTTTTATAAATCTCTTTTCTTGGCAATATTTATTCGCCTTTATTCGCGGTATTTGTATAAAAAGCAACTCCGCCTCACACCTATGAACGTAACAGAACTGGCCAGAATACTCAAAGTCACTCCCAACGAACTCAGGGAAAGACTTCCAAAAATGGGCTTCGACATCGGCTTTAAGGCTATTAAGGTCGACCCAAAGACTGCCCAAAGGATCATTCAAGAATGGCCATTTTTGTTGCGCAAACTACAGCAAGAGGAAGCTGCAAGGGCCGCTAAAGAAAAAGGTCCAGAAAAAGAGGCGAAGGTAGTAAAAAAATCCGTTCTCGTCCCCTCTTTGATATCTGTCCGCGATTTTGCCACCCTATCCAATTTACCAGTCAATAAAGTATTGGCGGAATTAATGAAGAACGGCGTCTTTGCTTCCATAAACGAAAAAATAGATTTCGATACCGCCGCTATTATCGGAGAGAACCTCAACCTTGATATAAAATTAGACGAAAAGAAAACCGATGATGATGACGGGGTCAATGATAAAAAAATAGAAGACATTTTAAATAAAGAAAAAGATTCCGATCTCTCGATCAGGCCTCCGGTCATTGTCGTTATGGGACATGTCGATCACGGTAAGACCAAATTACTCGACGCCATTCGCTCGACCGACGTTGTGGCAGGAGAACACGGTGGTATAACTCAGCATATCGGCGCTTATCAAGTCGTCCGTAATGGTCGCCCGATAACTTTCATCGATACGCCAGGGCACGAAGCCTTCACCGCCATGCGTTCACGCGGTGCCAAGATCGCCGATGTAGCTATTTTGGTCGTGGCCGCCGATGATGGCGCTCAACCACAAACCATTGAAGCCTACAAGATAATCCAATCCGCTGGCCTACCTTTTATAGTTGCTGTCAATAAAATGGATAAACCAACGGCCGACCTCAACAAAGTCAAACAAGACCTGACTTCGAAACTCAACCTCCTTCCAGAAGACTGGGGTGGTAAAACCGTCTATGCTCCAATATCCGCCCTTAAAGGAACTGGTATCGATGAGCTTTTGGATTTGATTCTACTCTCTGCCGATGCTGATGCCAAAAACATGAAGGCTAACCCAAAGGCCGATGCCGTCGGTAGCATAATCGAATCGCGCGTCGATAAGAACGCCGGGCCAGTAGCCACAATGTTGGTGCAAAATGGCACTTTGCATGTTGGCGAGCAGTTGGTCATGAAGGGAAAGATAATCGGCAAGGCCCGCTCTCTTAAAGATTATAGAGGTAGAGAGATAGATAGTGCTGGACCATCGACCCCGGTCAGAATACTTGGTTTAAAAACGACTCCAGCCGTCGGCGACATAATCGAGGTCGGCGAAGGAGAGCGCGTCAAAGGTGGATTCGAAAAGATGTCCAGACGTCCTTCTATTTCCGCCGCCCAGGAGAACAATGAAAATGATAATGCCGTCAAATTCAACATCATACTCAAAAGTGATGTCTTGGGCAGCGCCGAAGCTATCGAAGAGTCATTGATGAAGTTGAATAACGAGGATGCCGTAGTCAAAATAGTGAACAGGGGTTTGGGAAATATCATCGAAGGCGACCTTTCCCGTGCCGAAGGATCCAGTGCCCAAGTCATTGGTTTCAATGTTCGAATTTCGCCGCAGATCGAAACCGCTCTGCGCGAAAAGAATATAACAGTTAAAACCTTCAACATAATTTACGACTTGATAGAATACGTCAAAGGAGAGATGCAGAAATTGATAGTGCCGAAGATCGAACGCGTTGACCTTGGACGTCTTAAAATATTGGCGATATTCCGTACCGATAACAAAGGACAGGTCGTTGGCGGAAGAGTCTTAGACGGCCAAGCCAAGAATGGGGCTCGTGTCGAGATCATCCGCAACAAAGAAATGATCGCTCAAGGCAAAATAAGCAGATTGCAATCAGGAAAAGTTGATGTTCCTACTGTCGACATCAATCAGGAATGTGGCTTGCAATATGAAGGAAAACCAGTCATAGAGGAAGGAGATATTCTCCAATTCTTCGAAGAAAGAGAAATAGTAAAGAAAATATAATGCGCAACATACAACAAATAAACCAAACACTGAAAAAAGAGTTGGCCATGGCCGTGGAGGAATTAGTGGAATTCGAAGGTGGGTTGATAACCGTTTCCTGGGTCGATTGCGACCCCAACTTCTCCTCTGCTCGAATAGGGGTTTCCGTACTGCCGGACTCGCTGACTGGAAGCGCGCTGGAAAAACTGCGCAAATCTTCCGGAGAAATATCACACTTTTTAAGAGAAAGATTGCGCTTTAGACATATGCCGAAATTTCTCTGGCAATTCGACTCGACCGAGAAGAATGCAGACTCGCTGGAAAGGATATTCGAGAAGATCGAGAACGAAGAAGACGACGAAGAGGAAATAAGATACGAATAAAAGGCCCCGCTTGACCTTAAAGCGGGGTTTTCTTATAGTGGAAAGTTGACATTGTATGGACCAAAAGACTTTAAGGCAAAAGATGCTCGAGGCCGGCTACGCGGCCAAAGAGGCTTCCAACATATTAGTTATCACCCACATCAGACCCGATGGCGACTGTTTGTCGTCGGCCTGCGCCTTTTCTCTTTGGCTGGATTCGATGAGCAAAAAACACACCCTGTTCTGCGCCGACAGCCTACCGGATCACTACCGTTTTTTACCGAAATCATCGGAGTTCGTCAAAGAGGTCAAAGTCGAAAATTTCGACGCTATTTTTATCCTAGACTGCGCCTGCCTATCGCGCACCGGCTTACCGGACGACTTGTTGCAATCTTACGCTAAAAGAAAGATAATAGAAATCGATCATCACCCTAAAATAGATAATATTTCCGATATAGAGATACGGTTACCGGAAAAATCCTCCACGGCCGAGATATTATACGACTTCTTCAAAGAGAATAACGTCGAACTATCGAAAAAGATGGCCGACTGCCTGATCACCGGGCTAGTCACCGACACCGGCAACCTGCTATTCTCCTCGGTCAACGAAGACACGATCAAGACCTCGTCGGCCTTACTATTAGAAGGCGCAGCCATGCCTAAAGCCATAAAGAACACTTCACATAGTAAAGGGCTATCCTCCATGAAGATCTGGGGAAGAGTGTTGAAAGACGCGAAATACAATAATGAACATGACATAATCTATGCCATAATAACTTTGGATGAGATAGACGAGCTAAAAAAAGAATATGGGGAGATATCCACAGCCTTTGACGCTATTTCCGATCTATTGAATAACGTCGAAGGGGCTAAAGCATCCTTATTCTTGCGCGAAGAGGAGCCAGGAAAAATAAGAGGCAGCTTGCGCAGCAAACATCCTGACGTCGATGTTTCGAAATTGGCGGAGATGCTTGGTGGTGGCGGACATCAAAAGGCCGCGGCCTTCCGTTTCGACGGACATATAGAAAAAACCGATGATAACTATAGAATAATTTGAAAAATCATGGATTTTATCCACTAATGAACTTTTATATTCGATACGATGTTCCCCAAAACAAAAGTCGCGGCTTCCCTCCTTTGCCGCGACTTTTTATCTACCTAAATCATCGAACTGTCTTTATTCCTAAAAGGAATTTAGATGATCCGACGACCGGAAGAACATTGAATTTTACCTTACCTCTTTGCAACTATTTCAATTATACCATTTTTAAAATAACTGTCAAAAATAAAAAAGCTGCTCTCGTCAAAAAGCAAGAGCAACCCGTATAAACCCCTTAAAACAAGAATAATTTCGGGTTTTCACCGGCAATCTGTTTCGATAATTCTACCAAAAAATCGAAGACATCTTTTCTCTTTTTTTCTCCGGCGAGAGAAAAAAGATTTAAGAAAATAATGAAAGAAAAATCACCAAGCGGAATTTTTCTATTATTAATCATATCGTTGGCCACTTCTGACGGAAACTTATTCCAATCTTTGGAAAATGCCGCCTTATTCTCAACAAAAAAATCGATGACTTTCTTGTTGCTGATATTGACTTTGACTACCTCGTCATTATTTAAAACTATTAAGGCAAGTCTTTTATCCACTTTTTGCAGCTCCTTTTCTAATATTTTCTTTTCGCCATTTGGCTATTTTAGCATGATTGCCTGATAAAAGAACTTCTGGAACTTTAAAACTTTTTTTGCCTATTGTCAAGACCTCCGGTCTAGTGTACTGAGGATATTCGAGAACTCCTTCCACGGAATGCGACTCATCCTTGGAGCTATCCTCATTACCCAAAACTCCTGGCAAAAGACGCGTCACAGAATCTATCACAACGGCGGCACCCAACTCGCCTCCGGTCAAGACATAGTCCCCTATCGATATTTCTTCGTCGATGAAATTCAAAACCCTTTCATCGACACCCTCATAACGACCACAAACGAAGACCACCTCTTTAAGCTTGGAGTATTCGCGAGCCTTAGCCTGACTCCATCTTTCCCCCTTGGCGGAAAGCAAAACTACTTTCCTTTTTTTTGCCTTCCTTCCTTTAGTCACCGATTTAATGGCCTCATAGATCGGCTCGACTTTCATGACCATCCCCGCTCCACCGCCATAAGGAGAATCGTCGACGCTGCGATGTTTGTCGCTAGTCCACTTGCGAGGATTGATTGTCTTTATTTCTATTATTTCATCCCCAATGGCGCGACCAAGCATCCCCTCTTTGAAATAGGATTTTAAAATATCAGGAAATATCGTAATGATATGAAAATTCATTTTTTTATCCGCTACTTTCTAAGCGCTAGTTAGACAAAATTTAGGCTTCTTTTTTCTCCCCCAATATGGCCTCGAATTCCGACTTCTCTAAAGTCTCTTTTTCCAACAAAGCCTTAACGATCTTATCCATATCGTCTTTTTTGCCTTTGATCAAGGAAACGGCCGAATCGACGGCGGAATCCATCAAAGCGCCGACCTCGGCATCGATCGCCTCGGCCGTCTTCTCGCTGTAGTCACGATTCTCGTGCATCTCTCTTCCTAGGAAGATCAATTCATCGCTGTTACCATAAGTGCGTAAAGGCATTTTATCGCTCATGCCATATTCGGTGACGATAGCGCGAGCCAATTGAGTGGCGCGCCTTAAATCGGACGAAGCTCCAGTAGTGACATCGTCGAAGAATATCTCTTCGGCCATATGTCCAGCCACTAAAACGGCTAACTCCTCGATGAATTCTTTCTTAGAATGGAGACGCTTGTCCTCTTGTGGAGTCTTTAAAGTATAACCAGCGGCGCGTCCGCGGGAAATTATAGAGACCTTCTGTACCTGATCGACATTCGGCAAATTATGGGCCACCAAAGCGTGCCCTGCCTCATGATAGGCGGTTATTTTCTTCTCACGATCGGAAACTACGCGGCTCTTTCTTTCCGGGCCGATTAAAACCTTCTCTATGGAATCGAATATAGTCTGCAATTTTATCTCCTTCTCGTCCTTCTTGGCTGTGGCGATGGCGGCCTCATTCAACAGATTCGACAGATCAGCGCCGGAAAAACCGGAAGTCCTCTCCGAGACTCTCTTGATATCGACATCCTTGGCCAGGGGCTTCCTGGCACAATGGACCTTCAATATATCCTCTCTTTCTTTTAAGTCTGGCAACTCTAGAACGACCTGGCGGTCGAAACGTCCCGGGCGAAGCAGCGCCGGATCAAGAACATCCGGGCGATTGGTGGCGGCCACGACTATAACGTCGGTTTCGACATCGAAACCATCCATCTCGACCAATATCTGATTAAGCGTCTGTTCGCGCTCGTCATGCGACCCACCCAAGCCGGCTCCGCGACGACGACCGACGGCATCGATCTCGTCGATGAATATTATGCAAGGAGAATTCTTCTTGGCGCGAGCGAAAAGATCGCGTACGCGAGAAGCACCGACGCCAACGAACATCTCGACGAACTCGGAGCCGGAAATATGGAAAAATGGTACATTAGCCTCTCCGGCCACGGCTCTAGCCATCAAGGTTTTGCCCGTGCCAGGAGCGCCGGTCAATAAGAAGCCTTTTGGGATGCGAGCGCCTATGTCGCGAAATTTCTTTGGAAAGCGCAAGAATTCCACTACCTCTTTCAATTCTTCTTTGGCTTCCTTCGAACCGGCCACATCCTTAAAAGTAGTATTTACCTTACCATCCTTGCGAAACTCCTTGGCGCCAGATTGACCGAACATCATGGCCTTCGAGTTAGCCCCCTGTACACCTCGCATCATGAACCAAATAAAAGCGGCGATTAAAAGGAACGGCAGGAATATCGGCAGAATTATATTCCAAAAGAAATCAGAGTTCGACTTGTCTTTGACCTCTATATTGGCCTTGGCGATCTTATCGCCGGAAAGACCGAGATTCTTTAAGAGCTCTGTGGCGGACTCATTCTCCTCTTTTCTGACTATCTTCTCGGAGCCGTCCTTTAGTGTCACAGCCAATTTCGATCCTTCGACCTCGATCGACGAAACATTCTCGCTATCGATATCGCGAACCAATTCGCCAATACCGATGTCGGTCGGCTTCTTGGAGCTTGACAAATTACCGCCAAAAATGGCAAAGACGGCGGCCAAGGCCAAGAAAATCAGGAAAAAAACTCCAAAATTCTTAATCAAATTCTTCATAAAAAAATTGAATATTAAACAATATTTAAGTATTTTCAGTATATATTAAAGACTTGGTTTTGGCAACACAAAACCCGCCTTATGGCAGGCGGGCTTTGTTATGTAAGAAATACTATTCTTTATCTTCTTTCTCCTCTTTTGCTTTCTTTAATTTCTTCTCTTTCTTATCTTCCTTATCCTCTTCCTTCGGCTTGGCGGCCTCCTCTTCTTTCTGCTTCTTTCTCTTTTCGTCGTAGACGGTTAAACCCAAGCGATGTTCCTTGGCCTCGATGGAAGTTATCTCGAAATCCAATTCGGTATTGGCCTTAAAGAGTTCTTCGATCTTCTGACCAGGGGCCAAATTGAGCTGGGAGATGTGAGCCAAACCATGAATCAACTCATCGAGCTCGACGAACAGACCAAATGGGTTGACCTTAAGAATACGACCCTTAACGATCTGACCGATGTTGTATTTCTCACTGACTTCCTCCCATGGATCGCGCTGAAGCTTCTTGGCGGACAAGAAGATCTTGGAACCGCTGACATTGATTATCTCGGCCTTGATCTCATCACCGACTTTATAAAGATCGGCTGGATTGTCGATTCTCTTCCAAGCGAGTTCGGAAATATGGATCAATCCTTCCATGCCCTCGCCAAAAGAAACGAAGATACCGAAATCAGTGACGGCAGTGACGGCGCCCTCGACGACCGTTCCAACCTGATATTTAGAAATAACATCCTTCTGAGCCTCGTTCCAAGCCTCTTTTTCGGAGAAAATTATCTTGTTCTCAGTCTCGTCCAAGGTCATAACCTTAACCTCCATATCGGTACCGACGAACGAGCGCAATTTCTCTAAAATCTTAGTCTTATCACCACCAGCTACGCGTGGATAGTTCTCCGGAGCGAGCTGAGAAACTGGCAAAAAGCCGCCGATCTGACGGAAGCGGACCAAAAGACCGCCCTTATTGCTGTCGATGACGCGAACCTTGATGTTCTTCTTATCCTTGTAAGCCTCCTTAAGATTATCCCAAGCCTTCTCCTGACCAGCGATGCGGAAAGACAACTCGACGTCTCCATTCTCATTCTCGGCATCGATGACAGTGGCCTCAACCTCATCACCTGGCTTCAAGTTGGCATACTCATCGGCCTCGATATAAAGCTCTGGGCCACGAACGACACCGGCGCGAACACCGTCCAAATCTAAACGAACCTCGGACTTCGAAGCGGCAATGACCTTACCGCGAACAGCCTCGCCAGAAGCTGGGATGCCTAATTCGTTTTTCTCGAGAAGAAGTTCGAACTCGCTCTTCTCCCCCTCGACTTTCTTTTTATCTTCCATATTAATATGAGTCCTTATTACTGAATTTAAAAAAGTAATAAAAAAAGACCCTTAACCCCGCTGCCTGGAAAATGGCTGAACGCAGAGCCCTTCGGCCACCCTAAACCAAAGGTTTTATAATGGGTGTTTAAAAATTTAAATGACTAACGTTATATTAGTATAATTTCAAGAAAAAAGCAAGTGGCTGAGGGTTATCTACGGCACGAATAATCCTTAAAACGACAAATTTTCATAATTATATCATTTGTACTGCTAATTTTAGCATAAAAAATATTAAAAAAGACCCTTTAAAAAGAGTCTCGACTTTGTTTGATTGGCTTTTTTCAATCATCAGATTCTTTAACCGTACAGTTAAAAAATATGTCGGCATCGACCAAATATTTGACCGTCGTCCCATCCAATCTTCTTGCTACAGCCTCCGAATCATTAAAGATGCGGCGGTTTATATAAAGGACACTGACGACATTTGGGTCTTTCTCCTGAATTCTTCCGAGCACGCCATCCCTGGTGCACCAGTAATTACCGCCAAAAAGACCGAAGAATAACGAAAAGATCAAAACAACAAAAAGAAAACCTAAACCGACGACACCTTCTTCATTAGATGATTCTTTTGACATTTTCCCTCCCGAAAGAAAAAATCACTTGATGAACATCGCGTCTCCGTAGCTATAGAAACAATATCTTCTTTTTATCGCTTCTTCATAGGCATTGTCAATATTATCTTTCCCGGCCAAAGAAGAAACGAGCATTAAGAGTGTCGATTTTGGTAAATGAAAATTAGTAATCAGGGCGTCAACGACTTTGAATTTATAACCTGGGGTGATGAAAATATCGACCCAAGCCTTAAAATCTTTATTCCCAAGGGGTAAATCAGAAAAACAAGCCTCAAGCGACCGGCAAGATGTCGTACCGACCGCAATAATCCTCCCTTGCATCTCTTCTTTTTTCTTTTTT
The DNA here is from genome assembly GCA_964547855.1 of uncultured Gammaproteobacteria bacterium. Lineage (GTDB taxonomy): Bacteria > Patescibacteriota > Patescibacteriia > Patescibacteriales > WJLG01 > JBAZHE01. The sequence continues at coordinate 15,776 of CAZJPG010000010.1, read as the reverse complement.
ATCTGATTAATCACCCCATGGTCTATCTCCACCCATTCCGCGTGCATCTTGTGTTTAGAAATATCTTCAGCCTTAACCGGAGCGAAAGTCCCCATGCCGACATACAAAGTTATCTCTAAAATTTTCACACCCTTCTTTTTCAACTTATTCAAAAGTTTGGTCGTAAAATGTAGCCCAGCCGTCGGAGCAGCGACACTCCCCGCCTTGCCTTTATCCGCAAAAACCGTCTGATACGACGCCTTGTCTTTTCTTTTTTCTTTTTTATCTTTTATTTGAGCTACTATATATGGCGGCAAAGGCATTTCTCCGATCTTTTCCAAAACTTTAAAAAACTCATTGCCCTTTTTATTGAATTTGACCAACCAAGTTCCATTGTTGTTGTTTTTCAATATTTCAGCACAAAAATCTTTATTAAAATCCAAAAGCAAGCCCTCTTTGACGCGCCCGCCCAAAAGACACTCCCATTCCGAGGTAGAAACTTTCTTGTGCAATAGAACTTCGACCTTCCCGCCAGTGCCTTTTTTAAAACCAAACAAACGAGCCGGAATGACCTTGGAATTATTCAAAACCAAAATATCATCCTGGCCAAGATAATCGACTATGTCGGAAAAGATTTTATGCTCTATTTTACCAGTGTTTTTATCCAACACCAAAAGACGCGAGGAATCACGCGGCTGAGCCGGTTGCGTAGCGATCAACTCGTCCGGCAAATCATAATCAAAATCTGAAAGTTTATATTTCGGCATATCAATACCAATAATGTCAATAAAAAAAGATGCTGTCAATAAATAATCATAAAAAAAAAAGGACCACCGATTCAAGGCAGTCCTTAGCGCTAGCGATATTCTATCTACTATTTTACAGATAAAGCCGTCCAAGCGGAAAAACAATCCAATCCTTCAAGCCCGATTCCGTCTTGCATCTCATTCGCAAATAAAGAAACCTCGATAGGCGAATTAGCAGTAGACGATTTAATGGCGTTTTTATCAGCGGTTGAAAGAGAGCCATAATCTATTTCTAGAATATAATCGCCAGAACCTTCGTCCTTAGTCACCCAAGAAGCTGTTTCTTTTTCTAAGCCATTGAGCATATTGGCATCGGCTTCAGTTATGACGATGGCCGGGCAAAAAAACGTACCATCTTCATTTTTTTTCTCTAGCTTGCGATAGTGCCCTTTGACCGTAGATAGGCCGAACAAGCTATCACGAGAAGATGACAGTAAACAATTAGCTATATCGCAATGACTGCTTATCAAGGAATATGACTTACTCTTGTTTTCATTTTTAATGATCTCTATCTGCCTCTTTTCTTCTTCGACAGATGCTAGCTGCGATTGCAAGGCAGAGACATCGGATGTCAATTGATCATTCTTTGAATCGATCTCTGATAATTTTCTAGTCGATTTCACTAAATCGCTGCTGTCTTTGAAATAGAGATAGGCGAAAGCTCCGGTCGCGGCCAAAGAGACGACGATCAAAAAAACCGCCACAACCGAAATTGTTTGTGTCTTTTTCTTTTTTCTAGCCATATGTTTCACTTTAATGAAGAGGCCTTAGTGAAACCTCCTATTGATTATTTTTATCCTTGAACCAATCTACGGGATTAATATTATCGACAGTGTCCATAGCCGGAACAGTGACGACGACCTTATCGTGAGGGCATTGATTATCGGCTTCGTTTGGATCGCATTTAACGAATTCCGTATAATAGGCGACATTAGAAGGACAAGCGCTTAAACGACCGTTATTGATCGGCGGATAGCAGGTCTCGAGGGCGAATACATAATAATCTCCGGCGGGAACCTCTAATTCATAGTTTCCGTCGTTTCTATGGTTTATACAGTACAGGTTGTCGCCGGTCTTAGTTTCGGCACAGGCCAAAAGTCCAAGCGGCAAAGGATTCTTCTCGTGGGCCAAGACTCCTTTTATGACTCCTAGATTCTCCTTGCCAGTGGTCGCCGCCGCTACCGCATCTTGCATCTTCTTATTTTGATCCTCAGCGGCGTTTAGGCGAAGACGAAGATCGGAGATGTCGGAAATCAATGATCCATAACCATTTTTAGTCTCAGACAGCATCTTTTTCGATTCCTCGAAACTAGTCTTCTGCGAAAAATACATTATTCCGAAAAAAATCGCCGCCGCTAAAGAAATCACGATAATGAAAGAAGAGAAAAACCCTCCGGACTTTTTTTCTTTTGCCATATTTTAAATCAATTTAAATTATCTTTTTTTGCACCGGTTTCGTCTTGCCTAAGTGGCGATAAGCCAAATCAGTCACTATCCTGCCGCGCGGCGAACGGTCTATGAATCCTAATTGCAACAAGTACGGCTCATAAACATCTTCGATAGTATCCATCTCCTCGCCAGTCGAAGCGGCGATGGTATTGAGACCGACTGGACCGCCGTTGAATTTCTCGATTATCGTATCGAGAATGCGGCGATCGACCCAATCGAGTCCAAGCGCGTCTATTTCCATTATATCAAACGCCGAACCGGAAACGGAACCGTCTAACACCCCCTGCCCATGCACATCGGCATAGTCACGGACTCGCTTAAGCAATCGATTGGCGATGCGCGGCGTACGACGGGAACGAGCAGCGATCTCGCTTACGGCTTCGCCGGAAGCGTCGACGCCCAATATCCCGGCGCTGCGGGCCACGATCCTTTCCATATCATTATGTTCATAGAAATTCAAATGGTGATGGACACCGAAACGATCGCGCAATGGCGCAGAGAGCATACTGACCTTAGTCGTGGCCCCGATCAAAGTGAAGCGTGGAAGGTCTATGCGTACGGTGCGAGCAGACGGTCCTTTTCCTATTATTATATCCAAAGCGTAATCCTCCATGGCCGGATAAAGTATTTCCTCGACCGTCTTATTCAGTCTATGGATCTCGTCTATGAATAGAACATCTCCTGGTTCAAGATTGGAGAGTATAGCCGCCAAGTCCCCAGACTTCTCGATAGCCGGGCCAGTGGTGACACGAATATTCGCCCCCATTTCTCGAGCGATCAAATGCGCCAAAGTAGTTTTACCCAAGCCAGGCGCGCCATAAAGTAAAACATGCTCTATAGACTCGTTACGGTTGCGTGCGGCCTTGATGGTTATTTCAAGGTTAGCTTTGACCTTTCCCTGACCAATAAAATCATCAAGTCTTTGTGGACGCAAAGTCACATCCAAAACGCAATCGGACGAACCTTCTTCGCCTGAAACCACTCTTTCTATTGTCTCTTCATTTAAATCGCTCATATTAACTAATTCACATCCTCCTTTATCCAATTCATTATCATTTCAATGATATACCCTATTTCATTATCCGACAACTCCCTTTCTCTTGGTATGCCATGCCATTTTTCAAGGCAAGAACGACAACAGGCGCCAACGGCGTGCTGGGCGGTAAAGACTGGGTGTCCTTTAAACGGCGTCTGTTTGCCATCGTTTCTCGGTTTAGCCGGAGCCAGTCTCTCTCTTATTAAATCTGCGGCATGACTGCGAATGACCGCCTCGCCTTTCGTTAAAAAATATTGCCTATCATTTGGCTTGAGATGGAAGCTGGATCGGAACTTCGACTTGGCCAAACGCGATTTCATTATTTTCCAATCTTGCATAATGATTTTCCTTTAAGAATTTTATGGCCGCGACAACAAAAATCAACAAAGCTAAGACGCCCAACGCTTGGCCGAATACTTGGCCCACCACAAAAGATGAAGCCTGCCCTATCTCAAAAATAAGAACTGCGTTATAGACTATGGACGAAAAAAAACTAGCGATCAACCGCAACATGATCCCGCCGATCAATAAAAGAAATATAGGCGCAAAATAAATTTTAAATAAACTCATGCTTTTAACCGCTGCCCTGCGAAGATTCAAATTAATATCGAAGCAAAGGATGAGGGGTAAAAAGACAAAGACTACAGAAGACACTAAGAAAATCATGGTCAAAATCTTTTGTAGCCATAAAATTAACACTGACACCCAATGAAGCTTAACGATCGAGATTAAATAACCAAGAAAAGACGGCAAAGAAAAAAGACCGGAAAAACTCGCTGGGCTCAACAAAACCCAAGCAAGATTGAAATAAAATAATGTTCGAAACATAGACGAAGACGCAATGAATATTTTGTCGCCGTCGAACGTTTCTCTGGTTGCTTTAAATTTTATAAACATTAAAAACGCCCCCTCAAAAAAAGTCAGTAAAACCACCAAAAATATACTCAAAGAAACACTCTCGGCCACAGCCAAAGATAATACTAGCGCTTTGATCGGCAAAAAATGAGAAAAAAATGCATAAAGAGGCAAAAAAATAATGCTTCCACCAAAAGAATAAAAAGCTATCTGCCAGGCAAAATCATTGTCCCGAAAAAGCTCTTTTAACCGAGAAGAGAAAAATAACGCGGCCAACAAAATACCGATCGATGTTAAATTAACGACCGACAACCCGACAAGACCGCTCAAGGCCCCGCCAAGAGAGAATGAACCATCCCAAGACGAAACCAAAATATTTTGCCAAGACGAAAAGGCCGCTATTTTCGACAAAGAAAATCCAGCCCAAGCATTAGGATGTTGTAAATAAGCTCCGAGGCCCTTAGCGATATTCAGCATCGCACCGGTCAAAGAAAAGAATAAGGCATAGCCTAAGACCTTTTTTTCCAACAAAAGAAAACCAAAAGACCTGGCAAAATATAATGCTATCTTATTCGCTTCTTTTCCAAGGCTGATCGTCATAATTTTTTATACTCACAAATACCATTGAAATCACAATATTTACACATACCGGGCTTGGCCGGAAATTCACCCTTGCGGATATGGCGGATGATGTCGGATATTTTATCGTCCAACTTGGCAAAGTCCTTTTCATTGCCTAAAAATTCGATCTCACTGCCGTTCTCCAAATATCGGAAGGCTAAAGCTCCGACCTCTTGGCGAAATAATTCCTTGGCGGCTTGCTGATAGATCAAGAGCTGGGCCTTGTCATCGAATTCTAATTTTTCTTTCGGACTGCCGGTCTTGTAATCGACGATCTTAAGTTTACCGTCAGCAGTCTCATCGATGCGATCGATCTTTCCAGCGATAGTGACACCATCGCCGTCGACCTTCAGACGCAAAGAAAAAGCCTTCTCTAAGAAAACCACTTTAGGCCAATTGCCTTTATTCTCTTCATAGAATTCTTTTACTATCCTTTTGCCATTGTCATAATATTCCTTCTTTAGCCCCTCTGAAGGATACCAATCATCATCCCAGCACTCATCGTATATCTTAAAACACTCTTCTAAAGTTATTGGCTCCAATTTCTTTTCCCCCGCTCCGAACAAAGAATTTTGTCCTAAGCCAGAAGCGGCCGAAACGATCTCCAATATCCTTTGCAATGTAGCATGAAGCGTCTTGCCAAAAGAGAAGGACGGTTTCCCGCGTACCGGCACCTTTAAAATATTGGCAAAACGATATTGATATGGACACTTCTCATAAGCGGCGAATTGGGAATAGGAAAAACGCTCCGGAGCCTTTGGGACAAAAGGCTCGGTGACGACTATTTTTTCCGGCGCGCTTTTTAAGAGGATGTTTTTGTCTTCCAGAGGCTTCGGGGCTTTCTCGTCAGCGTTCTTTTCCGTCAAATCGTCCACCAAACCAGCCTCGACCAAAAATCGTGAAGCGCGACGAGCACGTTTACCGCCAGAATCAGAAGACCAAGAAAGGTACAGACCTTTTTTAGCGCGAGTCGCCGCCACATAGAACAAACGGCGCTCCTCTTCTAGGTGATGATCACCCTCTGGCAATTTTTCATCTAAAAGCGCGTTTGGCAACTTAATGGTTTCACTGCGTTCGCGAGTCGGAAAACGCTGATCGATCATATTGATGACGAAGACGTGATCGAACTCCAAGCCCTTGGAAGCATGAACGGTCATAATCTTCACTGTATCCGGATCATCCTCCTCACTGGACGGTAGTGTCCCCTGTTCGCCGGCCTCGATCTCCACGGACAACTCGGAGATAAAGGCACGAACGGATTTGTCTTCGCTGTCTTTCTCAAAATCCTTAACACGCTTCATTAACTGATTCAAAAGATTGGCCGCCTCGATAGACTGTCTTTCTCCCTGAGAATATAGATATTTCAAATAGCCTGAATCCTCTAAAAAAGACAAAAATATCTCCGATACCGGCCTAGTGCGAGCATCACCAGCATGCTTACGGAACATACCCAAAAATTTATTGGCCTTTTCCAATTGTACTTTATTAAAACCCAAAGCTGCTGCGTCGTTCAACACCTTATAAAGAGAGATCCCCTTGCGTCCGGCCATGTAGTTGAACCCGGCCAAGTCATCGACTGAAAAACCAAAGACTGGTATGGACAAAGATTTGAAAAGCGAAGCGCCATCATAATGATCGGCGATGGCCGCCAAATAATTGATCGAATTCAAAACGGGATCCTTTCCGTAAAGACCGCGAGACGAAAATAGTTTATATGGTATTCCCTTCTCATCAAGAAAGCCGCAAACTTCTTTGGCATGGTCATTAGCTCGAGCTAAGACGGCAAAGTCTCCCCAATTAACTTCTTTGCCACCCTCTTTGATCTCAGCGATCTTAGAAACGACCCTGGCGATCTCGTCATTAGTATCAGCTCCGCGAATGACTTCGATGATCCCTTTGCCCTCTATATTGGATTTCAATTTCTTAGAAAGCCCATCGCCATCGTCCTTGAGCTGCTCCTCGAGACGATTTGGATTGTTGAGCTTTATGAACTCATAGGACAGGTCCAGTATCTCTTGACAGGAACGATAATTCTCGACCAAGAACACCTGCCGACAATCTGGATAGTCTTTTTTAAATTCCAAAATATTAGCCATAGCCGCGCCGCGGAAACGATAGATCGATTGGTCGTCGTCGCCGACGACAGTAATGTTGTTCTGTGGAGCAGCGAGCAATTTGACCAGCTCGTATTGCGCCCAGTTAGTGTCCTGAAACTCGTCGACCAATATATATTTATATTTAGCGCGGTACTTCTCCAAAATGTTAGGGCGCTCACGGAACAACTTCAAGCAATAATTTATCAAATCACCAAAATCCAACGCCCCCTTTTCCAAAAGAAGATTTTGATAGACATGATAAGCGTTAGCGACTTCCTCAATCCTTTTGACCTCCTGCTCAGCGACACCTTGGTCAAAATCACCTTCGGCGTTCAAGAAAAAATCTGGAGTGATCGACGCCTTTTTCTTGCCCTTCCCTCCCGAAAGCATACCGTCCAAATTTTGCTTCAACTCATCGGCATACTTAAGATATTCCAAGGGCGTTATATCCTCGTCTTTAGCACGAGAGAAGTGCGACAGAAGGTCGCGAATGAATTTGGTCGGATTGCCCAAAGGGCGATAATAGTCCAAATCGAATCTTTCCAAATTCCTCTTCATCAAACTATACTGCTCGAACTCGCTCAAAAGTTTATAGTTGGTCGGCAATCCAATATCCAGTCCTGATTCCTTTAAAATACCATCGCAAAAGGAATGGAAAGTACTTATCTCCAGATCAAAATATCCCAACGGCAAAATACGATCCACGCGCTCGACCATCTCCCCGGCTGCCTTATCGGTAAAAGTTAAAGCTAGTATCTCATCAGATTTGGCCCAGCCTTCGGAAACTATCTTAGCGATGCGCTCGGTTATGACCTTAGTCTTACCAGTTCCGGCACCAGCCACGATCAAAAGCGGCCCTTCCTTGTGGTTGACGGCGGCGGCCTGTTCATTGTTTAGCTTATTTTTCACGTTTTCCATATTATTTATATATTAATTCTATCTTAAAAATAGCTATTTTGCAAACAAAAAAATAAGCCATTTTAAGGCTTATTTTTAAATAAAAACATCAAATTATCTTGTAGCACCAGAATAAGCGATGGCGCGAACCACATCCCAATCACGGGCCGAAGTCGGCGAATATTTGAATATCTTCTTAAAAGTTATAATAGCGGCCTTCTCGCTTTCTGGGCGACGAGTGGCCATACGCAAGCCATAGGTAATGACTGTAACGGCCGCGTTATCATTAGGCTGATTCATATTGGCCTCGCGTAACCAAACTTTCTTGAACATTTTCTTGGCCTCAGCCTCAGCTGTCGGACTATTCTGAGATGGCCAACGGCCATTGCCGATCTTGATCACATCCTTCCAGTCCTCTAAAGACGATGGCCAACGGCCATAGGCACTTTTAAAGGAATTGACCACTCCACCGCGCTCTCCTCCGCCCAAGGCGCGAGTAGAGTCGGTTCCTGGGTAGATGAAGAAGGATAAATACTTCTTAAAATTCTCGTCTAAATTCTTTTCCTTAGAGGTCAATTTATCGTAAACATTCTTATGGGCCGCATCCAAAGAAGCCATGGCGGTCTGTGACATTATAAGTTGAGCCTCGCGCAAGGCGACGGTGTTTATATCCTCTTTGACTGGAGCAGGAGCGGCCCCCAAGCCTTTTAGCGCCGAAGCCATCGCATCGGCCAAAGATGGGTAAAGCTCAATATTGGGACTATTTATGGCCCCGATCTTGTCAACGAATTTATCTGAATTCAATTCTAATATACCACCCTTATTCAAACTCGACTGGCCGAAATATATATTGTTACTGGAATTGATACTACCTATCGTTCCGGAAAAAGCCGACCTACTCTCCTCTTTTTGATATGAAGCATTGCCAACTAAAGACACTGTGCCGGCATCGGCCGTGGAGAAACCTATAAAATTAAAATTGGCTGTCGTGCAATGCATAGCCACGTTGTCAGCTATGATCAAATTCTCGATGGCGCTCTTGCCGGAAAATGATTCGTCAGAATAATTCTGGGCGTTAATGCCGTATTTTCCCGAGAAGACCATATTCCTTTGGATATTAGCATCGGACATTACGGTCAAACACTCATTGCGGCAGTTCCAAACAATATTATCCGAAACAGTGCTCATATCCGCGGACGAATCACCTTTCAAGGCTTTGCGGCCATAATAGACAGCTACTCCAGAGGCCTGATCGGAGCCGACATCGTGAAGTATGTTGCGAGAGACATCTACTCTATAATCACCTCCCTTTATCTGAATTCCATAATGATAATTATTAGATGCTGTTTTAGGACAATGATGGATGTAATTATCCGTTATAGACGAATCATGGACGACGCTCTTCCCAGGATAACCCCAATAGACCCCGCTATCACCGCAATTCGCTACCTGCGAAGAGGTCAAAACGATGTTGGACGCTTCGGTAGCAAAAACAGAGACGCCATTGCCAGTGACATCGTGAATATTTAGTTTGTTCATTTCGATATTCGTCGTCTTCGCTCCACCAATCTTTATGCCAGCTATATCATCAGCCGAAGAACCAGAGGTTATCTCTAAATTCTCCAATCTTACATAGTTAGAATTTTCTAATTCTATGATATTAGAATTAGAGGCAGTACCCTTAACAACAGCTCCATTCTCGCCCTTGATCGTTATCCAGGCAGCAGCTGTGCCGCTTTTATTCTTAAGATTAAGATAGGATATTTTATATTCGCCAGGCGCTAAAGTAATGACGTCCCCAGGAACAGCTTGAGCCACAGCCGCCGTAAGCCCAGCAGCGTTGGTCACTCTGGTCGAAGCGGCCTGAGTATCATGAATAGGGAAAAATCCACCCAAAGAAGCGGAAAATATTAGAAAAAAAGCTAAAATATTGTGTCTTTTCATATCACTATCTTACCTTTTTTTGGGTGAAAAAACAACCTTAACTTGTTTTTTGCGGGCAGTCGAACTATTATTGCTTATATGGACCAAGAAAAAGTAAAAAAACTGCCGATACCAGAAACACCGGGCTGTTACCGTTACTACGATAAAGACGGCGCTATTCTCTATGTCGGCAAAGCCGCCAACCTGCGCAAACGGGTACTTTCATATTGGCGAGAGAGCGCAAAACACACCCCAGCTAAACGCGCCATGGTCGAAAAGGTAGCAAAGATAGAATGGACAGAGGTCGGAAGCGAAATAGAAGCTCTTTTACTTGAAGCCAACTTAATAAAAAAATTTCAACCTCCGTTCAACGTAGTCCTGCGCGACGATAAAAGACATGTCTATATCAAAGTGACCAACGACGAATGGCCACGAGTCATAGCGACTCGCCAAATCGACAAAGAGGGACGATACTTCGGGCCTTTTGTTTCAGCTACGGCCGTAAGAGAAACGATCAAAATAATCTCGCGCGTCTGGCCCTATGGCAAATTCATAACCATGCCGACCAGCAGAACTAGTGACCTAAGATCGCGTCGTTATCCAGAGCTTTACGGGGCCCCTAGCGACCAGGCTGAATATAAAAAGATAATTGCTGAGATAGAGGCATTTTTAGAGGGAAGAAGGAAAGATATAGAAAAAAATTACGAATTGATAATTAAGGGTTACGAAAAAAAGTTGAAAGACAATAATGATGAGATTCTACTTCAAGAGGTGTCAACCATGAAATACCGCCTATTGAATCTGCGTAAAGTTTTGGCCCACTCCAATGTTATATCGATACACGAAAAATATTCTGCCGATGTCATAGAATTAGCTAAGATCCTGGGGCTGCCCAAGACCCCGAAACGCATAGAGGGCTATGACATCTCCAATATCTTCGGCCAAGAAGCTGTGGGTTCGATGGTGGTTTTTTCAGATGGCGAACCAAATAAATCTGAATATAGAAAATTCAAAATAAAAAAAGACGACAGTAAGAGATCAACAAAGGGTGACGACACCGGCATGCTTAAAGAAGTTCTAGAAAGAAGGTTTAAGCATCTCCCAAATCAAAACGAACAAGGGTGGCCAGCTCCAGACTTAATAGTCATCGACGGCGGTAAAGGGCAACTTAACGCTGGACTATCCGTCTTAAAAAAATTAAAACTCGACATTCAAATATTGTCGATCTCCAAAGGCGAAGGCCTGCGTAGCGCCAAAGCACCCGATAAAATATTCTTCCCCGGACAAAAAGACCCATTAAAACTTCCTCTCGCCTCCCCGGCCTTGCATGTAGTAAAACGAGTTCGCGACGAAGCCCACCGTTTCGCTATCGGCTTTCATCGCGAAAGAAAAATCAAAAGAATGCTAAAAAAGTAATTCGATACAAAAAAGACGGCCACATAAAGCCGTCTTTTTTTATTCTTAATCTTCAAAAACTATCTCAAGTCTCTGGTCTGCTTATTCAAGGCATCACGCTGTTCCTTGGTTATCAAGTAAATATTATCACTTGACCCGGTTTTAGCATAGCAGAAACCATCCTTAGTGCAGTTGCCAATCATTAAAGTATTATCCAACTGCTCGCCAGTGACCTGAATTATTATGCCGTTCTTTTCAGGCGAACCAAAAGCCTTGAAATCCTGCTCTGGTATCTTAGCCGCTTTCAGACTCTCTAAAACAGCCAAAACAGCATCCACTTTATCGTCGGTCACCTTAAAACCCTTACCAGGCCAAGTACCATTCCATTTATTCTCTTTCTTCTCGACTATGAATTGACGATTAGGATACTGGAAGCGAACCTTAGCGGCCCTTTCTTTAAAGAAAGAGAATATCTGGTCATCGCGCCACTCTCCGCGAGAAAGCACGGCCGACAGGTCGACACCGACTTTCCAAGTCTTGTCAGTATCGGCATAAGAGACGTAAGAACCGTCATAATTAGCAGTGGCATTGCCGACAACGAATTCGATCGGGTTACCATCCTCTTCTACCTTGACTTTAATACCATTATCAACGCCGAATTCCCCCTTTTTATCTTTATTGGCGCTAACTAACTCGATGCTTCCTTTGGCGACCTTGTCCAAGGCAAAAGATAATTCGTCGACAACGCTCTTCTTAACGTAAAAATCTTTAGTTCCCCCGACCTTCCAGTGGTCACCATCTTTTTCCAAAGTAACAGTGCTACTGGCTCTATCGATAGTTATACTGCTGGCCTTGTCCAGCGATAAGGCGGACAGAAAATTCTTTTCTTCCCCCTTATTTCGGCGCCAATCCTTTACTGGACCATTCCAGGCCCAAGTAAAAGCCACTAAGACTAAGAGGATGCCGCCTAAGATCAAATTCTTTTTGTTCATAATTTGACAAGCTTAATATGGAAAGGTTTTTAATTCTTCTTAACGCTATCTTCAATATTCGTCTGCGCGTTGGATCCATCGGCAGGGGTCGTCACTGCCGGAGACTCCACGGTCTGTGTGGTGGCTTCTTCCGCCTTAACAGGTGGCTCGTCTTTCTTTTTCTTCAATCTAGAGCTCACGGCCTTAGCGATGCCTGAAAACAGCGACCCAATTCCACCGAAGAACCTTTTGAACCATGGTCCATTGACATTGGCGCCACGTCTATTGCGACGACGAAGGAAATAACGAACAAAACCAAAGATCAAAGCCAAAACTGAAAGACCAAGGATATTAAGATATCGAACCGTTTCCTTAGCTACATTGCTTATTGGCTTGATCGGTCTTTCGACAGCGCCCTTAGAACGAATATTTATCAGATCAGAATCCAATGCCAAGCTATCGACGATATTCTGAAAGAAAGTTAGATTGTCAGACGCCGGACCGGAAAAATTATCACTAACGAAATCACTGTCGCCGACTACGATAATCTTAGCATTGTCTGTTTGTCCTTGCCCGAATGGACTTTCCACCTTACCAGTGATCAAAGCGGCCAAATCATATTGCTTGGTCTCTGCTCCAGAAACGAACGCTCCGTCAGGCTCAAGATTATAGCTATCGACCTGAGAAATCGCCTTATCAGTGGTCTTAGCCAAAACATCGATGTTACGCCCTTCGGCTGGATGCAGCTCGAGGCTGCTTGTCCAAGGCATAATAATACTAGACAGACCAGCGACTATAACGTTGTCTTTGTCCATATTTTCCGGCAAAACCTTAGGCCAAAGCGGATAGTTTATCTGGTAAGTAAGATAATACGATGCGGCTGGAGCCGAAAATGACGCTCGTCCATTAGACACATCAGCGATCAAGTCATTTTTAATATCGGCACCATAAGCAGAGAGAAGTTCAGATAACCCAAGATCGTTTTTGACCGCACCAGTCTGCGGATTTACGAGAACTCCATCTAGCAAAAACATCACTGGCTTGCCACTCATGACGAAAGAATCGATTTTCTTTGCCACTTTTTCATCCACTTTTTTATTTAAGCCGATCACCAGCAAAGCCGAAACATCGCTCGACACTTCCTGTGCCGAAAGATCTATAGTCTTTATTTGATAAAGCTGTTTTAGCCGATCAGTGGCCTGCGATATACCTTGCAAACTAGAGTCGCCGCCGGAAGTGACAATACCCAAAGTCGGTAGACCATCGGCAGTCAACTTCTTTATAGCCATAGTCAGTTCGTACTCTAGCGTCTTAGTCGAATCTATCACCGGGATCACTTGATTTTCACTGCCATACTCGACTATCAATCCCAAATAACCATTGACCACCTGAAAAGAGTCATTCCTTAAAACATTGAATCGCAAAGTAGGAATACCTTTATTGCCGAGCTCTTGCACTGGGTCTTCAAGCTTGGAAGGGTCTATCGTCTCTATTCTTATCTTTCCACTGGAATAGTTAGAATATTCATCCAGCATGTCGGATATTTCTTGTTCCAAATTCAAATATTTAGCCGGCAAATTTCGGCTGAAATAAGTTTTGATAGTTATGACGTCATCTAAATTCGAGACTATTCTCTTCGTTACCGGAGAGACCGAGTAATCGCCATTGTCGGTCATATCGAAACGAATCGAACTATAATACGAAAGGACATTGACCGTGATGATGATGCCCAAAACTATGAGCACCGTCAGAGAATCATTTAACCTTTTGACAAATTTTTTCGTTGTTCTCATATGTTTAACCTTATTTCCAAGCTCTTTTCTCGATCACTCTGACATTGAGCCATAGAAAGAAAAAGATAAAGGAAAGATAATAGATGACATCCTTGGAGTCGACCACCCCCTTGGAGATATTCTCAAAATGATTACCTAAACCGATGAAATCCAGTATCGGAGAAAGCCAATCCGGAGCGGAAATGACCACGAACTCATACCCGACGACAAAGAAAGCGAAACAAGACACCAAGCCCAAAACAAAAGCGACTATTTGATTCTTCGTCAAAGAAGATACGAAAAGTCCGAGAGATAAATATGATCCAGCCAAAAACAAGGAACCAAGATAGCTGCCGATCAAAGCACCTGAATCTAATTTACCCATGAACGATATGGATAATGGGATCGTCGTAGTCAAAAGCAAGGCGATGAACATAAAAGACAGCGCACCAAAAAACTTCGACAGCACCGCCTGCCAATTAGTGACCGGCAAAGTCAAAAGAAATTCTATGGTTCCAGCCTTCCTCTCTTCGGCCCACAACCTCATGGTCAAAGCCGGAGACAAAAATAAGAAAACCCAAGGCAAGAGAGAAAAATAATTTCTCATACTCGCCTGCTGATAAAGGAAAAAATTCTGGAAGAAGAGCCAGTTACCGGCTATTAGGAAAACAGCGATAAAGATATAAGCGATTGGAGAATTGAAATAACCGCCGAGTTCCTTCTTGAAAAGCGTCCAGATTGTCCGAACGTATTCTTTTTTAGTCATATGCGATTGAATTTAAATTTTATTTAGTCAATTCTCTGAAAACATCTTCGAGCGAAGCCTGCGATTTCCTGATTTCGAATATCTCCAACCCGGCGCCGAACAAAGCGCTAGTCAATGAAGAACGTATATCAGTTCCATTGGTCGATTCTATCTCGTAGCTGATAACACCATCCTCTTCCTCGTTTTTGATCGCAGTGACTTTGGATACTCCAGCGACCTTCTCGGCCACTGATAGAACTTTATCCTTAGCCCCTTTGATCTTGGCATATATCAATTCTTTGGCCTTAGTCTTTTTAATCAGCTCCTCCGGCGATCCCTCGCCGACAATTCGACCATTATTGATTATAATGATGCGATCGCAAACAGCCCCGGCCTCAGCCAAAATGTGAGTGGAAAAAATAACCGTCTTTTCACTGCCGATTTTTTTAATCAACTCGCGAATCTCAGCGATCTGATTCGGGTCGAGACCAGTTGTCGGTTCGTCCAAAATAAGCACGTCGGGATTTCCCATTATGGCTTGAGCCAGCCCGACGCGTTGACGATATCCTTTCGACAATTCATCTATCGGTCTATCCATGACTTTAGTTATGCCGCAACTATCAGCCACTTCTGCTATCCTCTGCTTAGACGCGCCTCGCATATCGGCCACGAATTTCAAATATTCACCAACCTTCATATCTTCATACAAAGGCACTGTTTCAGGAAGATAACCGATCTTCTTCCTGACTTTGATCGAATCGTTGGTCCCGTCCAAACCATCGACAGTGACAGATCCTGATGCAGGAGACCAAAAAGAAGTGACTATCTTCATGGTCGTTGTCTTTCCTGCTCCATTAGGACCAAGAAAGCCGAGAATCTCACCTCTTCTAACGGAAAAATTGAGATTGTCCAAAATGACCGTCTCGCCGATCTTTTTGGTAAGATTTTTGATTTCTATCATAGTCGCTTTACCTTTTTAAATAAAAGGGCATTTAAATTTTTTAATTTAAACACCCCCTTGTAATCCCTTTATACTGTAATTTTAGACAATGCGACGACAAAAGTCAACCTTAAAAACTGTGACTATCTTATATTTATTGCCTATTTTAAATAAAAAACCGACTAAAAATCGGTTTTTTATTATACTAATATATATTATATATCTATCTCTTCGCCCCAGAATAAGCGATAGCTCTGACCGCATCCCAATCCACGGCCTCGACCGGGTTCT
>CAZJPG010000009.1:0-45048 GCA_964547855.1 uncultured Gammaproteobacteria bacterium | reverse complement strand
TTCGAAGGCGCAAGGCCAGCAGATTTACAGTCTGCCCCATTTGACCGCTTTGGTACCGACCCACTTGATTCTCAATTTAATGAAAATGAGCCGTTGTCGAGATTTGAACTCGAGACCCCTTCCTTACCATGGAAGTGCTCTACCAGCTGAGCTACAACGGCAATGCTTTATTTTAAAAAGCCGCTTGTGGCGGCAAAAAAGCCTATATTTGATTCTGCCATTATATATTAGCCTTTTACATCGATTCTGACAAGCCCTCTATCTGCTCTTTAAAATCCTGTAATTTACCATTTTCTGGGTTCACTTCGGCTAATTTATCGAAGCCTTCAGAGGCTGAAACCTTATCTTTGTTCATTATACTTATTTCTACCAAGGCGTCAAGATACCTAGGGTTATTGGGCGATATTTTTGAAGCCATTTTTATGGTCTCCAAAGAACTTTCTATATCTGAAGTTTCTTTATACAATAAAGCTAAATTATAATATATATCTGCCTGCTTAGCCTCCTCCCCTTCGTCTAAAAGCTTTAAGGCGTGAGCCCAGGCCTGCTTAGCCTCCTCCAATTTCTTATTGGCGAAATACAAATCACCTAAATCCTTAAAAGCCTCTTGATTGCGCGGCTCAAGCCCAATTATCTTTATTAAAACCTTCTCCTTCTCCTCCCAGTCTTCCTTATTATCAAGCTCATCCCCCTCCATAAATAAAGCCTTCACTTTCTCCGTCTTTTCCTCGACCGTGGCCGGAGTCTTCTCTGCCGCATAATTCTTCTTCATATCAGAAAGACGATTGAATGCCCATTTAAACAGCTTTGATAAAGCGGAACCAGCAAAAGAAAATATCTTGGCCAAGCGAACGCGCCACCTGGCTAAAAAACGATGCAAACGACTCTCGACTATCTTCTCCTTAAAACGAGCTTCCTTCTCCGCCGGCATATTTTCCACGTCTAAATTAGCCAAAGCCGGGAATTTCCTAGCGACTACGAATAAAATCACCAACAAAGATACACAGATCAATACTAATGGTATTATGTTATACATCAAAAAGAATTTAACTCTTATTTTTTATCAAGATCAAATACCGTCGCAAATCTTACGGAAATCGGCAGCGTCAAGGCTAGCCCCGCCGACCAAAAGACCATCCATATTCTCTAGTCCTGAAAATTGAGAAACATTAGACGGAGAAACGCTTCCGCCGTAAACTATTCTAAAACCATCCATGACCGTCTTCATACCGAACATGTCATCTAGGGCTAATTTTATTATCTTATGGGCATATGTAACCTCTGATGGCTCAATGACAGTCCCTGATCCTATGGCCCAAACTGGCTCATAGGCTATGATTATCTCTTTTCCAGCTGCGACTATGTCTATACCACCTAAAGCCTGCTGTAATTGATTTAAGAGCACGAAATCCCTTCTATCGGTCTTACGATCCTCGTTCTCTTCTCCGATACATACTACAGGTATTAGTCCAGGAGTATCTAAAACGGCACGAACCTTTTGATGTATCATTGAATAATTCTCCAAAAGATATTTACGTCTCTCACTATGTCCAATGATCACATATTTAACTCCAGCCTGAACCAACGAAGACGGTGAGACCTCTCCAGTGTAAGCTCCCTGAGACTCCCAAAAGACGTCCTGGGCGCCTAATTTTATCTTAGAATCCTTAAGCGCTTGTCCAACGCCAGCCAAAGCGACAAAGCCTGGGCACAAAACGACCTCCTTGTCTTTATCGAAATCCTTAAATGCTTCGACGAATTTAGCTGAATCGGCGACACTGGCATCCAAGTCTTTCTTCATTTTCCAGTTACCAATAATGATTTTGGACATATGATTTGATATTTAAGCCGAACTTAGCGCTCAGCAACAGCTCCTTTTTAAAATTATACCTTACTTATGACTTAATTGGCAATTTCCCATTTGAACGAAGAAAAGGCCCAATCTTCCATTTTTTTAGTCTCTTTAAAGCGTGAACTAATGGTTTTTGCCCCAAAGACTACGGTCACGACTCCATGGCCTTCGTGATCAACAAAACTACCAACAAAACAATATCCGGCGGCTGGAATATATCCTGTCTTACCACCAAGTAATTTTGAGCCATTCTCCGGAAAACTAACTAAAAGATCATCGGTAGAAACAGCCCTAACCTTACGTCCAGCCAAGGTATTGAACTCATATTCATCGGTTAAGACCGCTTCTCTTATATCCTTCCTGACCAAGGCCTTATTCGCCAGTTTAGCCACATCTTTGACTGTGGAAACATTACCAGCGTCGAGTCCGGTCGCATCTTCGAAATGGGTATCATCAAGACCAAGCTCTTTGGCTTTATCATTCATTTTAGAGACAAACTCTTCTTCAGAAAGACCAAGCGAAGAAGTAAGTGCTATGACTGCCGTATTATCCGAGGCCACTAAAGCAAGATGAAAAAGATCACCAATGGTCATTTCTTCTCCTTCATAAACATAGGCACGGCCACCAATACGAACATCGCTTTTTTTCATTTTATAAGTCTTAGTCCAATCAGGCACGCTATCCAAAAAGACTAAGGCAGACATCAACTTACTAATACTAGCGATCGGGCGTTTTTGATCGGCATTATTCGACCAAAGCACTTCTCCAGTCTCTTTATCCATAATAAGACTTGATGAAGCATCTACGGACAAAGGCAAATCCTCTTTTTTAACCGGAATATATTTTTTATCCTCGGATAAAGGCAAATAATTCTCTGGATGAAGATAATTATAGGCCGCTAAAGGCAAATGATTGACTTCTTCAAACACGCCAAGGACCTTACCATTGTCCAATTCACCAAAATCGACCTGCGCCAGCGCCGCTGAATGCAAGTCTAAAGAGAAGAAAGAATATATAAGAACACCGGCCAAAACCGTTGCTCCAATTATGAAGCTATTATTTTTTCGCAGTATCATTCGTTTCTTTTGTTTCCCAGAATTTATTTTTATAGTATCTAGCGATATCCTCCTCTAACATATCGCTCCTATACTGAAAAAAACGACGTTTAAACCAACGCGCTCCACCCTTGTTAACAAAAAATTGGATTAATTCATTATCATTCTCTGGTTCACGGCGATTCTCCGACATAAAAGCTTCCCTGGTCTTCATGCTAACCGCCTCTTCCATCTGTTTCATGTTATAATCCTTTACATTCATGTCTCTGTGGGCGCTCTCCCAGTTCTTCCACTCCCACTCTTCCCCTCCCCAAATATGTTCAGGATCCAAAACATGAGCAGTTTCAACATGAATTTGATCTGGTGCTTGCTCTTGATTTTCTAAAGACATATTACAGTTATCACTGTTCATTAAAACATAATCAGTGACATAAAAAATAAAAATTATTCTTCTTCGTCTCCTTCCTCCTCGCCTTCTTCATCTTCAAACTCATCATCCTCGTCAATATCTTCAATGGCTTCATCCTCTGTCTCGCTCTCACTAGTCTCAGCTATCTCATGAAGGGCCTCAGTCAGAACGGCAGCTCTTTGCTCGTCGGTCATTTCGTCATTTGCGACTTCTACCTCTAAATGCTCGTCACCCTGACTTATTCCAACTGCAGCCGGCGCCACCTCACTAAGTTCAATTTCTTCATTTTTTTCACTATTATCAGCCAATATTCTATCAATAGTGTCGTCAGCCGAGAGGCGCTCGTAGTCCGGCAGATCCTTCACTTCATTTAACCCTAAAAACTTAATAAAATCAAACGTTACTGTATAATAAGTTTCCTCTCTTTTTTTATCTTCGCGAGAGTCGATCAGGCCGCGCATTAAAAGATTGTGCAGTATCATGCCACAATTAACACCACGAATACGATCAATATCGGTCTTAGATATTGGACCGCGATAAGCGATTATCGTTAAGGTCTCAAGAGATGGACGAGAAAGCTCTCCGGTCGTTTCATCTTTAACGAATTCTTGAATGAGAGCAGTATTGTCCGGCGAAGTCACCATTTGGAAACTAGAGCCATTTCTGATAACCTGTGTTCCAGACCCAGACTCTTTCTTTAAGACCAAAAGCTTCTCACACCCCTCCTCTGCGTCCCCATGCTCGACCTTTAGAAGATCAGCTATTTCGCGAACGGACATCGCCCGACCTGAAATGAAGAGCAATGATTCTATTTTTGATAGTAATGCGTCCATAAGTATCAATTGAATATTTTAAAATCTGGATTGATGTCCTCTTTTTTCTTGATCATTATATCAGAAAAAAGGCTTTCCTGATCGACATCTATCAATTTCTGCTTCATAAGTTCAAGCATAGCCAAGAAACTGACCACTACATCCGTCCTAGAAGCAGAGCGATCGACAAAATCCTTAAAGCTAACCTTTATACGCTCAAATACTGCACTTTGAAGGTGCAATATCCGCTCTTCGATGCTTACTTGCCTCTCTATTACCTTTTCTTCAAGAACTACGAGTTGCTTGGCCTTAGATAACAAAAATGCATCCATTATATTCTTTAAGTCCTCTGCCTTAGCTTTTTTTGGTGGTGAGAAAAATTTATCCGACTGCCCGATCATCTTGCGCAAATTACGACCGACAGGAGAGAAAGTAAAATGTTTTTCTCTTAATATATCCTCAACGCCCTTCATAGCCTCAAGAAACTCCTTATACATCTTGAGCTGGCGTTCTAACTCTCCAGTATCTTCGTCCTCGGCTGGAAAAAGATATGGCAAAAGAGCTCTAGATTTTATCCAAAGTAATTTAGCCGCAACAACCAAAAAATCAGCCACCAATTCTGGATCGATGGCCTGACAAGCCTTTATATACTCGACATATTGATCGGCTATCCTAGCCAAAGACACTTCAGTGATGTCCATCTTCTCGGCCTCTATCATCTTTAACAACAAAGACAACGGACCTTCGAACTTTTCCAGCTTCACATTGATCATATTCGTATTTTATCAGAAAATACGGGCCTTTTAAAGAGGCTTTATCCACAAAAACAAAATCCGCTCCTGCCCGGAAACGAGCTGGAGCGGACCTCCTCGATAAAAGAGTAATCTATTGATTATTTCTTCTTCTTGGTAGCCTTTTTCTTGGCAGCCTTCTTGGTAGCCTTCTTAGCGACCTTCTTGGTCACTTTTTTGGCGGCCTTTTTGGCTTTCTTTTTGGTAGCCATTGTTTTGCCGGCGCTTTTCTTCATCAAAGATGAAGATGGACGCACGTTAATTACTTTTATCTTCTTTTTTATACCGAAATTAGCTAAAATAGCATTTTCAAGCTTGGAAAACTGCTTAACTCCCATTTCAACGGAATGGTTAAAATTTCCAGATGAAAACACTGCTTTCTTTAAATTGGATAATTTTTTCTCAACTACGACCGGAACTTCATATAATCCACCAAAAGCTGTAAGACCTTCGTTTTTGATCTTAAGGACTTTGGACATCGTCTTCTCATCGGGTATCAACAATGTCTTGACTTTGCCACCAGCCACTCCTTCGATAGCTGACTTGATCTTTTTGAAATCAAGATTGTGATCAGCTGGAAGACAGACAATGTAGTAGTAGTCATCAGCCTTCACTAAAAGAGATTTTACTATCTCGTTCAATTTTCTTTTCAACGTGTTCGCAGCATCTATCGCCGTGTAAGCGGTGCGGTGTTCCAAAACTTTAGGATCAAGACCTTTGCTTTTTAAATAAGCAGAAAGTTTTTTCGGAAAAATATTTTTCTTACCACTTGGCATATTTTTATTATATCACTCCTTGAAAAAAATGAAAATAGTTTTTTATTTTTTTCTTATTCATTATTATAGCATCAAATAAAAAACTGTGGAAGAGGTAAATAAAATATTTTATAATTTTCTTTGTAAAAAAAATCGATCGCCATGATGACGATCGATTTTTTTATTTTCGAAAGATGTTTTAATCTATCAAGACCGGCTCTGGAACTATATTCTTTTCAGTCGAAGTATCGACATAATAAACTTTTCTTTCTAAACACTGCCAACCGGAATCATGGATATTAGATTTCATATCTGGTGCGGAGTAATAAGGCTTAGGCTGTTCATTCTTATTAGATGAACGGAATTCTGCGCAAAGTTCATATGCCTTCCCCTCTTTAAGCCTATATTCAAAGGCTTTTCCGGTTACTTTATCTTTTAGCGACTCATCAAGCAAATAACTACAGTCATTCTTTATTTCATCGATGTTCTGCGGCATGACTTTCTTTTCGCGATAATATTGATCCACACAATTATCGATGTTGTTAAACTTCTGCAAGATGTCATCGTCTAACTTTTTAGCGCGAGTCGTTGCTGGGTTTCCAGCTACAAAGAAAGCGCCGACAAAAGCGATGACGACCGCTGCCAAGGTAGCATAGAAATAAATCTTAACGACCTTATCTTTTTTACCTTCAGTTTCCTTTCTCATGATGTCGTAAAGATAAAAACTAAAAACAGTCGCAGCTATCACGATCACAGAAATAACTTTCAAAAGAAATTTTATAGTAAGTTCTCCCGACAAGAAACTAATTATAAAACCAACTAGGTAACCGGCAAAGACCAAGAAAGAGACGAAGAGTATCAAGTACGTGAGCCAGCGACGAATACCAGAATCGCGTTTGATCTCGCCGTTGAACAAGGCTTTGTATATGAACTTGCTGACAACATAATATACTGGTGAGAAAACAAGCAAGGCGGCGATACCAAATCTCAAAGCATCCTCTTGATAAAAAGCACTATAAAGATTTACTGGGTCTTCGATAAACTTGTTTATGGCCTGAAAGATTATCATGCCGAAAGAAATGGCCATAAAAACCAAAGAGACTAAGTGGGTAAGGTACAGAAAAACGAATTTGGCGGCATTGAATGGCCGCGATGAAATGTTTTGGTCCATATTTTTGCTTGTCATTCCAGTGAAGGCCTGAATCCAGTGTTTTTTGGCTAAATTCTGGATACCCGCCTGCGCGGACATGACAATGTTAAGTCTTACTGTATTATTTTACTATTTTATTAAAAATAAGACAAAGGTATGTAATTTTCAATTAAGCACCTAGTTATTTGTCGTTTCGAATCTGAGCGTAAGCAAATGTGAGAAACGCCTTTCTTTGTCTTTTTTCCAAAATTATTCAAAAATCCTCATCCTCTGCCACTTTTTTAAAAAAGTGGCGCAAAAATCGCTCGCGGCAAAAAATTCGGGCCCTCCATCTATAAAGCCTAGTAAAATCCCTATACTTGTCCGTCGGATTACCGACGGCCTTCAGACAACGGGATTTTACACGGCTTTTACGACTTCTGTCTTATCCGAATTTTTCGATGCTCGCAAATAGGACTAAATCATTTCATCGGAAAACAAAGCCAAAAAATCTCATCACTAACAATCTTAAACGGTATTAAAGAAATAACTATAAATACAACTCCGATAATCATTGAATAAACCAACAAGCTTAAAAAATTGCCATCAAACCACTTAGCGAAGCCTTTAAGTTCCTGCTCACTCCTAAGGTTGTTCTCTTCTTTTGAAATATCTTCTAGTAGCTTAATGTGATTGGTGAACCATGCTGCTGGATCAGTTTTCTCAACAAGCCCCTTATCTATATCCGCCAGAGTCTTTTCTATTGCCTTATTATGAAATTCGTCCGCCTTGCTAAGGTTATTATTTTCCCTAATTAACAAAACACTCAAATAAAACAATCCAACAAGATTCATTAAAACCAAAATGGCCAAACCGATTATTGCAAAAATAGGATTCTTAAAATAATTTAAATCTTTTAAGACCACCGGAAAGATTGCGACAATAGCCGCTGAAGATATAACCACTAAGTTAAACAAAAAACTTCTTATATGATCTAAATTTTTTATTCTTAAATCTCTTGTTAAGTTTAAAATTTCATCTCTTCTAGAAGTTGCTTCTTTATATTTTTCTTGATAAAAATTAATACTCCCTTCATTCATAAAAAATTATTTAATTTATACACAAAGAGGCCTTACGGCCTCTTTATATTTTTACATATCGACTATCTTTATCTTCAATTCTTTCAATTGTTTTGGTGAGACCTCCGCCGGAGAGTCCATCATCACGTCCCTGCCTTGACCGTCCTTCGGGAAGGCATAAACATCGCGAATATTCTCCAAATCAGTGAAGATCATTAATATACGGTCAAAACCGAAAGCCATACCGCCATGTGGAGGCGCACCATATTCAAAGGCGCGAAGCATGGCGCCGAATTTGGCGTCAACCTCCTCCTTCCTATACCCAGCCAAGGAAAAAGCCTTATACATTATCTCTGGGTCATGATTGCGGATAGCTCCTGAAGCCAATTCATATCCGTTAGCGACTAAATCGTATTGGCTAGCATGTATCTCGAGCGGATCGGTGTTGTTTAGAGCATCCAATCCGCCACTAGGCATGGAAAATGGGTTGTGAGAGAAATCTACGCGACCATCCTCTATTTCCGACATCTCGTACATCGGAAAGTCGATTATCCAGGCAAAAGCGATCTTATTCGGGTCTTTCAAATTAAGAAGTGAGCCGCATTTACTGCGAACAGCACCCAAAGCCGAGCAAACAACCTTTAAAGTATCAGCGCCAAAGAAAATTATATCGCCAGTCTTGGCTTCGACGTCGGCAACTATCTTGTTCATTAATTCATCGCCTAAAAATTTATTGATCGGCGAAGCTGGGCCTTCTGGGCGCATCTGAATGTAAGCCAATCCTTTGGCGCCTTTGCTTTTAGCCAACTCCGTCAAATCGTCGATGATGCTGCGAGTAAAGACATTCCCGCCATCGACTTTTAAGGCATGCACCACCCCCCCATCCTTTACCGCATTGGCGAAGACGGAAAACCCGCAATCTACACTGATCAATTCAGTGATCGGTTTGATCGGCATCTCAAAGCGCAAATCTGGCTTATCGGAGCCGTATTTGATCATTGCCTCGTTATAAGGTATGCGCGGGAACACATCGAATAAAATCTCTTTATTAGTATGCTTTTTGGTCAATTCCTTCATAAAAGGCTCAGCGATAGCCCAAACATCTTCCTGTTTCACAAAGCTCATCTCCAAGTCGATCTGATAGAAATCACCCGGATGACGATCAGAACGAGGGTCCTCGTCGCGGAAACATGGGGCGATCTGGAAATATCTATCTAAACCACCGACCATTAAAAGTTGTTTGAATTGTTGCGGGGCCTGCGGCAAAGCAAAGAATTTCCCTGGATAGAGACGGGAAGGAATCAAATAATCGCGAGCTCCTTCTGGAGAAGAATTTGCCAATATCGGAGTCTGTACCTCAATAAAATCATTTCTATGAAAATACTCTCTGACTGAAGTTATGACATCGTCACGTTTCTTCATTATTTCTTGTAAACGCGGGCGTCTTAAGTCCAAGAAGCGATACTTCAAACGTAAAGCCTCATTGACTCCAGATGTCTTCTCTTCCTCAAGTTCAAAGGGCAAAGCCTTAGATTTATTCAATATCACCAACTCTTCGACTTCGATCTCGACTTCTCCAGTTTCCATTTTCGAATTTACCATGTCATCAGGGCGAGCGACCACCTTTCCTTTGACATTAACGACCCACTCACTGCGAAGCTGGTCAGCGTCCTTCATGACTTCCGCTGAAGTCCCATGATCGATATCGAATTTTATCTGGGTCACGCCATAGCGGTCCCTTAGATCGATAAAGATGACTCCACCATGGTCGCGGCGACGATATACCCAGCCGGAAAGCTCGACAGCCTGACCGACGTCGGCTTTTTTCAATTGTCCGCAATTATGCGTTCTTAACATAGATTTAAAATAATTGATTAATACCTATATAAATAAAAAACCCTTGCAAAACCAACATATATAATATGTATGTCTTGCAAGGGCGTTCTACGACGCGGTACCACCTCGCTTTTTACTCTTGTGTTCTATGACGGGAACTCCCGGGAGGTTCTACTTGACCAAAAAGTCTTTCTTCCCCCACTCGGCCGTGTCAGCGGCTTCAACGTTTTATGACCACCATCATAACAAAACTTCAGTGATGTGTCAAAATTTATACTAATTTTAAACGGCTCTGGTAAATAGAGAAGTCTTACGACTTCTCAGTTTGTTCAATGAATTTTAGAAAATCGCCAATATAACATCAAGTTAATCTGGTTCTCCAAAACTCAATTCTTTAAGCTCATCGTCATCATCCAATAAAACCACACCCAACGAAGTCTCGCCTACCTCACTATAGCTTTCTTCATTAAACTTTGGTTGCGAAAAATCACCACGATCTCTTTCTCTAGAACTAGCACTTTTCATGTGCCTCCTCCTTAACTGTTAAAACAACCTTTATTTTGTCAATAAATGTACTTATCAGAGCCGTATAAATCAACATTATATTATATATTTTACAAAATTTTGTCAACTACGACCGTATCTTGATTTTTGAATAAGTTACTGATATTATAGAAATTCGTTTTAAAAAGCGTTTTATCAAAGCAAAAAATATTTATGAATAAAATAATATCAATTTACGGCCTCCCAGCCTGCGGCAAGACCACTCAAGCCGAGAAACTATCCAAAGCCTTTGGCCTATATCAATTCGGCATGGGCGACAGACTGCGCGCCGAAATACAATCCGGCAGCGAACTTGGCAAAAGGATCCAAGGAAAGGTCGATAAGGGAATTTTAATTTCTGACGAAGATATGATCCAAGTGGTCGGCAATTGCGATCAGCAAGCCAATGAGACAGGAATCATCTTTGACGGCTTTCCACGCATGATCAATCAGGCCAAGATGCTGGATAAAATCTTAACAAAATCAGGACTTACAGTAAATAAATTCTTCTACCTAAAAATAAGTCAAGAAGAAGCTATTAAACGCATCAACGAGCGCTCGGCCATCACTGGACGCGTCGACGACAAAGACCTTGATGCCGTCAAAAATCGCATTGGCATTTTCAACGAACAATCCACAATACTAATAGACTACTACCGCCAGCAAGAAAAATTGATCGAGATAGACGGCGAGCAAAGCATTGAGGAGGTGTATAATGAAATCTGCAAAAATCTATAGACAAAATTGGATAAAATAAAAGGCGGCTCTTCATTACGAAGAACCGCTTTTGTTAAATGTTCAATTTTGACTTAAAAAATCATGGCCGTGATACAAGCCGCATCAAGATTTTCTTCTTTTATCTTTTTTGCGAGTTCGGCGACCGTGATATTTTTAAAAGTAACCGTTTGGCGTGAATTTTCTTCGCCACGCGCATCATAGCTCACCGATCCTTTTTTCGCACTTGCCAGATAACTCCTGAAAAACCAGCAAGGGCTGAAGTAAAAAAACTCATCATATCGGCTTTGTCATCCGAATTCATCCCCTTGCACCCCCCACCCAATCGGATAGCCACCCTGTTTTTTGCCTTTGTTCCCATAAGCGCGAACGCAGCCGGAATACCATCTTTAGCATCCATGACGAGCAAAGGAATTCTCTTGGACGGAGTTGATACAGTAAAAGGACTTGTCATAAAAAAGTCTCCTCTTTGAAAAATTGTTTGTGGTTATTGGCTCTTGATTAGGCCGTTTTCTGAAATTCAACTATTGAGAATGCTCTCTTGATAACACCTAAGGAAATCAGTTCCTTCCGAATGGAAGCGGCATTTTTTTCAGCCACAACCACATTGGGATATTTCTTTAAGAACCAATGATTATTGGCATACTCCTCTGTTTTACGACCAGATCCGTTTATTAATAAAACCGGCCAGCCCAATTCAGCAGTTGCCAAAATTTCCTTCTCAGTGACGCCTCCACCATTATAGCTTACAAGAAGCGATTGAAAGCCAGCAAAATTTTTAAGGTCTTCGGTTATCCGAATACACTCTTTGAATTCTGCTTCCCAATCCACTCCTTGATCGACCGATTGTTGAACAACTAGACACTGGTCTTGTTCGGGATGGATAATGGTAAAAAAATCATTCTCCTCCTCATTGGAAACAATGAGGCCGTGTTCGGAAATACGCAAATCATTCGACTTAGGGATAATCCCCAAAATAACCGACCTTGGACATTTCCTTCTTATTATGGGTGGGATCTCCGTGATCCCCGGAACGATCTTTCTAACATTGTCTCTTTTAAGTATTCTGGTCCCGCCAAATATAATCCCTCCAGCAAAACCATCAAAAGCTTCTGTGAACATATCACAAAGACCTTCAGCATCTTCCTCTGACATACGACCACAACCGCCAGTAAAACGAACTAGCATTTTATCCATGGCTGTAGTCAATTTAAGCTCAAGTTTACTAGTGCTTTCCCCCACCTTTTTTATGTACAAGGAGGGAACTAAAGAAAAATCAGAACTCATTATCAGCTCCTTCCTGCTTTTTTTGAATAAGTTATTAATGAACAAAAATCACCATATATTAGCATAAAATTTATTTTTTGTCAATATAAAAATAATAAAATAAAAAGCCTAAACATATTTTAGGCTTATAATAAACAAAATATTAATATATTAGCGACAAAATTCCTTTAGCTCCTCCAAGGAAAAGCCAGTTAAATCTGCTAATTTTTCAGAAAAATCCTCGATACTATAATTCTTATCGTCTTTTCTACTAATACCGCTTAAAAACCCCTCTAAAAGCTCAAAAACATCTCTCTGATCATCGATCTCCCCCTCCCTGGTCATTTTATCTACCAAGAATAAACACCTGCCAGCGATGGCTAATTTAGCTAAATCCTCTCTTGCGTCCACAAAAAAATCTTCACCCTTAGCCGAACCGACATAGTCGAAGTCCCTGCCTTTGACCACCATCAAGCGAGATAAGGTCAAGGGTTCGATATGTCCAGACAATTTAGACTTTATCTTCTTCGCCCCCCTGACCACCAAGCTCAACTTACCCCTGTCTTCGCTAAATACGACAATTCGAGAGTCATCCTCCCGAAAATCATGTCTAGACAATATTATAGCCCTAGTGTTAAAAGTCTGTTCCATTGTCGCTCTTTGTTTTATCCAGATAATTCTGCAGGATGATCATAGCGGCCATTTCGTCGCGCCCAGCCTTAGTCTTTTTGCTGCCAGGCAAAGCATCGGCTGCCTGACTAGATAAACGTTCGTCCACTAATTCTATTTTCATATCCGGCAAACTACTTTTCAACTTATCCAAGAACTTCAAAAAATCCGGATTAAGCCCGTCCGCTTCGCCCCGCATTTTAACCGGTTTGCCTAAAACAAAAATATCGACCGACTCCTCTTTAGCGGTCGCTACCAGTTCATCGAGATTGGAGACCGTCTTGAATGGCGTAGCGATCATGGTTTCACTGTCAGACAAGGCCAAGCCGATACGCTTCGCACCCCAATCGATGCCTAAATATATCTTAAGATCTTCGCTCATTTTCTATTATTCAGTAATGATTATATTCCCCTTTTCCGTTATCGCCACCGTATGCTCGAAATGGGCCGACAAGGAACGATCGGCCGTGACTACAGCCAAGCCGTCGCGTCCGGTCTTGATTCTCCAATCGCCGTTGGTCACCATTGGCTCAATGGCAATAACCATACCAGGAACAAGGACAGTGTCAGGTATGCCGTAAGATGTAAAATCATAATTGAACACTTGTGGCTCTTCATGAACATGAAAACCAACACCATGTCCAACCATATCTCGTACCACGGAAAATCCTTTTTTCTCGATATGCCGCTGTATAGCCCTGCCTAAATTGCTCAAAGTATTTCCTGGCTTAGCCTCGGCGATCCCGACAGCCAAAGATGATTTAGTGATATCTATCAACTTCTGAGTCTTTTTATCTATCTTGCCAACGGCAACAGTTGCGGCCATATCCGTATAAAATCCCCCTTCGAAAGAAAATCTATTCTTAACGGAAAACTTTTTAGCCTTAGCTGGATCAACTGGCCACTCCATGCCGACATCAATGCTTAATATATCCCCTTCTCGCAAAATCCTTCCTGGTATGGCCGGGGCGTGGACTATCTCATCATTAAGAGAAGTACATAGTGCCGTTGGAAAAAATCTACCACCCCAAACTTCATAATTTTTAAAAGCCGGGCGTCCGCCAGCCTTTTCCATCCACTTACAAGCTAAATCCTCCAGATATTCAGTGGAAACACCTGGCCTTACCTCTTTTAAAAGATCGCGAAGAATGCGGCTTAATATTTTACCGCCAGATTTCATGACCTCTATCTCCTTTTCTGTTTTTAATATCTCGGAATTCATTTTATGCCTTTTTTCTTTAATCTATTTATAATATCATTTTGTATTTCTGCGATATCCCTCTCACCATTGATCATGATCAATTTTTTCTTTTTCAAAAAAAACTTAACTAACGGATCATTCTCTTTGTGAAATATCTTCAAACGTTTAGTGACAACGGCCGGCTTATCGTCGGCACGATGCTCCAGTTTGCGACCACATTCATCACAGATGCCTTTTTTCTTCGGCGGCTTCGTGATCATGTGATATGTAGCCCCGCAAAAACACACCCTCCTGGCAGTCAAACGTTTCTTGGCTTCGGCATCGGAAATATCTATATAAACCGCCCAAGCATTATAGCGTTTAGGGTCGAAGGAGGCAAACTTATCCTCGAGGTATGGCAATTGGCCACTATTACGCGGAAAACCATCAAAAATAACACCTTTGACCGTATCCCTCTCTTCTAAACGTTTATCTAGCAATTCTTCGACTATCTCGTTGTTTACGAATTGACCACTGGCCATCACTTCCTTTATTTTTCTACCTATGACGCTATTCTTCTTAACTTCTTGACGTAACATCTCGCCTGGGGAGATGGCCGGGAGTCTTAATTTTCCAGAAAGCATATCGGTCTGCGTCCCTTTTCCCGAACCCGGAGGACCCATGAATATCAAAATTGTCTTTTTCCTTTTTATCATATTTTAGAATTGAAAGAGAACTTTATCCTCTAATTATCAGATAGGCGAAATAGGCGAAATAGGCTACCAACAAAAAAATGCCTTCATGTTTATCCAGAATTCTTTTCTTGCCGACATAAATCAATACCGGCATTAACGACGTGATAACAAGTAAGTATATCAAATCGAAATTCATGTCAGAGTTGAACGGTAACGACTTAATGACGGAAGATAGACCTAATATCCAAAGTATATTGAAGATGTTGGAACCGACTATATTGCCGATGGCGATGTCCGAATTCCCCTTCCTGGCTGCTATGGCCGAGGCGAACAATTCCGGCAGGGAAGTTCCAACGGCCACAATCGTCAAACCGATCATTTTTTCGCTCAGACCGATGACAGTGGCTATATCGGTCGCACCATTGACCACCCAGCGTCCGCCGAGGGATAGCGCAACCAAACCACCAAATACCATAAAAGAGGTCTTGCCCAATCCATAAACTTCAACTTCGGCCTTTTCCTCTTTAGCTTCTTTTAAAACGCCCTCTTCGCTCTTGGCGGTGGCAAAACTATAGACCATAAAAATGACAAAGAACAAAATCAACATCAACCCATCACCCCTAGTCAATATATCGCCACCGACTCCGAAGACGCGGTCATTGACCAAAATAAACAAAGCCAAGGCGGCCAAGAAAGAGAATGGTATTTCTTTGTGGGCGGTATTCTTCCTGACGACAAGCGGTCTGATCACAGCCGAGACTCCGAGAATCAACATCAAGTTGGCTATGTTGGAACCTATCACATTTCCCACCGAGATGTCCCCTTTACCGGTACAGGTAGCTATTACGCTAACTATCAACTCCGGCGCGGAAGTTCCGAAAGAAACTATAGTCAGACCGATAACAAGATCGGAAACCTTGAAACGTTTCGCCAAAGATGTCGCGCCTTCTATCAGGTAGTCGGCTCCTTTTATCAAGAAGACGAAACCTAAAATCAACAACAACGAAGATAATATTATGCTCATATGCCTGCTCCTAATCCACCGACGAACGGTTTTGATGATTTATCGCTATCTTTATCCTCCCTTGCTTTTCCACCCAAAGCGAATCCCTTGTTAGCATCCCTAGCAGAACCTAAGGCGAACCCGCGACCAGAATTAGATGCCGAGCCAAGAGCAAAGCCGCCGGCTTTCTTATCACCTAACCCCATGGCACTACCTCTTTCTTCTCGCCCCTTATCCAAAGCCCCCACACGGGAACGACTATGAACCTCTCCTCCGGCAAATGTCGTACTGGAAGACTGATATCCGCTTCCCCCTTCTTCTGCCGAACGTCTAGACATGAAAATATTCATTCTCTTCTTGGCCTCTTCTGTCTTACGGATCTTTGAAAGCTCATTTTTGGTGTAAGTCTTTTCACCCTCACCGATCATACCTTCGATCTTCTTCTTACCAGAATAGCCTATGCCATATTCTTTGTAGACACGCGCCCTAGCTGTTTCGCTCTTACCTGCCAGATCTTTCATGAATTGCCCCCTGGCCGTAGTCGAATTCTTAGAACCAGTAGCGGCTTGCAAAGATTTATTTATGTTAGATCCCAAACCCTTGGCCCCAATAGTTTGCCTAAGTGAATTTTGTGAGAATAAAGGCATATTATTTTCCGAAATGTTGTAATAATTTTTTTATGTCACGTTTGTCCTCGATCGTTATGCTGTCACCGCCTAAATGGCGAATCTTTTGCCAAACCCTCTCTCTTTGATCATAGGTCAATCCACCTTTGCGTATATACGGAGCATACTGACGAAGAACTGACACAATATCATCTATGTTATCTTCTAGATTGTGCAGATCAGATCTTCGACGGCAAAGCGACCGAAGTTTTTCTTCAAATCCCCGAGAAGCATCCTCAAAGCTGAAATCATTACCAGCTTTAGGTAAAAAATCAAATAAACCCATAATATTAAGTATTTAGCGTTTCAGAGGCCATAGATAAGACCCTTAAACACTGACATACTGATTATACAACAAAAAAACCTCTTTTTAAAGAGGTTTTTTATACTAAATACTTTGTATCAAATGCTAGTTGACTTCGTACTCGCGCATGGTCAATTGAGCTTCGATCTGCTTGACCATATCTATCACCACGGCTACGACGATCAAGATGCTAGTACCACCGATCTGCAAAGAATTGGTATGAGTAAATCCTTTTACTATCAATGGCAATACAGCAATGATGGCCAAGAATAAAGCGCCAATAAGCACTATTTTATAGACCGTTGTCGCTAAATAATCACGAGTGTGCTCACCAGGTCTGATGCCAGGAATAAAAGCACCCTGCTTCTGTAAATTTTCGGCGATACGATCTGGATGGAAGATGACTTCGGTATAGAAATAAGTAAAGCCAAAGACCAAAAGAAAGTAACACACGCCATAGATCAGATTGTTATTAAGAACATTGATCATCCATTCTGAAGCAGTCCTGATCCAATCCGTCTTGGCTTGCAAGAAGAATTGGGCGATCATTGACGGGAAGACTAATACGGATATAGCGAAGATTATCGGAATAACGCCACCCATATTAACTCTCAAAGGCAGGCTTGTGCTGTTACCGCCATAAGTATGATTACCACGAACCTGACGGGCATGCTGCAATGGAACATTCCTCTGAGCCTCATTAATCTTAACTATACCCCAAACGGTCACCAAGGCCAAAGCCAAGAAAACTATAATAGTTATAAGATTACCAGAATCGTAAGTAGCTAAATTCTGCTGTACAGCACTAGGCAGGCCAGTGACGATACCAGCAAAGATTAACATTGATATACCATTGCCAATCTTCTTCTCACTGATCAATTCTCCGAGCCACATCAAGAATACAGTGCCGGCGGTTATGGTAATGGCGATAACGAACATATCAAAAGCTGGCAAAGCACCAACAATTGAACCAGAAGACCTCTGTAAAATAGTGATCATGCCGTAAGACTGAAGTATAGCCAATGGAACGGTCAACCACCTAGTCCACATATTTATCTTTTGGCGACCAGTCTCCTCTTTTTGCATCTCCTCCAAAGAAGGCACGATCATAGCCAAGAGCTGAAAGATGATCGAAGATGTGATATAAGGACTGACGCCCATCATGACAATGGAGAAATTTTCCATGCTACCACCAGAGAATACATTCAAGAGACCGAGCATTTGATTGCCAGCAAAGAAATTACGTAAAGCAGCAACATCGACTCCTGGCACTGGGATGTGGGCAAAAAGTCTAAAAACGGCCAAGAGGCCAACGACGAACAGTAAACTATTCCTCAAATCCTTTGCCTTCCAAATTTTAATAAATTTTTCGTACATATCGCTGGACATAGCCGGAAACTCCGACTATGGAGATAATTTTTGAAAAGAAAAGCAACCAACTTTTTAAGGTTGGTTTGCCTCCTACTTTTTGACCTGATCGGCCACTGAAGCGCTCAATTTGATGTCCTTGAAAGAGACCTTAACGGTCAACTTGTCCTTACCCAGAACTTTAACCGGCTGATTAGTGCGCTTTATGAGACCAGCCTTGAAAAGAGTCTTTAAATCGACGATATCACCATCCTTAAAAGACTTGTTGATGTCAGCCACATTAACGACTTGATTCTTGGCGTACATCGAAGAAAAGCCCCTTAACTTAGGAGTCTGCAATATCCTTGGGCGCATACCGAGCTTTTTCAAGCCGGAAACACCGGAACGAGCCTTTTGACCCTTGGTGCCGCGACCAGCAGTAATGCCGATACCGGAACCATGTCCGCGACCGACATACTTGGCCTTTTTCTGACCCTTTTTGGCTTTGATGTTATTTAATACCAACATATGCTATTGCCTATTTCTTTTTATTAGCTTTCTCTTTGTCGTCCTTGGACGGCTTCTCTTTCACAGCTTCGACCTTAGCGGTCTTTGCCTCTGACTTATCCGCTACAACCTCTACTGTCTTAGGAGCAGCTGGCTGATCGACTCTCTTGAGTCTTTTCAAAGCCTCAATAGTGCAGCGAGCGTTAGCGATCTTATTGCCGGAACCAAGTATTTTTGAAGTGACGTTCTTTAAGCCAGAAATCTCCAAAATAGTTCTAACGATACCTCCTGCCTTAACACCCTTACCTGCAGACGCTGGTTTAAAGATTAATTTAGCGGCACAATACTTATAATAAACCTCGTGAGGGATAGTATCTTTAACTATTGGCACATCGATCATTTCCTTCTTGGCACGATTAACGGCTTTGTTGACGGCCATGGTAACATCAGCACCCTTGCCTAAACCTACGGCTACCTTACCCTTTCTATCGCCGACGACGACACAAGCCCTAAAGCGCATTCTTTTGCCTCCGGCCATAACACGAGTAACACGGGCGATGTCGAGTATTCTTTGTTCGAAATCATCCCTCTTTTCAGGACCGCGAGGACCTCCACGGCGAGATCCGAAACCTCCTCTGCCGCCACGACCTCCACGATTCCTGTCACCGAAAGAACCATGTCCGGCACCTTGTTTTTGCTCCCTGGCCGGAACCTTAACCGCAGCCGCGGTCGATCCTTCAGTATTGGATATTGGCTGTTTTTTCTCTTCGTTCATATTCAAAATTTATTAGATGATCTTAGAATTTCAATCCACCCTCTCTGGCTCCATCGGCAGCGGCTTTGACGCGTCCATGGAATTTATAGGATGACTTATCAAAAACGGCGGCTCCGATCTTCTTAGCCGTAGCCTTAGAGGCCAACAACAAACCGAGTTCCTTGGCTAATCCGACCTTGCCTTCTACTTTTTTATTAATCTCTTTGGAGTGGGCACTGACCAAAGTCTTGCCCTTGGTATCATCGATCAACTGAAGATACATACCACGATTTGACCTAAAAACCGAAAGACGAGGACGATCAGCGGTGCCAAATATCTTGACTCTAATCCTCTTATGCCTTCTCTCTCTGCCAATCTGAATTTTTTTCTGTTTATTCATATTATTGATCCGTTAAAGACTATTATTCTCCCTTGGCAGCGGCCACCTTGCCTTCCTTGCGGCGAATGACCTCTTCAAGATATTTTATACCCTTACCTTGGTAAGGTTCTGGTTCTTTGACCTTGCGGACTTTGAAAGCGACCTCACCCAATAAACGCTTATCGATACCGGAAAGAGTTATAATGTTATCCTCGACCTTACCATCAATTCCATCTGGTAAAGGGAATTCGACTGGATGTGAAAAACCTACATTTAAAATGAGTTTGCGACCTTGACCTTGAGCGCGATAACCGACACCATTGATCTGAAGTTTCTTCTCAAAACCTTGAGTGACTCCAATAACCAGATTTTTGATCAAGTTACGATAAAGACCCCAAAGAGCTCTTTGTTTCTTGTTGTCAGGATTGGCAACAGTAACTACAACCTCTTTATCAGTTATGGCGACATTGACCAACGGATTGGCCTTCTCTCGAAGTTCGCCTTTAGGACCTTTGGCCACTATGAAATCCCCGTCCAATTTGACCTGGACTCCAGCAGACAACTCGATTGGCAATTTTCCTAATCTGGACATATTATTCAAAAATAAAATTTAAAACACTTCACAAACGACCTCGCCACCAATCTTAGCCGCACGAGCTTCTTTGGCAGTCATCACACCCTTAGGGGTGGAGATAATGGCGATGCCGAAACCGTTCAAAACCTTAGGCATCTCATCCTTTTTAACGTAAACGCGCAAGCTTGGCTTGGAGATACGTTTAATGGAAGTGATGGCAGGACGTCCGCTTTTCTTGTATTTCAAGACTAGCTTCAGTTCCTTAAAGGCTCTGCCGGATTCTTTATCAGCCTCAACCTCTTCGCATTTCTGTATCCAGCCTTCACGCTCGAGGATCTTGGCGATCTGATATTTGATTTTGCTCAAAGGAAGAATCACTTCACTCTTGCCGACTAAAGCCGAGTTCCTGATTCTGGTGAGCATATCCGCTATTGGATCGGTCATATATTTATCTTGCTTAGCTTAGCTTAATTGATTGTTTGATTAAGATTACCATGAGGACTTCCTAATTCCGGGAAGTTCACCCTTATCCGCTAATTCACGGAAGCAGATGCGGCAAATTCCGAAATCGCGGATATAACCGTGATTGCGGCCGCAGCGCCAACAGCGTCTAATAACCCTGGTGGAAAACTTCGGCTTTCTTTTAGCCTTAACAATCATTGCTTTTCTAGCCATATTATCTAAAAATAATTTTATTTATCTTCTTCCTTGAATGGGAAATTAAGAGCCTTGAGAAGTTCTAAACCGCTCTCGCGATCGTTGGCAGTAGTAGAAATACAGACTTCTAAACCATGCAACTTCTCCAAATCCTGAACATCTATCTCTGAAAAGGCCAAAAAATCCTTAAAACCTATAGTAATATTCCCCTTTTCATCTATAGCCTTAGCGCTTATTCCTCTGAAATCTCTAACGCGAGGAAAATATATATTAACTAACTTTTCAACAAAATCCCACATTCTTTTGCCACGTAAAGAAACAGAAGAACCAATGATCTGACCTTCTCTGATCTTGAAGGCGGAAATAGCCTTCTTGGCAACGTTCAAAACCGGCTTCTGACCAGATATGGCGGAGAGGTTCTCTTGAACCAAATCGACAAGGTCCTTGTCTTTAGCCTGACGTCCGAAACCGACGTTAATGACCACCCTAGAAAGACGAGGAACATCCATAACATTCTTGATGCCCAACTTCTCTTTCAATTTTTTGGCGATCTCTTTTTTGTATATTTCTTGTAATCTCATATTTTTGGGAATTGTCTTTAATCAATGCTCTTGCCGCATTTCTTGCAGAAGCGGACCTTCTTCGTAACTTTCTTGTCGCCCACAACCTCCTCGTTGTTCTTGAAAGCGACCCTAGTGCCTTTACCGCATTTCGGACAAATCAAAAGCAAGTTGGACATATCGATTGGGGCTGGGAATTCTATTCTCTGTCCCTTTTCCCCCTGGCGACGGGCCCTTAAATGCTTAATGGAAAGATTCAAACCTTCCACGCTAGCCTTGCCTTTTTCAGTAAAGACTTGCATGATCTTGCCTTCTTTGCCGTTGTCTTTACCGGTCAAGATCTTCACTTTATCGTTTCTTTTTATCTTCATATACTTATGGACTTATTGATAGTGTGATTTTACAAAACCTCTGGGGCCAAGGAAGCTATCTTAGCATATCCTCTCTTTCTGACCTCTCTGGCGATAGGGCCGAAGATTCTGGTACCTTTAGGTTCGCCCTTATCATCGATGATGACACAAGCATTCTCGTCAAACCTAAGGTAAGTTCCGTCAGTGCGACGAATCTCTTTTTTGGTACGGACAATTACAGCCTTGACCACATCGCTCTTTTTTATAGGAGCATGAGGAATGGCTTCTTTGACGGCAAGGACGATAACGTCACCGACATGGCCGTAACGCTTCCTATAACCGCCGCGTACGCGGATACACTCGGCTATTTTGGCGCCAGAGTTATCGGCTACTCTTAATTTTGTTCCAACCAGAATCATATTCTTAAAACTTCAACTGTGATTGCTTCACCTAAAATAGAGATAAGGCAAATTACAGTTATGAAAACTTTATTTATTACTTATAGATAACTCTCCAGCGCTTCTCTTTGGAAAGAGGGCGGCACTCGATGAAATCGACGACATCACCTTCTTTAAACTGATTCTTCTCGTCATGAACCTTGAACTTGCGGGAAACAGTATAGCGCTTTCCATATTTAGGATGCTTTCTAACACTATCCACGCTAACGACGATGGTCTTATCCATCTTATCGCTTGTGACCACTCCGGAGAATTTTTTCTTTATGACTTTCTTGTCGTTTTCCATATTTCTTAAATTTATTTTTTCTTCGAATTGATCAAAGTCAAGACCTGGGCGATCATCTTCTTTTCGCGACGGATCTCACGGACGTCTTTAAGCTGTTTGTTGGCGTCCTTGAAGCGAGCGACGCGCAATTTCTCACGGCCAGAGGCCAAGAGTTCATGCAACTCCTTCTCGCTCTTCTTTTTTAAATCTTTCAATTCTATTTCCATATTGATTATTCGTTAGCCTTGATGAATCTGGTCTTAACTGGCAATTTGTCGCCAGCCTGCTTAATAGCTTCGCGAGCCTGGGCTTCGCTCAATCCTTCTATCTCGAACATGATCATGCCCGGTTTGACGACCGCTACATAGTGATCGACACCACCCTTTCCCTTACCCATTGGCAATTCACCACCTTTGGCAGTGACCGGCTTGTCAGGGAAAATGCGAATGAAGATACGACCACCTTTTGTCACAAAACGAGTCATGACACGGCGAGCAGCCTCAATCTGGCGAGATGTGACCCAGCAATTTTCCAACGATTTCATACCGAAATCGCCGAAAGCTACGCTGATACCGGCAGTAGCTTTACCACCACGGCGGCCTTTATGTGATTTCCTATATTTGGTCTTTTTGGGCATTAACATATAAGTGTACTCTAATTGGGTTTATTTCTTTTTTCCAAACACCTCACCGCGACGATCGCGGGAAGATTCGTCAGCACCGAAGACTTCTCCTTTATAGATCCAAATCTTAATACCAATGGTTCCATAAGTGGTCTTGGCTACGCCGCGAGAATAATCGATATCCGCGCGCAAAGTCTGTAAAGGAACTTTGCCAGATACCAAAGCCTCTTCGCGAGCGATTTCAGCGCCGTTCAAACGACCAGACATAACAACCTTTACACCCAAAGCTCCAGCTTTCTCTACGCGAGCGATGGTTTGCTTCATGGTTCTTTTAAAAGGCATACGCTTCTCTATCTCATCGATCATTGACTGCAAAACGATCTGGGCGGACAAATTAGGGCGATCACACTCTTTAATAGTGAGATTGATCTCGCCCATGCGGAAATTCTTCAAATATTTATCATGAATCTTTTTCTTCAACTCCTCAACGCCATTTCCACCTCGGCCAATAATGATACCTGGCTTAGCAGTGACGATCTCGACAGTTATTTTCTTTGGGCCTCTCTCGATCTTGACGCTGTCTATTCCGGCCTCTCTCAAAGAGTTTATCAAATAACGGCGCAAGAGAATGTCTTGGCGAATATTATCACGGTATTCCTTGCCCGAGCCGAACCAGACGGACGGCCAAGTCCTGGTGATACCAAGTCTCATTACTTTTGGATTGACTTTTTTACCCATAAGATGGAATATTTATTGACTTTTAGTTACCGCCACTCTTGCGGTTAAACATCTTTCCGACAAAACCTTTCTTTCCGGCGCCTTCGACTTTCGATTTAACGACCTTCTCTTTCTTTTCCTCATCCTTCAGATCAACCGACTTCGTGTCCTTAGCACCAGCCTCTCCACCCTTAGCTAATTCAGCCAAAGATATTGGGGCTTCAACTTCTTTTTTCTTTGGTCCCTTGATACCGCTATCCTTGATCTCACCAAGAGTAACACTGATATGGCTGCTTCTCTTGCGAATAGTGGTAGCGCGACCATGAGCCTTTGGGGTCCAGCGATGCAACATTGGAGCCTCATCGACTTTGATTTCCTTGATCAACAAATTGCCTTTGGAAAGCTCGTAGTTATGCTCGGCATTGGCTATTGCCGACTTGATCAATTTGACCACCGGCAAAGACGCCTTTTTACCAGAGAATTCGAGCTGGTTAAGGGCAGCGTTAACATCAAGGCCACGAACCAGTCCAGCCACGAGGCGAACTTTCTTCGGGGACATTCTAATGTATTTGGCTTTAGCTTTTATTTCCATACCTTTAAAAGGTTATCTGATTTATTCCGAAAAAAATTATTTCTTGGCGGCTGGAGCCTTGGACTCTTCTTTAGCCATTTTTCCGCCATGACCCAAAAATTTCTTAGTCTGGGCGAATTCACCAAGTTTATGGCCGACCATGTTCTCTACAACATAAACAGGGGCATGAGTCTTGCCGTTATGGACACCGATGGTGAAACCGACCATTTCTGGGGTGATGGTACAAGCCCTGTCCCAGGTCTTAAGCACGGTCTTATCGGTTGGCTTCAAGGCCTTGATCTTCTTGAGCAAACGCTCGTTGATATAAGGGCCTTTCTTCAAACTTCTAGACATATATTTATTATGGCTATTTTATTACTTTTTGTTCTTCTTCCTTCTCTGGACAATGAACTTATCGGATGGCTGCTTTCTTCTTGTCTTAACACCCAAAGCTGGCTTACCCCATTTAGTCTTAGGACCCTTCAAACCAATAGGCTGATGTCCTTCTCCACCACCATGAGGATGGTCATTCGGGTTCATAGCCTTACCCAAGGTAGCTGGCCTGATACCCATCTTTCTCAAACGACCAGCCTTGCCGATAGTGATATGTCTGCGATCTGGATTACTGACTTTGCCGACAGTAGCCAAACAATTCTTCCAAACAAGACGAATCTCACCGGATGGCATTTTAAGTTGAGCGAATTTTCCCTCTACGCCCATGACGAATATGGAATTACCGGCACCGCGAGCGACCTTAGCTCCCTTTCCAACTTCCAACTCGACACAATTAACCTCTACGCCAGCTGGTATATACTGAACAGGCATGGCATTACCAACCTTGATCTCGATCTCTTTTTTGGAGCTCATAACCTTGTCGCCAACGTTCAAACCGTTTGGAGCGACAATATATCTCTTCTCTCCATCAGCATAGCAAACCAAAGCGATGCGAGCGCCACGACCTGGATCGTATTCAATAGTCTTGATAGTGGCCGGAATATCAAATTTATCTCTCTTAAAATCAACAACTCTAACCATACGCTTAACTCCACCACCGCGATGACGAATAGTTATCTTGCCCTGGTTATTGCGTCCATTGGTGGACTTTTTGGCCATAAGCAAACCCTTCACGGAAGATTTCGTGGTGATGTCGGAGAAATCGCTGTAAACCAGCTGTCTCCTAGCATTGGTTGTCGGTCTTACTTTTCTGACTCCCATATGTGTATCTATCTAAATATTGATTATTAAATACCCTCGTAGATCTGAATTGTCTTACCCTCCGGCAAACTGATAATAGCCTTCTTCCAGTCTTTTCTTTTTCCTACGATCTTGCCGCGATTCTTGGTTTTGCCTTCTATATTGATGACATTGACCTTTACTGGTTTGACACCGTAAGCAGCCTCTACAGCTTTAGCTATGTCGATCTTATTGGCGTTCTTGTCAACCATGAATAAATATTTATTCTCGGCTCCAAGTATGCTGCCTTTTTCGGTGACCAATGGCTTGATCAAAACACGAAAAGCGGAAGACTCGTTGGATTTCTTAGCCGAAACAACCTTCTCATCGCCGACTTTCTTATCATCAGCCTTAACAGCCTGATCGGAACCGTAAAGCTCCTTCATAGACGGCTTCTTATCCTCCGACTTAGCGGCCGGCTTCTTGACCGACGGCTTCTTGGTGGACTTCTCTTCAGTTTTAGTATTCTTATTGAACAAAGACATATTTTTGCTCTTTTTCATCCCGTCTTAGGGCTTATTTATAAACGTTTTCGATCTTCTTGATGCACCCTTCGGTTAAAACCACTGTTTTGCTCTTGAGCAAATCAAGAATATTTATATTTTCACAATTGATAATAGAAACACCTGCGAGATTTCTGGCGGAACGATTAAGTTTCTCGTCATACTCAGCACTGATCAAAAGTAGGCTGCGTCTCTCGCTTCTAGTCTTCTTACCCTTCTTCTTCTCATCGGCAACGATCAATTTCAAAACTTTTTCTTCCAAGTTGGATATAACATCGTTCATAACCTTAGTCTTGGTTTCGGTCAAAACAGGATTCTCAAGAACTAATAGGCGCTGATTGGCCAAACGATCCGACAATGCCATAAAAATAGCTGCCTGACGGGCCTTCTTATTGATCTTCTTTTTAAAATTACGATCCTTGGTCGGACCAAAGGTCACACCTCCGCCAATCCATATAGGTGAGCGGGAAGAACCAGCTCTAGCGCGTCCAGTACCCTTCTGTCTCCATGGCTTCTTACCGCCGCCACGAACCTCAGACCTATCCAAAGTATTGGCCAAGACCTGACGCTGATTAGCCCTCTGGGCAACCACCGCCTCATTGATCAAGACCTGATTGACCTTGGCACCAAAGACTTTGGTAGAAACCTCCATCTCCTTGACTGCCTCGCCTTTCTGATTGTAGACGTTTAACTTTATCGACATATATTCAAAACTTTTTTACTTATTACTTATTCTCAACAGTTTCTTCCTTCTTCTCTTCGACCTTCTCTTCAGCTTTTTCCTCTACCTTAGCATCTTCCTTAACAATCTCTTCGACCTTCTCAGCTTTAACCTCTTCAGTCTTAGCGACTGGCTTCTCAACCTTAAGGTCGCCGTCGCACTCGATCATGACAACGCTATTCCTAGCGCCAGAAACGGAACCTAAAAGATAGATAAAACCATTCTCATTATCAACATCAACTACTTCGACATTCTTGATAGTAACACGATCACCACCCATACGACCGGCCATTCTAGTACCCTTAAAGACGTGTCCAGCACCGACGTTTCCAATAGAACCAGGCATCCTCAATTGATCCTTGTTACCATGAGAAGCACGTCCGCCAGCAAAGTGATGTCTTTTAACAGGTCCCTGAAAACCTTTTCCCTTGGAGGTGGCTACGATCTTAACCTTATCACCAGCAACAAAAGAATCGGCCTTAATTATATCTCCAGCGGAAACATCCACTTTTTCTTCGTGTGTTGGCTTATCCAAACGAAATTCGCGCAAAACGGAAAAATTACGTCCTACCTTCTTGAAGTGTCCGAGCTGAGGCTTAGCGACATTTTTAGCCTTCTTATCGCCAAAACCAATCTGAACGGCCTTATAACCATCC
This sequence comes from uncultured Gammaproteobacteria bacterium, assembly GCA_964547855.1. Taxonomy (GTDB): domain Bacteria; phylum Patescibacteriota; class Patescibacteriia; order Patescibacteriales; family WJLG01; genus JBAZHE01. The sequence continues at coordinate 17,396 of CAZJPG010000009.1, read as the reverse complement.
TTTTCCATTTCCTTAACCTGAGTAACGACGCAAGGACCGGCCTGAACCTTAGTCACGCCATAGACCTTATCATCTTTCCAGATTTGAGTCATCTCGACCTTCTTCCCTATTATGAATTTCATACTATTTTAACCTTATAAAAAAATAAAACACTGACCACAACAAACGGTCAATGCACAAAATGTTGGTCTTAATAATATACATTATTAATCCAAAAAAGTCAAATCTTATTTTTGCGCTTATGTTTGTTGTTTTTTTCCTCCTATTTTCGGCTCTTTGGCTATCAATCAAACACTTTCCCCAAACATTAAAGTTGGAGAGTTATAAGAAAAATAACCTTAAACCATAGTGAAAGTACAAAAGAAAACTCTTTAGACCATCTTTATTTCGACGTCAACTCCGGCTGGAAGGTTCAGATTGGACAAATCCTCCACTGTTTTAGCAGATGGTTCAACGATGTCGACAATTCTCTTGTGCACTCTCATTTCATACTGGTCGCGGGCGTCCTTGTTAATAAAGGTCGACCTGTTGACCGTGTAGCGCACCTTTTCTGTCGGCAGCGGGATTGGTCCGAAGATAGTAGCACCACTCTTTTGAACAGTTTCGATAATCGTCCTAGTGGACTTGTCGATTATCTTGTGATCAAAAGCTTTGATCTTGATGCGGATCTTCTGTCTGGCTTCCTGTTCCTCTTTTTTGGTCTTGGTAGCCGTTTCCTTTTCGTCTTTCTTGATTTTTTCAGCAGTCATGGCTTTTCCTGTCTTATTTTAAATAAAATAAATGGACATTACACCCGGCCGCAAAAACTGCGGCCGGAAAAATATCTACTTATTACTTGAGAATCTTAGTAACGACGCCAGCGCCGACGGTTCTGCCGCCTTCGCGAATAGCGAATTTCATCTTATCCTCCATAGCGACTGGAGTGATCAACTTGATCTTCAAGTTAGTGGTATCGCCAGGCATAACCATTTCGACACCAGCCTGAAGTTCGACCTCACCAGTAACGTCAGTGGTACGGATGTAGAACTGTGGCTTGTAACCCTTGAAGAAAGGTTTGTGGCGACCACCTTCGTCCTTGGTCAAAACATAGACCTCGGCCTCGAATTCGGTGTGAGGAGTGATAGAACCAGGTTTGGCCAAAACCATACCGCGCTCGACATCATCCTTCTTAGTGCCGCGAAGCAACAAACCAGCATTATCTCCGGCCTGACCATTGTCCAACTGCTTGTTGAACATTTCAATACCAGTGATAACAGTCTTCTGGGTATCTCCCAAACCGACGATCTCGACTTCGTCATTCAACTTACAGACACCTCTCTCGATTCTACCGGTAACGACGGTGCCGCGACCTTCAATGGAGAAGATATCTTCGATAGGCATCAAGAATGGCTTCTCGGTGTCGCGAACTGGCTCAGGGATGTATGTATCCATGTGACCAACGAGTTCCATAACCTTATCACCCCACTCACCAGTAGGATTGTTCAAGGCCTGCAAAGCGCTACCGCGAACGATAGGAGTGGTATCACCAGGGAACTGGTACTGTTTCAAGAGATCGCGAACTTCCTCTTCGACCAAGTCGATGAGTTCCTTGTCCTCGACCATATCGCACTTGTTCAAGAAAACAATGATATAAGGGACGCCGACCTGACGAGCCAACAAAATGTGCTCGCGAGTCTGAGGCATAGGGCCATCAGTAGCGGCCACGACCAAGACAGCTCCGTCCATCTGAGCAGCGCCGGTGATCATGTTCTTAACATAATCGGCGTGACCAGGACAGTCAACGTGAGCATAATGTCTCTTTTCAGACTCATACTCAACGTGAGCGGTGTTAATGGTAATACCGCGAGCCTTTTCTTCAGGAGCCGAATCAATCTGATCAAAGGTCCTGTCGGAAACTGTTAAACCCTTAGCAGCCAAAACTGTAAGGATGGCCGCGGTCAAAGTGGTTTTGCCATGATCGACGTGGCCGATGGTGCCAACGTTGACGTGTGGCTTTGTGCGTTCGAATTTTCCTGCCATGTTTTTGATTCACGACCCCAGTCCTCCCTGTTAAATCGGGGTTCTGGGTTTCTACTCGTCCTCAAAAGACGAGAACCAGCCGTATTGTTTAATTACTTTTTTAAATTATTTAACTTCTTGGGCTCCGCTCTTTATATTCTTCGGAATTTCCCAATTATGTCTATTCTTCAATTCATCTCCGACGCTAGTGAAGCTATCCCCTTCTTTAGTAGCTGCTTCACTCGCCTCAACTGCTGGCACCTCAGGAGCCTCTTCGTAATAATAGAGGTTCTCTTCGCCTTCTGGTTCATCATTGATTTCAGAGGCATCGACATCTGGCATTACATCTTTTTTTTCTAACTCTATATCTGGGATGCTCTCTTCTATATTTACTTCATCAATCGGATTTGAGACGGTGTCGGAAAAATTATTTTCAGACGGCAAAAAATCATCCTCGATCCGCGCTTCCTCCTCACTTTCTACTTCGTCAATATTGACGCTATCTCCGAGGGTGATTTCGCGATTAATCTTATCAAGCCAATTATTGTCTGTCAAGTCGTTGTCTGGATTTTTTGTTTTATTTTCACCAAACAGCATTTTTTCATACTCATCCAAGGACATTAAAACAGTGCTGCGGTCATTATTTTCGTCGACCACTATTATTTTATCTCCTGTATAAGCGGCCAAATCTATGGCCTTTTGAAGCTGTTTGTTCATTTTAAATCCTTATTTGATCATCAACTACAAAGAAGATAAAAATCAAATTTACTTAGCAGCTGCTTTTCCTTCTTTCTCCAATATCTTTTCCAAAACATTTCTAGGCACCTCGTGATACTCATGGAATTCCATAACATAACTAGCGCGGCCCTGAGTAAGTGATCTTAAATCAGTGGCATAACCGAACATTTCGGCCAAAGGAACTTTGGCGGAGATTATCTTGGCAGTGCCTCTCTGACTCATTTCTTCGATCTGTCCGCGGCGAGAATTAAGGTCTCCCATAGCATTACCCATGTATTCTTCCGGAGTTGTGACCTCGACTTTCATTATAGGCTCAAGCAAAACAGCTCCAGCTTTAGCGCAAGCGGCCTTGAAAGCCATAATAGCAGCCATCTTAAATGCAATTTCAGAAGAGTCGACCTCATGGTAAGAACCGTCGGTAACAGAGATCTTAATATCGATCATTGGATAGCCGGCCACGACACCATTAGTAACAGCTTCCTTAGCACCCTTTTCGATAGCTGGGATGAACTCTCTAGGAATGCTACCACCCTTAGTAGCGTTAACGAACTCGAACGGAGCGACAACACCAGTCTCTGGATCGGCCACAGCTGGCTCGATGGTGAGATAACAATGTCCATACTGACCGCGTCCGCCAGATTGCTTAATATATTTACCTTCTGCATCAGCCTTCTGTTTAATGGTCTCACGATAAGAAACTTGTGGTTTTCCGATATTAGCTTCGACACCGAACTCGCACTTCATACGATCTACGATAATGTCCAAGTGTAATTCTCCCATACCGGAAATCAAAGTCTGACCAGTCTCTTCGTCTGTTTCGACACGGAAAGTCGGATCCTCTTCAGCTAATTTCTGTAAAGCCACACCCATCTTTTCCTGATCGGCCTTAGTTTTTGGTTCGACGGCAATTTGGATAACTGGCTCTGGGAAATCAATGGACTCGAGCAAAAGCTGACGTCTCTCGTCACACAAAGTATTACCAGTAGTGGTCTGTTTCAAACCGACGACAGCAACGATGTCACCAGCATAGACTTCAGTGACTTCCTCGCGGCGGTTGGCATGCATTCTAACCAAACGACCGATGCGCTCTTTCTCTCCAGAAGAAGAGTTGATCACATAAGATCCAGCTTCTAATTTTCCAGAATACACACGAACAAAGCACAATTTACCAATAAAAGGATCGGTAGCTATTTTAAATGCCAAGCCAGCAAACGGTTCATCGTCGGATGGATGGACTTCAATTTTCTTTTCTTTGTCATCGACATCGTGACCATTGATATGGCCAACATCGAGCGGAGAAGGAAGATAGTGGACGACATTGTCCAAGGCAAGCTGAACACCCATGTTCTGCAAGGCGCTACCACACATAACAGGATAGATCTCGCTAGAAACGACGCCCTTGCGGATAGCCATTCTAATCTCTTCAACGCTTATCTCCTCACCGTTTAAATATTTCTCCATTAAAGCTTCGTCGCACTCTACGACTCTCTCGACCATTTCCGAACGATATTTTTCAGCCTTTTCCATCATATCAGCCGGGATGTCCATGTCGATTATCTTCTCACCATTAGCTCCTTCAAAGCGACGAGCCTTCTTCTCGATCAAATCGATGATACCAGAGAAAGTGCTCTCGGCACCGATCGGCAACTGTATAGCTACGGCCTTAGGACTCAAGCGCTTTACGATCGATTCAAGACTCATATAGAAATCAGCGCCCATTTTATCCATTTTGTTTACAAAACAAAGACGAGGGACGTGATATTTATCGGCCTGGCGCCAAACAGTCTCTGACTGTGGCTCAACTCCCTGAGAACCATCGAAAACAGCGACAGCACCATCCAAGACGCGCATAGAACGTTCGACCTCGACAGTGAAGTCGACGTGCCCAGGAGTATCGATCAAGTTAATCTTATGATTCTTCCAAAAACAAGTAGTGGCAGCGGAAGTAACAGTAATGCCTCTCTCCTTTTCCTGCTCCATCCAATCCATTTCAGCCGCACCTTCATGCACTTCTCCGATTTTGTATTTCTTTCCAGTGTAAAACAAAACACGTTCTGAAAAAGTGGTCTTTCCAGCGTCGATGTGAGCGCAGATACCTATGTTTCTTATTTTGTCCAAAGCGTAATCTCGAGGCATATTAGTATGATAATTTTAAATTTTACAATTTCAAATTTTTAAATAATCTTTAATTTCTAATTCTTTGTTTAAAAATTTTTACTTATTTAAAAATTACAAAATTAAAAATTAAGAATCTTGAAAATAAAACACCTCCTTTAAAGAAGATGTTAAATCGCCTTATCTGGCAAAGTGAGCAAAGGCCTTGTTGGCTTCAGCCATACGATGGACATCCTCGCGCTTGCGAACAGCGGATCCCTCACCCTTGGCAGCATCCAAAATCTCCAAAGCCAATCTCTTGGCCATAGGCATACCCTTTCGGGATTTGGCAGCATCAAGCATCCAACGGCAACCCAAAATGAAGCGGCGATTACCGCGAACCTGACATGGGACCTGGAAGTTAGCACCACCGACTCTTTTGCTTCTAACCTCAATCAATGGGGCGACCTTTTTCATAGCCTTATTGAAAACATGGCGAGGATCCTGTTTGGTGTCCTGCTTGATGAATTCGAAGGAATCGTAAACGATCTTCTCGGCCACAGATTTCTTGCCGTCCTTCATGACGTAGCAAATAAGTTTGGCGATGTTCTGATCATTGTAGCGAAGATCGCCATCTTTTTTCCTTTTGGGAGCTTGTTTTCCTCTCATATAATATCAAAATCAGTTAAATATTAAGCCTTAGGCCTTTTAGCGCCATAGCGGCTGCGTGACTGTTTCCTGCCATCAACACCCTGAGCGTCAAAAACACCGCGGATTATTTTATAGCGCAAACCTGGGAGATCCTTAGTTCTGCCACCCTTAATAAGAACGATGGAGTGCTCCTGTAAATTATGTCCGATACCTGGAATATAGGCAGTGACCTCCATACCATTGGACAAACGCACACGAGCGATCTTACGTAAAGCAGAGTTTGGTTTCTTTGGAGTCATGGTAGTGACCTTGACGCAAACGCCCTGTTTGAATGGAGCGCCAACGGCTCTGATCTTCTTCTTTCTGTGCAAAGAGTCGTTGGATAAATGCAAAGCGACGGACTTCATCTTGTTCCGCTTGTTAACCCTACCCTTACGCACCAATTGGTTCATTGTCGGCATATTTCTTTTCTATGAAATAATATTTTAGGAGTATTAAAACAATCCCGAGATTTCGGGATAATTCTTTATGTCCAATTTAGCAAAGACTTGAAAATTAGTCAAGCATTATTCTAAAAATAAAAACGGCTCACCGATCAAGGGTGAGCCGTACTTACAAAAATACTTATAGCCTTTTTTACGAAAAACCTTTACCCAGAGCCCCTTTAAAATTTAAATGGCTTATATTGGATAAAAATGCTTTAAAGCCAGCGATGATCTCTTCCCCGATATAGGCCGCCAACCCAACTTCTTTTTTTACTGAAATATCCTTAGTTGGGTTTGGAGGGAACACCAAATCGGCTGACATATCAAGACGTTTCTTGAATGATGAGATTGGATTATCCACCACTTGATGGTTTTCACCACCATCGGAAGAAACAGCCATTCCATTCTCGAAGTCTATATATACCTTTATGTCCTCTGCTTTTTCAGCTACGGCATTGCGCAGGTCATATGGCAGCTGATCAGCTATTAACAACAAGTTAACGAACCATCGAGGAGTCTCTTTTGGTCTATTACTTGGAATAGCCACGATTTCCTCTATCATCGCTGAAATTAGCGGCAATTGAAGGTCCTGATACCTGGGAGACGCACGCCACATGCTTAACATTTCACCGAATCTTGGCCTCGTTCTCTTGTTTTTTAAGAGATCAGACACCAACACTCGTATACGGAAGGAGAAATCATCCTCCAAGTGAGCGGGGTGGCTTTCCAATAAACGAAAAAGAGAATAGGCTAAAGTTCGCCGTCTTTTACCATTCCTTAACTCAAGAAGTTTTTCATCGACCGCCAAATTCCTTCTACTCCCCTCTTCGTATTCAGAAAAGATACGATCAATTGCCTTTTTAATTACCGGCTCGACCTCTGTCCTTCCACATAAAATGCGCTGCAGAATGACAATCTCTTCTTTAGAGACAGAATTCTCCACATCGACGATTGACAGTGAATCAACGACTGCGCTGACCACTATTCTTTCAGGTTTTGACCCTGGCTCACAACAGAGCAAGGCCTTTATAAGGGTTTGTAAGTCCAAATCCTTAACTTTGTACTGAATGGCATCTTCCAACTGTACCCTGGCTAAGCCATCATAGAAAACCCTCCACTTAGATAGATACAGGAAGATATCCCCGTCACCCGGGGAAAAATCATAACTGTCAGTGTCAGTTGTCATCCTGCAATGCTCATCGAGGAAGACACCTATCTTATTGGGTAATTTGGATTTTCTCAAAAACACCCCCTTCTTCATTCAACAGGCTAAAATGAGTATTTTATAAAGAACACTCGATCATAGACAATCTAACTACAAATAAATAAAAGAGTCAATATTATTGACTCTTTTATTTAATATAGAAGAAAACAAAGTTGTCTATCTTTTTAAATCCCAACTATCAACCTAAAAAGCCAATTAACCACCATGGCTAACAAAGGAAAGGCTAACATTACAACTAAAAATACCAATATCATAGACTGTGCCTCAAGCCTTAAATAGAACTGTTGCCATGACGCTGGCAAAAACGGCATCAAAACCTTTGACCCGTCCAATCCAGGAAGTGGGACTAAATTCAAAACTGCTAATATTAAATTCACTTGGACTATAGTAGCAAATGCTCCCAGCAACAACGCATTGTTTATAGGAACGAATCGCATCATCAATCCAAAGACCAGGGCCATGGCTAAGTTGGCCAATGGGCCAGCTACCGCCACTTTTGCAGGGCCATATTTGCGATCCCGCAAGGCGAAAGGATTATATGGAACTGGCTTAGCATAGCCAAAAACAAATTGACCACCAGTACCAAAATAAAGCAAAGCTGGCATTAAAAACGACCCCCAAAGATCCAAGTGGGCTAAGGGATTAAGAGTAAGCCTACCCAACATTTTTGCCGTCTGATCTCCCTGCTCATTAGCTGCCCAACCATGCATATACTCGTGGACAACGGCCGAGAAAACAAAAACGACTATCGTGAATAATGCCAATGACATCCTATTCTATTTTTTAGCAACAACCTTTTTGACTGCGACCTTTTTGACAGCAGTCTTCTTCTTAGCGGTCTTGATGCAGTTAACACAAACCTTAACCGTCTTACCATCTATCTTTCTGGTTTGGAGATTTATATTCTGCCTCTTAAGTGTTTGACGATTGGAGTGGGAACGCATGGCACCAGAAGTGGAGCCGCGGCCACATACTGAACAACGTTTAGCCATATATTTTTAGATTAATGAAATATAATAAATTATTTATCGTAAACAGCACGCTCCTTAATGCCTTTATAGCCGGTACCTGCCGGAATGAGGCAACCAATGATGACATTCTCTTTAAGACCTTCCAAATAATCGACCTTGCCAGACAAAGCAGCCTCGATAAGAACACGAGCAGTCTCTTGAAACGAAGCAGAAGACAAGAATGATTCAGTGGTCAAAGAAGCTTTGGTGATACCAGATAGCAATCTTTCGGCCTTGATAGTCGATCTAACATCCTCTGGCAATCTTGCGATAACACCCTCCTCCACGACCTCACCTGGCAACAAATCAGACTTTCCAGAGTCGGTTATTAGGAAGCGAGAGAACATTTGACGAGCAATGATCTCGACATGCTTATCATTCAAAGGCTGACCCTGTGAAGAATATACATATTGTATTTCCTTAATGATGTATTTCTGCACGGCCAATCTACCGTTCAAGCGGAAAAGCTGATCAAGGTCCAAAGAACCATCAGTCAATTGCTGACCACGCTTAACTTCTTCACCATCTTTGACGAGCAAAGCTGTGCCTTTTGGAATGACCATCTCTTCGACTTTCTCCATCTCACGCACGACTTTGATAGTCTTTCCAGAAATATGCACCTTACCACCTTCTTTGGCAGTGACAGTCTTCTTGCCGATAGTATAAAGAGTCGTTCCAATCTGAACTTCATCTCCCTCTTTAACTTCTATCTTGATCTCCTTTTTGTCCTCGCCTTCTCCAGCTGGAGCGATACGATATTTCTCAAAAACATCACCTTTAAAATATATCTTCAATATCTTGGTGCGCTGGTTGGAAACGACGACCTCCTTGCCATTCTCATCACGAATGATCTTTTGTTCCATTTCGATCTTAACCTTACCATCGACATCGGAGATGATCGCTTTTTTCTTTGGAGTACGGTTCTCAAAGATCTCTTCAACACGAGGAAGACCCTGAGTGATATCACCACCACTAGCCACACCTCCGGAGTGAAAGGTTCTCATAGTAAGCTGAGTACCTGGTTCACCAATGGACTGCGCCGCTATAATACCTACTGGAGTACCGATATTGACCGACTTATTCTTGGCCAAATCATAACCATAGCATTTAGCACAAATTCCGCGAGAAGATTTGCAAGACATAACAGATCTAATGGCCGCCTCTTCGATCTCCTTATCCTTAATGGCTTCGATCTTTTCCTCGTCCATTAAATCACCGGCCTTATAAAGGACCTTTCCATCCTTATCCTTCAAGTCCTTAGCTAAATAACGACCGCTGATACGCCTTACTAATGATTCACCGATCTCGTCACTCTCCTTCTTAGTGATAACGACACCCTCTTCTTCTCCACAATCCTCTTCAGAGATAATGACATCTTGGGACACATCAACTAAACGACGAGTTAAATAACCAGCGTTAGCAGTTCTCAAGGCGGTGTCAGAAAGACCCTTACGAGTACCGTGAGTAGCGATAAAGTATTCCAAAACATCAAAACCTTTTTTGAAGTTTCTTTTGATCGGCAACTCGATAATGCCGCCAGAAGGAGAAGTAACTAAACCCTTCATACCCAAGATCTGGGTCAACTGAGCCCAAGAACCACGAGCACCAGAATCGATCATGGAGTAAACAGAAGATTCGGCTGGCAAGCTCTTCTTACAAATATTGGTAATATCTTCCTTGGTGTCGCTCCAAAGTTCTATGACCTGACTGGCACGCTCGGAATCGGTCAAAAGACCTTCCTCGTATTGAGATTGGATCTCAGCTACCTTCTTCTCTCCTTGCTCGATCAATGTATCGACATCATGGAAATCAGGAAGATCGCTCATGCCGAAGGACATGCCGGAAATAGTGATCAACTGGAAGGAACTATTCTTTAGGTTGTCGACAAATTTTACAGTCTCGTCCTCGCCATAATGGCGTAGACAATCTTTAACTATTTGTTTCAAGTCGCCTTTCTTAACGACTTTATTTATGAAACGAAGTTTTTCTGGCAAGATCTCATTGAACATCAAACGACCGACAGTGGTCTTCGTGATACCACCAACCTTCAACCTGACCTTAATAGGATCCTGAAGACCAATAGCTCCGTGATCATAAGCCATCTTGGCCTCGAGCTCATCAGAGAAAGCCTTCAAATCCTTATCCTCTACTTTTTCTGGATCTACAAAAGAGAAAGTAGAATAATAAGCTCCCCAGACGATGTCCTGATTTGGAGTGACTATTGGCTCACCAGTAGCTGGCTTCAAAAGATTATGAGAGGAAAGCATTAAATTCTCAGCCTCCCATTTAGCCTCTTCGGTCAATGGTACGTGAACGGCCATCTGGTCTCCATCGAAGTCGGCGTTAAAAGCGGTACAAACCAAAGGATGTATTTGAATAGCCTTACCTTCGATCAATATCGGTCTAAAGGCCTGAATACCAAGACGATGCAGGGTAGGAGCACGGTTCAAAAGCACAAAAGCTTTCTTAACGATCTCTTCCAAAATATCCCAGACATCATCACTACCAGCCTCAATATAACGTGAAGCGCTGCGAACGTTATGAACGATCTCGCGCTGAATCAATTTAGAGATAATAAAAGGCTTGAACAATTCCAAGGCCATTCTCTTAGGCAAACCGCACTGATCCAAATTCAATTTTGGATTTACGACGATAACGCTACGTCCAGAATAGTCAGTTCTCTTACCGAGCAAATTCTGGCGGAAACGACCCTGTTTACCCTTCAAGGAATCAGCCAAAGATTTAAGCTGTCTCTTCTGACCGGTCGAAGCGATAGTCGTCTTAGAAGCACGAGCGCTGTTATCGATCAAGGCGTCGACAGCTTCCTGCAACATTCTCTTTTCGTTGCGGCAAATAACCTCTGGGGCATTAAGCTCCATTAGTTGTTTTAAACGATTGTTGCGATTTATGACGCGACGATACAAATCATTGAGATCAGAAGTAGCGAAACGTCCGCCCTCGAGAGAGACCATAGGGCGAAGATCTGGTGGAATGACTGGAACGATAGACAGAACCATCCACTCTGGTCTGATGTCATTGGCGCTCAAAGACTTTAACAACTTAAGACGCTTAATGATCTTTTCCTGCTTGGAATCTACTGCGTGTTCTAATTCCTTTTCCAAATTATCGATAGTGGCCTTAAGGTCTATTTTTTTCAAAAGCTGCTCGACAGCCTCAGCACCGATGCCAGCCTCAAAAATATGACCATATTTCAATGACAACTTCTGATAGGTCTCTTCGGATATGACAAGCATTGGCTTAAGGTCTTTGAGTTCCTTACTGGATTCGGCAAAATACTTGCTCAAAGTTTCCAATTTCTCATCGCGAACCTTAGTTAAAGCATCGACTTCCTTATTAAGGGCTATCTCTGCCTGTCCAGCATCTAGGCCCTCGTTCATCATCTTCCCCTTCTTGTTCTTTATCTGTTTGACCTGATTATTATAATCATCGGCGATACTCTTCTTTTTCTCTTTGAATTCCTGTTTGATCTGTTCGATAGTCGCATTCTTTAGGTCTTCATTGACATCAGTGATGATAAAGCTAGCGAAATAAACGACCTTCTCCAAAGACTGCATGCTCAAATTAAGAGTCAAGCCGATCTTAGAGGCGATACCGCGCAAGAACCAGATGTGAGCGCAAGGAGTTTCAAGTTTGATGTGACCAAAACGCTCGCGGCGCACAGCACTGCGAGTCACTTCGACTCCGCACTTATCGCAAACGATGCCCTTGTAGCGAATCTTCTTATATTTTCCGCAGTAGCACTCCCAGTCCTTGGAAGGACCAAAAATGCGTTCGCAGAACAAACCATCTTTTTCGGCTTTCTGTGTTCTGTAGTTGATGGTTTCTGGACGCGTTACTTCGCCATGTGACCAAGAGAGCATCTCCTCGGCCGAAGCCAATTTGAGCTTGATTGCGTCGAAATCGGAGATTTTTATTGGGTTAAGCATATTATTGAAGATATTTTATATGATTATTTATTCCTATTCTTCAATCTTTACTGGTTTTTCCTCTCCGACTTCCTTGCCCCAAGTGGGCATGTCGGCACCTTCCAGACGTCCATCGGAATTAGAGACATTGCCTTCGACTTCGGCCATCTCATCTCCGATCTCTTTGCCTTCTCCGCCCAAAAGCTGAACATCCAAGCACAAACCTTTCAACTCGCGCACCAAGACATTGAATGACTCTGGGACATTGACCTTGTGTATCTTTTCGCCCTTAATGATCGATTCGTAAGCAGCGCTACGACCAGGAACATCGTCCGATTTGATGGTCAAAATTTCTTGCAACATATGAGCTGCACCATAACCTTCCAAAGCCCAGACTTCCATTTCTCCGAAACGCTGTCCACCAAACTGCGCCTTACCTCCAAGAGGCTGCTGAGTGATCAATGAGTAAGGGCCAATAGAGCGCTGGTGCATCTTATCTTCGACCATATGGTTAAGCTTCAAAAGATATTTCATGCCGACCACGACCTTATTCTCGAACGGTTTTCCAGTACGACCATCCAAAAGCACGACCTTGCCATCCTCTGGCAAACCGGCCTTCTTCAATTCTTCCTTGATCTGCTCTTCGCTCATACCATTCAAGGCTGGGGTAGCAACCTTATAGCCAAGCTTCTTGGCGGCCATACCCAAGTGAGTCTCAAAGACCTGACCCAGGTTCATACGAGAAACGATACCAAGAGGAGAAAGAATGACATCTATCGGTGTGCCGTCCTCGAGATATGGCATGTCCTCGACTGGAACGACGCGAGAAATAACACCTTTATTACCATAACGTCCGGCCATCTTGTCTCCGACCTGAACCTTACGCAAATTAGCGACAGAAACCTGAACGGAACGAATAACGCCAGTCTGCAATTTATCGCCAGCATCGCGGGAGAAATATTTTATATCAACGACCTTGCCATGCTCACCATGCTCAAGATAGAGAGAAGTATCGCGAACGTCTTTGGCTTTCTCACCGAATATGACGCGCAACAATTTCTCTTCGGCGGACAATTCGGTCTCACCTTTAGGGGTGATCTTACCGACCAAAATATCTCCAGAAGAAACCTCGGCACCAATGCGGATAACACCCTCTTCATCCAAATTCTTCAATTTCTCTTCAGAGATATTAGGTATGTCGTTAGTGATCAATTCTGGTCCAAGCTTAGTATCACGAACATCAACGGTATAATTCTCTATATAGATAGAGGTATAGACATCATTGGAAACGACGCGCTCGGAAATGATCACAGCATCTTCGTAGTTAAAACCATCCCAAACCATAAAGGCTACGAGACAATTCTTACCCAAAGCGAGCTCGCCCTTGTCAACGACCGGACCATCGGAAATGACCTGATTCTTTTTAACCTTATCACCAACATTGACGATAGGGCGCTGGTTGATACAAGTCGAAGCGTTAGACCTTAAGAATTTTGTGGTCTCATAAGTCTTGTCCTCACCCTTCTTATTGCGAACGGTTATACTAGAAGCGTCGATGGCCACAACTTCACCTTCATCTTCAGAGACCAAACAATGACCGCTATCGCGAGCGGCACGCTCCTCCATACCAGTACCGACGATCGGAGACTCGGCAGTGATTAAAGGTACAGCCTGACGTTGCATGTTCGTACCCATCAAAGCGCGCTGTCCGTCGTTATGTTCAATAAAAGGAATCAAGGAAGTAGCGACAGAGATGATCTGGTTGGCGGCGATACCGAAAAGATCCACGCGATGCACAGCATCGGTAGTAGGTTCGCCATATTTTCTAACCTCGCAATTTTCAAGCAAGAAATGGCCATTCTCATCTATTGGAGTAGTAGCGGCGGTAGATATGAATTTCTCTTCTTCGAAAGCGTCCAAATAGACGACCTCATTAGTGACGACCGGCACGACTGGAATCAAGACTTTGTGAGAGACCTTATCTTTTATATTTTTTACTAAAGCCGAATCTATTTTCTCACCAGCTTTAGCTATGACCTTGCCTTTCTTATCAGAAAGAACATCGGCCATCAATATAGTTTTTTTACCAAAAGGTAATTCAACATCACTGTCTTTTATCTCACAGACATCTTCACGCAAAACTTGACCCTCGAGCTTCTGATCCGACACTTCCAAATCGTGTAAAACTTTACGATATGGGGTCTCCAAAAAGCCATAAGAGTTCAATCTGGCAAAGCTGGCCAAGTGTCCTACAAGTCCGATGTTCGGTCCTTCTGGTGTGGCGATAGGACAAATACGTCCGTAGTGAGTAGTATGCACATCGCGCACATCGAAACCAGCGCGTTCGCGAGTAAGACCACCAGGTCCCATAGCCGACAAACGACGCTTATGCTCAAGCTCGGCAAGCGGGTTAGTCTGGTCCATGAACTGGGATAACTGAGAGGACATGAAGAACTCCTTAACAACAGAAATCACCGGACGAGCATTGATAAGCTTGTTCGGGGTAAGAGTATGTATGTCGGCGGTGGACATTCTGTCTTTGATAATGCGCTCCATGCGAGCCAAACCGACACGGAAACGATTCTGTATCAATTCGCCGATGGCGCGAACACGACGATTCGACAAATGATCGATATCATCTTCAGGCTCTTGAGTAAGATTCAAACGAATGACCTCCTTCAATATATTAACTAAATCTTCTTTACGTAAAACGCGAGTATCCTTATTGACCTCGAGATCTTCAGAGAAACGACGATTAAGTTTGTAGCGTCCGACGCGACCAAAGTCATAGCGGTCGAAACGGAAGAACATGGAATGAATAAGCTGTTTGGCGTTCTCGACGTTAGCCAAATCTCCTGGGCGGATCTTCTTATAGACCTCTTCAAGACCTTCTTCTTCATTTTTGGCTACATCCTTTTCGATGGTAGCGTCAACAAATGTCGGCTCATCCGAAGACTTAACGACATCGACCGACTTGAACAGATCGCGGAGCGATTCATCAGTACTATAACCAAAAGACCTCAAAAGCGAAGTAACGGCCACTTTTCTCTTTCTGTCGATACGAACCCAGAGAACTTTATTGGCATCAGTTTCGATCTCCAACCAGGCACCGCGGTTCGGAATGATCTTAGCTCCATAGTATTTCTTTCCTTTAACGAATTCGGAAGTGAAGATAACACCAGCACTGCGAATAAGCTGAGAAACGACGACACGCTCAATGCCATTGACGATAAACGTACCGTTCTTGGTCATCAAAGGAAAATCTCCCAAGAAGACTTCCTGTTTTATGGTCTCATTAGTGCGCTTGTTGACCAAACGAGTCTTAACGCGCAATGGAGCTTCGTAGGTGATGTTCTTGGCACGCGAAACTTTCTCGTCGAACTTAGGTTCGTCGAGATAGTAATCCTCGAAATAGAGCTCCAAATCGCGGCCGATAAAATCAGTGACCGGTGAAATTTCGTCGAAAAGCTCGGCTAAGCCTTCCTTAATGAACCAGGCGTAGGAATCTTTCTGCATCTCTATCAAATCTGGCATCTCCACCACTTCTTTAGCTGTGGTGTAAAGACGTCGACCCGTAGAGGTCAGCACGTAATCCTTGGAAGAATTTTTTGACATATTGAATAAAATTTTAAATTGATATTTTATTTCAATCTACCTAATATTTTCTACTAATACTTACTGGTTTTTTCTCTAAAATAACCAAAAAATCCAAAAACTACAAAAGTCCCCTAGCCGTGTTTTACGTTATAGACGACAAAAAAACCCCAAAGCCTGTCCTTGGTTTCAATTTTGGGGATTATTCAGTTAAATGTTTAGGATGTTCACCTCAAAAAGACACTCTCCCGCCTGAAGAGAAGCGAGTAGAGGTACTCTTAAAGTGTCTAATATTCAAAAAAACTCGAGATACTTGAGTATGACAATAATCATATCAGTAAACACCTTATGCTGTCAAGGGGATAACAGAGGGCAAAAATAAAAAGATGTCAAATTAGCTAATTTTAGTCACAAAAACAATATAAACAACGCCACCGACAAGACATCACCTTAAGGGCATCTTTTAAAAATATTATTATTGCGAGCTAGGCTTTATTTTTTATTCTTATAATTTCTTCCTTGACAACCTTTCGATCGTCCCAAGGGATCTTTTCGCCATTAGCCATCCAAATGAGCTGCTCGCTCCCCTTTCCTGTCACCAACACAAGATCGCCTTCTTCAGCCAAGGATATGGCTTTGGCTATGGCTTGACGCCTATCTTCTATCTTAAAATAGTCATGATTCAATTTCTTTCCAGCCGTTTCGGCACCGGCGGCTATCTGATCGATTATCAACCCTGGATCGTCATCATAAGGATCCTCATTGGTTATTACTACAAAATCAGCGCGTTTTCCAGCCAAAAGCCCCATTTTTGGACGTCGAGCCGCATCACGCCCGCCTCCGGCCGCCCCAAAAACATTGATTATCCTATTATGCGGGATCTTTTCGACAGTATCATAGAACTTAGCTAGAGAATTTGGCTCAAAGGCGTAATCAACGATAACAGTGAACGGTTGACCTTCGTTGATCCTCTCCATTCTGCCAGCCACACCCTTTATCGACAATAGGGCGGATTTGATCTTGTCCAAGGATTTTTCCGCTAAACGTGCCACGCAAGCGGCTGCCATAGCATTGGCAGCATTGAACTCTCCCAGCAAAGACAGCTGCATCTTGTCACCGAAGGCCTCAAAGACGACACCAGTATCATTGGTAGATATTTCCCCATACGGTTCGATCGATAAATTTTCTTCCGGCAGCTCACCCTTTTTAATGGCCTTAGCAGGATCGGTCGAATAACCGATCTTTTCCTCTGCCCAAAAAGACAAGAAATATGGAGCGTTATCGTCGTCGATATTGGCGACCACGGTCTTTTTTATGCGATTAAGATCCAATTTATTTAACCCACTCTCACTCTTATGAACACGCCACTCGGCATCTACATACTTAGTGTTGCAGTTCTTAAGATGCTCGAATAATTTTCCTTTAGCTTTCTTGTAATTATCAAATCCGCCGTGCGACTCGATGTGCTCGGGGTAAAGTCCTGTGAAGATCAACCAATCATAATTGATAAAACGATGCCTGAATTGCCTAATCCCCTCAGAAGTTGTCTCGACGATGGCGAATTGACAGCCGTTCTTGACCATCCTGGCAAGTAAGCCCTGAAGAAAAAATCTGCCGACCATAGTCATTCTCTTGTCGTTCAACCATTCTTTATTGCCATCATCGAAAATTGCCG
>CAZJPG010000008.1:0-51290 GCA_964547855.1 uncultured Gammaproteobacteria bacterium | reverse complement strand
TATCATTCAAAACCAGAAAACCATCTAATTTTTCCAGCCAATCATTCATATACATTACTCTTTTCTCCACGGCTTGCAGTTCGGCAAAAGACAAAAACTGTTCAACCAGCAAATTAAGACGCTTCAACTCCAGCTCTTGCAAATAATTCTTGGCGACTTCGGCTTGTTCGCGGGTTATAATCTCGCCTTTCCAATTGGTCAGACCCATATTCTCTTTGGCGCTGTCTATACGGCTGGCAACAATCTCCGCAGCCGTTAATCCGGTAATAGCGTAATGGAATTTATTTTGAACAACGGAGAAAAACTTTTTGGCATAATCCGCCTTAGGATTATAGTCGGTGCTGGTGGCAAAAACATCTCTGACTTTTTGGTAAAAATTCGCTTCGGAGGTCCTGATTTTTCTAATTCTTTCTTCCCACTCTTCAAAATATCCTTTGGCCACACCGCCATTGGCCAAACGATCATCATCCATTACAAAACCTTTTACAATATATTCACGCAATTTTTGCGTGGCCCAAATGCGGAATTGCGTGCCGCGGAGCGAGTTTACTCGGTAACCAACAGATATTATTGCGTCAAGATTATAAACCCTAACATTCCTTCTTACCTCTCTGCCAGCCTCTTTTTGAACTACCGAGGATTCCTCGGATGTTGAATTTTCCTCTAATTCTCCATCCAAATAGACATTTTTAAGATGCAAACTAATATTGTCTTGGGTGCAGTTAAAAATCTCAGCCATTTGTTTTTGGCTTAGCCAAACGGTTTCGTCTTTAACACTTACCTCAATCTTTGTCTGCCCATCTTCAGTGCTGTAAATAATAATTTGATTGTTTTTCCCCTCCATAATTTTACACACCCCGGTCTTCGGCCACCCCTCTTGATAGAGGGGATTGTCGCAAGGACCGCAGAAATAAAATATTATTTTTTAATACCTAACTTTTTTAAATACCCGTCCATTTCTTTTTCCAGTTTTTCCAATTCCGGATTTATCTTTTCCAGCTCTTCCAAGTTGGCCTGGATATCAATCTCGGCTTCTTCTTCAAAAGTATCGACATAGCGGGTGATATTCAGGTTGTAATCGTTTTCTTTGATTTCTTTTGGATCAACTTTTCTTGAAAACTTTTCTATCTCCTGGCGCTTGGCATAAGTATCGTAAATTTTATTGATATTATCCTCGCTTAAACTATTCTGCGCCTTACCAGGAACAAATTCTTTAGAAGCTTCTATAAAAAGAACGTCTTTTTTCTTTTCATTGGCACCGCCTTGCTCGCGGGAACGATCGATAATTAAAATGGCAACCGGAATACCAGTGGTTTGAAAAAGTCCGGCTGGCAAACCAATAACGGCATCAATAATATTTTCTTCCAGCAACGCCTGGCGAATTTTTCCCTCCACTCCGCCGCGAAATAAAACGCCATGAGGAACAATCACGGCTACACGGCCGGTCTTGGGTTTGGCAGTCTCAATCATGTGCGAAACAAAAGCGTAGTCACCTTTATCTTTAGGCGGTATTCCGCGCCAGAAACGATTGTATTTATCTTTTTCAGCGTTTTCCGCACCCCATTTCTTAAGAGAAAAAGGAGGATTGGCAACTACTAAATCAAATTTCATGAGTTCGTCATTTTCCAATAGCGCCGGGTTGTTCAAAGTATCACCCCACTCAATGCGAGCCGAATCCTTGCCGTGAAGAAACATATTCATTCTAGCCAATTGATAGGTATCACCGACTGATTCTTGGCCATATAAAGCATAGTCGTTGGAACTTTGCTTTTCTATTTCCTCGCCAGCCAAAAGTAAAAGTCCGCCACTGCCACAAGCAGGGTCGGCGATTCTGTCGCCCGCTTTTGGCTGAGCTAATTTAGCAAGAAGAGAAGCCACACACCTAACCGTGAAAAATTCTCCCGCTTTTTTGCCGGCATCCGAACCAAAGCGCTCGATCATGTACATATAGGAATTACCTATTATGTCATCATCAATATTAGAGAGATTTATCTTTTGAAAATCATGAAACAGGTTGCGGATCATTTTATTGCGCTGTTCCATTTTGCCAAGGATGTGCTCACTGTTAAAATCCCAGCGGGTTAAAACTCCTTCCAGCTTCTCCTTGTTGTTGTCTTCAATTTTATGAAAGGCGATATTTAATATCTCGCCAATATTATCCTCGCTGATTTTGGTGTAGAGATTACTAAAAGACGCGTCTTCCGGAATATAGAAACGATGCATTTTCATCTTGTCTTCCACTCTCTGCTTATCACCATTAAACCTCTTTTTATATTCTTCCAGCTTGGCGTCGGAAACATCGCTCAAGTATTTATAGAAAAGCATGGCCAAAACATAATTTTTGAATGTTCCGCCATCAATTACTCCGCGAGCTGAATCAGCCGCCGCCCAAAGTGTTTTATTAAGCTCCTCTTGAGTTATTTTTTTATCAGTCATATTTTTAAATAATTTTACCGGTTAATATTTGTTTAATAGCACTCTCTATTACCTGGCCGACAAGCTCTTTTTTTGTCTCCAAGAGCTCTTCTTGCTTTAATTTATTTTTATAAGCATCAACTATTAATTCTTGTTTTTCCATGGTTGGTATCGGAACATCTAATTCTAAAAATTCTTTTCTCGAAATATTTTTTATCAAAGCCCCCTTGGCCGCCTTGGTGACATTTGTTCTGCCATGGATCGAGTTAAAATAAACGGCTAGATATTCTGAGGTGATTTTTTCAGTTATCGGCCGCAGAATAAAAACTGATGAAGAAGCTACTGACCCGGCCAAATCCTTTTCTGCCACACCGGCGCTGAAATTACCCCTCTCAGCCATTAAGACGTCACCTTCTTTTATAACTGCCTTGGTATTTATGCCGTCTAATGAAATTTTTGAAAGACTATCCAGACTTAAATATACATCTCCTTTTATATCCCTGGCCTGGACCACATAAGAATTGCCTTCGGACTTAACTGATATCGCTCGCCTGAAAGAAAACCCGCTTATAACTTCGACTAAATTTTTAATTTTTTCTATGATCATTTTTGCCCCCTAGTATAATAATGTTTTTATATAACTAATACTATCAAAAAAGGCGGAGCATGTCAATATCCCCCCTACAAGAATAGTGTTCTGGTGGTGATTGGTAGTAATTTAATATAAAATAAGCCAATTTTAAATAAATCCTTCTTTCTTTAGACTGCTACACCCCCTCTCCGTAATAACCAAGCTGTCAAAAAGGTCTATCCCAAGAAGACTACCGCTATCCTTTATTTTCTTTGAGATACTAATATCATCTTCGCTAATTTCCAAACTTCCGCTCGGATGATTGTGCGCCACGATGATCCCTGCCGCCAAATGATCGATGGCCGGCTTGAAGACTTCTCGTGGGTGCACGAGGCTGGCGTTCAAGGTGCCGACAGAGATCGTTTCTTTATGAATTAGTTGGTTGCGAGCATTGAGATATAGTGCCACGAAATGTTCTTTTTTGGCCGTACGCAATTCTTGCAGATGGTTGACGGCCTCGCGCGCGGAATTTATGGTCGGCAGGTTGTTGTCGTTCACTTCCAAGGCTCTTTTGGCTAATTCAAAAGCGGCCAAAATGGTCGCTATCTTGTCCCCTCCCAATCCTTTTATTTTCTTCAGATCGTCGACGCCGGCCTGCAAGATCTTCTTCAATTCGTGCTTCTTCAATATCTCGTCGGCGATCTCCACGGCGCTTTTACCTTTGCGTCCGGTACGCAAAAGTATCGCCAAGAGTTCTTTGTCTTTTAAATTATCAACGCCAAGCGCTAATAATTTTTCGCGCGGCCGCAAATGGGCCGGCAAGTCCAAAATTTTCGTCATACCCCTCCTTTTATATGATTTATTTAGTCTAAAGATACTCCTGCCAATGTCTCGTCAAAATCTTTGATCTTGCTTTCTGTGTCATTATCTATTTCGAAATTGCCTTCTTTCATTTCTTTGATCTTATCGGCATGGCCATCTTCCTCATAGCTAACATAATAAGCTATCGGACCGAAGAACATTAGATTGGAAAAACCGTTCTTATCGAATGGCATCAGGGCATATTCGGCCAGCCACGCGCCATTTTCATCTTCACCTATGCCCGTGAAACGAATGGCGTCTCGCCCGCCGATCTTAATATTTTTTATATTATTTAAATGTGGGAATCTTAAAGTCTTGTTTACTTCTTCCACACTAACGCTGACATCTATCGGCTTACCGCTATAACTAAAACAACAGCCGGCGGTAGGTGGAAATTTATAGTCCGAAGTGAAGGCCGCGACAAAAAGATTTTCTTGACCGCCATCGCTATCGGAAAAATATATTCCGTGCTTCTTTCCGGCCAGTGAGCCATCTTCGGTCAATCCATTCTCCTCCTTAACCAAGGGAATCTTTCCGGCGCGATAAGACACGGCGATTCCTAATTGTTCGTCATTAAATGTCTTCAAGCTGGATGTCGCCAATGAATTATCCCTGGAAATAGTACCTTGTCCCACTGTCTCTGTTTCAAGTCCGCAGCCCGACATTAAAAAAGAAAGTGTCACGGCGAGAAACAAGAAAAATGATATTTTTTTCATAATTTTATATTTTCTAAATTGAAAATAAATCATACCATTTTTTCAAAAATTACCAAATAACCGCACGAAATAAAAACCCGCCAAAGCATTTTGTGCCGGCGGGGTTATTAAAAATCCTCTCTCCTATGACCTTGAAGCGCTCAGCCTTTTGCGTATTTGGCATACATCTCCTTAATAAAACTCGCCAAATCTTTGTTGCTGGGAAAATCTCCGATCCTAACGATACCGATGAACGCGGCCAGGCAATCGACTTCGTTCGCCAACTTCGGATCCTTGGTATAGACGACTAACTCCTCTTCACAATAGGCTCCGAGCATCATAACGTTCATTATGCTCACCGAGTCGGCCCCGCTTTTTTCATTTTCTTTGCGGATAAAGATCTTGCCCATTTTGAATCCTCCCAGCAGCTCCACGGACATATGGACAATGGACGAACACGGCCGTGCGCAAAGCCCAAGCGGCTCTGTCACTTTGCAGCGCTTTTCATAAAGGAATCTAGACGTTCTTATCGCCTTCACCTCGAACTCCTTGGTAGTTGGTGGAATAAGGTAAATTTCTGTTTTAAGAAAGAACTAAAGGCAATGACAGCCTAATAAAAATTACGATAAGTAGACTCTAGCACCTTAGAGATTAAAAAACAAGCCGCCATAGGCAATTTTTGCTGTATTCTTAGCTGTTTTACTAAAAACACTCAACTATCAATGGTATAAAAAAGCGGAGTCAGGCGCCTTTGGCCTTCTCCGCATTTAAAACCGATCACAATTTCTGTATTAGGATATTGGAATTATCCGCGATATCGAATATCATTTTTTCGTTGACCTTGACGCTATCGCCATAGAATATCCGACACAGCTTGGCCATATTTATCGATATGCTTGTTTTTTTGACAGTGCTATCGGTGGTGGCGGAACTTAAAAACTGATAGGTGAAATTTTTATAGCAAATCGTGGCTATAATACTTTCCGATTCGTATGACCTATCAAGATATATTATTCCTTGATATTCATCGAACTTGTCCTTCCCCGGGGTGAAGGCGACAAAAAAACTCTTCTCACCAAGCACAAAGACCTCTCTTGATTCTTTGCTGTCGGCAAAATCGCTGAACGGAATAAAAAGAACGACAAGGATCAATAAAGATCTCACAAAACCCCTCCTGTTAAAGTTTTATAATTCCGTATATTTAGAAGAAACGCCTTTAGCTTTCTCTATCGGATATTTTTTATTATTCTTCTCCATCTTTTTTATGATCGCTTCCGAAACATCTAAGCCCTCTATCGAATTGGCGAAATTAAAACTAGTCACAAAGACATCGGCCAACTCGTCTTTTATCTTTTCCAAAAATTCCGGATTCTCTTTTATTTTTTTGTCTATCTGCCCTTTGTCTTGCCAGAGAAACAATTCTAAAAGCTCGCCAGCCTCGATGATTATGGCCTCGGCCAGATCCTTGGGGTTATGAAACTGCCTCCAATCCCGATCGTCACGGAACTTGGCGGCCAAGTCTTTCATTTTTTGGATACTCATGTTCTGGTCCATATAGTCTTGCTAATCTTCTTTTTAATATGAGATTGTCGCATTTTTAAAACTTTTGGTCAACCCTGAAAAAAAATCAGGCCAGACCTTTTTATTGCGACGATCTACTCGCACCAGGCGAAGACTCGATCATAAAAAAAGAGGGCGTATCCTTGTCGGACACCCCTCTCGCTTCTTTTTTCAATACCTTCTTACGAACCATATTCGAGATAGAATTTTTTATCCTTCTCGATCACGCGATAAAGATCTTTGCCGGTTATCTCTCTTACTTTTTCAGTCACGGATCGCATGGCACCTTCTTTGTCTTTTTCGCCTTTATACGAATAGACCCAGAGCGTCAACAATTGCGACCTTAAACTCTTGGACGTGCCATTGCCTTTGAGCTGGAAGACGTCTTTATCGAAATCGTTTTCCAAAGCAAAGGCTTTTTCGTATTCACCTTTATTGGCTAACGAATCGATGACCAGTGAAAGACTGTCGTATTTAGCGACAACCCCTCGATTGATGAGGGCTTTGAGGTTCTTGATCTTCCCAGCCTCAAAATCGCCTTTACCGATCGTTTTTAAAGCCGAGGAATACAAACCTCTCTCGATCATTTCCTCTACGCTTTTAGGCTCGCTGACTTTTTGTGGCAGCGGCATAGTCGTCGCGACGATCTGTTTGGCGACATCTTCTTTTGGTCTTTCAATCATGCGTTCGTCCGATCCATGTGACTGCACCAGCGACGCCGTTACCAGCGAAGACAAAATAAATACCGGCAAGACGACTCCGACGATCCACCAGCGTTTTTTCTTCTTTGGTTCCTCGACGACGACTTCCTCTTCTCGTCCCCTGAAAGAAAAGATGAAACGCCTTTCTTCTTTTCGGTATTCATAGTCGAGGTAATCATTGAAATTCTTAAAAAGACCTGACAGATCGCCGTGATCATTCACAACGACACCTCTTACGCGCAAGTCCTTTTTGATGGTGTCAAAATACACCCCAAAACGACTCTGGGCATAGCCGCTAAAAACATCGTAAGCTTCGTCGAACCAAGTTCTTTTTGCCGGCTCGTTCATTGGCGCATCGCTATTTTCTTCATCCTTCATGACAGCCTCCCAAGATAGATCATTATCTGAAGACGACTTATCACCTTCAGAAATCTCGATAACTGCCTCTTCTCCTTCTTTAGACATCAAATATCCTCCATCACTAAATGTTTAAAATGGTTTTTATGGTATTTTCATAAAATGAGCAAGATATATATTTAAACTTATTTTAAGAAAATAGTCAAGCTTACACTGGCAACAAAAAAAGCGGAAGACCATAAAAAGCCTTCCGCTTTGCACAAAAAAACATTAAAGATCGATGCTTCTTGCCTTAATAACCCCCTCTATTTTCAGTATCTTGGCAAAAACTTCGGCGGAAATTGCAGTATCGGTATCGATGACCGTCACTGCATAGTCGCCCTTGGCGCGATTGATCATGTCGGCGATATTAGTCTTTTCCGAAGCGATCACCGCCGTGATCTTTTCCACCATGCCCGGCAAATTACGATTGATGACGACCAGCCGATGCTTAGTCTCAAGCGCCATCTCGATGCTGGGAAAATTAACCGAATTGCGGATAATACCCTTTTCCAGAAAATCACAGACTTGAGTAGTAACGGCCTTGGCGCAATTTTCTTCGGCCTCGGCAGTGGACGCTCCTAAATGAGGGAAGAAAATAGTATTTTCTTCCGAGATCAGGGCCGGGCTGGGAAAGTCGGAAATATATTTCGCCACCGTACCATCTTTTAATGCCACGAGTAAATCCTTTTCATTGATGATCTCGCCGCGAGAAAAATTCAGAATGCGAACGCCTTTCTTCATTTCCTTAAAACGATATTCATTGAAGAATTTTTTCGTCTTATCGGTCAGTGGCACGTGAATAGAAATGTAATCACAGTCCAAAAGTCCCGGCGACATGTCCTTAACGACCCTGATGCCAGGCTTGAGGGCCAAGGCGGTCTCGGTCGTTATGAACGGATCATAGCCAACGACTTCCATCCCCAGCGCCAAAGCGTCATTGGCGACCAGAACGCCGATCTTTCCCAGACCGATCACTCCCAGCTTTTTGCCAAGGATCTCAACTCCAGCATAACTCTTCTTGCCCGACTCGACAGCTTCCTTCATGTTTTTCTCATCGTGGCGAACAAGAGAACCATGGACGAACATCGAACCTTCGATGATCCCGCGCGAAGCCAAGAAAAGTCCACATAAGGTCATTTCCTTGACCGCATTGGCATTGGCCCCGGGTGTATTAAAGACGACGATGCCATTCCTCGAACATTCCTCCACGGGAATATTATTGACTCCGGCACCTGCCCGACCAATGGCCAAAAGACTGCTGGGAAAATTTGTCGCGTCCAATTTTTGACTGCGAACCAAGATCGCCTGCCCGACGAACTTTTCCCTTTCGACTTTATACTTACCAAAGGGGAAAAGATCCTTTACGCGATTGAACAAAGAAACTGTGAACGTCACTTGAAAACCTCCTTCTTTTTTTATTGATACGATGTTATAAAGGACGAATTATCGAAAAATACTATTATATATTAGTATTTTTGTCAATAAAAAAACGCCGCGCTTCATAGAAGTTCGGCGTCATTATTTATGAACATCGGCCGCACGAAAAACTTCGGCTAGCCGCAGCCATTACAACTCTTTTGCCATGCAAGTGTCGAAATCAGGGCAACCATCGCAACCACTTTCCTTCTTAATGACCTTGGCGACTTGCCATCCTTCGGCAACGACATGACTATCATCATCGTTGAGTCCCAAAACCTCGTGAAGCTCTTCCCAGAACAGAATCTTTATAAAATCAACTGTCCTCCGCATTTTTTTCACCTTCTTGCCGTCACCTTTGATCTTTTCCATTTTTTCCGAAAATTCAGAGGTGCCAGCGAAACCGAGTTCCAATAACGCACCAAAAGAATCACTGAGACCATCCCGGGCCAACGACGACAACTCCTGACTTAACGACATGAAATACCCATACAGTTTTTTCATGTCATCACTCAACACGCCGACGACCTCATGCTCGCCTTCGCGTATTTCTACACCAGGTCCTTCGACAGACGATAAGTCCACCTTTTCCACTTCGGCCAAAATATTAGAAACCGACAACAATTGCATGAAAACCTCCTTTTGGAAATAAGGTTTATTGATTTTTACTAATAGCTTTAAAGAGCCTTGAATAACTTCGATAATATAGGCAATAAAATTGTTTTTGTCAAGACATAATAAAGCCGCCTTCCTATTATATTAAGGAAGGCGGCTTTAAATAGAAAGCTTTAAGTTGCAATTAACAAGAATCGACAAATCCCACTGGGTCTTAGATTCATCATCTAAGTCTTTTTAAAATTCGGATATTTTCCAGAAAAACCGGAAAATACCGAAAAAAAAGAATTTGTCCTCGCCCATCTTGGCAAGCCAAAACGAACGAATACGCCTAGGACTCGTCATCCCGCGGCCACGGCCGGCAGGAAATCAGAAGTCGATAGAAGAAGATATTCCGAAACTTGTTAATTTTCAATAAAGCTTTCTAAATATGATTATAGCAAAGAAAACGGTTAAAGCAACCGATTATTTTTCTTTAAAATAAGTGATACAAAACCTATTGCCAAAACAAGGCCAGCCTAGTTATAATAAAAAGAGTAAATAATAATGAATATCAGAAAAAAACATGGCTGAGATGGAAAAAGAACAAAAAGTGGAAAATACGGAAGAAATCGTTAAAAAAGAACCAAAGAAAGAAGAAAAAAAAGAGGAAAAGAGAAAAAAATCACTGCGCAAGACCTTATTCAAACATTTTCTTTGCGGCGGCATTTTCTTGGCTGTAGCCTTTTTTCTCTTCGTCAACCGCGTGACCATTTCGGAGCAGGCGGATTCTTTTATTGATAAAATACCGATAATCGGCACGCTTAAACACTTAGCTAATAGCTCCGATCGCGAACTTAAAGGCGAAAAGGAAGGGCGTATCAACATCTTGCTTTTGGGCATAGGCGGAAAAGGTCATGACGGCGGACTGTTAACCGATACGATAATGCTCGTCTCGCTCGACCCGGATACCAAAAAAATATCCATGGTCTCGATACCGCGCGACATGTCGATACCAATAGAGGGCTCGAATAGCTGGGACAAAGTCAACGCCATCAATGCTTATGCGGAGATGAAGGAGCCAGGGTCAGGAGGAATGGCCATCTCTCAAGCCCTGTCCGATATACTCGAGGTTCCGATCGATTACTATGTCCGCGTCGACTTCCAAGGCTTCAAGAATGTAATAGACAAGATCGGCGGCATAGAGGTCAACGTCGAAAAAGGTTTCGATGACTATAGCTATCCGGCCGCCGGGCAAGAAGATAATCCTGATTACAATGCGCGCTTCGAGCATTTACATTTCGACAAGGGATGGCAAAAGATGGATGGAGATACCGCCCTTAAATACGCTCGCTCCCGCCATGGCACCAATGGTGAAGCCTCTGATTTCGCCCGTGCCGCACGCCAACAGCTCGTGCTGCAAGCTGCCAAGGAAAAACTTCTTAAGGCCAACACGTTGCTCAATCCAGTGACCCTAACAGGCATAATAACCGAATTGAACGATCATATCAGCACCAATTTAAAGGTCTGGGAAATAGTAAAGCTCTGGTCCAATTTCAAAGATGTGAACAAAGAGAATATGATCTCTAAGGTCTTGGACAATAGCGCTGGCGGCCTCTTGAGAGCTACTATCAACGAACAGGGCGCCTACGTGCTATTACCGACCAACGGCGACTTTTCAGAGATAAAATATCTAGTTCAGAATATCTTCCAAGAACCAAAAGAAGAAGAGAAGGAACCGATAGTCACCGAAAGGACCAGATTAAAGATCTTGAACGGCACTTGGGTAAACGGCTTGGCCAATCGTACTTCGACCGACCTGGAAAAATATGGTTTTGAGATCGTCGGCGTAGGAAATTCCAGCCATCGCAACTTCGACAAATCAACGATCTATGACCTGGCTTTCGGAGAAAAGATGAAGTCCCTTTCTTTGTTAAAAGAGAAAACCGGAGCTACCGTCACCTTCGAAATCCCAGAATGGCTAAAAGAAGACCTAGCAAATGACCCTGAGACGGCCGACGAGGATAAAAAACCAGACTTCGTCTTAATACTTGGGCAGGACGCGGACAAGACAAGGTCGGGAGCTGAAAATCAAGAATAAACACATAAAGAACCGTCGAACTGATAATTCGGCGGTTTTTATATGATATAAAGTCAGTAATGTCATTTTTCATCGGTAGGATTTTTCGATTTTTTTAATCGCGAGACATCCTTACTGCCGTAAAATCATCATATTCACTGATTTGCCAGCCGTAATTATTTAACTTATACTGTAATTCAAAGCGAATACGCCTAAAATATCCCAAATATGAAAGAAAAAAGAATGCCGGTCGTGGTCATCTTCGGCCGCACTAATGCTGGAAAATCGACCCTTTTCAATCGTTTAGTCGAAGAAAAACAAGCCATAACCTCGGACATACCCGGAACGACCCGTGACAGCAATTCTCGCACCATCGAATGGAATGGTGTGGCTTTCAATTTGATCGACACTGGCGGAATCATCGACCCGAGCGCGGAAACGATGTTCAAAAAAGACAAGCTCAAGATCGCCGGCAGCGTCGAAGAGATAGACTTAAAGGTCCAACGCCAAGCAGTCCGCTATCTTAAGGATGCTGACGTCATCTTGTTTACGGCCGACACCCAGACAGGCATATTGCCGCAAGACCGACAAATGGTCTCCTTACTCCGAAAACATTTAAGCGAAGACGAGAAAGATAAAATATTGGTCGTGGCCAACAAGGCCGACTCGCGAAAAAGCATCTTCGACACTGGAGAATTCTCTAAGCTTGGCCTTGGACAACCGTTACCGGTCTCGGCCGTCACCGGTATGGGTACCGGAGATCTTCTTGATGAGGTCGTTAAAAAGTTAAAAAAGAGAAAAGTCGCCAAGAAATCCAAAACTAAAGACGATGGCAAAAAACCGATTCGCGTTTGTTTTCTTGGTAAGCCTAACGTCGGCAAATCATCCCTCTTAAACGCTCTCTTGGGCTATGAAAAAGTGATCGTCTCCCCAGTGCCGCACACCACACGCGAACCACAAGACACTGAAATAGAATACAACGGACAGCCAATAATTTTGGTGGACACAGCTGGTATCGCTCGTCGCTCATCGAAAACCGGACTAGAAAAATATGGAGCCGATAGAACATTAGAAGCCTTGTGGCGCTCTGACATCGCCTTTTTAGTCATAGACATAAACGAAGGACTTACTCATCAGGACGTTAAACTAGCTCAAGAAATAATAGATCGTGGCAAAAGTCTTATCATCATCGCCAACAAATGGGATATCGATAAAAAACGCGACACCAAGGAAAGCACCAAAAAAATTCGTGCCTATATCCCTTTCGCCTCTTGGGCCCCAGTTCAATTCATATCGGCTAAAACCGGTGAAAAGGTGCAAAAAATATTCGACATAATATTGGATGCCGCCGAAAAAGGAGAGAAAACCATAAGCGACAGCCAGCTTAAACACTTCTTGCAGAGAATCGTAAAGATACATAAACCAGCTAAGGCTTCCGGCCTCAAACCTCCCCATATATTCGAGATCAAGCAAGTCTCGACCAAACCTCTGCGCTTCAATATCCGTATCGGCGCCAACGACACACTACACTTCTCTTATCTAAAATTCATTAGCAACCAATTGCGCGAACGCTTCGACCTTGGATCGGCGGCGATAAAGTTAAAGATAGAGAATAATCCGATCACTCATGGCAAGGCAGAAGAGGGGCGACCAAAACTGAAGAAACGCCCGATCGCCGGACGTCCTGCTCCTGCTCCAAAAGGTTACAAACCTGGCAGAAAGAGATAATATATTAGTATGAAGAAAATAATAGTCGGCCTGGGCAATCCAGGAAAAGAATACGACAACACCCGCCACAACTACGGCTTCATGGTCGTAGATCGGTTAGCTAATGAAGCGGGGGCCGAATGGAAAGAAAGTAAAAAATTCAAAGCGCTAGTGGCCGAAACGCCTGACACTATTTTCATGAAACCGCAGACTTTCATGAACAACTCCGGTCAAAGCGTCGGCGCTTTAATGGCCTATTACAAGCTATTGCCTAAATCGCTTGGCATCTTTAAAGATAAGAACGCCGACCTCTCTGAGATATTGACCGTGTTCCATGACGATCTCGATATAGAGATCGGAAAATGGAAAGAGTCCATTGACTCTCGCAGTGCTGGACATCGCGGAGTGCAGTCGATAATAGACCATCTAAAGACCAAGAACTTCAAAAGGATCAGACTTGGCATATCCAGTCAGCTAAAAAAAGTCATGCCGATAGAGAAATTCGTTTTGACAAGATTTAGCGCCGAAGAGAAACCATCTCTCGAAAAAGTCATTGAAGAAGTAGATATAAAATAAAACCGCCACCTAATTGGGGGGCGGTTTTATCGTACTTGATAAATCATCCAATAATCTGCCTGGAAGCAAAGCAAGCTTTTTTAAAGCGGAGCCGGATCAAGGAGGGGCGATCCGGTCATCTGCTACTTCCAAGCAGACTACTGGAGAATTTAAATGGCGTCCGATCTGCCGTCTGTTTCCGCCATAAATGAACAAGGAGGAATACATTTATGGTTACAAACAGACGACAGATCGAGCGCCATTGCTACCTTTGTGATAAAGGTTTATCAAGCTTCGAATCAAATTATCATCTCAAAACACATCCGTCAATACCCTCTTTAAATCAACAAAAAATAAAGCTAATTTTAAACAAAAATGATAAAAAAAGAGGATTTTTTCTTAGCCTGTCTAGTATCCTTCCCATCACTAGGACCAAAGCGTTTAGCAAAGATCAGACCGGCCTTTGACTCTTGGCAAGAGACTTTTGGAGCTTCTTTAGGAAAATTGCTCAACGCTGGCTTAGAAGAAACTGTGGCTAATAATTTCATTCTTTGGCGAAGATCTTTTAGCGCTGACGCTTTCGCCACGACTTTAGAAAAAGAAAACATCTCCTTAGTCTCTCTGGAAGACGACGAATACCCAGAACTTCTTAAAAATACTTTCGATCCGCCACCGGTCATTTTCTATCGAGGAGAGATGCGCCCCAAGGAAACATTGTTGGCTATCGTCGGTTCGCGTAAATGCACGCCGTATGGCGAGAGAATAGTCAAAGAGACAGTGCCAAAATTAGTTGAGGCAGGAGTAGCGATCGCTAGCGGTCTAGCTTTAGGAATAGACGCGATCGCTCATGCCGCAACCCTTGAAGCTGGCGGACGAACAGTCGCTGTCTTAGGGTCTGGGATAGATAAAAAATCTATCTACCCCGAAAAGAATCAGGACCTAGCCGAAAGAATAATCGACGAAGGTGGATGCTTAATGTCGGAGTTCCCGCCCGAAGCCGAGCCGCTCAAAGGAAACTTTCCACGCCGCAACCGCATCATCTCCGGCATGTCCAAGGGAGTCTTCGTGGTCGAGGCGGCCGAGCGCTCCGGATCTCTTATAACCGCTCGTTACGCTTTAGAAGAAGGACGCGACGTCCTCGCCTCGCCAGGCAGCGTCTTTTCCTGGCAATCACAAGGACCCAACAAACTGATCAAACAAGGCGCCAAAGTCGTCATAACGCCTTCCGACGCACTTGAGGCCATTGGGATGGAACCAACCGAAAAAAGCGAAAAAAGAGCCAAGTCAGATTGGTCAGGAATGAACGAAAATGAGCGAATAATACTCATGAATCTATCATCAGACCCTATTAGCATAAATGACTTGGTCATAAGGTCTAAACTTGACATCAGAATTATAAATAGTACACTAACAATATTGGAAATAAAGAAATTAGCCAAAAATATCGGCGGAGGAAATTACGTTTTGATCTAATATATGAATTTAATCATCGTTGAGTCGCCGACCAAAGCCAAGACCATAAATAAATTTTTGGGTAAAGGCTTTCAGGTCGAATCCTCTTACGGACACGTAAGAGACTTGCCCAAAAGCGAGATGGGCATAGACATCGAGAACGATTTCAAACCGAAATACATAATCCCGACCGCAGCCAGAAAGAACGTCTCTAAACTCAAAAAGTTGGCGGAAAAAGCTGACGAAATCGTACTAGCTACTGACGAAGACCGCGAGGGAGAAGCCATTGCCTGGCATTTGACCGAGGCCTTGAATGTCCCAAGCGGTAAAACCAAAAGAATAGCCTTCCACGAAATAACTCGCGAAGCCGTCGAGGAGGCTTTGAAGAACCCACGCACGCTCGACATTAAATTAGTCGACGCCCAACAAGCTAGGCGCGTTCTCGATCGCCTTGTCGGTTACGAACTCTCTCCTTTTCTTTGGAAAAAAGTCGCCCGCGGACTATCGGCTGGACGCGTCCAATCAGTGGCCGTCCGCCTGGTCGTTGAAAGAGAAAAAGAGATCCAAGCCTTCAAGCCAGAAGAGTATTGGGACATTATCGCCAAGCTCGCCACTAAAAAAGACGAGGAATTCGAAGCTAAACTCCACAAAATCGGTTCAGATACGATAGACAAAAGTCCAATACAGAATAAAGAGGCCGCCGATAAAATACTCTCCGAGTTGTCTGGCAAGGCCATGAATGTGGCAAGCATCGAAAAGAAGAAGACTAAGAAAAACCCTCCTCCGCCTTTCACAACCTCCACTCTGCAACAAGCAGCCAACCGCATGCTCGGCTTCTCCGCCAAGCAAACCATGATGATCGCCCAACAGCTCTATGAAGGCGTAGAGATCGGCGGTGAAGGCCATGTCGGTCTTATAACCTACATGAGAACCGATTCTCTGAACTTATCCGGAAAATTCTTAGGCGATGCCAAAGACTATATAGAGTCCAATTTTCCAAAAGAATACCATTCGAAAAGTCCACGCGCCTTTAAGACCAAAAGCAAAGTCGCCCAAGAAGCTCACGAGGCTATTCGCCCAACAGAAGCCGGACGCGACCCAGAAAGCGTTAAGTCGCACTTGAACGCTAATCAACACAAGTTATATAAATTGATTTGGCAAAGAGCCATGGCCTCTCAAATGCCGGAAGCTATCGTAGAATCAGTGACCGCCGATATCGATGCCGACGGAACCGACTATTCTTTCCGTTCTACTGGCCAAACATTGGTCTTCCCTGGCTATCTCAAAGTTTACCCAGAAAAGATCTCCGACATCATTTTGCCGGAAATGGCCAAGGATGACGACCTTAAAGTCATAGACGTCTCTGGACAACAACATTTCACTAAACCACCAGCCCGCTACAGCGACGCTACATTAGTTAAAAAATTGGAAGAATACGGCATTGGACGTCCATCGACCTATGCCCCGACAATCGCCACTATCACTAGCCGCAACTACGTCGAGCGAGATGAGAATAAAAGACTTAAGCCAACCGACATCGCCTTCGTGGTCAATGACCTCTTGGTCAAACACTTCCCGACGATAGTCGACTTCAAATTCACTGCCGATATGGAAGACGACTTAGACAACATCGCCAATGGCGAAAAAGAATGGCAGCCGGTGATCGGAGATTTTTACAGGCCGTTCCATGACAATCTTCAGGCCAAATACGAACAGGTCAGTCGCAAAGACATCATGCCAGAAGAGAAGACCGACGAAAAATGCGATAAATGCGGCGCCCCGATGATCATTAAAACTGGTCGTTACGGAAAATTCTTGGCTTGCAGCGCTTTTCCGGAGTGTAAGAACATTAAGTCTCTCGACAAAAACAAGGACGGAAAGATAGACGAGAAAGACAAAAAGATCGAACAGCAAGTCGAGAAACTCCAAGAGAAATATTCCGGACAAAAATGCGAAAAATGCGGATCGGATATGGTCATAAGAACTGGCCGCTTTGGCCCTTTCTTGGCCTGCTCCGGTTATCCAAAATGCCGCAACATCAAAAGCATCGAAGAGAATAACCACTCCACTGGCGTAAAATGCCCGGCCTGCGGAAAAGGAGAGATCATACAGAAACGCAGCCGTCGTGGCGTCTTCTATGCCTGCAGCAATTACCCAGATTGCAAAAATGCCTACGCTGGCAAACCGACCGGAGAGAAATGCCCTAAGTGCGACTCATTAATGATCGAAGGTAAAAACGGACCGAAGTGCTCGAATAAAGAATGTGAATAAAAAATAAAAAACCTCCTGCTTAATACGCAGGAGGTTTTTGTTTCTTGTTTTTTAAAACGCTATTGAGTTTCCTGATACTCTTTTAAAACCTTAAAGAAAGAATATTTCTTTGAGCCATAGGCGTAACCACGCAAAATATCTTTCATGCCGCGATGCTCGTCTCCCCGCTTATATCCGAAATTTATGGAAAAACGATTCGCCCACCAATAAAAATGCCAACCTTCTACTGCCACGAATTCTTCCCAGCCATTTTTCTCAAACTGAACTAATTTAGCACTGTAGCCGTGTCCAGACGAAGGAACAGACACCCTGACCGGCCTCGTATCGATACGCGTCACCCATACCCAGGGCGGAGAGATGAATACGCCACCACCGTCCTGCAACCACATTTTGCCAGTGATTTTATTTCTGGCGATGCCAATCTTCGTCGGCCCCATGTAATTAACGAAGCCGAGGTAATACGATAAAGACAGAACGAAAAAGACTACCAGAACCGGAATAAAAAAAGATAGGATCTTTTTCAATATTTTCATTTACCTCTCCTCTTTCGAAGATGGTAATTCTGCCTGATTCGGAGCAATGTCCTGAATGACCGTCAAAAACGGACAATCCCTGCCTTCTGCTTTATCAAAGGCATAACACTTGAGTATTTCCAGCAGATTTGCAAGATTGTCGCCAGCATCGCGACCATGCCATTCAACGAAAGTCTCCAGCCCGGCTGGATTGAATTCGACCAGCTTGGCATTAAGGACTCGCTGATTAGCACTGATCGTCAGCTGATAGGGGCGGAGGTCGACGTGATGAACACTATAACGTATCGGCATTCTGATGACCCAGCCCGTATGACCTATCACCTCGATCTGTCCCGTCTTTCTGTCGAAGCTGAAGCCAAGCTCATAGTTATCGATCGTGGTTACCCACAATCCATACCAAATCCAAAAAATGATCAACGCACCAAGAATAATACCCCCCAACCAAGACAGCACTTTCCACCTGAGACTCATAACAAACTCCTTCCTTTTAAATTTAAAGGTTTTATAAAGCTTAAAATAACGTTTTTCAAGGTGCTACTTTTCATATAATACAACCATTAATCTAAATTATTGTCAACAATACCAATTTAAAACACTCTTTTTGACTTTTAAGCTAGGTAGTGATAAATTCAAACGTTGATGCCCTTTTCACAAAAACAAAGGAGAATGCGATGAAAGCGAATTTTGGTTATGCTTTTTTCATCCTCAGGAATAATGGTCGTTTTTCATTAAGGACAGTTCTTAATGACAATATACTCGACTTGGAAGAACTCGAAGACGGTGATCGCGTCATCATAGAAATGCCGTTGTCCGATAAAAGTCTGGCCGCCATGAATGCGATCGAAAAGATAATAGAATTAGAAGAAATCACCGGAGCCTCTGACACAGCCAATCCAATGTCAGAACTTATCAGATGGCTGATAGAAAGAGCAGCTGAATCATCTTTTTTGATCGGTCTCAAAATGGGACGAAAAGAACAATCGGAACTGCACCAAGAGATAGACGACATCACTTCCAAAGAATTATGAAAACGACAAAAATCTCAAAAAAGGAAACCTCATGAGAAGACTTCTATTCTTTTCCGAAGAAGAAAAAGCTGTCATTGAAGAGATAAACAGAAAATTATACGAGACACTGCGAACTGGCTACGTCGACAGAGGCGTAAAAAATCCTGAAACGGTCGGCCAGCACACGGACGAGATGATATTAATGGCTAAAACCCTCTTCAACATCCATGGCCTAGAAGAAATTGTGAAGATTCATGACTGGGCGGAATCGGATAAGAATGTCGGCGATCCACGGACCGATCCTAAGTGCCCAGAAGAGAGAAGATGGACGAAAAAACAAAAGCATATCGCCGAAACAGCGGCTATGAATAAAATTTGTTCCAAACTGCCGAAGACGGGCGGAACGATAATGATGCTTTGGCTCGAATACGAAGCGCAAAAGACCAGAAGAGCTAAGATCGCCAAACAGCTCGACCGTATTCAAACGATCTTAAAGGCCGCGGAATACGAAAAATATGGTCACGCAGGGATAGCATCAGAATTTATCGAGCATTACAGCCCAGAGATCAAGGACAGATCCTTAAAAAGGATATTGCTCCAAACGAAACATGATCTTGGCATCGATTGAACATTGTCAAAATAAAAAGCCCCGGAAACTTGTCCGAGGCTTTTTTTATTTGACTAATCAGTCACCTGCATTCAAAAATCACATCCTATTAACCACACAACGTCTGCAAAAGCAGAAATCGAATATTTATATTAAAGGGGATAATCGCCGATATACTAATCTTAATCTACAAAAGTAGAAATCGAATATTTATATTAAAGATATATAAATACTTCATAAAAATACATATCTACAAAAGTAGAAATCGAATATTTATATTAAAGAGATGAATATATAGCTAACGACGATAAATCTACAAAAGTAGAAATCGAATATTTATATTAAAGGAAAGGGCGAAAGCGGACAAACCGACGATCTACAAAAGTAGAAATCGAATATTTATATTAAAGGATAAGTATTTATTTTTATACGATAATATCTACAAAAGTAGAAATCGAATATTTATATTAAAGTTTTATCTCTTTCCCGCAAATGCATTATCTACAAAAGTAGAAATCGAATATTTATATTAAAGTAGCATACACGTAACCCATTTTTCTAATCTACAAAAGTAGAAATCGAATATTTATATTAAAGCGGCGCTATTTTACCGGTTCATGGATCATCTACAAAAGTAGAAATCGAATATTTATATTAAAGGATATTCGTAGGTGTCCCCGTTTGTATCTACAAAAGTAGAAATCGAATATTTATATTAAAGATATTCAATTGTATATTCCTTGTTGAATCTACAAAAGTAGAAATCGAATATTTATATTAAAGCAAGAAGTCTCTCATTACACCACGCTTATCTACAAAAGTAGAAATCGAATATTTATATTAAAGATAAAATCGCCCTCTTAACCATCGCCGAATCTACAAAAGTAGAAATCGAATATTTATATTAAAGTTTGCATATGTGTCGTATAATTTTTTTGTATCTACAAAAGTAGAAATCGAATATTTATATTAAAGTTCGTTTAGCACTTTTTGTGTTAATAAAATCTACAAAAGTAGAAATCGAATATTTATATTAAAGCCATAAATGACACCACTCTTGAAACAATCTACAAAAGTAGAAATCGAATATTTATATTAAAGATTTCGTTTTTAGCAGTAGGATTATATATCTACAAAAGTAGAAATCGAATATTTATATTAAAGTCGAAGTGAACGAGGCGAACAAGGCAATATCTACAAAAGTAGAAATCGAATATTTATATTAAAGGAAATCACACACCTTGTCGCTTTCCTTATCTACAAAAGTAGAAATCGAATATTTATATTAAAGTTTAATAAATAATCAACCTGTTTCTAAAGATCTACAAAAGTAGAAATCGAATATTTATATTAAAGTAATTATCAATCCGTTGTTTCTGGTATATCTACAAAAGTAGAAATCGAATATTTATATTAAAGATCGTTCTTCTTTCGCACGTTCAATTATTATCTACAAAAGTAGAAATCGAATATTTATATTAAAGAAACTGCGTTAAACGGAAAAAACTCCTTGATCTACAAAAGTAGAAATCGAATATTTATATTAAAGAGTTCTTTTTGCTAAAGTCAGCGGAAAGATGCAAATTGATCAAAAATTGATTCAACGACTTTCCGCTAACTTTAGCCATCTCCAAAAAATAGAGACGGAGATTTTTATCAGCCCAAAAAACTCTTATTATGACTTTAATATAAGCACAGCGGCTTCTACCTATATTCAATTTTCAAAGTCCCTTTTATTACTCAAAAACAACCACTTCTTGCTCTTCGTTTACCGGGTGTCCATAACGAATTATTTTCCCATCACAAGCCTTGCACATACTATATATTAACACGCTATCCGAATTAGTAAAGCGCGGCTTATAACGCAATTCAACCTCTTTAAGTAGGTTATTTAAGATTCTCGGACTATTTTTTATTTCATAAACCGAATATTGCAGGCGGCGACCATGCTGCTTTAAATAGGTTGAAAACTGTGTCCTAGCTTTGTCATTCTCAAAATCGTAAGAGACTATCAACATAAGCGTTATTTTATTTTGAAAAACGGAAACTCTCTTCCGTCATTCATCATATAATAATAAAATTCTTTTACAAAAAGAAAGATGTCCTCTTTTCTTTCCATGAGGCAATCAAAAAACATTTTCCCGTAACGCCCCTGATTATCCCAAGACAGAACATATTTCCCGCCGATCAAATTAAAATCATTTTCTTTTACTTGGCCAAGATGAAAGGCTTTAAGTATTTGTTTGTCGATCAAACAACGGAATGGCTCCATCACATCGCAAGACAATGACCTTCTTTGAAAGAACAATTTATGATAACAGCCCTTAAAATTATCAAAACCATAAAGATTCAATAATGCGTCTATAAAATTAAATAAAAAAGTATAGCCGATATCCATGACCGTATTATTAATATCATATTTAGTGCGAGGCATGCGCCTAACCCACCCCAAATCGGAAAAATAATCGCTAAAAAAAGACTTACTAACACTGCCCTCTATACCAAGCAGCTCCTTTTCGTTCGATGCTTGATCTATTTTGCGATCAATATTACCGCAAGAACCTTGGAAATCAGACAATTTTCCAACCTCCTTCAGTAAAGAAAGTTGATTATACACCTTGTTTTTAACAATCCTCTTAGCTATCTCAAAATCCCTGTTTATTCTATATTGCCTCTCTCTTAAAAGATAATTACCATCCAAAGAAGAATTTATTGAGGCATAAACCTCAAAATTATTTTTTAGCAAAAACAAAGCTATCCCATATTTACGGCAATTTCTTACAAGAACCGAGGTTATGGAAAAATTACCAACCACGAATACGGCAAATATTTTATGGCAAGATAACTGATTGATTTTCTTGCCGTTGCTTAAAAACACAATGTTCTCATTGATGAATTTAAGCCTGTTGTCCATCTCCTTGCGCCCATAGACGAACAAAATTTGTTTTTCATTGAAATCAGGCAGCGACATCATATTTTTGATTGCACAATTCTCTATAAATGCATCTATCACATTTTTTCGGATTGGCTCCTTTTTTAAATCTATATAAATTAGTCTTATTTATACTATTCACGATATCGACAAACTTAATCATGTCCTCGATGTCCGGCGGATTTATCTCGTATCTTTTGTTATCCAACAAAGAATGGAGATACATTTTTTCTACCGGATATCCCATTTCCCACATGCACTCAAACTGCGCAAAAAGCTGATAGCGATAGCCATCGTAAATTTTATCAATTTTATTCTTTCTTTCTATTAAAACCTTTTCCTCTTTATCGTAAATATCTATCTTGCCCATAAGATTGAAGCGCTCCGAATATACCGGCAATCCTTGCAAATAGCGTTTACGGCTGGAATAACGGCCTTCGTCTATATTCTCGTGCTTAATCTTGCCAGCCGTTTGCGCTTCTTCATGATAAATATTCTGATCATATTTCTCATAAAGACCATGAAGATACAAAGACAGCGGACAAAAAACAAAGTCGTTCAGTTTAGTTATTTGAATATATTGCTCCATAAAAAATAATTCCCCTCCTCTCGGAGGAGGGGTTGGGGGTGGTGGGGTGTTTTTTTGTAAAATAAAATTAGCTACCTTATACAATAGATAACTAATTTTGTCAAGACAATGTCGACCTAAAAATTTTTTTGGTTATTTGTTGCCTTGTAAATATTTATCCCACTCCTCTTGATAAACCGTCAAATCAGAGTTTGACATATCTATCAACTTACCTTGATATTTGTTGATTTTTTCAAGGATTATTGCACCTTTTCTAGCAATATTGTAAGCGCCGTTGGCATCGCCATCAAAACTAAATTCTTTCTTGCCTTTATATCTATTCTTAAGCGCAGCCAGGTCATCGGTGTTTCTGGTGTCAAAATGACAAGCTGGGCATTGCAGATAGTCATCTTTTATCGTAACACCGTTCTCGTCTTTTTCCTTTTTGGTGTTTCTGATTTTAAGAATGGCATTGATTGCCTTTAACAAGTCTTCATAGAATTTGGCCGGCAGATCGGATTCTTTTATCTGGGTTGAAATATCTTTATCGATGTCTATTACTGCACCAAACAAGGCCTTAATCATTTCTGTTGGTCTTATGTCTTTATCGACAATTTTGCGGCCATCGGCGCTTTTTTCGTATTCTACCCTATCAACATCGGAATAGAATTCCATATCATCTTTAACGGCAATCTTGGAAAAAACTTTAAAACCTTCGTCTTCGCCGG
Organism: uncultured Gammaproteobacteria bacterium; assembly: GCA_964547855.1. Taxonomy (GTDB): domain Bacteria; phylum Patescibacteriota; class Patescibacteriia; order Patescibacteriales; family WJLG01; genus JBAZHE01. Next base: position 27,638 of record CAZJPG010000008.1, on the reverse strand, counting down.
TTTTTTTGTCTTCTTTATCCTTAAAAAAGGAACTTTTAAGACAGCTGAAAGAAAACCTATCTTTGGCGGCGTCATAATTGATGTCAAATTTTTCCACCAATTCTTTGTTCTTCTCTTTTGTGCCGATTGGCAAAGAAAAGCTCTTTCTAAATCCGCAGACCGGACAGACAGCTGAAGTGAAGCTGGCTGGGATATAGAAAATCGCGCCGAATTGCTTGCTCATTTCCATGTCGGAAAAATTATCAACTTTAGGAGTTAACTGATAGGCGTTTAGGGCACCACCTTGTTCTTCTGGTTTTTTATCTTTTAAGGCCAAATAATTCAATTTTGTCGCTAAAGCTAATTCCAATTTTTGGTAGACCTGTTTTTCTATCTTAAACCGGCCGCGCTTAAATCCGGCGTTAAGATTTTCAAAGACTATTATCGCATTATGTTTTAGCATTAATTCATAAAGCTTATACACCACGTGCGATATATATCCGTCTTTTATTTCTTTAATTTTTTCTATTTCTTGCCAACTTTTTCGGGCCTTGTCTCTTTTTTTCTCCATCTCGTCCAGCTTGGCGAAATAATCAAATTCTTTACCATTGGCGGTTATTTTATTAAATGACCCTTGCTCCAAAATCTCACCATTTTGATTGATGACTGAATAATAGGCTAAATTTCTTTCACCGCGGTCAATGCCTATAATATTCACTTCCTTGTTATCTTTCAAAAATCCTTTTAAGCCAGCGTTGAAATCTTTAAAGTATTTTTTGCCAGCGCCGTTATTTAAAATTATCGGAACGTGCAAGAAAAATTTATCGCTTAAATAGCGACGATATTTTTTAACCAGTTTGCCTTTAGAATCTAACCGTTCACCAGTCGACTGTTCGGAAGCTTTTCTAAAAAATATCTCTCCACCTCCACTAAGTTTTATTTTTGGACTAGTAAAGATATTCTTAAAATAAAAAGTATGGATATTTTCTTTGGAGCCATCTATTTTGGTTGGAGAAAAATCTTTATTATATATTTCAAATAAATAAAATTTATTTACGATATTATCTGCTAAATATTTTTTGGATATTTTTTTAAAAGATAGTTTATACAGCACTAATTCGTTAAGTTCTTTAATAAACTCTTTGGCATCTTCTGTTTCTATGGCTAGCAACCCTTTTACTTCTGGGTAGATTTCTGTGTATTCACTTAATATTTCCTTAGCCCTTTTTACTAATTCTTTCCCATCTAATTTTAATTTATCATCAGCCCATTTCGACCCATATTTACCAGCATAGCTAGTTCCAAAAATCGTTTGGCTTTTTAGTTGTTCATATTCCATTAGACTTATTTCCCCGCCTGAAAAATCGCTTATGCCTTCTTGTTTATCATTAAAGGCTGAGCCTGTTTTCAAAATCGCTAGAAAATATTTTTCGTCATCCTTTAAAATAGCTGTGCAATATTGAAGACCGCCTTTTTCATCGGCCGACCAGCCACCCATTAATGTTCCTTTGTCGAAATTTATTTTAACCTTATCTCTTTTGTATCCTTTTTTAGTCAAGTAATCCCTTAACGCATTATAATATTTAAATATATTATTATCTTGGGAATAGCCATAATACGCCTCATCGTAAAAATTTTCATCTAAATCGTCATAGCCCTCAACTGGCTTGCCTCCCTTTTCAATGGCAAAATATTTAGCCATACGATAGATAGCCAAAGTGGAATCGGCATATTTCTTAATGATTTGATTTTGGATAAAAATCTCTTCGCCTTTTTCGTTCTTTTCTTTTTTGTTGGAGTATTTGCTTTCTTTCCCCATCATCTCGCGAAGTTTAGCCAAATTATTATCATAACCGGCATCATCATCTTGCCCGGAAAATATTTGGTCAAATTCCAATTGGTATATCCTTAAAAAATTATCAAAAGCGGTTTTGGCCATATCTAAATGCTCGCGATATGAATCTCTGAAGATATTTTTAAGCCCAGCACTATCTGTTGCCTGGCTAAGCGCGTCTTTTAGGGATAGTAAGGAGATGAAATCCGGTATTTCCTTGTTGGTTTTCTTTTTGCCCATTGATTCAAGCAGGGAATTTCTAACTAAATCCCAACGGGAAAACCAGCGATTAGAAATAGTATTCAAGGATGGTTTGGAAAAATAAATCCTTGATATGTCGTATCGTCCTTCGCCGTTCATCTGATCTTTGTAAAAATCAAATAATAGCGCCTTAATTTTTTCATTCTTCTCTTCAGCTTCTTTTATAAAATCATTTATCACGGGAAAAACTTCTTCGTCGTTCTTTATCTCCACAAAAGACTCTTGTTCGCCATCCTCTCCTAATATTTGTTTGTATAAAATCTTAAATTTAACCTGCTTGGCCAGCTCGGATTTATTTACTGCCGAATTAACTAGGCCGATGGCCACATTATATTCATTGATTTGATTTTGATTAAAACAAAGATTGAAGTGGCTTAAATTAAAAATCTTTAGAATCTCAGCCGGCAATATTCTTTTTAAAACTTCTCCAAATTTTTCAAACTTCCTCTTATTTTCCAAAAAGAATGGCAAGTTAATATCAATTATTCTGGTCGGGATGGCGGTTGATGTTCCGTTGGCTTCATAAAAATTGCCTCTAGTTTTATGAAATTTGGAAAAATAAGTTGAAAATTTATTAAAACAGTTAAAAACATCTTTATTTTCAAGTAATGCTTCTGGATATTTTTTACTTAAAAAATTAAAGACATCGTCTTTGAAAAAAAAGTTAATGCCTTTATTTTTGTCCTTATTTATATTTTTTAACTCTTTCTCATTCTCAACGGTTTTTGTGTAATTCTCTCTCCATAAATTAGCTGTAACATTAAAACCCTCGATAATACCCTCTCTTAATTCCTTCTTTAAATCTTTAAATTTTTTATCATTAGCCTTTCTGTCGTTTTTATAGCTCCAATAAAGATTTTCGGCGGCCTGTAATTTTTCCGTAGAAATAGAGGTTTTTAATAATGACTCATTAATAAATTCACGATGCATTTTATCGAACCATTTTTTAGCTTCTTTGTAGTTTTTGTGGATTTGTAAGTCCTTATCCCAAATTTCCTTAAATACTTGCTCCATTTCTTCTTGATTAATCCATTCAATTTCGCCTTTTTCATTGAATTTTACCGGCCTCAACTCAAACCTCAGGGTTTTTGAAAGTTCGTAGAGGTTCGTAAAGTCTTGGAATGATCTAAAGTCTTTTTTGGAGTCCATATTTTTGTGGTTTATTTAATGAAATTTAATTTTCTCTCTTGAGAAGCAAAATGTCAAATATTAACAAAAAATACGCCGATAATGGCGTATTTTTAAAATCTTTATTTGACTTTAACCTTTTTACCTTTCTTTATATCCGAGACTCTTTCTTCTTCTCGATCATCATATTCTTCACGTTCTTTCTTGTCTTTCTTACGATCGGAATAGACTCTGGCCGCTTCTACGACTTTTTTCAACGCCTCGCCAAGAAGGAACATATAGGAAGCGCTCTGACCTACTTTATTTTTCACAGCATCGATCGTATCCTCTATCTTCTTAAAGACATCTCTAATATCTTGAGCGATCTTGAAAAAATTACGCAAACCGCCGACGATATAATACAAACCCCAGCAGGCGAAGACGGTAAAAGCCGTCACACAAGCCGCTATAGTCAGAAACAAAATATCCTTGCTATCGTTAAACATATATTGGATGTTATTTTCTTCTTATCCATTATACCTTTTCCACCGACAAAATACAAAAGAGCCGACCTTTTGTCAGGCCGACTCTTTATTAGAATGGAAATAATTCTCCCTGCTTGTCCTCTTTGAGCTCCGCCATCGGCAAGCCATCTACTTCGATTTTTATCCCGCCGGAACGCTTAGCAAAAACATTATATAGCCCAGCCATCAAAAAACCGATCGCCCAAGACAAAAGTCCAGTGAAAAAGGCGGCATACAACCCAGCGAGCAATCCGACTCCAACATTGAACCAAACGAATTTCGAAAGCGGCTCGGCTGTTTGCCCTGTTCTTATGGCCATAACCAAGGCGTAACCGTAAAAACCGGAAGTTAAAGCGAACGCGGCCAAAGACGACAGAAACGCAACCGCATTAGCCAGTGATATTTTCTTTATTTTCTTTATCTCGATCATTTTTAAATTTTAGAAATTTCTAACCTTGGCTTCGAATCTTTTCTCAAGATGCTCGATCAACTTGGTTTGCAAAGCATCGACTTCAGCTGTTTCCAATGTCCTGTCGGCCGACTCATACTCTATATGAAAGGCCAGACTCTTCATGCCCGAAGGCAAATTCGACCCTTCATAGACATCGAACAATTCGACCTTAGATACAAGCGGATCAAATGACTCTATTTCGTCCTTTATATTGTTATAAAGCGCTTTAGAGTCAACCACAAAGGCCAAATCACGAACGACGGCCGGGTATTTATTCGGTTTTGAATATGACTTAGGAGGTAATGCTGAAAATAAAGAGAAGAGCTTGGCAAAACTGACTTCGAGGATAGCTGTCTCCTTTTTTAGACCAAAACCAGTCGCTGCCAAAGCGACTAAGCCCAACTGTGTCGATCCAGAAAAAACTTGAGCGTAAACCCCATCGACGACCCATTCAGGAATACTGCCTTCAACCGGCTCGAAGCGGACCGGCAATCCTAAATAAGACATTAGATACTCAAAGTTACCTTTAACGACTCTAAAGCTATCTTTCCCAGAAACTCCAGCCTCCATAAGACAAAGGTGCTTCTCTTGATGAGGTAAATACTCTCCATCCTTTTCGGTCTTTTTTATATCTCCAATAGAATCAGAAAAGATGCTCCCTATCTCAAAAATAGATATCTTGTCATATTTGGCTTGATTGGAACGAATGTTATCAAGCATATTTGGAAACAAGTCGCCACGTAAATGCGTATGAAGATTGGATATCGGGTTGGCTAACTTGATTAAGCCTTTGTCCGTCATCTTCAACTTAGTCATCTTCTCTTCGTTCAAAAAAGAATAATTCATGACTTCGGTCAGTCTTGCTCCGAAAGCCAAAGTGTTTTTAACTTTACGCTCAAATGCTCTTTCAAGGTTAGGCTCTGGAGCGACCATGGCCACGAGCGGCGCCGAAATCTTGATATTATTATAACCATACACCCGAGCGACCTCCTCCAAAACATCCTCGCGGATCTTAACGTCCTTGGTGGCTCTGAAAGTTGGCGGAACGACCTCCAGGACGCGTCCAGAGGAAGATTTGATCGAAAAACCAAGAGTCTCGAGTATTTTAATTATATTCTTTTTACCAATATCCTGGCCGATCATCTTGTGTGCCCAATCCAAATCGAACTCTATGACAGTTTCTTTATCGGAAAAATTCTTGATGTCAGTGATCCTGCTATCGACTTTAGCCTCTGGACAGGTCTTGCGTAATATCTCCAAAAACCTTGGCAGGGCCACTTCTGGTAAATTTGGATCCAAGACTTTCTCGAAACGCACCGAAGACTCGGAACGCAAAGATAATTCAGTGGAAGTCTTTCTAATGGACGAAGCATCGAAAGTCGCGGCTTCCAAAATTACGGAAGACGTATCGACGCTGATCTCACTATTCTCACCGCCCATGACACCGGCTATGGCCAATGGTTTTTCCTTATCGGCTATGACCAACATCGATTCCTTCAATTTTCTTTCTTGACCATCCAAGGTTTTTATTTTCTCTCCGCTTCTAGCGCGGCGAACGACTATCTTTTTTACTAGGTCGGCATCGAAGGCATGCAAAGGCTGCCCTAATTCAAGCATGACATAGTTAGTGGCATCGACGATGTTATTTATTGGTCTCATTCCAGCAGCGATCAATCTTTCTTTGATTTGAGTCGGTGATTCTTTGACGCTGACGCCAGATATCTTTACTGCCATATAACGCTGGCAAAGTTTATCGTCATCGACTTTTACATCTAAAGCGTCTCCTTCGTTGTTCGAGGACAAACGATCGTTCCAAACCCGCTCGAATTCTTTGGTCACTTTGGAATCCATAATGGCCGCCATGTCACGAGCCATACCCAAATGTCCCCAAAGATCAGGGCGATTGGTGAGGGATTTATTATCGACCTCGAATATTATATCCTCTAAGCCTAAATATTCCGCGAATGGTTTTCCGATCTTAGCCTTCTTGCTGTCGAGCACCATGATGCCGGCATGGTCATCACCTAGGCCCAACTCATCGGCGGCACAGATCATGCCATAGGATTTTTCGCCCCTAACCTCCCTTTCCTCGATCTTCATGCCGTTCGGCAACTCGCTTCCGACTAAAGCCACGGCCACTAATTGGTCCTTTTCCACGTTCGGAGCACCACAAACTATGGCCAATGGTTCCTTGTCGCCAACATCGACCTTGGTCAAATTGAGACGATCAGCATTAGGATGCTTATTTACCTCAAGGACCTTACCTACGACGACCTTATCAAAACGATCGGCCTGGCACTGTAAGCCTTCGACCTCGACAGTATGCATGGTCAATTTAGAAGCAACGTCTTCTGGCTTGACGCCTTTAGGAATGACTAGAAAATCCTTGATCCAATTAAACGATAAGTACATATATTTATTCTTAATTTGTTCTAGAATTGTTGAATAAATCTTAGATCTCCGCTCAAGGCCAAGCGAGCGTCGTCGATCCCATATTTAAGCTGGGCGAGGCGCGACAGACCAAAGCCAAAGGCGAACCCAGAATATTCATTTGGGTCTATGCCACCGGCCTTCAGGACCTCAGGATGCACCATGCCGCTGCCCAATATCTCCAGCCAACCAGAACCTTTGCAAACTCTGCAGCCTTTGCCGCCGCACAAAAAACAAGTATATTCACCATTCGACCCTGGCTCTACGAAAGGATAGAATTTCGGACGCATACGCAATTTCGTCTCTGGTCCGAACAACTTTTGACCGACCAACTCTAAAACCCCTTTAAGGTCGGCGAAGCTGATATTCTTGCCGATCATAATCCCCTCCATTTGAAAAAGAGTATGCTCATGGCGAGCATCAGTGGCCTCGCTGCGGAAGCAGCGGCCCGGCATGACGGCTCGCAAAGGGGCGCCATATTTTTGCATAGCGCGGATCTGAACTGGCGAAGTATGAGGACGCAAGACCAAATCGTATTCATCGTCTTTATTCTTTTTGTCGATATAAAACGTATCCTGCATATCGCGAGCCGGATGATTCTTTGGTATGTTCAAGGCCTCGAAACTATAATGATCGCTTTCTAATTCCGGCCCATCCAAAACCATAAAGCCAAGAGAGGTGAAAAGATCTTCGAGCTCGGTTTGAATTTGGGTGAGCGGATGCAAATGTCCGCCTTCGATCTTAGTGCCAGGCAAAGTGACATCGATAGACGAGTCGTCTTTATCTGAACCTACCGATCTTTTTATCTCTTCGAATTTAGCGGAAACATCGTTTTTGATGGAATTAGCCAGCTCTCCGATCTCCTTCCTTTCTTTGTCGGCTAAATCCTTGATTCCGCGAAGAATATTCGACAGCTCTCCCTTGCGTCCAAGATATTTGACCTCAAGTTCCTCTAAAAGTTCTCCGGATCGCACCCGTGAAAGCTGCTCCATTATCTCCTTCTTTAATTCTTCCAATCTTTCTTTCATATAATTAATTTTTATTCTAAAAATTTTATTGGCGCTCAACACGTACGACTCTCGATCGTCCGCGAGCTATCAAAAAATACTCTAAAGCGGCGGCACCGCCGATGAGTAAAAAGAGATTGATCCATGACAACAGTTCGAATGATTGGAGGACCATAGAGATGGTCACCATTAAAGCCAGAAGGAATGACTGACTAAAGGCATCCGAGACCAAACGAAAGGCCAAGGCTTGTTTTAAAGCGGCAAAACGGATCAAAAAACCAAGAATCGCGAAGCTGCCGGTCAAAGCCAGAAACAAAGAGAAATAAAAGAGAACGAACCCAAGCCAATTAGCGGCGAAAGGGTCGATGGTGTTTATCACGAACAAGAAAGCGCCCCAACAAACGATGGTGGCCGATAACATTAGGATTAAATAATTCTTTAAAGTCATTGTTCGAATTTATAAATTTTCTAATTGCTCTCTTAACTTAGTCAATTCAATTTCCGCCTTAGCTAACTTGTCTTTTTCGGCGGTCACAACTTTCTCTGGAGCTTTGTCGACGAATTCTTTATTGGACAACTTACCATTGAGCGAGGCAATGAACTTCTCCAGATTCTCCACTTCTTTCTCTAAGCGAACTTTTTCTTTTTCTGTATCTACGGCACCGACCAAGTATATCTCGATATTGCCGACCACTGCGCAAATGGCGCCAGCGATCTTTTCGCCTTTTTCTTTGACTGACAATTCTCCAACGCCAGTCTTAAGACCTTTTATCAAAGCCTCATTGGCCATAACGACATCGACTTTGTCTCCGGCATAGATAACGGTATCGACTTTTTTGGCTGGCTCGACGCGATTTTCAGCCCGAGCATTACGAATAGCGGAAATAATATCCTTGATCAAGGAAAATTCCGCGCCAATGGCCTCACCGCCCAAGTCTGATTTAGGCCACTTCTCGACCATAAGCATGGTCGTGGAGACTTTCTTCCAAATGACCTCAGTGACAAAAGGAATGAATGGATGGAAAAGTTTTAACAGATCTTTTAATACATAAGCTAAAATAATTTTTTTTCCCTCATTCTTCTCGAATTTGCTGATCTCCAAATACCAATCGGCAAAATCATTCCATGTGAAATCTATTAATTTTTCACCGGCTTGGGAAAAAGAAAGATCGTTTATATCTTTAGTGACCGCGGCCTTCAAATCGTTGAATTTATATAATATCCATTGGTCGGCCGCCGTCATATCGCCCTCGGATATCTCTTGAGCTTCATTCGTGGCCGCCAATTCGTAATTAGTGATTATAAAACGAGAGATATTCCATAGCTTATTTATGAAATTTCTCTGCGCCTCGACCTTCTCCATCGACATTTTAGTATTATTTCCCGGAGTGCTGCCGATCATCAAAGCCAACCGCAAGGCGTCGGTGCCATATTGGTCGATGACGACCAAGGGATCGATGCCATTGCCTTTCGACTTGGACATCTTCTTGCCATTGGCGTCGAGCACCATGCCATGTAAATAGACATTAGAAAAAGGCTTCTCGCCCAAAGCGTAGTAAGACATCAATATCATCCTAGAGACCCAAAGAGTTATGATCTCAAAGCCCGTCTCTAAAACCGCGGTCGGATGGAATTTGGCCAAATCACCAGATTTAACTCCATCTTTGAAATTGTCCGGCCAACCCAAGGTCGAAAAAGTCCACATACCAGAAGAGAACCAAGTGTCTAAAGTGTCTTCGTCCTGAACCCATCCCTCTCCTTCTGGTTTATCGAAACCAACATAAGTCTCAACATCATTTTGAGAATCATTGACTGAACGATACCAAGCCGGGATGCGATGACCAAACCAAATCTGTCTGGAAACGCACCAATCATGAAGATTTTCCATCCACTTGATATACATGTCATAAAATCTCTCCGGGGTGAATTTGATCTCGCCGGACTTGGCTGCCTCGATGGAAACTTCTTTCAATGATTTACCGCCGAGCTTTTCCAATTTTTTATCGACATCGACGAACCACTGCTTGGAAGGTATTGGTTCAATGCCAGTATCGCAGCGGTAGCAAACGGACAAATTATTAGTAAGCTCTTCCTCTTTTTCCATTAGACCAGCCTCGCGCAATCTTTCGGCTATCTTTTCGCGAGCCTCCACAGCGGTCAAACCAGAATATTCACCGAATCCCTGATGAATACGAGCGTCTTCATCTATGACCTTGACCATCGGCAGATCGTTTTTGATGGACATCTGATAATCGACCATGGAATGCGCCGGTGTCACTCCTAAAGCGCCGGTGCCGAAATCCATCTCGACGCCAATGTCGGCGATAACTTTGATCTTTAAAGGCACGCCAACGAAATCGACATCAAAGGTCTTGCCGATATAATCTTTATAGCGTTCATCTCTAGGGTTAACCGCCACAGCCGTATCGCCCAACTTCGTCTCCGGACGAGTGGTCGAGATAGAAAATGGAAAATCTTTAGAGTATTTGAAAGTATAGAGCTTAGCAGACTGCTCTTTATATTCCACCTCATCATCCGCCAAAGTCGACTTACAACGCGGGCACCAATTGACTACGCGTTCACCACGGTAAATAACGCCGTCATTGTACATATCGACGAACATTTTCTTGACCGCCTTTTCGCGCTGCTCGTCCAAAGTAAAAGCTAGGCGTGACCAGTCGAGACTGCCACCCATCTTTCTAATTTGATTCAATATGGTCGCTTGCGTCTCAGTGGCGAAATCCCAAACCTTCTTCAAAAACACTTCGCGGCCCAAATCATGCCGAGTTTGTCCGGTCTCTTTGAATAATCTTTTTTCAACCACGTTTTGAGTGGCGATCGCCGCGTGATCAGTTCCAGGGATCCAGAGCGCACGATATCCATTCATCCTTTTATAGCGAGTGAGTAGGTCCTCTATAGCCAACATGGCCGAGTGGCCGACATGGAGTTTGTCGGTAACGTTTGGCGGAGGCAAAACTATAGTATGCGAAGGGGCATCATCCGATAAATTCAGATTGTCCGGATTAAAAAGGCCGGACTCTTCCCATTCTTTATATATAATATCCTCGTGGTCAGAGGCATTATATTGTTTATCCATTTCGCTACTCATATTTAGACGCTAATTTTCGTTATTTTATAATATAAGATTATCAAAGGAAACGCCTTTTGGCAAGAAGGGGGATTTAAACCAAAAATTAAAATTTAAAAAGAAAAAATATTTAATATTAGATAAAAAATAAAAATATACTCCCTTAAATAAACGCTTGATCAAACAGCGATCGATGCTGTGATGCCCAATATTTTGCCTGCTAGATACCAAAATGATTCGATGTTATAATGATATGATGTTTTAAGCGGCTAAAACGGAACTTTTCCACCGCCCTAGGGCGTTGACACCTCCGAAAGCAAAGGATAATATTATCATTCAAAAACAAAACACTACCAAATGCTCCCACCAAAAGAACAAGTGATCGATCAGATAAAGAAATCACAAAATATTTTAATAGCTTTTTCATCCCACTGGAACGGAGACAACCTTGGCAGTGCCCTAGCTCTCTATCTGTCTATAAAAAAAATGGGGAAGAAAGTCGAAGTCGCTTCTAGCAAATTCGAAGGGTCCTTAACTGTAGACGGAAAGGCCAAACCGCTATCTTTTCTCCCAAGTTTCTCCGAGATAAAACGAACCATCCGAGACCTTAACAAATTCGTCATCTCACTCTCGACGACTAAAACTAAAATTCGCGGCGTCAAATATCGTTTAGAGGACGAGTGCCTAAAATTCATAGTTTCGGCTAAGCGTGGGAATTTTTCGGCCGAGGACGTAAAGATAGAATCCGAAGGAGGAAAATACGATCTGATCTTGACCGTCGACACACCGGATCTAGACTCCTTGGGGGCAATTTTCTCTGAAAATACCCAATTTTTCTACGAAACTCCGATCATCAACATCGATCACCACGCTGGCAACGACGAGTACGGATCGATCAATCTCGTACAAATAAACTCCGCTTCGACATCGGAAATAGTTTTGTCTTTGCTGGATAGCTGGCCAGAACTTAAAATCGATGGAGACATCGCTACCTGCCTCTTGACTGGCATCATATCCAAAACGAAGAATTTCAAGACTGCCAATATCACCCCTGATACATTGGCCGCAACGTCCTCCCTTATATCCAAAGAGGCCCGCCGCGAAGAGATCGTCAATCGCCTTTACCGCTCGCGAGATATCGGAACCCTAAAACTTTGGGGGTTGATACTTTCTAGGTTATCGGGAGCCGCCAACAATGCCATCGTTTGGTCGGCCGTGACCGCCAATGATTTTTTGAAGACCGGCGCCGGGAAAAACGATCTTTCAGGATTAATAGACGAGCTAGCGGCCAACATACCAGAGGCCAAGGCAGTCGTCATCTTCTACGACGACGGGAAAGACGATTTAGTGAAGACTAGCTTTTTGATCCATACCCCTAAAAACATCAATCTTTTGGACTTAGTCAAAGAATATGCCCCGCATGGCGACGAGAAACTGGCCGAAGCGACGATCAATAAAAAGCTAGAAGAGACCAAAGTTGAGGTCTTAGCATTATTAGAAAGAAAAATCAGCCAATACGGGCTATAAAAACACAAAAAACACTAGGCTCTTGAAAAAATAAAAAGAAGGTGCTAAATTATCTATTGTTCGAATTGTTTGAATCATTCGACCTTGAATAGCCCTTCTGAGGGGGCTATTTTCAAAAACAAAAATAAGAGCGCGTCCATAGCTCAGCGGTTAGAGCACCGCTCTTATAAAGCGGGGGTCGACGGTTCAAATCCATCTGGACGCACAAAGCAAGGGCAATTAGCTCAGTTGGTTAGAGCGTTACATTGACATTGTAAAGGTCAGAGGTTCGAATCCTCTATTGCCCACTAATAAAAAGGTTGCCGACTTAGGCAACTTTTTTTATTAGAAGACAAGAGAGATGAGAACCTCTTAAAAGGAGGATTATTTTTTAAACAAACACCTAGAAAACAGCCAGATCAAAAACCTAGTAAACCTATTAAGCCTTTCAGGGGAGACGGGCTTTACGCCCTTCGAATCCTCTATTGCCCACCTTTAAAAAGGTTGCCGATTAAGGCAACTTTTTTTTTATTGACATCGATTGACAAACTTCGTCTTTGATGATAAATTTTAAGCCAAAATCATGTCTAAAAAATTCCAAAGAAAAATTGAAGACTTCACCTGCGAACACTGCGGGGCCGAGATCAAAGGCGACGGCTACACCGATCATTGCCCGCATTGTCTTTGGGGTAAGCACGTAGACATCAACCCAGGCGACCGCGCCAACACCTGCGGAGGAGAACTGGAACCGATTTGGGCCGAGGCAAAGAGAGATAATTACAACATAGGTTATCGCTGCCAAAAATGCGGCCAAACCCTGCACAATCGCTCTCATAAAGATGACGACTTTAGCACTATTTTAAAGATAGTCGAAAACAATATACGACAGACGTTCTATACCGGAGGTCAAAAATGAACGAAGGAAGAATAACTCTTGAAGATTTTCTAGCCATTGATATGGAAGGTAAAACAGTCATTGTTCTTTGTGAAAAACAAAAGATAGACTATCGAGGTATAGTGAGCAAGCTAGAATTCAAAGATGATTGGCTGACAATAGACTGTTTAGAATTTGCCAGCCGCAAGAACAATACCTCTCCATGGGAAGACATCAGTGACAGCAAGACCTTGCGTGTAAATCTATCGACACGGTCCGGCTTCTTCAAAGCCGCCGAAGCGATGTTCCTAGTATACACGCGGAATGACCCTGACACCGAGCTCCTCATATTCAAGCCTTGAATAAAAATGGCCGCCTTTTTACAGCAATCAGCTATAAAGGCGGTTTTTTCTTGCTCTAAAGACGCATCAATTATATAATGTAGGTAATAAAACTCTATCAACCTTACTATGATCGGATTTTTCAAAAAAAAGGGCAAAAAAAACGAGCATGCCCTAGAAAAACAAGAGCGCCACTGGACTCCAATGGCTGATTATGAAGAAGGTCAGTTATCGCTTGATGTCTACGAAACCGACAAAACAATAGTAGTTCGCTCCACTATCGCCGGCGTCAAACCGGAAGATCTCGACATCACCATTGACCACGACATGCTGACTATTCGTGGACAAAGAAAGGATGAATGCGAGGAAAAAGGAAGGGAATACCTCTATCGAGAATGCTATTGGGGTTCATTTTCCCGTTCGGTCATACTGCCGGTGGAAGTCGACGAAAAGAAGATCGACGCCACCCTAGAGGCCGGCGTATTGACCATCACCTTGAAAAAAATCAAAAAATCCAATAAAGTAGGGATCAAAGTAAAAGATTGAAAACTGACACTATGGAAATAAAGCTCAAGATAGAACGCCTGGAAGGAGGAAGGGCTTTTTTAAGGGATGAAAAGGGTCGATTGATAGTTTGGCCCGGCGATTTTTTATCACCGGACTCTCAAGAAGGAGAGGAGATATCTTTCGTATCCAAGGACAAAAACATATCACCTAAAGAAATATTGAACGAAATATTAAAAGCATGAAATATGTTTTTTAAACATCGACAAAAAAAAGAGGGAGAGATCGCCCCTAAAAAGAAAATGGCTAAGTGGCTATATACTGCTGCCGCTCTTTTCATTTTGGTCGATCTTGTAGGCGCCTCTTATTTGATGTTCGAAGAAATATATAAAGATCGCATATACCCAGGAATTTCGGTCGGACCAGTGTACGTCGGCGGACAAAAACCAGAAGATGCCAGAGTAATGCTTAATAAGAGAATAGATGAATTGAATCAGGAGGGGTTTGTCTTTAAGACGGACAACGACCAAATAACAATATTGCCGATTCTCTCTTCTTTTGGGGGAGACATAGCGAAACAAATAGTCTCATTTAAAACTGACGAAACAATAAAACAAGCCTATACCATAGGAAGGGATCATGGTTTTTGGCAGAACCTTAAAGACAAATTATCCCTATTCAAGAGGGGGAAGGGCCAAAATCTGATCTTTTCGACCGACGACAAAGAAATAAAGAACATATTAGACGCTAAGTTCTTTGCCTACGAACAACCTGGCAGCGACGCCAAGCTGTATGCCACAACCACGCCTAATTATTGGAAAAAAGAGGTTATCTTCAAAATAGCCGACGAAAAACCAGGATTCCGCTTTGATTACGATAAGGCCATTGGGGAGATGAAAGACAGCATAAAGAACTTGGATAATTCGAAGGCGATATCGATAGGCTCGACCGAAGAATACCCAGACATAAAGAAGAACGAATGCCAAAATATCGAGGCTCAAGCAGCACAATTCTTGGACAAGGCTGAACTCGCTCTCACTTTTAAGAAAGAAGAATGGCCAGTCGATAAAGATACTATCGCCTCTTGGCTGACTCTTTCTAGGGGAACGGAAAATAAAGTCGTCATCGATCTTGATAAAAATAAGATCGAATCATTCTTGAGTGAAAAAATCTCACCGACCATTAGCATAAAGCCAGTTGATGCCCGCTTTGAAATAAAAGATAATCGAGTCGTAGAATTCGTCTCTTCGATCGATGGACAAAAAATCGACATCGACAAGACTGTATCAAAATTACGTTCCGATTTTCTTGCTGGCGAAGAAAAAAAAGTCGAGGTTCAAGTAGAGGCAGTAAAGAGTCAGCTTAAAACCGAAACGGTTAACGATCTTGGTATTAAAGAACTGATAGGCACCGGGCACTCCAACTTCTCCGGCAGTCCTAAAAACCGCATCCACAACATATCCACCGGAGCAGCTGCCATAAACGGAACCTTGGTCGCTCCAGGAGAAGAATTCTCTACCAACAACACTCTTGGCGATGTTACGGCCGAAACAGGATATTTACCGGAAATGACCATAAAAGGCGATAAGACCGTACCAGAATATGGCGGAGGATTATGCCAAGTAGGCACCACCTTATTCCGTTCGGCAGTGGAAAGCGGTCTGCCGATAACCGCCAGACAATCACATTCATATCGCGTCTCATACTACGAACCAGCTGGAACGGATGCTGCCATATACGGACCGTGGCCAGACCTGCGCTTCCTCAATGATACCGAAAACTATATCTTGATTCAGAGCCGCATAGACGGCAACGACATTTATTTCGACTTCTGGGGAACTAAAGATGGTCGAGTAATGGAAAAGACCGACCCAACGATATACAACATAGTCAAGCCTCCGGCCACAAAAATAATCGAGACGACCGATCTGCCAGTGGGGCAAAAAAAATGCACGGAACGCGCCCACAACGGCGCCGACGCCTACTTTGATTACAAAGTCACTTACCCTGACGGCGAAGTCAAGGAAAAAAGATTTAAATCGCATTATGTTCCCTGGCAAGAAGTCTGCCTTATCGGTGTAGAGAAAAAAGCGACATCCACTCCAGCGACAGCTGAATAAACTCCAACTACATCAATAGAAATTTAAAACGCCATCACTTAAAATAGTGATGGCGTTTTTTATTCATAGATCATCATCTCCTCGTAAATATGCCGAGGCCTTTTCTCTGACGTCTTCCGAATAAGAATCAGAAGTTACCAATACCTCGGCGGCGGCACGCGCCAAGGAATACTCATTAATGCCAATGGCCGCAAAAAAAGCGACATCGACATTCACTTTATCATTGATCATTTCATGTATCTCGTCAGTGATAGTGTCGCGACAATAACGACGGACCAATTCGGCTGCGTTATGCCCTTGAGAGGATACTAAAGAGCTGCGTATCTCGGCTTCCATTAAGACCTCCTTTGATACTGGTAATTATCGGCTACAAAAAAAGACCGACTCAAACGGGAAGGCAAGAAAATTTTCCTTAGGATTACTCGAGCCTGGTTCTTGCGGCGTCTTATATTTCGACGTCAAAAAAACCAAGCCCAAGAAACCTAAGAGAAAATCCCCATGCTTGTCGTGCCTAACCCGTTTCAATCGGCCTTTTATTCTGTTTTCAACAAATCATAGCATCTTAGCACGGCAAAATATATTTGTCAATACCCCAAGCAAAATAATTCTTCATAAAAGTCCTACTAAATCAATAAATTAGCTAATTTTAAATATTTTTACTTATAATCATTATTTACCAAAAAACCCAAAAAATAACATCTTTATCTATCTATTATATGAGTAATATTGACAAAAAAATAAAAATATGATAATGTCCAAACATTCTTTTAAGGATTGTTCGTTACATTCGACTGTAAAAAATAACCACTTTAAAACACTTCAAAGAGGAGGCTTTATGCGCCATTCCCTGTTTTTCGTCTGTTTGGCGACCATCTTCGTGGCCAACAATCTTATGGCGGAAGATCGTCCGACGGTCACCGTGACCAAGGATGCGTCCAATTATTACGCCTGGCATTGCGACCAGCGCTTAACCAGCAACGACATGGATGTGCCTCTCGACATCGCCTCCTTGGCGATAACGAATGGTCGAACCACAGAGATCGACACGGTCACAAAGCGCCCCAGCGGTTTCGCCGGCCTAAAAAAAGACCGTCAAATAAAAGAGAGGGTAATAACGTACGAAGATAATTCCGGTTCTTTGAATGCTGGCAACTGGGAAGATGTCGACACTACGTCGACGACCAATGTCCCAATGATCCCAATTTTCGTTTTTGGAACATTTTTAATTCTGGCGATCGCCTTACGAAGCGTTAAGGCAATAAGCCCAAAAGTGTTTCTGACCTGTGCCAATATCGGTTTATCTTCCACGCTATATATATTCATAGCTGCCTTCCTTCTTCAGGTTGTCAATAAAGTAAAAACCGTGCCGCCTTTCCTGGTCATGGCCGGACTTGTTCTTTCATTGATAACTGGCATTCTTTTCGGCCTACTCCTATCGATGGGAAAATCACGTAACAACCCAACAAAGGAAAAGAAAATAATGAGCGCCTACGCGGTCATTATTCTTTCACTGTTCGTGATAATACTACCTTTCTTTGTAGGATGGCTTATGGGACTGCTATCGATGTCAGCCGTCGCCGTAGTGATGTTTGCACTGGTTTGGCTTTTTAGCGTGATAGCCGGCGCCATCAAAAACCGAGTTCCTCGGAAAGTAAAAAGACAAAGCGCTGCCACAGACACAGCACAATAGTGTTTTTTACAGCTCGAACAAGAGGTGAGATCTTTACGGATCTTCACCTCTTTTTATTAACAAAAAACCGCCGATAAATCATCGGCGGTTTTCTTATTTCAAAGCTTTTTCCTTTTAAGCCCAGGTGACACAGGCCACGCTATCGCCTTCTTCCTTAAAGCGCATCAACTTAACACCCTTAGTATCGCGCCCTAATTCGTTGACCTGTTTGAATGGCAATCTTATGACTTGTCCTTTGTCGGAGATAATGACCAAGTCTTTATCTGCCATGTACTCGGAATTGACCACGAAGGCATTGGTAATCTTGCCGGTCTTAGCATCGACATGAGCGGTGCGGATACCAGATCCGCCACGTCCCTGCTCTTTATAGAGTGACAGCGGACTTCTCTTACCAAAACCTTTCTCCATTATCGTCAAAACTTGATATTTCTTCAGTCTCTCTTTATCTGTCGGGATGACACCCATTCCAACTACAGCATCTTTCCCCTTTAACCTGATACCGCGAACACCGGCCGCATTACGTCCCATCTCCCTAACTTCGTCCTCATGGAAACGGATCGACTGTCCTTCCGAAGTTATAAGGTGAATGTCGTCGGATCCAGAAGTAGGCTTGGCCCATATCAATCGATCGTCGCCATGCATCTTGATGGCGATCAAACCATTGCGTCGAACATTGGAGAAAGAGTCTAACTTAACCTTCTTTACAACGCCCTGCTCGGTGGCGAAGAACAGATATTCCGCACCAGCTATCTTATCCAAAGGCAGGATCGAAGTTATTTTTTCCTCTGACAGCAACTGTAAGAAGTTGACGATCGGTGTGCCCTTGGCTGTGCGAGAGGCGACAGGTATCTCATATGATTTAAGTTGGAAGACACGCCCCTTAGTGGTGAACATCAACATATCGGAGTGGGTCATGGTGTTGAACATGAATTCCACCGTATCCTCTTCCTTGGTCGTTAGGCCAATAACTCCCTTGCCACCGCGCTCCTGCTGTTTGAAGGTGTCCGGCGGCATGCGCTTGATATATCCGTCGCGCGTCATCATGACGATGGCCTCCTCATTCGGCACTAAATCCTCCATAGAGAAGTCCTTGATGCCGCGAGCCATGACGGCAGTACGCCTGTCGTCGCCATATTTATCGGCTATCTCGTCTAATTCACTGCGAACTATGCCAAGGATTCTGGTGCGAGATTTAAGGATGGCCTCCAATTCATCGATCAATTTTTTCTTTTCCTTCAATTCTTCCTCGACCTTCAAGCGCTCCAAGTTGGCCAATTGCTGCAATTTCATCTCCAAGATAGCGATAGCCTGACGCTCCGTCATCTTGAATTTTTTCATCAAGTTTATACGAGCGTCTTCTTTGTCCTTGGACTGTTTGATCGTCTTGATTATGGCATCGATATCCTCAAGGGCCATTACCAAGCCTTCCAATATATGAGCGCGATCCTTGGCCTTGTCCAACTCATATTGAGTGCGGCGCCTAACTATCTCCTCACGATGTTTGACATATTCCTCAAGTATCAACTTAAGATTTAAAACTTTAGGCTGGATACCATCCACCAAGGCCAACATGTTGACGTGAAAAGTGTCCTGAAGCTGCGTCATCTTGTACAAGGCGTTCAAAACCTTCTTTGGATATGCTTCCTTCTTCAGCTCGACGACGATACGAACGCTTTTCTCGCGATCGGACTCATCTCTTAGATCCCTAATACCTTCGATCTTCTTATCACGGACCAATTCCGCGATCTTCTCGACCAAAGAAGCCTTGTTGACCTGGTAAGGTATCTCGGAAATAACGATCTGGAATTTATCGCCCTTAGTCTCTTCGATCTCAGCCTTGCCGCGCATAACTATGCCACCCTTACCAGTCGCATAGGCTTCCTTTATTTCCTTTTCATTATAAATGATACCGCCGGTCGGGAAATCAGGACCTTTGACGAACTGACAAAGGTCATCGACGGAAGCGTCCGGATTGTCGATCAAATGCCCAATGGCCGAAGCTAATTCTTTTAGGTTATGCGGCGGAATGTTCGTGGACATACCGACGGCGATTCCCATGGTGCCGTTCAAAAGCAAATTCGGAAGCTTCGAAGGTAGGACCCGAGGCTCTTTCTGCGAACCATCGAAGTTCGGTGTGAAATCCACCGTTTCCTTCTCGATATCGAAAAGCATCTCTTCGGCTATATGCGACAACTTGGCTTCGGTGTAACGCATGGCAGCCGCATTGTCTCCGTCCAAAGAACCGAAGTTACCTTGTCCGCGGACCAAGGGATAGCGCAAAGAGAAATTCTGAGCCAAACGGACCATAGAATCATAGACGGCGCTATCGCCATGAGGATGATATTTACCCAAAACTTCGCCGACGACAGTCGCCGACTTACGGAATTTAGCCCCTGCCCTAAGTCCGATCGACCACATGGCGTATAAAATACGCCTATGGACAGGCTTAAGCCCATCACGAACGTCCGGTAAGGCGCGTTGCACGATGACGCTCATGGCATAGTCGAGATAAGATCGACTCATTTCTTCGGTCAAAGGCTGCGGGGCGATCAATCCATATTCGGTCTTAGTAGCCTCTAAAACTCTTTCGCTCTTTGGACCGCTCTTTTGATCTTCGGCGCTTTCCGTATTCTCTTCGGACGCCGCTTGAGCGTTCATATCCTCCTTCTTCTCGTCTTTTTCCTCCTTTTGCTTCTTGTTTTGTTTATCTTTCTTCATAAATTCATTGTTTATCTTTCTGATCGCCGTCGATTTTCCCTTTATACCCTTCAGGAACGGGATCGTTCTTCATATCTCCTAACTTATTCGAGACGTCGCTTAAAGCTTGATTGAACTCAACTGAAAAATCATCGATATTGAAACTCTTCTTTTTATTCATATTCAAAAACTCCAGCAAACCCTTAGTATTGATCGCCCACAAAAAAACGATCAACAACATAAAAAAAACTACTCCAGAAAGCAAAGCGGTGTGCTTGGCCCGTTCCTCTTTCTCCCAGGCCACCTCCATTTTCTTTGCGTCTTTTTCACGATATTGCTTGCCCATACTCTCCTCCTTGATAAAAACTAATTATTTGGCGACCTCCATCACTACTAAGTCCATACCGTCTTGCGGCAGGTCTTTTTTAACCATCTTAAATTTCTCTTCTTTTCTCGGCTCGACTCCCAACTCCTTAATGAATTTCTCTACGCCATCGACATCGATATTGGAATCAGGCAGCTTATAATGCATTGGGATGACGATGCGTGGTTCGACCTGATTCACGACCTCGACCGCTTTCTTGGCGTCAATGGTGTACTTGCCGCCAACTGGCACTAACAATATATCTATCACTCCTAACTGTTCTAGCTCTTCGTCGGTCAACGTGTGTCCTAAATCTCCCAAATGACCGATGCTAATGCCATCGACCTCGATGCGATACATATTATTCTTTCCACGCTCCTCTCCTTGCTTATCGTCATGATAGGACTCGACTCCGATAACCATCGCACCCTTGACCTCATACTCTCCTGGGACGTCTATAACAAAAGGATCACCTCGCAAGGCTGAAACATTGCTATGATCATCATGCTGATGACTGACCGTGACCACATCGGCCTCGAAGTTAGGAACCTTCAAGCCAAACGATTTTCCGAACGGATCGGTCACTACGGTAACCCCATCCGAACCTATTTTGTCCTGAATCTTAAAACAGGAATGCCCCAAGTAAGAAATAAACATATTTACAGCTAATATTAAAGTATAAAAATAAAATTAAACGTCCCCAGGACCTTGCTTATATTATAGCAAATCCGGCAATGGTGTCAAACAATTTTCATTGACAAAATAACAAATTTATGCTATAATTATAACATATAAAACAGTTCATTTTACAACCAAGCAAAAGGAGCCTCTATGTTACGCTTTTCCGTCCTATTCGTCATTATTATCTTTTCTACATCATTCGCTCGTCGCCATCATCAAGAAAGCGACAGCGCCATTGTCGCCAACAGCTTGAAGGCAAAATTTCAAGCAAAGAACATATCCGTCATAATGGATAGTAGTGCCTGCCTTGGTTTTATTGCAAAGGTGACAGCAAAAGATGGCACAATCAATATTATCGTCGGTGGCATCGGAAAATCGCTAAACAATGACATCGCCAGAGACAAGGCAGACTTATCAGCCTCCTGGGCAGCCATAAAATTCCTCCAAGGGATTTTTGGAACACCACAAAAAGCTGAACAGATGTCAATTAGCACTGTATATGCCCAAAAAGGCGAATTAATGCTTGAGACAAGCGAAAAATACATCGCTCTTAAATTGTTGGATCCTGAAAAAATCAGGAAATAAAAAAAGTGGTCTTATTAATTAAGACCACTTTTATTATTTTCGATAAACTTTTTAAGACATTCCGGCTAATTTACGCAGTGAGTCGCTATATATCTTTTTAACACCCAAACGACCAGCATATCTTTTTTCCGACATTTCCATGACTTGTTTTAGGCCGCTTCTTAAAGCCGCTAAATCTTTGGGATTATCGGCCATTTTCATTTCTTCTAATCCTTGCTTTATTAAGCCAGTATAACGAATCATATCGCTCTCGACCATGTTCTGCATATCGTCATTTATCACTTTTCCAGTTACTCCTCCATCCACAAACCTAGACCAATCACCATATCTTAACTTACCATAAAGACTATCTATTTCCGTCTTCAAATCAACAAAATCATTCTGAGATAAATCTTCGACGACACCTTCCACCTTGCCATTTCCAGCGATGCTCTCAACTTTCTTTAAAACATCATCATAAATAAGCACTTTGCCACTCTTTTTCATGGTAGCCAACAAGCGACACGATTCGTCATCTAGACGATTAGCGTCTAGCCCGATAAGATTGAACACCTTGCCATTTTTTTGATCGGATATAGCCTTCAAAACTTCTTTAGATACCTCTGGCACATTGCGCAAATTTATATAAGATCCTTGCTCGGCTAAAGATGTAATCAACTTCGGGTCGGTGAATGGCTGGTCGAAAGTTTTAGCTTCTTGCAGTGTCATAGTCGCCGGCATCTCCGAAGCTGGGACGTTCTCGACGGCCTTGGGCGCGTTTACTTCGACCTTCTCGACCACTGACTTAGAAGCTACTGGGTGAGAGCCTTCTGGCCTTGGCGGCAAAGCATCCCCCTTATTAACGACCTGCTCCTTTATTTGAGGAGGTGTGTTTTTTTCTATTGCTGGTGTTTTTTCGATGGTCGGCTTATTCTCGACGACATCCTGCTGTTCAATGATCTGACCGTTTGCTTGAGCGCTAGCCCTTTCTGCGGTGCCACCAACAGTTTGTCCTACTTTTTTACCACCAAGAGTTTCCAATTCTTTGTGTAATTCACCCCAAGCCTCTTCTGAAGACTCTTTAACCGTCCAAAGCTTAGTCCGAGAGGCTAGTCTTTCTAAGCTCATATCGGCCGCCTTTGCTGGGTCCATATTACCAGAAACGGAGACTTTCATTTCACCATCGTATTTACCGGCGGCATATTTAGCTACAGATTCTAACTGACCATTCATTCTGGACACCTCCTTTTCAACCTCTTTTTCAAAAATTTTATACTGAGGTCGATCACCATATTTAGCCTTCCAATCCGCAAGCTGCTTAACTGTTTCATTTCTTTCGGCCAAGGTCTCCTTGAAATAATTATCGAGTTCAGCTTTTTCTACCCCAGAAATCTTATCAGAAGAAAAAACTAACTCTTTTTGCGGAAACTCTCCAAGAGGATTATTTTTCACTCCTTTAAACGAATCGAGGTTAAGCGTCTTATCATTGTCAAGGATCTTTTCTGTTTGCAAACCAGAATTTTCAGCCACAACACTAGTTTCATCGTTGCTTACGCTAACCGCCTCTGCAGAAGGAGTGACTCCGGCTTTGTTTGCGACTTTAATTTCCTTTAAATCAAAGATAGGGTTCTCTTGCTGATCATCGACGGAAACTTTAAGTTTGTCGAATTTATCCGGAATGTCTTTAGTCGTCTCATCAAGCTCTGCGACGCTCATAGGACGAGAAGCTGCTACTCTATTAGCCTGATCCATATCCAGCATGCCGCGCTTAGCCACTCCCATCATAGCCGTGCCGCCACCGGCAGGCATATCAGCACCCCTAACGACCATGGTTAAATCTTTTCCGAAGACGCCTTTGCCGAATTTGTCCTCGGCAGAATTCATGATCGCCCCCATCGTCTTACGAAGACCAGCTGCCTGAGAAGAGTTCTCTGGTAATCTTTTTAAATTATTAGCCAATACTCTAAGGTTTTTGGCCGTAATTTCCACAGCTCGACGATCGGCCGGAGAAAGTTTGTTTAACATCTCCTGATTTAGATCGATCTGACCACCTTTAATCGCCGCGGCAACCTCCACCCTAGCGTCCCCGTTACCAGAATTTTCTATCTTAATATCGGACACATCGACTTTGGCCTGTGCTTCCGGAGAAAAGAGTATCTTAGAAGATCCATCAGGCATGTTTATCTTCACTGTGCCATGCTCGTCAAAACCGACCGTACCACCGAACTCTTCTTCGATCGTTTTTTTCATTAAGCCAAGCTCATTAGCGGCCGCGGTTCGATCGGCCCACTTATTCTGACCATTGAAATAAGTCAGCGCTTTCTTGGACATCTCCTCTAAAGTTTTTTTCGAATCTGGGTCGTCTATAAAAGCCTTGAGATGATCAGGAGAGCCGACAACGGTGGTAACCTCCTCTGTTGGCAAAACTTCTACAGCCTTGTTCATAGGAACAACTCCTTTAAAGCCGACATTCTTCAATGTATTCTCAAGATTATTTATCGATTCTTGTTCTTTATTGCCAGCGATCTGTTCTTTGAATTTTTCAGTGAGTTTGAGGTCATTATTTTTAATGACATAATTGTTTTCGACCACATCGAAATCCTTATTCAAATGGGCATCGGCCAGAGCGCGGTCCCAATCAACGCTTCTAAGTTGGGCGGAAGTGAGATCGTCGACATTATCACCGGCCTGTAGCCCATAGTTTTCCGGATGGGCAACAATCAGGTCTTTGACTTTATCTATATCTTTAAGTGGCATCTTGCCTTCGACTCCGCGCCAAGCGGCGATTTGTTTTTCAGCCTCACCCCAAACCGTCTTACCGCCGAAATATTTATTTTCTCCGATCGATACACCTTTCTCATCCACAAAAACTTTACCAACCTCTGGCACCTTATCACCGGAAAGATTAACGATCGTTTGGCTGAAATCATCCGGGGTGCTAGGTGAAGCTTCGACATTGGAACCACTTCTTATGAATTCTCTAGCCTTTGATACGCCACTCTTTATCACTGATCCATGCCCCTTGTTCCAACCGAACCAATCACCGGCCACATCACGGAAAGCGGCGCCAGCCAAAGCGAATCCAGCGCAAGTCAAAGCACCTTTCTTTATCTCGTTTCTAACATACTTTTTGCGCTCGTCTCCGATCTTGTTTTTATTAAACTCCAAAAATCTCTCCAATCTCTCGTTTAAAGAGCCATCCTCGACTTTAAAGTTCTCTGCCACAACCAAAGCCTTGGCCTGGGCAAGGCTTTGAATTAAAGAGAACTGATTACCGATCACTCCTTCATGCTTCTCTTCCCCAGAAAATTCGCTCGCCTGCTCTTGTCTCGTCTTTTCCGAATAATCAACCGCCGTACCAAAATCAACTAAGCCGTTATCTAATTTCTCTTGGATAAAATCTATCCTAGTCTTAAGGGATGCCATCACCGCCCCAGCTTTAGCCGCACCATCAGCCATCTTTAGTTCATTATATTGAGCAGACAGATCATTCAATCTCTTGATCAAATGAACCGCCGACACGAAAGCATTGGCTTTTTTATCTACCACACCTTCGCCTCGTCTTGCTTTTTTGTCCTGATTTTCTATCGCCTTTTCTGCCCTAACCTTGCCACGCCAAGCACCAATCACTCCTCCAACTATCGGAGCCGCAACCAACGAACCAGCAGCGCCTAAAGTCGATACTGCTAAGCTCCTAGCGGCAAAACCGACACTCATAGAAACGCCACGGCCGCGGCTAGACTTTAAAGAATTCATTATCCCCTTAGATAACTCTGATTTAGTGGATAAAGCTAAGAGCTCCTCTTCGGCCGCGGGGTTATGATTCAATAATTGATTGAGTTGTATTTTTTCATCTATGGAATTTATATCCTGACAAGCCCACTTCTCTCCATGCCAAACAACCTCCAAGTCTAAATATTCCGACCTAGCCGATTCGTATTCTTGTTTAGCTTCTTCGTACTTTTTCTTCTGTTCAGAAGTAGCGTTTTCATACCCCCACTCCTTAGGAATGGTCATAAAACGGCTGGCGGCCGAATTAAAGCTCTCGGCTATTTCTTTTTCACCTTCGTTGTGCCATATTTCCAAAGAAGCGAATTGCAATTCCAATTGACCATCTTTCTCAATGACTTCCGGACCATCTTTCATTCCATCGACCAATGATCGCAAAACTTCGCCATGATCTTTTATTCCTCCAGCGGTTACCTCGATCGCTTTCCGTCTTTCAATGCTGGCCATCTTAAAATTCTTCAAAAGGTTGTTCATGGCCAAAGAACCGATCTTACCAAGACCCTTTTTCTCTCTAGCTATCTGTTTAGTTTTCTCCTCGAACTCGATCTCGCTACCCTCTTTTACTCTACCTAAAGAAATTTGACGCAAATTTTCCAAAACAAAAGACTTCTGTCCGTCAGACAACTCTTGAAAACCATCGATGCCTTTCAAATCTTCGGCTGTTATACCAAAATTATCGGCAAAAGACTTTTCTATAGAAGAAACGATTGTTTCGTGAGAGTTTTCCTTAATCGCCTCATTATCAATATTTTTCTCATCTGCAGATATTTTTGATTCAAATACAACCTCTTCTTCGTCTACAATTTTGGACGATTCAGCAACAGAGACTTTTTCATCAGCTGGAACATTGACCTCGAAAACAGTCTCTTCTTCACTATTCTGAACATCTTTTTGCTCTGGTTTTTCTTGTAAATCATCGCGCCATTGCCTTCTAGGATCAATTGTTTTTTGTTGAAACTGCAAATAATCCGACTTATCCTCGGATGAATATTTTCTCTTTTTTAAATCGTCTTTGTCAGCTTTTGCTTGCTCCGCTCTTTTCTTAAGTTTTTCCTCGTCGCTGATCTCTGGAACTCTTTTGGGACGGCGACCGAACTCCGGCACTTCTATTTCCTGTAAGCGCTTAGCTGTTTCTGGTTTTATATTTTTGACCAAATATTTTTCTTCTTCCTCCGACAATCCTCTTAATATCTCCGCAGCCTGATGGTGGTCTAATATGTCTTCACTGGAAACTAATCTATCCAATTCCGACAACTTTTCATCGATCGTCAAGGGTTTTGTCTCAATATTTTTTTCTGGGACAAGAACCTCTTCTTCGTTCTCTTTATGAATCCCCTCGCTTATCTCCTTTATCTTGTCCTTGAATTTTTTAGGCAGTCCGTGTGAGACCTTTTCTGAATCTAGATGGCGCATCTCCTCCAATTTTTTCTGCTCATCGGCCTTGGACCGATCACTTTCCGCCTGAGCCAAATTGATCTTAACGACAGAGCCTTGTTCTTCTTGTATTTTTCTTTTTTCGATCATCTCCGGAGAATCGTCGCCTTCTTTGATTCTCTCTCTTATATCATCGACTTCTTCGTCATTGACTTCTTTTCCTACTTCCCTTGTTTTAATAGCTATCCTCTCTGCTAATTTTTGATTACTATAACCTAAATCCGGATCGGCTAATTTTTCGTCCGGTTCGGCGATTTGTCGATCGATCTTGGCTACGGCTGCAGCCTTCGAATCGGCAGGAGATGTTTTTTCTCTCTTTGCCATGGCCTCTTTTATTTTTTGTCTCGCCTCTGTTATACCTTGGGAAGTTACATTCTTCTCACGATCACGATA
>CAZJPG010000007.1:46449-57295 GCA_964547855.1 uncultured Gammaproteobacteria bacterium | reverse complement strand
GGCAATATCAATTGGAGCGTGGAGAATGTGTCAAATGAAAGGGGTGCACCCCACTCTTTAGAAGAAAAATTTCGAAAGAAGACAAATAAGATGATCGGATCACCTTTTCTTAGATCTCATTTCACATCATTCTCCTTTTTTACTGTTTCATTTTATAAATTGTAACGAACTATTCCATATTTTATGGAACCGCAAAATTTAGCATAACTCTTGATTTTTGTCAATATAAAGCGAAAAAGGTTAACCAACCAAATAAAATGCCTTATATTAAAGTAAAAACACGCTATTTAAAGCGTGTCTTCACTTGTCTATAATTAGATAATATTTTCTAATTAAGAATTTACTCTTTCGACATATTCGCCCGTATCGGTGTTGATTTTTATCATATCTCCCTGATCGATGAATATTGGAACTGCTACCTTAGCGCCAGTTTCGATCTCAACTTGCTTGGTGATGTTGCCAACACTATTACCTTTGACGGCCGGCGGAGCAGAGACCACTTTAAAGTCCATCTTGATCGGCAATTCGAGGTTTATCGGCTTGTCTTCGAAGTAGACCATCTTAACATCTGTGCCGTCCTTAAGGAAAGCATCTTTACCACCGATATTCTCAAGCGGCAACTCGAACTGTTCGAAAGTCTCGTTGTCCATAAAATAGGCATTGGTCTCGTCTTTGTATAAAAAGTTGACCTTTTTAGACGAAACGTCCGCCTCCTCGATCTTTTCCGCACCATGAAAACTATCATCCAACATGTTGCCGGTGATAAGATTCTTGGCCTTAACCTTCAAAACTGCGCCGCGCATAGCGACCTTAAGGTGATCGGTCTTAATGACCAAATAAGGCTGGCCATTGATCTTTATGATCTTGCCAGCTTTGATATCGCTGATTGTAAGCATGGTTTTGCTGTCAATTTATTTGTGAGTAGTAGACAGAAGAGCCATAATGCGAGAACGCTTCACAGCATTAGAGAGCTTGTTCTGATGCCAAGCGCAAACGCCAGTGCGCTTGCGAGGGAGGATCTTCATGTGAAAATTGACGAAGGTCCTTAAAAGGCGAGTGTCCTTGTAGTCGATATCTTCGACGCCGTTCTCACAGAAGAAACAACTCTTCTTTTTCTTTAATGGATTTTTCATAATTTATCTTACTTGTTTTATTAATTCTTAAAAAGGTATGTTCTCAACCTTGATCTCTTCCTCATCGCTCGGACCGCCAACAGGACTGTAAGTAGGAGCATCTACATCGATCACTGGTTCAGAGGGGGAGGATGGCTGCTCATAGGAATTCCCCGGTCTAGGGATGTTGAAATTGCCGCGTCCTTGGCCACCGGAATAATTACCAGCTCCGCCCTGCGAAGAAGACAACATGATCATGTTTTCGGCAATGATCTCAGTTCTATACATCTTAGCGCCAGTGTTTTTGTCTTGCCAGTTGCGAGTCTGCAAGCGACCCTCGATATAGACCTTGGATCCTTTTTTTAAATACTGCCCGCAAATCTCGGCTAAACGCCTCCAGGCGACGATGTTATGGAATTCCACGACCTCTTTCTTTTGACCACTCTGATCGGTCCAATTGAAGCTAGTTGCGACAGAGAAGGAGGCGACCGCCTGTCCTGACGGAGTATTCCTCACTTCTGGATCACGGGTCAAATTGCCGATGATCATAGCTTTGTTGAGGTTCATAGTTTTATCTATCACTCCTTTTCCGGCTTGATGAAACAAGCGAAACGGAGCGAGAAGTTAATTTTATTTCTTCTTAGAGCAAATCTTCGGCATCAAGGATGTCATCCAACTTCTTATCCAAATCCTTGAGATCGGCTTTCTTCTTGGCGACTGGCTTTTCTTCCTCTTCTTCGGCAGTCTCCTCGGTCTTAACTTCTTCAACTGGCTTAGCTTCATCAGTCGGCTTAACAACAACCTCTGAATCTACACCGCGACGCAACTTGAAAAGCTCTTCGGATATCTTTTTATCTTTTTCGATCTCCTCGGCAGTTCTTTTCTTAGTCTTAATGATCTGATGTCTTAAAACATCGTTAGATAATCTTAAAGAGTTATCGAACTTGGACAACTCTGCGCCAGCCAAATTGAACTCGACCAACTTGTAATAACCATGGTTATAACCACCGATGGCATAGGCCAACTTCTTCTTCCCCCAATCCTCGCTATAAGTCACCTCACCGTTGGCATCGGTAATGGATTTTTTGATCCTTTCGTCGATAGCCACAGCCTCTTCGTCGGTGAACTTATTTGGGATGATGTAGAGCAACTCATAGTGAGTGCTCTCGATTTTCTTCACTTTAGACATAATAGAATAAATTGAAGATGAAAAGATCAAAACGCTACACAGCTCTTTTGATATTCACATCTCTTTATTAAAAAACCTCTTGTTCGTGCGCCTTGTTTTATCCAAAAAAGACGAACGAACAAGAGGTGTCTTGTTCTTTTCGACCCTTGACCACGAACTTATTGTCGTGACCGATATAACCACTTTAAGGCTATACCATGGAAAAGGCGAACTTATTAAGTTGAACCTAATTTAACACTTATTTATAAAAAAAGCAAGAGCTAAGCCATGTCTTATTTTTATTATATAAAATAATATATAATATTGGCTAAAAAATAAAAATACTGCATCTTTTTGACCTTTTTAAAAACCAATAGACAGAAGGAGTATTACCATGAGAAGAGACCCTATGGGCGAACAAAAAAAATTAGAGGACTCAATCCTTAATCGCATTCAAAGACAGCATCTCCGCCCATTGACCAACATCCACCACGACCACCACTCTCGCAATCGCCGCAACAAAGACAGAATTGGCGCATACGTCAATGAAGATGCTATGCACCAGGCGATGCTTTCCGCCCCTGCCAATCCTTTCTGTACCACAACCGCAACCGCCACAGTCATGACTGGAAGCATTGGAGAATGCAGAAATTACGATATCAAAGAACGTGCCCGTCGCGGTAAAGGAGATTGGCGTCCATCACGCTTCACAACCCCGCTCAAAGCTCTTGCTCTCGCCAACTAACCCATCCTTCTTCCTGCCAGCAATAAACCCCCTTAAGAAGTCTTTAAGGGGGTCTTCTTTTATTTAAATTGACTGTTTTTAGCTTATCTTCTATAGTGATGATATATGAAACTCTTTTTTGCCTTAGGCAATAATCCGGCCCTATCGGCCGCTGAAATAGCTGCTATTCTTAGGCCGGAAACGGAATTTGAATTGCCGGACAGACAAATGCTTATCGCCGAAACTCCAGCCACCGATCCGCGAACCCTAATCAAACGTTTAGGTGGCACGGTTAAAATAGGCGAAGTCTTATCATTTTGCCCTTCTCGTTCAGAGAATGCCGTCCAAGAAACTTTATTATCGACACTTAAAGAACATCTTGCTAAAAGAGTGGAGACCAATAAATATTGCTTCGGTTTTTCATATTATGGCCCAAGACCGCTAGATACAAAAAAAATTGGTCTGGAAATAAAGCGCCGCTTTAAGGAGGATGGCATTAGTGCTCGCTTCGTGGTCAGCCGAGAAAGGACATTATCTAGTGTCGTTGTGGAGCAAAATAATCTTGTTTCTGGCGGAGCGGAGATCGTATTAATAGAAAAACCAGAGGGATTGATAATCGGCAGGACTAAAGCCGTCCAAGATTTTAAAGGATTGGAGGCTAGAGATTTTAAACGACCGGACAGAGACGATAAATCAGGAATGCTACCTCCAAAACTGGCGCAAATCATGATCAATCTGACCGGTAAAATCCCTTTTCATTGTGATTGCTCCATTAAAAGACCAGAAAGATGCCCAGTTATACTAGATCCTTTTTGTGGCAGCGGCACCGTACTGCAGGAAGCGGCGTTGATGGGAGTCGAAAAAATAATCGGATCGGATATTTCCAAAAAGGCCGTCAATGACACAGAGTCCAACATGAACTGGCTCAAAGACAACTGGAAATTAAAGGTTGGCGATTGGAAATTTTTTAATATCCCGGCTCAAGAGTTGTCTAAAAAGATAGCGCCGAAATCCATAGATGCCATAGCCACCGAGCCATACCTTGGCCCACAACGCGGCTGGCATGATATCTCTAAAACTCAATCGGAACTGGAAAGACTTTATTCCGACGCGCTTAGAGAGTTTAAAAAAATACTTAAAGACGATGGCACAATCGTGATGATCTGGCCGATCTTCGCTCCTCGCGGCATACACCAGGCCGACTTCATAGACCCAGAGAATAATGGATGGAAAATAGTCGATGCTCTCCCGCAAAACATCAAAGGCAAATTCAAAACTAACTTTCGCGGCAACTTGATATACGGACGCGAAGGACAAAAAGTGTGGCGCGAGATCGTTATCCTGAAAAAAGACATATCTCTATAAATAAAAAAACACCGACCTTAGTTGTCGGTGTTTTTTTATTTAAACGAATACCTACTTAAACTTTCTCTTTGCCAAAACGACGATACATTATCGGCACAACCACTAAAATCAGAGTAGTCGAAGCGACCATACCAGAAGCGATCGTTATCGCCAAGCCTTTCCAAACCTCATTAGCCGTCATCAGAGACATAATTCCAATTATGGTCGTCGTAGAGGTCAGCAATATAGGCTGAAAGCGGGATATGCCAGCATCGATCAATGATTCGTCCATGTCCATACCAGACTCGATATTGCGATTTATTTTATCGATCAAAACTATAGCATTATTGACCGCGATACCAGTCAAGGACACGATGCCGATAAACGCTGGGAAGGAAAACGCTTCACCGAATAATATCAATCCAGCAATAACGCCGATTATGGACAGCGGCAATGACAACAATACTATCAAAGGTTTCTTAAAAGAATTGAACTGCAATATCAATATTCCGAAGATCAATATCACGGCGACGATCATGGAATAGAAAGTCTCTCTAAAAGATTTCTCTATATCTTCCATCTCTCCGCCGACGGCAACCTTCACTCCTTCTGGCAGTTCCATGTCTTTAGTGGCGGCTAAAAGATCGGATGATATTTTGGACACATTCGCGCCTTTGACGGCATCAGCAGAAACGGCGATTATCCTCTCACCATCACGATGCTCAATGGATAAAAGCGAAGACTCCAAGCTAACAGAGGCCACCTGCTTGATCGGCACATACACTCCACTTGGGCTTAAAATAGAAATATCCATAATATCATCGGGAGTGGAGATCGCCTCTTCTGGGTATTTCAAAACCACCGGAACATCATCGCCTGCATAACTGACCGTAGCCGCTTCACTGCCAAAGACCATGGCGCGTAAAATTCCGGCGATCATCAAAGGAGAAAGACCATAATGATCAGCTTTTTCCTTATCAACCTTAAAGACGAACTCTCCAGCCGAATCCTCAAGGCTATTTTTAATATTAAAAACTTCTGGGTTAGAGGCTAAATAAGCTTCGATCTTAGCAGCAACTTCTCCCAACTTCTTACCATCACTACCAGTTATTCTGGCTTCGATCGGAGAGCCAGATGGCGGACCGGCACTTAACTCATCAACGGTCACCTCGGCACCATTTATATCTTCTAATTCTGAACGCAAATAAGCGGCTATATCATAGCTCTTGACCGAACGCTCATCGTCTTTGACCAGGTTAACTGTTATATTCGACTTATTACTTCCAGAGCTACCACCATTGGCATTTTGATTGCGACCGACAGAGACCACATAATTGGATAACTCCGGCAGCGGCGAAACATAAGACTCTGCCTTTCTAGTGATAGCGTCGGTCTGTTCCAATGTAGAGCCAGGAGGGAGTTTTATGTTTATGTAGAAATAATCAAAATCGACTTTGGGGAACATCTCTATTTTCATCACGCCGACGATCGGCATGGCCACAGCCAAGAAGAATAACACCCAAGATGAGATGATTATAGTTCTGGACAAGCGGCGCTCAGAAAGAACTTTGTTCATTATGCGACGATAAAAGACAGAAAAAGGCGGCATGATCTTTTCGGAAATGTCGAACTTTCTTTTTTCAGTATGACCATTCTTAATCAAACGAGAGGCCAAGGTCGGCAATATTATCAAAGCTACGAATAAGCTAGACAACAAAGTGGCGTTTATCGTCTTGGGTATTATCGAGAGATATTCACCCATAATACCAGAGACCAAAAGCATGGGCGTGAAAGCCGCGACCGTGGTCATGGTGCCGGAAATGACCGGCCATTTATATTCGGCGATCGCCGATAAAGCGGCCTCTAACGGTCTTTGGCCTTTCTTCCTTAAATTCTCAGTGAACCCCTCGATGACCACGACCGAATTATCAACCATCAACCCCAAAGACAACACCAGGGCGAAAAGGACCATGCTATTAATGGTCATGCCTGATAGTTTTAGATAAACGAAAGATATTAAGAAGGCTAAAGGAATAGACAAGGCTGTTATAACAGCGCCGGAAGCAGTAAGAAAAAGGAAGAGGATTAAGCCCACCAACAAAAAAGTCTGTAAAGCGTTCAACCCTAAGATAGAAAGATCTTCCTTTATGAATTCAGAATTATCATTTGTCTTCAAGATCTTTATATCAGATGGAAGACGACTAGAGTTGGAATCATTAGCGACTAAAGCATCGGCCTCTTTGACTATACGCAAAATATTGCCGCCAGTCTTTTTAAAGACCTGCAAAGAGATGGCGCCCTTGGCGTCGTCTTGACCTATCGCCACGCGCGAAATAGTCTTTTTTTCTTTGAAACCGTCAGTCACCAAACCAACATCAGAGAGCAGGACTGGACTACCTTCATAAGTTGTCACGACCACATCATTAAGATCAGTAGCTTCAACGAATTTTCCAGATACCCTAAGTCCGTATTCAAAGCCATCCATCTTAAGGCTGCCAGCCGGCAAGCTCACGTTAGCTGCCGAAATAGCCGAAGAAACCTGGGAAAAACCCAAAGAATATCTCTCCATTCTGGCTGGGTCCAAGGTCACTAAAAACTCACGATCGGCAGCGCCAGAGACCTCCACGCGCGAAACTCCGGAAATGCCTTCTAAATCGCTTTTGAGTATCTCTGCATATTTCTTAAGCTCTTCATCAGAGCGATCACCGACCAAAGAATAAGTGACAATAGGTGTGTCAGTAAAATTCATCTCACCGACCATCGGATCCTCGGCTTCTGACGGTAACTTCGATTTAACTTTGTCGACCGCATCTTTTAATTTCTTGACCGACTCATTAATGTCAGCGCTAGGCTCGAATTCGACAAAGATGCTGGAAACGCCAGAACCAGAATTAGAGGTTATCATTTTCAAGCCTTCGAGATCTTTTATGCCATCTTCGATCTTGTCGGTTATAAGCTCTTCAGTATCAGACGGTGTCGAACCTAAAAAGACCGTCGTGACCGCCGCATAAGGGATTTTTATCTCTGGTTCGGCCTCGCGAGGCAAGGTAGCAAAAGAAAAGACGCCTGCCACCACCAATCCGAATAAAAGCACATAAGTGAAGCGAAAATTTCTAATGAAAAATCCAAAAATAGATCCGGATTCTTTTTTTGCCTCCGAATTCATGACCTCGCCGTTTTTAATTGTCTCTTTGATATCTATATTTTCCATAGACTATTTAGTTACTTCTACCCCCTCTCCTCCAGAAAGCGACTTAGCGCCGTCGACGACCACATCTTCTCCACCCATTAGTCCTGATAATATCTCTATTTCATCACCAAGAGAGGAACCTGTTTCAATTATTATCTTGCGAGCGACACCATTCTCGACTATAAAGATATATCTCTGATCCTGTTCTATGTTAACCGATTTAAGCGGCAAATATATGGAACCTGGGGTAGCGTTTTCAAGCTGGCCGGTCTTGATTTCGATCTTGACCGTAGAGCCAGAGAATAGTTCTTTGTCTTTATTATCAAAGGATATTTCGATCTTAACTTTTCTAGTGAACTGATCGGCGACCGGAGAAATATTGGTAACTTCGGCCTCTAAACCACCCTCGATCGAAACTTTAGAGCCAATACTTATTCTAGCTGCGTCCTCAACACTAAGGTTGGCTTCTATCTTTAAAATATCGGTTTGAGCTATTTCGGCCACCGTTTGACCGACCGAAACCTCAGTGCCAAGATCGATGGCGCGGCGAGATATTTCTCCGTCTATCGGGGCCTTGATCGTCAAATCTGAAAACTGATCGCGACTAACTTTAAGCTGAGTCAAGGTGGAGTCAATCGACATCTGAGCAGAAAGAACTTGCTGTTCTTTGGCTTTCTTAGATCTCTCTAAATTGACTAAAGCGTTGTCATAGCCAGACTTGGCCATAGCCAACTGGCTTTCAGCGGCGCTAACGGCGCTAGACAAAGAATCTGAAGAGCTCTTATCATTCAAACCTATGCCGTTGAGACTCGAGATCATCCCTTCCAATTTATTCTGCTCGGCGACCACTGACGAAACTAGACCGGAATATATATCGCGCTGCGCCAATAAAGAGCTTTGGGATAAAGACGATCCTGGATCGGTGTTATTCAGAGCTGCCACACACCCTTCGGCAGACCTTTTGAGAGCAGGGAAAGCCTTAGCGACAACTGATAGGTCAGAAGTTATAGTATCCTTATCCGGTGACGATCCTTTTATGGAGTCATAAGCCGCTTTAGCTAGACGATAATCATTTTGAGCGGCCAAGAGCGCCTGGGTGTTCTTGTCCGAAAGAGTGCCTTCGGCGCCAGTGAGACGTTCACCCGATTCAGCTCCTATCAAATAATTGATCTTACTCAAAGAGGAATCGAAGAAATTGATATATTCGGCATAAGAGACCAATGCGGACGTTCTAATATCAGAACCTCCTTTACCCTGAAGATTCAAGCCATTATCATAACTATTTTTGGCCGACTCCAAAGAGACCTCCGCCAAACGAACCGATTCTTTAGCATTAGTTACCCCTATTTCAGCCTGTCTGATATTTTCATCGGCCGCTCTCTTAGTGACATCTAGATTATTGAGCATGTTCAAATAAGAAGTCTGGGCACCGCTCAAGCTTATAGAGGTCATGTCATTTTCCAAATAGGCCAGTACTTGATTTTTAGAGACCTTGTCGCCCAGCTTAAAGAAAGATCCTTTAACCTTGCCAGAGGCTTGGGCTTTGACCTCGACAGAATTTGACGGCATAACCTTGCCGACAGTCTTAATAGTCGCCCCAACTCCAGCTGGGACGGCCTTAATGGTCGAAACCTGAACCTTCTTCAACTCTTTGTGTTCATTGGCAGAATAAGCATCTTTGCGACTAGCAGACACCATGAACGCCGTATTAGCCAACATGAGCACGACCGCCAATAAAAGAATAATTGTGGTCTTTTTACTATTAAAGATTTTTTTGAATGTTTCTATCGTTTTCATATTAAGAAAAAGAAAAACTCGACCATTCTCTGGACGGGTTCTTTTAATAATTACTAACCTGATATATTAGCAAAAAATAGCCTTTTAGTCAACCATCACATAACCAAGTTAAACATTAAATATTTTACACTTTAAAGACTTATTTATTATGTAAAAAATTACAAACGTCACCATCCTGGATCAAGTAATCCTTGCCTTCGGTGCGAATAAGCCCCCTCTCTCTAGCCTTGGCTTCACTGCCAACCTCTACGAACTCTTTCCAGCCGATAATCTCGGCCCGAATAAATCCTTCTTGGATGTCGGTGTGTATTTTTCCAGCAGCCTCTGGGGCAGTCGAACCACTCTTAACCGTCCAAGCACGAGTTTCATCAGGTCCAGTGGTAAAAAAGGTTATTAAGCCTAAAAGACGATAAGCTTCTCTAATCAATTTATCCAAACCACTTTCATTAAGACCAAGCTCTTTTATGTATTCGGCCTGCTCCTCCTCGGGCAAAGACGCGATTTCACTCTCTAATTTTATATTAAGCTTGAAAGTGTTCTGTGGCCACTTCGACAAATCTATATTAACTTCCTTGTCGGAAACATTCAAAACATACATGATCGGCTTAGCCGTCAAAAAACAAAAGTTCTTTACGATCTTATCCTCATCCTCATTCAAGTCCATCTGACGAACCTGACCTCCAGCCGCCAAATGATCACGAACTTTTTTAAGCAAATCTCTTTTCTTTATCTCCTCCTTGTTGCCACTCTTACAGGCGCTTTCGGCATTCTTTAAGCCGCGCTCGGCAGAGGCTAGGTCAGCTAGAGCCAGCTCTGTGTCTATAGTCTCGCGATCTTCGTCCGGAGCCACCTTGCCAGCGACATGAATAATATCGTCGTTCTCAAAATCACGTACCACCTCACAGATAGCGTCGCATTCGCGGATATTGGAAAGAAATTGGTTTCCCAATCCCTCACCTTCCGAAGCGCCCTTAACCAAACCGGCGATATCGACAAAATCAATTGTGGTATTTATTATTTTGGCTGGCTTAGAAACCTCAGCCAATTTCAAAAGACGATCATCAGGAACTTTGACAACTCCAACATTAGGGTCTATGGTGCAGAAAGGATAATTGGCCGCATCTACCTGCTTCTTGGTAAGAGTGTTAAAGAGAGTCGACTTACCAACGTTGGGTAAGCCAACGATGCCAATAGAAAGAGACATATGTGTTAAGTTATGAATTACTAATTTTGAATTAAAAATCAAAAAATAAACATCAACAATAACAACAACATTATAATTTAAAAACTTTTTAATTCACATCCAAATGATATGTGAAAAAATGGCCAATGTCAAATGAAAAAAAATCGTTGACCATATATCAATGAAAGTATATAATATGAATAAAGGAGAAAGAAAAATATGGACCAGATAATGCAAGACATCCTCCAGCTCACAAGAAAAAAAATGCGTGAGTCAGGAGAATACGATCGCGAAGCTTTTCGCCAATACATCGAAGAGAGTATCGAAT